>SVRN01000027.1 GCA_015064805.1 Oscillospiraceae bacterium
CCAACGTCTACGACAATATGCTCGTCATGCTTGAGGTGCTCAAGGCGGGCGGATTCAAAACGGGCGGTCTTAACTTTGACGCCAAGTGCCGCCGCGGATCGTTCACCCCCGAGGATATCGTGCTTGCTCATATCGCAGGCATGGACGCCTACGCGTTGGCGCTTCGTCTGGCCATCCGCGTGCGCGAGGACGGTCTGCTCGACGATTTTATCAAAGAACGCTATTCCAGCTACGAAAGCGGTATCGGAGCGGAGATCGTCTCGGGTCGCGCCACGCTGGAATCGCTTGAGACCTACGCGCTTGCCAAGGGCGAGGTGCTGGATTCGGTCAAGAGCGGCCGCCAGGAATACCTGGAAGCGGCGCTGAACGCCTTGATGTTCGGATAAGGAGGTGCGCGTATGCAAGCACGTCTTTTGATCGGCATTGACATCGGTACGTCGGGCACCAAGACCGCGCTGTACGATGAGCACGGCGCCCGTCTGGCCGTTCACACCGCCGAGTATCCTCTCTATCAGCCCCAAAACGGCTGGGCCGAGCAAGTGCCCGAGGATTGGTGGCAGGCCACGCTCGAGGGCATTCGCGCAGTCCTTGAAGCATCAAATTGTAACCCCTCCCACGTCGTCGGCATCGGTCTTTCGGGGCAGATGCACGGCCTTGTTATGCTGGATGAGAATGGGCAGGTATTGCGCCGCTCCATCATCTGGTGCGACGGCCGCACGAGCGAGGAATGCGAAGAGATCACCCGCTTGGTCGGCGCCGATCGCCTCATGGCCATCACCAAATCCCCCGCGCTGACGGGCTTTACCGCCTCCAAGATCCTCTGGGTGCGCAAGCACGAGAAAGAGATTTACGATAAATGCCGCCACATTCTTTTGCCCAAGGACTACATCCGCTACCGCCTCACGGGCATCTTCGCCACCGACGCGTCGGACGCCTCGGGTATGCAGCTGCTCAATATTGAAGCGCGCGATTGGTCGGACGAGGTGCTTGCCGCCCTTGACATTGACCGCTCGCTGCTGGCAGACGTGTACGAATCCTGCGAGGTGACGGGCACGATCACCCCCGAGATCGCCGCGCTGACAGGTCTTTCCACCGCCACCGTCGTCGTGGGCGGTGCGGGTGACAACGCGGCGGCCGCCGTCGGTTGCGGTGCCGTGCGTGACGGCTACGGCTTTACCACCATCGGCACCAGCGGCGTCGTGTTCAGCCATTGCAAGGAGCTGCGTGCCGATCCCGATGGGCGCATCCATTCCTTCTGTGCCGCCGTTCCGGGCGAATATCACGTCATGGGCGTCACGCTTGCGGCAGGCTTGTCCCTGCGCTGGTTCCGAGATCAGTTCTGTGCCGTCGAGCAGGCGGAAGCCAAGGAGCGCAACGTCGACGTTTACGCACGCATGGACGAGATTGCCGCCGACATTCCCATCGGCGCTGACCGTCTCCTCTTTCTACCCTATCTGATGGGCGAGCGCACGCCGCATCTCGATCCCTTTGCCCGCGGAGCACTGCTTGGTCTTTCGGCCTCGCACACCCGTGCGCATTGTCTGCGCGCCGTCATGGAGGGCGTGATCTACTCGCTCCGCGATTGCCTTTCGCTGTTTGATGCGGCAGGTGTGACCGCCCCCGCGCGTATGATGGCCTGCGGTGGTGGCGCGGTCAGCCCGTTGTGGCGGCAGATGCTGTCCGACGTGCTGGGCTGTACCGTCTGTACTGCCGCCTCGAACGACGGCGGTGCTCTGGGCGCGGCCCTTCTGGCAGGCGTCGGAGCTGGCGTTTGGGCAAGCGTTCCCGATGCCTGTGACGCCGTCATCCGCGTGCGCACCGAGCAGTCTCCCATCGAGCAAAATCAAGCGGACTACGAGCCCTATTATCAACTGTACCATTCCGTTTACAGCGCGTTGCGCCCCGTTTGCCATACCCTTGCAACGCTCAAAACGTCCTATTCGGAGGATCGCACATGAAAAACGAAGCCATGCAAGCAAAGTGCCGCGCGCGTGCGGCCGCCCTCGTCGCGCAGATGACGTTGGAGGAAAAGATCGGACAAATGCAACACGCCGCCCCCGCCATTGAGCGTCTGGGCATTCCCGCTTACAACTGGTGGAACGAGGCGCTCCACGGCTACGCCCGCTCGGGCACGGCCACCGTCTTTCCCCAGGCCATCGGTATGGCGGCAAGCTTTAATAGCGACTTGCTCCACCGCGTGGGCGAGGTCATTTCCACCGAGGCGCGTGCCAAATACAACGAATATAAAACCTTTGGCGACACCGATATCTATCAGGGATTGACCTGCTGGTCGCCCAACATCAATATTTTCCGCGATCCAAGATGGGGACGGGGACATGAAACCTACGGTGAAGATCCCTATCTGACGGGCCGCATGGGTACCGCCTTCGTGCGCGGAATGCAAGGCGAGGGCAAATACCGCCGCGTTGACGCGACGCTCAAGCATTTTGCCGCCCACAGCGGCCCCGAGTCTCAACGCCACGGCTTTGACGCCGTCGTCAGCGAAAAGGATATGAAGGACACCTATCTTTGGGCGTTCCGATACTGCATCGACCACGCCGATCCCGCCGCCGTCATGGGCGCGTACAACCGAACCAACGGCGAGCCCTGCTGCGCCAGCAAAACGCTTCTGCGCGACACGCTGTACGGTGAGATGGGATTTGACGGCTACGTCGTGTCCGACTGCGGTGCCATCTGCGATATCGACGCGCATCATGGGTCTACCACATCGCGTGCCGAGAGCGCCGCGCTGGCCGTTCAGAACGGCTGTGCGCTCAACTGCGGCTTTGCCTATTCCTTCCTCAAGGAGGCAGTCGAAAAGGGGCTGCTTGACGAGTGCTATATCGACGAGGCAGTTACGCGCCTGTTCACCGCTCGCTATCGCCTCGGTATGTTCGATGACGACTGTGAATACGACGCCATCCCCTACGACGTCGTTTCCTGCGAGGAGCACCGCGCCCTCAACCGCCAAATGGCGAGAGAGAGTATCGTTCTTCTCAAAAACGACGGCATTCTTCCTCTATCCAAAACCAGCCGCGTGGCCGTCGTCGGTCCCAACGCCGACTCGCGCGACGTACTTTTGGCCAACTACAACGGCACGCCCGACAGCTATACGACCTTGCTCGCGGGCATCCGCGAGGCCTGCCGGGGACGTGTGACCTACGCACAGGGCGCGCATCTGTATAACGAGCGCCCCAACCCGGAGCTTGGCATCACCATCCGTGAGGCCGTCATCGCCGCGCGCCAGAGCGACGTGGTCGTCATGTGTATGGGACTTGACGCGGTGCTGGAAGGCGAGGAGGGCACGGCCAACGTCCAAGGCCTTGCCGTCGGCGACCGCGCAACGCTCGATCTGCCCCGCTCCCAGCTCACGCTTTACGAGGCGATCAAAGAGACGGGCAAGCCCATCGTATTCGTCAACGTCAGCGGCTCCTGCGTCGGTCTTGCCGATATGAAGGACAACTGCGCCGCCCTGCTTCAGGTGTTCTACCCCGGTGCCGAGGGCGGTCACGCGCTGGCCGATATTCTGTTCGGAGACGTCAGCCCCTCGGGACGCCTGCCCGTGACCTTCTATCGCGGTGTGGACGATCTGCCCGATTTTTCCGACTATTCCATGGAAAATCGCACCTACCGCTATTTTACCGGCACGCCCGTGTTCCCCTTCGGTCACGGTTTATCATATGCCGATATTCGTGAGCGTTGGATCGACGACAAAACGGTTGAGCTGACCAACGAAAGTGAAATCGACACAGCCTATGCCGTTTTGCGCTACGCGCCAGCCCCCGATCGCCATCTGATCGGATTTGAAAAGGTATTTATCAAGGCCAAAGAGCGCAAAGTCATCGTTTTTGATCGATAAAAATTGCGACCTCGGAGCAAATCCGAGGTCGCTTTTTTGTTTGCACACGGCAAAGTCGGTCTGTCAGATTCCCATCACCCTCACGTCCGAAAGTGACGCGATATCATCGGCACGCTTTTCATCATTCAAGCGATTTTTCGCCACCAGACGGTCGATCTCACATCCGTATCTCTTGCCCACGCTCCACAGCGTATCCTCTCTTGAGGGATAGCAAAGCAGCATCTCGCCCGCCGTCCGCTCTCTGCGTTCGCCATGCGTCAAGGCGGTCGCCACGAGGATCGTTTTCTCCGTCCACAGCCGTGCGCAAACACCCAGCTCGGCGTCGATCGCCAGCCGCTTGCCGTCCATGCGCGCCTTCGCACTCAATACCTGCGCCTGCCCTTCGTAATGAAGCGGCGCTTCGCCTGCCGCCGCGCCGTCCGCCACGTAACGCCAAGGTAGCTCGATCTCTTTGGTGCTCATCTCACCGTCGGACGAGACAAGAATCAGCGTGTAGCGGCAGTTGCCGCTCATCACGTAGCGGCCGCGATCCTGCGAAACTGTATCCAGCGTTGCCTGCCCTGCCACGTCGACCACGTGCGCGTCGGGTGCGATGCCAAGCTCCTCAAGGCTCTTGGCCTCACTCTGCGTCACGTTGCCGTTGACACACCGAAGAGCGTGCGGCAGCGTCACCTCGCTGACGTCACAGCTGCTCTCACAGCCCGTCGCGTACCAATCGGCAGTATAAGCCAGCGTCTCCGTCTGCTGACAGCACGCCTCCGTTACGATCTCGGCCTCGCACAGCACTCTACCTTCCTCCAAGGCAAGATTCAGCTCGGTGCAAACGCCGCTGACCGCCGCCTCACCGCCGACCGTCGCGCCGTCCGCCTTCATTTCGTGATTGAAGGGCAGCTTACGCCACACGCACGTGGGCTCTTGTGCCTCGCCCTCGCGCTGCAGCATCAGCTTGAGCACCACCTCGCCGCGGCAGTTGATGCGTCCGTTGCCGCAGAGTGCCTCGTTGACCATCACCTGTGCGTCACCGCTGACGATGCGCCAGTCGTCCGCCATTCCCGCCTCGCGATCCAGAAGGATCTCGTCGCTGACGACGAAGGGCTCGCCCTGCGCGTGCGAGCTGATTGCCGTTTGTGCTTCTTTCCAAAGGCGTTCCTCGCCACAGCCCTCGAGCGACTTGCCGCGTCGCTTTTCCTCCAAAAGATAGCTTCCGTAGGCCTTGACCCGCGCCTTGAGACGGCACTTGACGCTCATACGGCGCGGACCGCTGACGCGACTGATGACGGACTCACTCTCGCAAAGTGCGTAGCAGACGAGACCGTCGTTCAGATCAAAATCAGGGCTTGCCTCCAGCGGCACGCGGAAAACGTAGTCCGACGAGGTGGGAAAGCAATACATCTTGCCGTCGCTCCCCGCGTAGATCATGCAAAAATCCACCGTCCCCGAAAATTCGGCAGAGCCGCCGCCAACGTAGTGAGTGGGGGGCTGTACCGTCGCGCTGACGCGCAGAAGACGTTTGATCTCGGGCTGATAGTCAGGCAGCGAAAAATCCCCCGCCACCTCACTCGTCACAATCTTGTCGCAAATAGGCAGCTGCAGCCGCAGAACGTCACCGCCCGCCCCTTTGGTGCTTGGTGTGTAAAAATCGTCCATATCCTTCTCCTCTCCCCGTCCGCCCTCGCGGACGTATTCTTTTTCGCTTCATTGTATGCGAAAACAAAAAAAGATATGCCACGGCTTTTTTGCCATGGCATATCTGCCTTTTTTTATTCGTCGGACTCACAGCCCTGCGCGCCCTCGGTGCCGCCGAACAAGCGTCCGTAATCCGCGATCGCCTGCTCGATGATGCGCTCAGCCTCCTGATGGCCAAACAGCTCCTTGACCGCCGTCTGCTTGTTTTCCAACTGCTTATAGACGGTAAAAAAGTGCATGATCTCATCGAAAATATGGGGCGGGAGCTCGGACACGTCGCGCACGTCGTGGTAAGTTGGATCGGAAAAGGGCAAGGCGATGATCTTATCGTCCAGCTTGCCGCCGTCGATCATTCGCATCACGCCGATGGGATAGACCTGCACCAACGTCAGAGGGTACAGCGGCATGTTACACAGCACCAGCACGTCCAAGGGGTCACCGTCGTCTGCGTAGGTGCGGGGAATAAAGCCGTAGTTGGCGGGATAGTGGGTGGAGGTATACAGCACGCGGTCAAGACGAAGCAAGCCGGTGTGCTTATCCAGTTCATACTTGCATTGACTGCCCTTGGGAATCTCAATCACGGCCGAAAAATTGCCGGGTTTGACCTGTGCGGGGTCCATATCGTGCCAAACGTTCATACGTTACCTCCTGATTGTGATATTTCTGATCATGATATTATTTTACATACTCGAACTCGAAATCATACATCGAGACGGTATCGCCATCCTGGCAGCCTGCCGCCTCGAGCTGTTCAAACACGCCGCTCCGTTGCAGCACGCGTTGGAAATAGTTGAGAGATTCGTAGTCGTCGAAATTGATCTGGTTCATCAGATTGAAGATCCACTGACCCTCGACGATGAACTTGCCGCCCTCGCGGCGAATATCGGTCTGCTTGCCGACGACCTCTTCCTCCTGCACGGCCTCAGCCTCGTAGGTGAGGATGGGAGGAAGCGATTGCAAGCGGTCATAGACCAGCTCGATCATCTCGCGCAATCCCTCGCCCGTTGCGGCGGAAACGTACAAGAGATCCCAGTCATTTTCACGGACGAACTCCTCAAATTCCGCAACGTCGAACAGCTCCTCGTCCAGAATATCGCACTTGTTAGCGATGATGATCTGGGGACGCTCGGCAAGGGCCGGGCTGTAGCGAAGCAGCTCCTGGTTAATAGTCTTGATATCGTCGATGGGGTCTCTTCCTTCGTAGCAGGAAATGTCCACTACGTGAAGGAGCAGACGGCAGCGGTCAACGTGGCGCAAGAAGTCGTGGCCCAAGCCCGCGCCCTCCGACGCGCCTTCGATGAGTCCGGGAATATCGGCCGCCACAAAGCCCGCCTCGTCATGCACGCGCACGACACCGAGATTGGGCGAGAGCGTAGTGAAATGATACTCGGCGATCTTGGGACGTGCCGCGCTGATGCGGGAAAGAATGGACGACTTGCCCACGCTGGGGAAGCCGATCAGACCTACGTCGGCCAGCATTTTCAGCTCGAGCGAAACGAACTTATGCTCGCCCTTGGTGCCGTTTTTGGCAAACATGGGCACCTGACGGGTCGCCGTTGCAAAGTGACGGTTACCCCAGCCGCCGCGGCCACCGCGGCAGGCGATGAAGTCTTCGCCGTCTGACATATCGTGAATGACCGCGCCCGTTTCGGCGTCCTTGATGATGGTACCGCGGGGAACGGGGATGATCAGATCGTCAGCAGACGCGCCGTGGATCTTGTTGCCCTTGCCGTCGCCGCCGTTGCCTGCGACGAATTTATGGCGGTAGCGGTAAGCGAGCAGGGTGTTGACGCCCTCGTCGATGCGGAAGACGATGTTACCGCCGCGACCGCCGTCGCCGCCGTCGGGGCCTCCGGCGGAAACGTATTTTTCACGGTGAAAGGCGATGGCACCGTTGCCACCGTCACCGGCTTTGATTTCAATTTTTACATGGTCGATGAATGTTGACATGGAAACACCTCCGTTGGTGAAGAGTGGGGAAGCGAAAGGTTAAGCAACCGTTTCTACGGACGCGCACACAGCTACGCGCGTGCGCTGTACCGGTTTTTATGTTACTTCTTTCTCGTTCAAGAAAGAAGTAACCAAGAAAGTGAACCAAGACGTTCCCTCTTGGATCTCCCTGCATCCCGTCGGCTTGACAACAGCCGTCGGGGCTTTTTGTTTGGCAAAAATCTTCCATCTGTGGGGCATATATCCCACCCCGCAGATGGGTTAACTTTAGCAAGATTTTACACGTTCTCGTTCTGCTCGAAATTTAGTCTATCACAAGGCGCGTAGCAGTTAGCAAGGACTTTTGCTGTCACCCGTTGCGTGCATCTTTCGTGTTCGCATTTTACATCAAAATGCGAACGCAAAATCTGAATTTGTAACACTTCGCGCGAATGTGAGTGAAGCGAGAGCGTAACGCCAATTTGCGCGCCGCCGGGTTCCAAGGGCTTGCCCTTGGCGCGTTTCTTGGCTACTTCTTGCCGCGAAGCAAGAAGTAGCATGATGCATAGCGCGCCGCGTTGTGGCGCGCCGTTCCGGCTACGCAGGCATAAAACCTTTACGAATCGCCCTTCTGCTTAATGATCATCTTAATCGGCGTTCCCTCAAAGCCAAACGTCTCCCGCAGGCAATTTTCAATATATCTCTGATACGAGAAATGGAACAGCTCGATCGAATTGCAGAACAAAACGAAGGTAGGCGGTGCTACCGCGTTCTGCGTCATATAATAGATCTTGAGGCGCTTGCCCTTGTCGGACGGCGGCTGCGTACGCATCATCGCCTCGCTCAGAATATCGTTGAGCATGCCCGTCGTGATGCGGGTATTGCGCTGATTCTGCACGTGAGCGATCAGCTTGTAAATATTGGGCAATCTCTGTCCCGTTTTGGCGGAAACAAAGATAATGGGCGCGTAGGGCATATAGGCCAGCGCGGTGCGGATCTTGTCGGTAAACGCCTTGACGGTGTTGTTGTCCTTCTCCACCAGATCCCACTTGTTGACGACGATGATGCTTCCCTTGCCCGACTCGTGGGCGATGCCCGCGATCTTTTCGTCCTGCTCGGTGATGCCCTCGGTCGCGTCGATCATCAAAAGGCATACGTCTGCTCTCTCGACTGCCATGTGGGCGCGCAGGACGCTGTATTTTTCGATCTTATCGTTGATCTTGGACTGGCGGCGAATACCCGCCGTGTCGATGAAGGTGAACTTGCCGTACTCGTTTTCAACCGAGGTGTCCACGCTATCACGCGTCGTGCCCGCGATGTTGGAAACGATCATGCGCTCCGCGCCGACAAAGCGGTTGATGATGGAGGACTTGCCAGCGTTGGGCTTGCCGATGACGGCCACGCGAATACCCTCGTCCTCTTCTTCCTCCTCCACCTGCTCGGGGAGCGCGTCGACGCAAGCGTCCAGCAGATCTCCCGTGCCCGAGCCGTGAACCGAGGAAACGGCGATCGGCTCGTGGTCAAAGCCCAGCTCGTAAATCTCGTAAAATTCCAGAGGGGGCGCACCCGTGCGGTCGCACTTATTGATGCAAGGAATGACCGGCTTTCCGCTCTTTTTGAGCATAACGGCGATGTCATGGTCGTTGGCGGTCACACCCGTGTGAACGTCGCACAAAAAGATAATAACGTCGGCCGTGTCGATGGCGATCTGCGCCTGATTGCGCATCTGCGCCAAGATAATATCGTCCGTTTTGGGCTCGATACCGCCCGTGTCGATCAGCACCAGCTGACGACCTCTCCATTCGGTCTCGCCGTAAATACGGTCGCGGGTGACGCCGGGGGTGTCCTCGACGATGGAGCGACGCTCGCCGATCAAACGGTTGAACAGCGTGCTTTTGCCCACGTTGGGTCTGCCGACGACGGCAATGATAGGTTTACTCATGTGGTTACCTCCTCTTCCCTACGATGCGCGGCATCGTAGATGGGTGTGTCTTGGTTGGTTCCGAGCAGCGCGGTCAGAAGCGCACCGCCGTCGTTGGGACTGATGCGGATCTTCACGCCCAGACGCGCGGAAAGCTCGTTTGGTGTCATGCCGCAAAGGAACAGATCTCCGTCGGCACGCAGCGTGTTTTCGGGAACGAGCACCTCGTCGCCAAGCTCCCGCCCTGCGAGCTGCTCGGCCATGTCCTTGCCCGTCAGAAGACCTGCGACGGTGATGGTCTCACCAAAGAAATGATTGACGATGGGAACGACGTGAATGGTCAGCCCCTCCACCGCGGCCTCCAGCTGTCCGCACAAGCGGCGAATGCCCGCCTCGGCGGATACGCCCGTGACGACCGTGATGGTACGCGGCGCGGTATAGTCTGCCAGATCGTCCTCAAGAAAACGCATCTCGGCGGCAAACTCAAACGCCTGCGAGGTCATCATGCCGATGCCGTCCTCCAGCTGGGAATAGTTTTCGTAGTAGTCATCGTCGGGCAGATCGACACCGCCCTTGATATACAGCTCGTCCGCGCAGAAAAAGACGCGGCGGCCGTACTGCTTGACGCATTCGTCACCCACGAGGCTCACCTGCTCAATGATGGCGCGGCACTCCTCGGGAGAATAGGGGTCCAGCGGATACAGCTTCTGGCGGTAGCGCGTCAGCCCCGCAGGAACGATGGACACGCTATCCAGCGCGGGCATATAGTCGAGCATATCGCGCATGGTGTGCGCCAGATGCTCACCGTCGTTGATGCCGCGGCACAGCACCACCTGGGCGCAGATGCGGATGCCCGCGTCGGCCAGTCGTCTCATATAGGACAGCACCTCGCCCGCGTGCTTGTTGCGCATCATTTTGACGCGCAGCTCGGGGTCGGTGGTGTGAACAGAAATATTGATGGGCGAGATGTGCATCTCAATGATGCGGTCGATATCCCGCTCGGACAGATTGGTCAGCGTGATATAGTTGCCGTGCAAAAAGGACAATCTGCTGTCGTCGTCCTTGAAATACAGCGTCTGTCGCAGCCCCTTTGGCAGCTGGTCGATGAAGCAGAAGATGCATCTGTTTTCGCAGGAATGCTTTTCGTCCATCAGCGGCGTTTCAAACTCCAGGCCAATGTCGTCGTACTCCTGCTTCTGGATGACCACCTCGTGGCGCTCCTCACCGCGGAAAAAGCAGAGGCGCACGGTGCGCTCGGCCAGATAAAAGCGATAATCCAGCACGTCGCGGATCTCGCGGAAATTGATGGTATGCAATTTGTCGCCTGCTACGATCCCTGCCTTTTCGGCGCGGGAATTGGCCGCAACGGACACGATGGTCACCATAGTATGCGCTCCCTTCTTGCTTTTTTGCCCTCGTAAGCTAAAAATGGGCACAGTGAGCAGAATAATACAGTATATTCTACCACAGTTTTTCCCATTTGTCAAATGCAAAACGCCAAATATTGCGCCGAAATTTCGGGATTTTGACGATAGCGGAATTGGGGCAAAGGTGTTTACAAAAAAGGCAAAATGTGGTATACTGAATTATCTATGAAATATCACGGCAAACGAAAGGAGGCGGACGCATGCGTCTGGACAAATATTTAGTCTCCACGGGCAAGATCTCGCGCAGTGATGCGGGACGTGCCGCGCGCGGCGGCAAGATCACGGTCAACGGCATCGTCGAGAAAAAGGCCGACCGCCACGTCGACCCCGATACCGACGTCATCACCTTGCACGGTGAGCGCATCGTCTACCGCCGTTACACCTATATTCTGCTCAACAAGCCTGCGGGTTATGTCAGCGCGACCGAGGACGGCCGTGAGGCGACCGTGCTGACGCTGCTCCCCGAGGAGCTGCAGCGCATCGGTCTTTTCCCCTGCGGACGCCTTGACAAATACACGCTGGGGCTGATGCTCCTGACCAACGACGGAGACCTCTCCCATCGTCTGCTCTCCCCCCGCCATCACGTTGAAAAACGCTACGCCTACACCTGCAAGCTGCCTCTTTTGCCCGAGGACATCGAGCAGCTGGAGGCAGGCGTCGAGCTGGAGGACGGCTACAGAACCAAGCCCGCCCGCATGATCGCCGAGGCGAAAAGTCAAAGCGGAATTATCGTGCTTACCGAGGGCAAGTACCACCAGATCAAGCGCATGTTTGAGGCGGTAGGCAATAAGATCCTCTCGCTGGAGCGCGTCACCTTCGGCCCCTTGACGCTGGATCCCGCGCTGGAGCGCGGCGAATGGCGCTATCTGACCGACGAGGAGGTCGCCGCACTGCAAAGCGGTGTGAAGGGGGTGGACGAGCCATGATGATCTATCTCATTCGCCACGGCGAGACCGATTGGAACCATCAGCGCCGCCGCCAAGGACGCCGCGACGTTCCTCTGAACGAGGCCGGACGCGAGCAAATGCTTCGTTGCGGTCAGCTGCTGGCCAAATTGCCCGCTGACGCCATCGTATCCAGCCCGCTCAGCCGCGCGCTTGACAGTGCCGCCATCTTTGCCGCGTGTGTGGGCTTTCCCAAAGACGCTATTATCGCCGAGGAGGGCCTGATCGAACGCGACTTCGGCGACGTGGACGGCATGACCAAGGCCGAGCTCAAGGCTTACCGCGCACGCGGAGGAAACGAGCATCAGGAGCCGCTGTACCGCGTACGCGAGCGCATGATGCGCACGCTGCTAACGTACGCCCGCAAGAGCGACAAAAAACATATCGTTATGATCTCACACAGCGCCGCCATCAAGTCTGTGTTCGTGCGGCTGTACGGCAAGCCCGAGCTGCAACGCAAGCCCACCAAAAACGCAGGCGTGAGCATCATTGAGTACCGCGGCGGCCGCCTGTACCCCCACGCACTCGATCTGGACGCCGAGGAGGCCGTGCGCTTTTTGAAGCGACGCAAGATTTTGAAGGACGAATAAATGCCTTCGGCGACCAAGGAGACTTTTTGAAAAAAGCCCTCTTGGAACCCCAAAAACTTTAAGGAAAAGTTTGTTTTACCTTGTAGGGCGAGGGACTTGCTCCCCCGCAGACAAAAAGCAACCCACTCGGCGCGCGCCGCAAGGTGCGCAGTATGAGCGTACGTAGAAGAATTCTTCATCCGCAAGCCGCCCAAGCCTCGGATCAAAATTTCAGGAGGACAAAGCTATGTCACACATCCGCACCATTTACGCCAGCCAATACGCCAAGCTCGACAGCAACGTCTACATGGGCGGCGGCACCGACGACACCGCCGCGCTCCAATCCATTCTTGACGTCGCCCGCGACGAGGGCGGGGTGCATCTCGTCATGGACGGTGCCGCGCTGGTTTCGGGTCTGGACGTTTACTCCAACACCACCATCGAATGCATGAACGCCGATTGCGGTTTTTTCCAGATTGCCCAATCGGGTCGTGCCATCATCACCAATAAAGAGTGGGATCGCAAAACCATCCGCACCCGCAATATCACCCTCAAGGGCGGCACCTACAATCAGGACGCGCCCAACCAGCCCCACCACGTTCCCTTCCCCATGGAGGTCAGCGCCGAGGATTTCGGTGATAGCCATTGGATCTTCGCCATCGAGCTGTACGGTGTGGAAAACGTGCTGCTTGAGGATCTGAAGATGCTCGATTTCCGCACCTTCTGCATCACCGTAGGCAATTTCCGCAACGTCACGCTTCATCGCGTCTGGGTGGATCTGCCCAAGCGCATGCAGGCACAGAATCAGGACGGCTTCCACTTCTGGGGTCCCGGTCAGTTCCTCACCGTCCGCGATTGCGGCGGCAAGGTGGGCGACGACTTTATGAATATCGGCCCCGACGAGGCCGACAAGACCTCCTCCATCACCGACGTGCTGGTTGACGGCCTGTTCCTCGACGACGCCGACCAGGCCGTTCGCCTGCTCTCGCGCGGCACGGGACTGCTTGACCGCGTGACCATCCGCAACGTGCAGGGCTCCTACCGTTCCTTCGGTTTTTACATCAACTCCTGGTTCCCGGACGTCACGGCAGGCAATTTCGGTGATATTTTCATTGAAAACGTCAACCTCACGCACACCGCGCCAAACTACGACTACCGTCCGCCCATGCTGTTCTCGGTCGGCGGCGATATTCGTTGCCTGACGATCAAGAACGTCCGCCACGAGTACCCTATCGACAAGCGCGCCCTGGGCGAGTTCGGTCTTCCCTTCTATTCCACCCAGCCGGGCACCATCGCCGATTTCGTCTATCCCTCGGGCAAAAAGCCCGTCATCAAAAATCTCATCATCGACGGCGTGACGGTGCTTGAAAACGAGCAGAGCGAGGGCATGGAGCAGTTCCAGATGTTTGGCGAGGTAGGCAACCTCGTGCTCAAAAACGTGCTGTCGGTCAAGGACAATGGCGTGGCACGCTCGGGCAATATTCTGAAGGTCTACCCCTGCGGTCATATCGACACCGCCATCGTCAGCGACGTGTTCTCCGTCGGCGCAACCAAGGTCATCGACGGTGAGGAAAACATCGATCAGCTCATTCAAAACAACGTAACCGCACAATAAAAGGGAGGGATCATCTATGCCAATCTCCACCGTATACGCAAGCTCGGTCGCCGCGCTTGACAGCCACGTTTATAACGGCGGCGGCACCGACGACACGCTCGCTCTTCAGGCAGTCCTCGACCGTGCCAAGACCGAGGGTGGCATTCATCTCGTTATGGACGGCGCGGCGCTGGTGTCGCACCTGGAGGTCTACTCCAACACGACCATCGAATGTCTGACTGCCGATTGCGGCTTTTATCAAAAGGACAATTCCGACTGTGCCATCGTGACCAATGCAAACTGGAACATCACCGATCGCACGGTAAAAAATATCACACTCAAGGGCGGCACGTACAACCAGAACTGCGCCCATCAGGCGCACGACGTGCCCGTCACCGAGGAGACCCGTCCGTTTAACAGCTACGGCAACATTCGCGGCGTAGTCGCTTTCGAATTTTACGGCGTGGAAAACGTATTGCTTCGCGACGTTATCATCGTCGACTTCCGCACCTACGCCTTTATGACGGCCAATTTCCTGCACATGACGCTCGAGCGCGTGTGGTTGGAGCTGCCGGGACGAATGCAGGCGCAAAATCAGGACGGCTTCCATTTCTGGGGGCCCGGTCAGTTTTTGACCATCCGCGATTGCGGTGGCCGCGTGGGTGACGATATTATGAACATCGGCCCCGACGAGGGCGACGGCGTGTCCTCCATCACCGACGTGCTGGTGGACGGCCTGTTTCTGGACGACGCCGATCAGTCCATCCGCATTTTGTCGCGCGGCACGGGTCTTGTCGACCGCGTCACCATCCGCAACGTGCAAGGAACCTACCGCTCCTTCGGCTTTTATATCAACTCCTGGATCCCCGACGTAACAGCCGGCAATTTCGCTGATATTTTCATCGAAAACGTCAACCTCACCCACACCGCGCCTAACTACAATTACCGTCCGCCCATGCTGTTCTCGGTCGGCGGTGATATCCGTTGTCTGACGCTCAAAAATATCCGTCACGAGTATCCCATCGACAACCGCGCCATCGGTGAGTTTGGGCTTCCCTTCTATGCGACGACGCCCGACACGGTCGCGGACTACGTCTATCCCTCGGGCAGAAAACCCGTCATTCAGAATCTGATCATCGACGGTGTGACGGTGCTGGAAAACGAGCAAAGCGAGGGCATGGAGCAGCTGCGCGTGTTTGGCGACGTAAAAAATCTCGTCCTCAAAAACGTGCTGTCCGTCAAGGACAAGGGAGTAAATCGTTCGGGCAACGTCCTCAAGGTCTATCCCTGCGGCCACGTCGATACCGCCATCGTCTCGGATGTGTTCTCGGTCGGTGCCGCCAAGGTCGTCGACGGCGAAGAAAATATCGATCAACTGATTCAAAGCAACGTGATTTCCCAATAATAGATAAAGGCAGGACCCCATGTCCAATCAACGTTTTTATATCACCCATTGGTGCGGCATCCCGCCCGCCTATCTGCGCCGCGCAGACGGAACGTTGGACGAAGCGCGCTTCGTGCAGATGAAGGAGGCGGGGATCAATCTCATCGCGCCCTACGACCACGGCGTTGAAACCAACCGCGAGATTTTGGCGCTGTGCCACAAGCTGGGCTTGCGCGTGACGCTGAGCGATCACCGCTTGCACGCGGCGCTGTGTGACGAGCAAAACCGTCGGGCGCTGTTGCAGAGCGTGATCGACGACTACGCGCTTTTCCCCGCGTTGCACGGCTATCATCTTTTTGACGAGCCGCATAGGCGCGACTTCCGTGCGCTTTCCGACACACTGGCGCTGCTTTGGCAGCTGGATCCTTTACACGAAGGGTACGTCAATTTGTTTGCCAACTACGTGCCAAGCGAGCTGCTCGGCTTTGACGATTACGCCACCTACGTGCGTCGCTTCGTCGCCGACGTAAGCCCCTCCATCCTCAGCTACGATCACTACCATTTTTTGACCGACGAGCCCATGCCCGCCTACGATATTCCAAACGAGCGCGAGCGCATGATCTTCGAGTCGGCCTATCGCAAGGAGAGCCGCCCGGGATTTTTCGACAACGTCGAGGATATCCGCACCGCGGCCATGCAGGCAAATATTCCCTTTATGGTCATCGTACTGCTGACTGCGCACGGTCCCTGCCGCGATCTGACCGAGGCCGAGATCCGCTTTGAGGTGTATCAATCGCTTGCCTACGGCGCGTCAAGACTGTCGTATTTTACCTACTGGACGCCCGGCGAACCCAATGACCCGAATGATATCTGGCATTGGAAGGCAGGCATGATCGATCAGCTCGGTCAGCCCACGCACCACTACGGCATGGTCGCCCGCGTCAACCGCGAGCTGCAAACCGTCGGGGATATCCTGCTTGGCAAGAGGAGCCTTGGCGTATTCCACGTCGGCATCTGTCCCGACACCAAAACGACACCTTGGCCGGGCACGTTTGGCGATATCACCGCCATCGCGGCTCAAGACCTGACCGTCGGTTGCTTTGAAGGCGGCTACGCACTTCTCGCCAGTAAGAATTACGAAAAAACGATCGTAGCGTCACTGACCGTCAAGGACGGCAAGAAAATCGAACAATACGAAAAAACAAGCGGAGAATGGAAGCCGCTGATCCCCGTTGATGGGTGCTGCTCGGTAGCACTCGACGCGGGCGACGGCCAACTCATCCGTATTCTATAACACCCTATATCACAACATTCGGAGAACACCATGAACATTATTGAATCCATCGCAAAAGAACTGAATCTGACCGTCGACCAGGTCGAAAAGACGGTCGCTCTCATTGACGAGGGCAACACCATTCCCTTCATCGCCCGTTACCGCAAGGAGGTTACGGGAAGTCTGGACGACACCGTCCTCCGTACGTTGGAGGAGAGATTGAACTACCTGCGCAACATTGAAAAGCGCAAGGAGGAGGTCCGCAACCTTATCGACGCACAGGGCAAGCTGACCGACGAGATCGTTGCCGCCATCGAGGCCGCCGTGACCATTACCGAGGTCGACGATATTTACCGTCCCTTCCGTCCGCACCGCAAGACCCGCGCCTCCGTCGCCCGTGAAAAGGGGCTCGAGCCGCTGGCCGAGCTGCTCTTGGCGCAGGAGAACGAATATACTCCCTCCATTGAGGAGCAAGCTACCGCTTATATTGACGAAGAAAAGGGCGTAAAGAGTGCAGACGAGGCGCTGGCAGGCGCCCGCGATATTATTGCCGAGGACGTCTCGGACAACGCCGAGTACCGTAAGGCTCTGCGCCGTCAGACCTTCTCCTACGGCTCGCTCGTCGTTCGTGCCGCCAAGGATGAGGACTCGGTCTACAGCCAGTATTACGAATACGAGGAGCCGCTGAAAAAGGTCGCCCCCCACCGCGTGCTAGCCATCAACCGCGGTGAAAAAGAAGAATTCTTGAAGGTCAGCGTGACCGTGCCCGCCGACATCGTGCTCAATTATCTGTTCAACTGCGTGGTGACCAATCCCAAAAGCCCTGCCGCACAGCACGTGACGGCCGCCGTCGTGGACAGCTACGACCGTTTGATCTCCCCCTCCATTGAGCGCGAGATCCGCAGCGATATGTTCGACGCCGCCTGCGAGGGCGCCATCAAGGTGTTCGCCGACAACCTCTCCCACCTGCTCATGCAGTCGCCCCTCAAGGGCAAGACGGTGCTGGGCTTCGACCCCGGCTACGTCAACGGCTGTAAGCTGGCTGTCGTCGACAAGACGGGCAAGGTGGTCGACACGGGCGTCATTTACCCCACCAAGCCCCGTCAGCGCACCGAGGAGGCCAAGCGCGTCCTTCGCCGCATGATCCACACCCACAAGGTCGACGTCATCGCTATCGGCAACGGCACAGCCTCCAAGGAAAGTGAAATTTTCGTCGCCGAGCTGCTCCGCGAGATCGAGGACGATTGCAAGTATATCATCATCAGTGAGGCAGGTGCCTCCATCTACTCGGCCTCCAAGCTGGCCGCCGAGGAATTCCCCGATTTCGACGTTATGCAGCGCAGCGCGGTGTCCATCGCAAGACGACTGCAGGACCCGCTGGCCGAGCTGGTCAAGATCGATCCCAAGGGCATCGGCGTCGGCCAGTATCAGCACGACATGAAGCCTGCCCGACTTGACGAGGCGCTGACGGGTGTCGTTGAGGACTGCGTCAACGCGGTCGGTATCGACATCAACACGGCGTCCTATTCCCTTTTGTCCTATATCTCGGGCATCAACATGACCAGCGCCAAGAACATCGTCAAGTACCGCGAGGAAAACGGTGAGTTCACCTCGCGCGCACAGCTGCTCAAGGTGCCGCGCATCGGCGCCAAGGCCTACGAGCAGTGCGCAGGATTTTTGCGCGTACCGGGATCCAAGGAGATCCTGGACAACACGGCCGTGCACCCCGAGTCGTATGAAACGGCGCGCGCGCTGATCGCACTGTTCGGCTACTCGGCTGACGACGTGCGTGCGGGGCATCTGTCCTCGCTGGGCGCCAAGGTGCGTGAGATGGGTGTCAAGAACGTATGCGAAAAGCTGGGCGTTGGCGAGCCGACGCTTCTGGATATCATCGGCGAGCTGGAAAAGCCCGGCCGCGACCTGCGTGATACCCTGCCGCCTCCCGAGCTGCGCACCGACGTCATGGACTTGTCCGACCTCAAGCCCGACATGATGCTGAAGGGCACCGTCCGCAACGTCATTGACTTCGGCGCCTTCGTGGACATCGGCGTCCATCAGGACGGCCTGGTTCACATCTCCGAGTTATCCGATCGCTTCGTTAAGCACCCCTCCGAGGTCGTGTCCGTCGGTGACGTCGTCACCGTCCGCGTCCTGGCCGTGGACGTCAAGAAAAAGAGAATTTCTCTGTCGATGAAGAGTAAGAAAGAGTAATTGTTTTTTGAGGGGAACTTCTTGAAAGAAGTTCTCCTCAAGAACTTTTAAGAAAAAAATATAGACTCGCCCTTGCAACTTCTTCTAACCTTGTATGGGGAAGGGTGTACGCTGTTCCGTAGGGCGGGAGCTTTGCGGTCGCGCTTGGCGCGATGCCCGTGTTCAGCGGGCAAGCAACGCTCGGCATCTCGGCGCACGCCGAGATAGGCTGCCGCAAGCTGCGTGGGCCCTCTCCTCGCTCTGCTGCGAACCCCCAAAACTCGCTTCACTCGTTTTCGGGAACCCCAGCCGCTCCACAATATTAGAATTGCCTTGACAAATTTTGCTTTCCATATCTGCCGCTCGTGGTAGCTATATGGCGAGTGATGCAGAAAATCTAAATTTTCTACATCTTCTCCTTTTGACGATCATACTGCGCGGCTTCACCGCGCGCTGATCTGTACCGAACTTGATGCCATTTCTTTGTCGCTGAACAAAGAAATGGCGAAAGAAAATCAGCTTAAGGGCCTAATGCCCTTAAGAAACCCGCAAGATTTCTTGCTTTCTCTGCCTGCCGCTCGTGGTGGCAAAGCGGCGGGAGATGCATTGGATCGAATATGTCTTTCTCCTGCTACTCTTTGAAGAGCGGCAATGCTAGGGGAGGCCCCGGAGGGAACGTCCGGGCGCGTTTCTTGGTTACTTCTTGCCGCGCGGCAAGAAGTAACATACAAAAACCGGCACACCGAACGCGCGCAACAAAGTTGCGCTGTGTGAGGCCGTAGAAGAAGTTGCTCAAGCTTTTAACCACTTTTCCATCAAGCCTCGCTCATCTTTTCACTCTCATCGCCTTAATTTTAATATATTAAAATATTGGCCCCTTTTTCGTCGCTTATTCATACTTTGTTCTTACCAAATTGTCACACTTGCACAACTCGAGTGCGCGAATTTTGGGGATTGTCCCACTTCCCAATCAGCGCAAAATTTGGTACAATAGTATAGCAATAATAGTAAAATGTCATAGTGCTACATATGTCATAAATTCAGGAGGTTACATTCAAATGGCAAGCATTTCCCTTCGTCACATTTACAAGAAATATCCCGGCGGCGTTACCGCAGTTTCTGACTTCAACCTCGAGGTTAAGGACAAGGAATTCCTCGTATTGGTCGGCCCTTCCGGTTGTGGTAAGTCCACGACGCTGCGTATGATCGCAGGTCTGGAGGAAATCACCGAGGGTGAGCTGTTCATCGGCGACCGTCTGGTCAACGACGTAGCTCCCAAGGACAGAAAGATCGCGATGGTATTCCAGAACTACGCTCTGTACCCCCACATGACCGTGTTTGAAAACATGGCATTCGGTCTGAAGCTGAATAAGACGCCCAAGGAAGAGATCAAGAGACGCGTTGAGGATGCTGCCCGCGTTCTGGACATCACCCACCTGCTCGACCGTAAGCCCAAGGCTCTGTCCGGTGGTCAGAAGCAGCGTGTTGCTCTGGGTCGTGCAATCGTTCGTAACCCCGCAGTCTTCTTGCTTGACGAGCCTCTGTCCAACCTGGACGCTAAGCTCCGTGCTGCCATGAGAACCGAGCTGACCAAGCTGCACCAGAGAGTTGCTACCACCTTCGTATACGTTACCCACGACCAGGTCGAGGCTATGACCATGGCAACCCGTATCGTCGTTATGAAGGACGGTCTGATCCAGCAGGTTGATACTCCTCAGAACCTGTACGATGCTCCTTGCAACAAGTTCGTTGCAGGCTTCATCGGTACTCCCCAGATGAACTTCATCGACGGTCGTCTGGAGCAGAAGGGTGAGGATGTTTACTTCGCATTCGACCGCGTAACCGAGGTCAACATGAAGCCTCAGGTTGAGCCCGTGTTGGTTAAACTGCCCGCTGAAAAGGTCAACAACCCCGCCGTTAAGGATTACATCGGCAAGGAGATCATCGCAGGTATCCGTCCCGAGAGCATTCACGACGACGCTGCCAACATCGCTATGTTTGCTGACGCCGTTGTTGATACCGACGTTGAGGTTACCGAGTTGATGGGTGCTGAAATTTATCTGTACCTCAAGGTAGGCGATGAAGCGAAGCTGACCGCTCGCGTTTCTTCCCGTTCCACCTCTCGTGCAGGCGACAAGATTCAGGTTGCATTTGACACCTCCAGAATCCACCTGTTTGACAAGGACACCGAGCGTTGCATCGCTCACTAATCAAAAAATTCAGGAGCCGTTCTTTGGAGCGGCTCCTTTTTTCTTTTGCAGTAGATGGGTATGGAAGGTCTAAGGGTGTAATTAGCGATCTGCGTCGCCGGACGCTCACACTGCTTCGCGCGTTCGCGGTTCGCTGCCGTGCCATTTCTTTGTCGCTGAACAAAGAAATGGCGAAAGAAAATCAGCCAAAGGCTGCCGCCTTTGGAAACTGTTTCCGTGCCGCTCTTCAGGGTGGACAGAGGAGAAAGACATATTTGATCTGATGCATCTCTCGCCATACAGATACCACGAGCGGCAGATGTGTGAAGCGAGAGTTGGGATAGGGGCGATCCCTATTTCTCTTTATGATAAAGTTCTTGTGGGGAGTTTGAGGGGGACTTCTTTCAAGAAGTCCCCCTCAACGTTCTCTATTACGACTCTCTGAACTGCTCACGGTACAGCTTTGCATAGGTACCGTCCAGAGCGATCAGGTCGTCGTGACTTCCCTGCTCGGTGATCTTGCCGTTTGCGATCACGGCGATCTCGTCGGCGTTGCGGATGGTCGACAGTCGGTGCGCCACGACCAGCGTCGTACGTCCGCGGCACAACTCGTCCAGCGCGCCTTGAATGAGAATCTCGGTCGTGTTGTCAAGCGCACTCGTCGCCTCGTCGAGGATCAGAATCGCAGGATCCTTCAAAAAGACGCGTGCGATGGAAAGACGCTGCTTCTGACCGCCCGACAAGCGTACGCCGCGCTCGCCGATGATCGTGTCGTAGCCGTCCTCCAGCGTCATGATGTAATCGTGAATGTTGGCGCGCTTGGCGGCCTCCACGACCTCCTCGTCCGTCGCGTCCAGACGGCCGTAAAGAATGTTGTCGCGGATGGACGCGTTGAACAGGTAAATGTCCTGCTGAACAATGCCGATGTTACGGCGAAGCGACTCCATGGTGATGGAACGGATGTCCTGACCGTCCAGAAGGATGCGTCCCGATTCTACCTTGTAGAAATTGGGGATCAGATGGCAGATGGTCGTCTTACCGCCGCCGCTGGGGCCGACCAGCGCAAACTTTTTGCCCTTGCCGATGTCCAGCGTGACGTCATCGAGAACGTCCTTGCCCTCCTCGTAGCCGTAGGTCACGCCCTCAAAGCGGATGTGACCATCCAGGCGTCCGACCTCGACCGCGCCCTCGGCATCCTGCTCGACGGGCGTGTCCATGATCTCAAGGAAGCGCTCAAAGCCGGTCACACCGTTCTGGAACTGTTCCATAAAGGAGATCATGGTCATCACGGGCGAGATAAACAGGTTGATCGACACGACGAAGGTCGAATAATCGGCAAAGGTGATGCGTCCATCGTACAAAAACAGACCGCCCGCAATCAGCACGATGACGTTAAAAATATCGGTGACGAAGGCCGTGCCCGAGTGGAAGCGTCCCATGGCGTTGTACGCCTTCCGGCGCGCGCTGACGAACCACTTGTTGCCCTCCTCGAACTTTTCACTTTCCTTTTCTGCATTGGTGAAGGCCTTGGTCACGCGAATGCCCGAGATGCTGCTCTCCAGCGCCGCATTGATCTGGGCCGTCGACTGGCGGCTCTCCTTAAAGGCGTCACGCATCTTTTTGCGCAGAGAAATAGCAATGATGAGCAAAAACGGCACGCAGGCAAACACGATCAGCGTCAGATATGGATCAATGGTAAACAGATAAACGAAGGAGACGATGACGGAGATGGAAGAAATGATAATGTTTTCGGGGCCGTGGTGTGCCAGCTCACTGATGTCCATCAGATCGCTGGTCATGCGAGACATGATCTTGCCCGTTTCGTGGTTGTCGTAAAAGTTGAAGGGCAGCTTTTCCAGATGGCGGAACATATCGCTGCGCATTTGCGCCTGCATACGCACGCCCATCATGTGACCTTCGTACTGAATGAAAAACTGCAGCAACATGCGAATGACGTAAATGAACAGCAGCCCCACGCCCGCCCAGACGATCATCTGATATTGCTTGTTGGGAATGAGGTCGTTGAGCATGGTGCGGGTCACCATGGGATAGACGACGGCTAGCATAGCCACCGCCAGCGCCGCCAGCATGTCCATCACGAACAGCTTCATATGCGGCTTATAATATTTCATAAATCGTTTCAATAGCTTCATATCTCTCGCCTCCGTAAATAACATCATTATTTTACCACAATCCGCAAAACGTGTCAAGCGAGCACACGACAATTCCTGCGTTTTGCTTTGACTTGACAAGCCTGATAAAATATGCTATCATAAAGTAAACCGACAAGGAGGTACATCACCATGAAATCCAACCTCGCCCCGCGCCATATCGTTCCCGTCGTTTGCTATGCCGTTTTGTTTCTCGCGGCCACTTTGCTCGCTATCGTCTTGGGTGTCAGTATGCAAAATCTCGAAGTATCGGGCGGCTCGTCGGAAACAGAACTGCCGCTGATTGGCCTTGTTGCCGTCGGAATCGCCGTCGCCTCCCTTGTGCTTGCTCTTGTTTTTGCCATTTTCATGGCGCTGCTGACCTTGTTTCCCTTAACCTTTTCTATTACAAACATCACCAAGCGTAACCGCAAGCTAGCCATCGCCTGTCTGGTCTTTGATGCCAACTTCGTGTTTTTCTTCGTCTTCTTGACGCTCTTTTCCATCTTTTCCGCCAACACGCCTACCCTTCCCCTCACCTACGTTGTGATATTGGCTCTTTGCACGCTTTCGCTGGTCATGAATATTCTCAACGTAATAAAGAATAAACCCGTCGAGGCAGCAGAGCCGAGTGACGAGCCCTTGCTTGTCGAACAAACGGAGGACACCATCGCATGACGCGCGATGATTTTTGGAAAAAGTTAGAGCAATACGAGGTCGACCTCTCCTTAGTCAACCTTGACGATAACACCGCCGAGGAGGTCTATACCATGCGCCGCGAGGGCAATCAGTGGTTGACCTTCCGAAGAGAACGTGGGCAGGAGCATGGCGTCAAAGCCTATTGGAGCGAGCGCGATGCGCTGGGCGGGCTTTGCCAAGAGCTCATCTCACGCTGGGGTCGCCCCGAGCATTCTCCTTACGATGTCCGCCCTTCCCTTTGGATATCGGAGCAGCCTGATATTCGCATCAAGGTGGCCGCCGATCAGCGTTTCGGACGCCACAACGGAAACGAGCTCAAAGGGACTGCCGTATCGGATAGACAAACGCACCGAGTGCGCTTTGCCCTGTTTTATGACGGCGTCATCATCATGTATGATCGCACGCACTATCTGCACGGCACCTTTTGTATGCAAGGCGACAGCATGGTTGTCACAGTCACGAAAAAGACCGATTCCTTCTACCATGGGGAGTATCCCACCGTTGTTTTCAAATTGCAACAATAACGTCATCAAAAGCCCGCACGCGCGGGCTTTTTCTTTGGTTCGTTCTTGACTTTCACAGCAAAATTTGGTATAATAATAACAATATCCGCGCACTTATGCCATCTACGAGGTAATGCCTATGGAAATTCAAGATTTTATCAACCAAATGCTGGCAAATCCGTTGCTCCTTGTATCGGTCCTTTTGACGCTGGGTGTCATTCTGGTCAACGGCTGGACGGATGCGCCCAACGCCATCGCCACCTGCGTCGTCACCCGCTGTATGTCGGCACGCGCCGCCATTATTATGGCCGCCGTGTTCAATTTCC
Source organism: Oscillospiraceae bacterium (assembly GCA_015064805.1). Taxonomy (GTDB): domain Bacteria; phylum Bacillota; class Clostridia; order Oscillospirales; family CAG-272; genus SIG644. Next base: position 24,644 of record SVRN01000027.1, read on the forward strand.
TCGGGGTCTACGTTATGACGCTGCTCAGCCCCAAGGTCGCCCAGACCATCACCAACATGGTAGACTTCGGCCAAAACTCCGAGGAGGCCATCATCGCCCTCTCGGCCGCCATGTTTGCCATCGTCACCTGGGCAACGCTGGCCTTCGTCTTCGGTATTCCTACCAGTGAGAGCCACGCGCTCATCGCGGGTCTTACGGGCAGTGCCATCGCCCTGCACGGCAGTTTTGACGCCGTCAACGGTAGCGAGTGGGTCAAGGTGCTTTACGGTATCGTCATTTCCGTCACGCTCGGCTTCGGCCTTGGCTGGCTGGTTTGCAAGCTGGTCACCAAGCTGTTCTTCCACGTGGAGCGCAAGCGCTCCGAGCCCATCTTCAAATACGCCCAGATCGCGGGCGCGGCCTACTCCGCCTTCATGCACGGCGCGCAGGACGGTCAGAAATTCATGGGCATTATCATTCTTTGTATGTTTATGTCGCAGGGCAAGGCCATCCCGCAGGCCCTGGAGCCTGCCCCCTGGATCATGGTGCTGTGCGCATTGCTCATGGGCCTTGGAACGGCCATCGGCGGCAAGAAGATCATCAAGTCGGTCGGCATGGACATGGTTAAGCTTGAGAAGTATCAAGGCTTCTCCGCGGACCTTGCCGCCTCCTCGTCGCTCTTGCTCTGCTCGCTGTTCAGCCTTCCCGTTTCCACCACCCACGCAAAGACCACCGCTATCATGGGCGTCGGCGCCGTGCGAAACGTCAAGGCCATCAACTTCGGCGTCGTCAAGGAAATGTGCCTGACGTGGGTACTGACCTTCCCCGGCTGCGGTCTCATCAGCTTCTTGATGACCAAGCTGTTTATGCTTATTTTCTGACATCCATCTGACAAAAGGAAAGGAATTTATAAATCATGGCAAATAAAGCAGATCGTTTCTACTTTGAAAATTTCATCGCCGCAACCGAGCAGTCCCGCGCCGCCGCGCACTATCTGGTCGAATGTCTGGCCGAATACGATGCATCCAAGCTGTCCACCATGCTGGAGACCATGCACGCCATCGAGCATGAAGCAGATGGTAAAAAGCACGAGATGTCCGCGGCACTCGCCAAGGCCTTCGTTACTCCCATCGACCGTGAGGACCTGGACCTGATCAGCCATAACATCGACGACGTGACGGACAACATCGAGGAGGTCCTCCAGCGCTTCTACATGAACCGCATCACCTCCGTCCTGCCCGACGCGATCGCCTTTGCCAGCAAGTTGGAGAGCTGCTGCGCGCTGATGAAGGACATCATGACCGAGTTCATCAACTTCAAAAAATCGAGCAAGCTGCACGATATGATCGTCGAGCTCAACCACGTTGAGGAGGAGTGCGACAGACTGTATCTGCTCGCCGTATATAACCTGCGCGATCATTGCACCGACGTGCTGGATATCATCTCCTGGCGTGAGATCTACGACTGCCTTGAGGCCTGTGCCGACGCTTGCGAGCACGTAGGCGACTGCGTCGAAACCGTCATCATGAAAAACACCTGATCATAGCAAACGCCCCGACCGAAACGGTCGGGGCTCGCTTTTTATTCGATTGATTTTCGTTTATCAAGCAGGCTTAGTGTGATCAGCACTTGCGAGGGAAGATAACACGCCCAGGCCAGATCAAAGCCGGGATGAATGAAGCGGTAAACGAGCGCGTCCTGCGGAATTGTTATATAGCCGTCCAGCATGCCAAGACCGACCACCGTGTCGCAGAAGAGAAACAGCAAAAGGCCAATGGACAAAAGCCTCTGCTTGCGAAAATCGGCAAAGGCAAAGACGACGTTCGACATCAAATTGGCGTAATACAGCATGGAAACCAGCGCCAGGGCGTCCGTCCTTTGCTTCAGCACCACCGCGGTAACGATCAACACGGCAGCCGAAAGCGTCCCGCGAGAAATGATCTGCCACCGCTTGCGACGCTCACTGTTGTCCGACAGATAAAGTCGGGCAAAATATGCCAGCTGTACCGCGAGAAAAAAGACCATCGCAGGAAGCTGAACACGGGGCTGCGACCACACCAGAAAGTAATCCGCGCAGACCGTGCAGATAAGCGCCATTTGTGTCAGCATATAGTCGGCAGAACGGTCAAAAATCAATCCGCAGAATAGACAGCACAGTACGACTGCACTCATGCGCAAGGCGTCCCCTGCCCTGCCGCCGATCGTTTGAAGCAATACGCCCAGCGTCACCTCAACGGCTACGAACAATCCTATCGCCACCGCACGAAGCGTTCTGTTTTTCATCACCATATCGTAACGTCCTCGTTTTTCATGTTGGAGCTTCTCCTGTCACCATTATACCACACAATTCGATCGATTGTCTCGCTGTCGCAAAAAATTATTCAATTATTAAGAAAGCGCCTCACAGCCCCCTCTCTTTTCGCTCTTATCCCCTTGCTTTTCATAAATCTCTTGACAAATCCCCCGCGTGCTGATATAATATTACAGGAATAAACAATCAAAGCAAAGTTTCGGGGTGTGGCGCAGTTGGTAGCGCGCGACGTTTGGGACGTCGATGCCGCAGGTTCGAATCCTGTCACTCCGACCAATTCTGGTATTCATAAGGCGTTTGAGTACCAAAATCGCGGTTTCGACCGCAATCGAAGCCGCAGGGTTAATTCTGCGGCTTTAGTTTTTATACACTAATTGGAGTAACTTTATGATGAATTTGTTTAAGAAGTTGTTTAAATCCAAAAATGGCAGTCCGCAATATGATATGAATTCATTGGATGGTATAAAT
>SVRN01000028.1 GCA_015064805.1 Oscillospiraceae bacterium
TCCCTCCCTCCGCTGGATCAGTCATAAACCTCACTTCAGGTTCATGCTGAAAACTCACTCGATTATTATAACCGATTTTTTGTCATTTGTCAATAGTTTTTAGCATATTTGCTAAATTTTATTTTACGACCAGGCTGACCAGCTTACCGGGAACGACGATCTCCTTGATGATGGTCTTACCTTCCAACTGGGATGCGACCTGCGCCTTGGCGGCGGCGAGGATCTCGTCCTTGGAGGCGTCAGCCGCAACGGTGATCTTGCCTCTGACCTTACCGCAGATCTGAACGGGCAGCTCGATGACCTGATCGACCGTCTTGGCCTCGTCATGCTCGGGCCATGCGGCGAGCGAGCAGAAGCCCTTGCCGCCCATACTCTCCCACAGCTCCTCGCAAAGGTGAGGCGCGATGGGGCACAGCAGACGAACCAGCATATTGTAATCGGATGCGGCGATCGAGCCGGCATCGTAGATCTCGTTGAGCAGACCCATCATAGCGGCGATGGCAGTGTTGAACTTCATATCCTCAAGATCGGCGTTGACCTTCTTGATGGTCTTGTGGATGCTCGTTTCCAGCGCGGCAGGCGTGCCCTGAGGCTTGACGAGATCAGCCACGTCGGCAAATCTGTCAAGGAATCTCTTACAGCCCTTGACGCCGTTTTCCGACCAAGGAGCGGCACTGCCGTAGTCGCCCATGAACAGAATATAGGTACGCAGAACGTCGGCACCGTAAGCGTCAACGACCTCGTTGGGGTCAACCGTGTTACCGCGCGACTTGGACATCTTCTCGCCGTCGGGACCCAGGATCAGACCCTGTGCCGTTCTCTTGGCGTAGGGCTCTGCGCAAGGAACCTCACCAATATCGTACAGGAAGTGATGCCAGAAGCGGGAGTAGATCATGTGACGGGTCACGTGCTCCATACCGCCGTTGTACCAGTCAACGGGCAGCCAGTACTTCAGCTTTTCTTCATCGGCAATGGCGCTATCGTTCTTGGGATCGATATAGCGCAGGAAGTACCAGGACGAGCCTGCCCACTGGGGCATGGTGTCGGTCTCGCGCTTGGCCGCGCCGCCGCACTTGGGACAAGTGCAGTTGACGTAATAGTCCAGTCTTGCCAGAGGCGATTCACCGCCCTGACCGGGCTCAAACTCGGTCACGGGAGGCAGGCGCAAGGGTAGCTCCTCGTAGGGCACGGGAACCATGCCGCACTTAGGGCAATGGATGATCGGGATGGGCTCACCCCAGTATCTTTGACGGTTGAAGGCCCAGTCCTTCATCTTGAACTGAACACCGCCTTCGCCGATGCCCTTCTGTTGCAGCCAGTCGATCATAGCGGCGATCGAGTCAGCCTTATTGTCGTATGCGTTGAGGAAATCGGAGTTGACCATCGGACCGTCGCCCGTGTAAGCGGCTTCCTCGATGTTGCCGCCCTGGATGACCTCGATGATATCAATGCCAAACTTCTTTGCAAAAGCATAGTCGCGCTCGTCGTGCGCGGGAACGGCCATGATCGCGCCCGTACCGTAGCCCATCATAACGTAGTCGGCAATGTAGATGGGGATCTCCTTGCCGTTGACGGGGTTGATACCGCGAACGCCTTCCAGGCATACGCCCGTCTTGTCCTTGACCAGCTGGGTACGCTCGAACTCGGTCTTCTTGGCGCACTCCTCCTGATAAGCCTTGACGGCGTCCATGTTGGTGATGCGATCTGCCCAGACCTTGAGCATGGGATGCTCGGGCGCGATAACCATGAAGGTAACGCCAAAGAGCGTATCGGGGCGAGTGGTGTAGATACGCAGGGTATCGTCCGTGCCGGTCACGCCGAAGTTGACGAACGCACCGCGGGATTTACCGATCCAGTTAACCTGCTGCTGCTTGATGTTGGGCAGGTAGTCTACCTCGTCCAGACCCTGAAGCAGCTTATCAGCGTACTCGGTGATGCGCAGATACCAGACGTCCTTGGACTTCTGGATGATATCCGACTTACAGATATCGCACTTACCGCCCTGCGAGTCCTCGTTAGACAGAACGACCTTACAATGCGGGCAATAGTTGACCAGTGCGGTGTCGCGGAACGCAAGACCCTTCTCAAACAGCTTGAGGAATATGTATTGCGTCCACTTATAGTAATCCTCCTCGGTCGTATCGACCACGCGGTTCCAGTCGAACGAGAAGCCGACGCGGCGAAGCTGGCCCGAGAATTTGGCAATATTGCGGTCGGTCAGCTCTCTGGGGTGTACGCCCGTCTTGATGGCCGAGTTTTCGGTGGGCAGACCAAACGCGTCAAAGCCGATGGGAAACAGCACGTTGTAGCCCTGCATTCTTCTCTTACGCGAGATGACCTCAAGTCCCGAATAGGCCTTGATATGGCCTACGTGCATGCCCGAGCCCGAAGGGTACGGGAACTCGACCAGACCATAGAACTTGGGCTTTTCGGAGTGGTCCTCAGCATTGAAAATACCTGCCTCTTCCCACTTTTTCTGCCATTTTTGTTCAACCGCAGAAACATCGTATTTCATAGTTAGCTCTCCTCTTATATATTAAAGATATTGAATGTCAAAGTTAAATCTGCTCGCCAGCCTCGGGCGCGTCGCCGTACAGCTTGTCCAGATTGTAGAACTCTCTTGCCTCGCGGCTGAAGACGTGAACGATGACGTGATAATAGTCCGCGATGACCCAGGTGCCGTTATCACGGCCCTCGACGTGGTGAGTATCCACACCGCGCAAGCCCAGGCGGTATTCCACCTCACCGATCAGAGACTTGATGTGGGTGTTGGAGTTTGCGGTGCAAAGCACGAAATAGTCGGCCAAGACCGTCTTATCCTCAACGTGCAGGACCTTGACGTCCCGTCCGCGCTTGTTGTCCAGCACGCGAGCGATCTCACGCGCCAGCTCCAGCGGCTCAGCGCCCTTGAGCGTGGGCAGCTTGCGATATTCTTCCTCGGACCAAAACTCGGCATCAACGGCTTCGGTCGGCTTCAAAATCTTGTTTTCTTCCATTGTTTTCCTATCCTTTTTATGTATATCAAATTTATGTACGTTCAAAATCACGAGATGCGGCGAATGTCGATCTCGCCGCCAAGCGTTCCCTCGGCAGTATAGTCCTTCGTCTTGCAGCTATCCGCCGACGCACGGTAAATGGCATCGAACGCGCGCTTGCTCCGATCGGTGAATTTTTCGCTTGGATCAAAGCCATCCGCACTTCCTCCTGCCGTCCGCGCCAGCAATTGCGACGTTGCATCACGGTTGAGGATATAATACCAAGCTCCGCTGTTGCCCTCTGTCCGTGCTGAGGCACCGGGTAGCGTGGCCATGTGCATATTGGAAAGCTCGACCTGCCGCAGTGCCTTGGCACAGCTGATGCAGTCGTCCAGTCCCATGTCTGTTTTTATTTTTCCAAAGCAGCTGCAAACGAGATTGACCGTCTGCACCGCATTGAGATTTTCCTTTGCTTGCTTTGCCAGCGCTGACAAAAACAGCTTTTGCGCATCCATGCGACCGACGTCGGCCAGCGCGTAGCCCGAGCGAAAGCGAACGAACATTTGCGCCGTTTTGCCGTCCAACACCTGATCTCCTGCCTTGAGATGAATGTGCAGGTTTTGCGCAGGGTCGTCGTAGTTCATGTCGGCAGGCACCCTCATGCGAACGCCCCCCATCATGTCCACCATCTCGCCCAGCACGTCAAGATCAATGCAAACGTAGTGATCGACCGCAACGCCCAGATTCTTTTGCAAAAAGTCGGCAACGCCCGCGCCGCCCAGCTTGGCGTACGCGCCGTTGATCTTTTTGTACGCCGCCGTCGTATAGGAGGCGTAGGTATCGCGGGGGATCTGCAACAGCTGAAGCGTGTGATCCTTGGTATCCAGCGAGGCCAGCATCATGACGTCAGTCAGGCCCGCCGCGCGGTCCTTGCCCAGCACCAGCACGTTGACTCTTCCCTTTTGCTCGGCCAGCGTAGCGATATTACCATCGCCACCGTCCGCGGCCTCCTCTTCGCCCCACAGCCGCAGCCAAAAATGCTGCATGTAGGCAGGATGGCGCCGCTCGTAGCGGTGCTCACCGATCACGGCGGCACACACCAGCGGCAACAATATCAAAAAGGCGATCAGCAAGGGCAAGATCAGCACCTTTGCGGTCAATTTGCGTTTCATAGATTACACTCCTCTGTATTCAGAATTATGTAATCTATCTATCGCATCAAAGCCCCGCCTTCTTTTCGATCAGCGCGTTGCGCGCCAGTATCGTGTCAAGGCTGATGGTCGCGTTTTCATCCAGCAGATGGCGCATGGTCATGTCAAAGGACATGATCAACGTATCGTACAGGTGCGCTATTCTTGCGCTTTCGTCCATTGCCCCAGGATCCGCACGCCAGAAATAGTTGCGCAGTCTCACGCAATCGGGAAACATGCGGCTGTCGTCGATATAATCGGCAAGATACAGCAGCTGCTCGCCAAGCGTCATGTCGGCGTGTCCCGTCGTGTGCCAACGAACCGCACTCACGACTGCCTCACTTGCAAAGGCAGGATACTCACGTACGATCAGCGCGGCCGCCGTCTTGGCGTGAAACGTCTTGGGGGCCAGCACGTCGCCTGATTGTACTATTATATCAAACTCGCGGCATAATTGCAACTGCTTTTCCAAACTTTCCTCTTTGGTAATGTCGTGAAGCAGCGCCGCCGCACGAAGCTCGGTCGTGCACTCGGGGCAAAACAGCTCGCAAAGGCGGGCGACCATGCCCTCAACCGCGCAGGTGTGAATGTAGCGCTTGGGCGACATACTGTTTTGAATGCTCGCGCGAAGCTCGTCCAGCATTTCCAGGGTGATATGAGCATCGTTCATCATCATTGTGCCACTCCTTGTTGCGTTTTATACAATCCGTTCTCGCGGATATATTTTTCCACGGCGGGCGGCACCATGCGGGAAATATCGTTCCCTTTGGACAGCGCGGCTCGCACGCCCGTACCCGAAACCACGATAGGATCGCCGACGATGCGGCGCACCACCTTGCCGTAATTTTGCTGATATTCCGAAATTTTCGCAACGATGCGGGCGTCCAGAATGGGATCGTTTCCTTCCCGACGCATATAGACGGGATAGGAGAGCTTGAAGATCTCCTCAACGCCTTGCGCACGATGCAGCGTCAACAGCTCGTCCGTGCCCATGAGCAAGAACAAACGATGCTCGTCGGACGCAAAGGCACGAAGCGTCGTGAGCGCGTCGCAGTCCTCGCCGCGGCGGATCTCAAAATCGCTGATCAGCACGCCGTCCACGCCCTCAAAGGCAAGCTCACACATTTTTAAGCGTTGCCACGCGTTGGCATTTCCCTGTGCCGTCGCCGACGGTACGATATACAGCACGTCCAGCCACATCTGCTCCATAAAGGCCTTGGCGGCCGCTACGTGTCCGTTGTGGATGGGGGAAAAGCTGCCGCGGTAAATTCCGATTCTCATGGCAGCTCGATCTTGCGGCGCTTGGGGTCGCTCGCTTGACGATACAGCACCAGCTTGTTGCCAATAACGGTAACAAGCACGGCACCGCACGCCTCTGCCAGCTCCTCGGCCACGTCGCGTACTGCCTCACCACTGTTTTCCAGCACCTTCATTTTGATCAGCTCGCGCGCCTCGAGTGCGTCGCAAACCGTTTTTACCATGGCGTCACCCACACCACCCTTGCCGATCTGCATGATGGTTTCGATGTGGGTAGCCAGCGAGCGCAGATATGCGCGCTGCTTGGTCGTTAATTCTTTCATTGTGTTCCTCACTTATTGTTGGTCGTCAATCGCTTGGCCAGCGCCTTGGCAAACGCCTCCAGCGCCACCGCACGATGACTGATCTTGTTCTTTTGCTCGGGCGGGATCTCGCCAAAGCTCTTACCAAAGGGCGGGTAGTAGAAAATGGGATCGTACCCAAAACCGCCCTCCCCTGCACTTTCATACAGTAGCTCGCCCTTGACGTCGCCGTATGCGACGATAGGCTCGCTTCCATCGGGGAAAACGCAGGCGATACAGCAGCGGAATTCCGCCGCGCGATCGGTCTTTCCCTCCATGTTTTTGAGCACCAATTCAAGATTGGCAAGGTCGTCGCCGTGTCCGCCCGCATAACGTGCCGAGTAGATGCCCGGTGCCCAATCCAGCGCGCGAACGCACAGTCCCGAGTCGTCGCCCACGCCGATATAGCCCGACGCGGCGGCCGCTCTTGCCTTGATCAGCGCGTTCTCCGCAAAGGTCGTGCCGTCCTCGACGATGTCGCCCTCAATGCCCGCCTCGGCGAGCGAAAGGATCTCAATATCGGGGATCAATTCGCACAGCAAGGTGCGAAGCTCGACGATCTTTTTTTTATTTTGTGAAGCCAGAACGATTTTAATGCTCATAGCTCACCTCAAAGCGAAAACAGTGCGCTGACGAATTCATCCGCGTCAAACGGCTCCATATCGTCGATCTTTTCGCCGACGCCGATGAACTTGACGGGAATGTTCAGCTCCTTCTTGATGGACAGCACGATGCCGCCCTTGGCCGTACCGTCCAGTTTGGTCAGAATCAGGCCCGACAGCTCGGCGGCATGACGGAATTCCTTGGCCTGAAGCACGGCGTTCTGTCCCGTCGTTGCATCCAGCACGAGCAGATTCTCGCGCGACGCGCCGGGTAGCTCACGGTCAATGACACGGTTGATCTTAGCCAGCTCGTTCATCAGATTTTTCTTGTTGTGCAGGCGTCCTGCCGTATCGACGAGCAGTACGTCTGCCTGCTTGTTTTTTGCATAGTTGACTGCATCGTACACGACGGCGGCGGGGTCGGAGCCCTCGCCCTGGCGGATCATGTCAACACCGGCGCGCTCGCACCATACGCCAAGCTGGTCGATTGCCGCCGCGCGGAAGGTATCCGCCGCCGCAACTACGACTTTTTTACCACTTTTCTTCAGGCTATTGGCGATCTTACCGATGGAGGTCGTCTTGCCTGCACCGTTGACACCAATGACCAGCACGACGGAGGGCGTCGTTTCCAGCTTCAGCGGCTCGCCCTCACCGATCATGCCCGTCAGGATCTCGCGCAGCGTATCCATGACCTGCTCTTTTTCCTTGAGTCGGCCGTCCTTGATGCGATCGCGGAGCTCGTCAATGATGTCCTCGGTCGCACCAACGCCAACGTCGGCGCAAATGAGCAGCTCCTCCAGCTCCTCCAGCAGATCCTCGTCCACGCGGACGAAGCTCTTCAAAATATTCTGAACGCCGCCAAACAGGGCGTTTTTCGTTTTCAGCAAGCCCGCCTTGAGCTTATCCAAAAATGCCATCCCAATCGTCTCCCTTCTTTTTGCTGATGTTCTCCACGTCCAGCGCCAGCACCTTGGAGATACCGTGCTCGGGCATGGTTACGCCGTAAAGGCGCGTAGCGGCGGCCATAGTGCCGCGACGGTGGGTGATCATAATAAACTGCGTACCCGCCGAATAACGCTTGATGTACTGTGCCAGACGCTCAACGTTGACCTCGTCCAGCGCCGCCTCGATCTCGTCGAGAATACAGAAGGGCGTGGGGTTGGCCTGCAGGATAGCGAAGAACAGCGCAACGCCGATGAACGACTGCTCACCGCCCGAGAGCTGCATCAGATTCTTGATGATCTTGCCGGGAGGTGCCGCCTTGATCTCAATGCCGCTCTCCAGAATGTTTTCGGGATCGGTCAGCGACAGCTCTGCGCTACCGCCGCCGAACAGCTCGGCAAAGACGCGGCCGAAGTTTTCGTTGATCTGGTTGAAGCACTCAACGAACGAAACCTTCATGTCCTTTTCCAGCGATTCGATGATGCCCGTCAGCTCCTTGCGGCTCTTTTCCAGATCCTCGATCTGGGCACTCATGGTATCGTATTTTTCTTTGACTTCCTTATACTTTTCTACTGCATCAAGGTCGACGTTGCCCATGCCGCGCAGCTTGTGACGGCATTCGGTCTGGGTAGCCAGAACGGACATACGGTTCTCTGCCGTGACGGCGGGATAGCCAAGTGCCAGCGCGTCGGCGCGGGTCAGCTCGTAGTCCTCCCACAGCTTGCCCGACAGCTTATCCTGCTCGGCACGAAGCTGTGCGAGCTTGGTCTCGTTCTTGGTGTGAACGCGGAAGATCTGTTCCTTTTCGTCCATTTTTTCGCGCATCTTGCGATTGAGCTCGTTGAGCTTTTTCTCGAAGGCAAAGCCGTCCTCCTCGACCAGCTTGCGGCGGGCGTTCAGACCGTCCAGCTTGGCCTGTCCCTCCACGAGCACCTCGCGGTTCATTTCCATTTGCTCGGTCAGCTCACTGATCTGGCGCTGATATTCCGCCATGCGCTCGCGCAAAGCCTGCAGCTGTGCGCTGAAGGCGTCGATGCGCTCCTCGGCAGAGCGAATGAGCATATGCTCGGTCTCGCTGTCCTTTTCGTTGGCGCTGATACGGACGTACAGCTCGGTCAGTCTCTTTTCAATCTCGTCCGCGCGATCCTCCAGGTCGTTTCTCTGTTCGTCCATGGACTGGCGCGCCGCACGGATCTCCTCGATCTGGGTACGCAGTGCCGTTTCCTCGGCGCGCAAGGTTGCCAGTTCCTCTTCGTAGCGGGCGTGCGCCTGGGCGATCTCTTCGTACTCGGCGCGCAGCTTATCCATCAGCGTGTTATTCGCGTCACGCTTTGCCAACACCTGCTCCAGCTGAGCCGCCTCGCTGGCACGAAGCACGGCCGTAAGCCCCTTCTGATTATCCAGCTCGTCGATGCTGATCTCGATCTCCTCGATCTGCTTTTCCAGCGTTCGCACCGCTTTTTCTTGTGCGGTAATTTCCTTTTTGAGTTCAGCCAGATCGCCTTCCATGCGCTTGATCTCGCCCGCGCGACTGAGAACGCCGCCCTTTTGCTTGACCGAACCGCCCGTAAACGAACCGCCTACGTTGATCTGCTGACCGTCCAGCGTAACGACGCGGACACGGTAGCCCGTCGCCTTGGCCATAACGGTTGCATGGTCGATATTATCAAAGATCACCGTGCGTCCAAGCAGCGAGGACAGCACGTTTGCAAATTTCGCGTCGGCATGAATGAGCTTGTCAGCTACGTCGATGTAGCCCTCATACCCTGCCGCCGTTCTCATTTCGTTGGTCTCGCTTGATGCGCGCATCGAGGTCAACGGGAAGAAGGTCGCGCGTCCTGCCTCGCCTCTCTTGAGAGCATACATGGCAGACTTGGCGGTATTTTCATTGTCAACGACAATGTTCTGCAAATTCGCGCCCAGTGCCGTTTCAATGGCGGTAATATACCGATCATCGACCGAAATCAGCTGGGACAGCGGGCCGTAAATGGTGCCGCAGGGCGCGCCGTGCGCGTCGGTGATCTTACCCTGCGCATACTGGTTCATCACGTAGCGAACGCTGTTGGCGTAGCCCTCGAAATGCTCTTCCATGGTACGGTAGGTGTTGATGCGCTGGGTCAGCGACTCGGCACGAAGATTGGCCGCGTTGAGTTGAGCACTCTGCTGTGCAAACGCCTCGCGCTGCTCGTTCAGACTTGCGTGCAACTCGTCCGTCTGCGATTCAAGCGAAGCAAGGCTCTCGTCGTAGTCGGCAATGGTCGCGCGCAGCGTGGAGCATTGCTGATCCAAGCCGGCCGCGATTTGAACGTAGTTATCCAGCTCGGAGCGCATGGAATCGTTCTTGCCGTCGTCGTTCTCTCTTGCGTTTTCGATGACGGACAGACGCACCTTGACGTCAGTCGCGCGAGCGTCGAGCGCAAGGATATCCTCCTGCGCCGTAGCAATATTTGCCTCAAGCACCTCGATCCGCTCGCGTACCTCCTTTTGCTCGGACATCAGAGCCGACTGCTCCTCGGTCAGAAGCTGTGCCGCATCGCGAAGCGCGGCGATCTTCTGGTGATGCTCGGTGCAGCAGTCGATCTCAAGCTGCATGGAGCGATCGGTGCTCTCAATGCTTCCCTGTGCCGCCGCGATCAGCTCGCGCGTGTGTCCCACTTTACTCTCCTTGACGCGATAATCGCTGTCAAGAGCGTGGATCTCCTCGGTCAGACGGCGGATCTGGGTGAGCAGCTCCTCGCTGTTCATCTTATTGCTCTGCGACTGCTCGAACAGACGGTTATTCTGCTCCTCCATCGACGCGACGGCCTCCTCGGCGCGCGCCAGATCAAAGGTCGAATGGTTGAGATTTTCTTCCGCTACGTCCAACTCACGGCGCAATCTTTCGGTATCGTACAGCCAAAGGCTGACGTCTGCCTGCTTTTTAGCTTCCATAAGCTCGATTGCCTTTTTCGCGCGCGCCGACTCCTTGGCCAGCGGCTCGACCTGCGCTTCGATCACGCTAAAAATGTCGCGCACGCGGGTCATGTTGTCCTCGGTCTGTGCCAGCTTGCGCTCAGCCTCGTTCTTCTTGTGACGATACTTGGCAATACCCGACGCGTCCTCAAAAATGGCGCGGCGATCCTCGCTCTTACGCGAGACCATCTCGGCAATACGGCCCTGACCGATGATGGAATAACCGTCACGGCCAATACCCGTATTCATAAACAGCTCGTAAATATCGCGCAGACGAACGGCGCGGCGATTGATGAAATATTCACTCTCACCCGCGCGGTAATAGCGGCGGGTAACGGTTACTTCGTCATAAGGGCAGTCCAATCGCTGCTGCGGATCGCTGTTATCAAAGGTAACGGATACCTCGGCATAGCCCATAGGCTTGCGGCTGTCCGCACCGCCGAAGATAACGTCCTCCATTTTCGATCCGCGCAGGCTCTTGGACGAGATCTCACCCAAAACCCAACGCATAGCGTCCGAAATGTTGGACTTACCACTACCGTTGGGGCCTACGATGACGGTTACGCCTGCGGCGTGACCCGCCTGCCCGGGGTCGGACGAGCCCTTGCCCGTCGGATTGACCAACGCGCCCTCGGCGTCGAAGATCAGCTTGGTCTTATCCGGAAAGGACTTAAAGCCCTGCATTTCCAATGATTTCAAATACAAAGTCGTATACCTCCCTGGTATATCTATAGTTTTACTCTGACAGAACCAGTTGCGTTCCCGTCAGTTGATCGCTTTCTTTTACGTTGACGCGCGAAAGCCCAAACGTTTCGGTCAGTCGCTTCACATTGGCGCGATGCTGACCGACGGCCTGCGACGTCTTGCCGCGCGGCACGAAAAAGGTCACCTCTCGCCCTTGCCAAGCAATGCCGCTGGCCTCCATGGCCTGCGTCATACGCCTATAGAACAGCGCGCCATAGGCCATCTCGCCAAGTGCGGGATGGTTGGCACCGCCGATCGCGGCATCGGAGGAAAGTCCGTCCGACGCGCAAAGCCCCACGCGCAAAAGCTCTACGCCGTTTCGTTCAAACACGTCCAGCACGTAAGCCGAACGCTCGGCCGCGACCTCGTTCGTCAGCGGCACGTATTGACTGCTTCGCATCCACGCCGCCAATGCCGTGCCGTCAAAGACGACCGTCGGGTAAACGCGGGCGGCGACAGCGCCCAGCTCACAAATACGCGTAGCTGTGGCAAGCTCGCTCTCCGGCGTCGCTCCCGGCAGGCCGATCATCAGCTGACCGACCAGCGAATATCCCCGTGCGACGATGCGTCGGCAAGCGTCCTCCGCTTGCGCAGCGGTATGCCCACGGCGGCAAAGGGACAGCACGGTATCGTCCATGCTCTGCAGCCCCAGCTCGATCGCCGATACCGTATAGCGCGACAGAATATCCAGAACGTCCTCCCCTACCGCGTCGGGGCGGGTAGAAAAACGGATGCCACTGACCTTACCTGCATCGACGTAGCCCTGCGCCATATCCAGCAGGCGCACCATAAGCCCTCGGTCGATGGCCGTAAACGAGCCGCCGAAATAGGCGATCTCGGCAACAGCGCCCTTGGGAAGCGTGGCAAGCGCGGTACGAATCTCGTGATCAACCTCGTCCAAAGAGAAGTCCGAACGTCCCGAGATGGTCCGTTGATCGCAGAACACACAAGCGTGCGGGCAACCCATATGTGGGATAAAAATGGGAATATTTTTGTGTAAATGCTTGCTTGACATCAAGGTCATTCCTCGGCAATGCCGAACAGCACAAGAGCATCCTTGGCTGCCGCCTGCTCCGCGCCGCGCTTGGATCGGCCCTCACCGCGTCCGATGATATTGCCGTTCAGACGGGCTTCGACCGAAAAGGTCTTGCGGTGATCGGGGCCCGACTCGCCAACCGTGACGTACTCGAGGAAATCACCTTCGTTTTGCTGAACGAACTGCTGCAGTCTTGTCTTGCAGTCGCCCTGAAAGCCACCCGGCTTGAGATTTTCGAGCTCTTCCTTGATAAAGGGCAACAAAAACTCACTCACGCGCTCGCGGCCTGCGTCCAGATACATCGAAGCGAGCAGAGCCTCAAAGGCGTCCGCCACGATGGAACGGCACTCGCGGCCGTTGTTGCGCTCCTCGCCCTTACCAAGGCGAAGATAAGAGCCAAGCGAGATTTTTTCCGCGTACTTGGCGAGAGCCCGCTCACAGACAACGTCAGCGCGCATGCGGGTCAGATCTCCCTCAGGGCAGTCCTTGAAATGAGCGAACAGATAGTCGCTGGTGATGATGGACAGCACCGAGTCACCGAGAAATTCCAGCCGTTCGTTGCAAAGCAGGTGGTGATTGGGCACACCCATTTCATTGGAAAAGGAGGAGTGCGTCAGCGCTCGCTCAAGCAGCTCTTTATTCTGATAATGATAGCCAATGGCGCTCTCCAGCTCCTGCATGGGCAGCGGATACGAAGCCATGTGTATCACTCCTTTCACTTCAGACGGGGATAGGGCGAAGGCGTCAGATCCTCGTCCTCTTCCTTGGCCGCCTTCTTCTGTGCGGCCTTCTTTTGCTCGGCGACAGCCGCCATGGTAGCGGTCACGTCGTCGATGGTCGTCGACGATGCGTAAGCGATCGCCTGACGAATGGCGTTCTTGAACGCCTTGGCGTTGGAGGAGCCGTGTGCTTTGATGACGGGCTTGGAAACGCCCAGAATGGGCGCACCGCCGACCTCGTTGGCGTCGAAGCGCTTCTTCATATCGTGCAGGGGCTTTTTGACCAGCGCACCTGCGATCTTGCCCTTAAGGCCCGTGCCGTAGAACACGTCCTTGAGCTCGGACATCAACAGCTTGCCCATACCCTCAATGGTCTTGACCAGAACGTTGCCCGTGAAGCCGTCGGTGACCAGCACGTCGCACACGTCAAACGGAAGCGCGCTCCCCTCGATATTACCGACGAAGTTGATGTCCTCCATCGCGGACAGCTTGGCATACGCCTCAACCTGCAAAGGCGTTCCCTTGCAGTCCTCGATACCGTTGTTGAGCAGACCCACGCGGGGCTTCTCCAGACCGTACAACGTCTTCATGTAAGCCGAGCCGAGGCGAGCAAACTGCTCAAGATTCTCCTCGGTGACCTCGACGTTAGCACCCGTGTCCATCAGAAGCACGGGATTGCTCAGCGGCAGAATGGTCGCAATGCCCGCACGCTGTACGTGACGGATCTTACGAACGATGAGCATCGCGCCCGTAAACAGAGCACCCGTGTTGCCCGTGCTGACAAAGGCGTCACCCTTGCCCTCGACCAGCATACGCAGACCCGTCGACATGGACGAATCCTTCTTGGCGCGCATAACGCAAACGGGGTCGTCCTCCATGGTGATGACCTGCTCGGTCGGCACGATCTCGAAACCAGACAGATCCGCTCCCTGCTCGGCGGCGATGGCGCGAATGGCGCTCTCATCACCGACCAGCGTGTATTCCGCGCCCAGATCTTTATATTCCTCGGCAGCTGCCAGCGCACCCAGCATCGTCTCGCGGGGTGCGTTGTCGCCGCCCATAATATCAATAATGATTCTCATATGTAGTTCTCCTTTCAGATTTCGATGATTTGATAAGGCGCTAGCGCCGCCAGGGCACGGGCAGAATAACGCTCGTATTTGGCAATCTTGCCCCCCTTGACGCGCTCGCCCAGCGACGGGATAATGCCGAAGTTGGCGTTCATGGGGACGAAATGTCCCTTGCCCTGCATACTGCCCTCGCTGACATAGGCCGCCATCGCGCCCAGCATGGTCTCTCGGGGGAAGACTTGTCCCTCGCGACCAAGCGCCAACAGCGCGGCGTTCCGTCCTGCGATCAAGCCCGAGCCCGCCGACTCCACGTAGCCCTCCACGCCCGTCATCTGACCGGCGAAGAAGATACCACGGCGTCCTTTGAGCGCGTAGGTCGCGTCCAAAAGTCCGGGTGAATTGAGGTAGGTATTGCGGTGCATAACGCCAAAACGCAGAAACTCCGCGTTCTCAAGTCCGGGGATCAGACGGAAGACTCGCTTTTGCTCGGGAAAGGTCAGATGTGTTTGGAAGCCAACGAGATTGTACATCGTTCCCTCCAGATTTTCGCGGCGAAGCTGGACTACGGCATACGCCTCCGTTCCCACGCGGGGATCGACCAAGCCGACGGGCTTGAGCGGTCCGTAGAGCAGCGTATCGTGTCCGCGGCGGGCCATGACCTCAACGGGCATACAGCCCTCAAACACGGTCAGATCCTTTTGCTCCTCGCGGTCGAACTCCTTAAGCTCTGCTTCCTTGGCAGAAATCAAGGCGCTGTAAAATTCTTCGTATTGTTCCTTTGACATAGGACAGTTGATATAATCCGCGTCGCCCTTATTATAGCGCGAGGCGAAATACGCCACGTCCATGTTGATGGTATCCGCGTCGACGATGGGCGCGGCCGCATCAAAGAAATGCAAGCCGTCACAGCCCAGCGTGTTGGCGATGTAGTCCGCCATCGCGTCCGAGGTCAGCGGCCCCGTTGCAATCACGGTGATCACGCCCTCCTCGACCTCACGCATCTCACGATCGATGACCTCGATAAGCGGATGGTTGCGGATTTTGTCAGTAATATAATCGGAAAATGCCGTACGGTCGACCGCCAGCGCCGAACCCGCAGGCACGCGGGTGGCCCTCGCCGCCTCAATGATAAGTGAGCCGCAGCGGCTCATCTCCTCCTTGAGCAGCCCTACCGCGTTGGTCACGCTGTCCGAACGAAGCGAATTGGAGCAGACCAGCTCGGCAAAGCCGGGCGCGTGATGCGCGGGCGTGTACTTATGGGGCTTCATTTCGTACAGCTTGACCTGTACGCCCATGTTGGCCGCCTGCCACGCCGCCTCACAGCCGGCAAGACCTGCGCCGTAGATCGCGATGGTCGGACGGCTCGTATCCTGTGCCGTCATCATACGTCCTCCGCGGTGTCGTTCGTCTGCTCAACGATCTCAGGCGCCTTGCAGGAGTAGCCACAGCCCTCCTTGGCACAGACGAGCAGGCCCTTGCTCTTCTTGACGAACAGCATACTACCGCACGTGGGGCAGATCTCCTTCGTAGGCAGATCCCACGAGGAGAAATCGCAGCTCGGATAGCCCGAGCAGCCGTAGAAGGTATGACGGCGTCCGTGACGAGTGATCAGCGGCTTGCCGCACTTGGGACAATCCACGCCGACCTCACGCGTCTTTTGCTTGGTGAACTTACATGCGGGATAACGCGAGCAAGCGTAGAAGCTGCCGAAGCGGCCGGTACGCAGTACCATATCCGCACCGCACTGCTCGCACTTCATATCGGGAACGACCGTACCGTTTGCGGGCTTCTTTTCCGTTTCCTCCGTCGGCTCGGCTTCCGCCTGCTCAGCAGGCTTAGGGGATTCCAGCGGCTTGGTGTTTTTGCACTTAGGATAATTGGGGCAAGCGATGAACTTGCCGAAACGACCGTTCTTGACGATCATGCGGCTGCCGCACTTCTCGCAGATCTCGTCCGTTTCCTCCACGAGCACCTCAAGCGTCTGTGCGCCAAGCGTCTTTTCCGCGTTGGCCAGCTCCTTTTCAAAGGGCCCCCAGAACTCGCTGAGCACCTGATGCAGCGTGCGCTCGCCGTTTTCAATATCGTCCAGCTCGTTTTCCATATCGGCCGTGAATCCGGTATCGACGATGTCGGGGAAATGCTCCTTCATCATCTGGGTCGTGATCTCACCAAGCTGGGTGGGAACGAGCATCTTGCCCTCACGGTTGACGTAGTTGCGGGAAATGATGGTCGTAATGACCGTCGCATAGGTAGAGGGGCGACCAATGCCCTTCTCCTCCATCAGCTTGACCAGCGACGCCTCGTTGTAGCGGGCGGGCGGCTCGGTAAAGTGCTGCTGGGGTGCTACGTCAGACGAATGCAGTACCATGCCCTCGTTCAGCGGAGGGATGCGCGCGTCGCGCTCCTCCTGTACGTCGGCATCACGGCGATTGACGTGCTCGTCGACCATTTCCTCATACAAGGCCATGTAGCCGGGGAACGTTACGGTGTATCCGCCTGCGCGGAAGATGTGCTGACCGCAGGCCAGATCGACCTGCAGCGCTGACAGCGTTGCCGACTGCATCTGGCTGGAGACGAATCTCTCCCAGATCAGCTTATACAGCTTGTACTGATCGCTTGAGAGCGACTTGCGGATCATCTGGGGCTCCAGCTCCACTCTGGCGGGGCGGATAGCCTCGTGCGCGTCCTGTGCGCCTGCGCGCGTCTTATACTGACGAGGCGTTTCGGGAATATACTCCTCGCCGTACTTTTGTCCGATCAAAGCACGCGCGGCCGTCTGCGCCTCAGCGGAGATGCGCTGGGAGTCGGTACGCATGTAGGTGATAATACCCTGCACGCCGCCGTTTTCGGAGCCGAGGTTGATACCTTCGTACAGCTCCTGCGCCACGCGCATGGTGCGCTGGGACTGGAAGCCCAGGCGTCGGGACGCTTCCTGCTGAAGCGTCGAGGTGGTAAAGGGGGGCGCGGGCATCTTGGTTCTGGTCGAGGTCTTGACCGAGCGAACGACAAACTCGCCCGTTCTTGCGTCGTTGGCAATCTTCATGGCCTGCGCTTCCTCAGTCAGACGAACGCGCGTCTCACCGCCGTCTACCGCGTCACCGCGATAGTGCACGACGAAGCTCTTGCCGTCCTCGGTAACGAGCGTTACCTCAACGGTCCAATATTCCTCAGGCGTAAACGCACGGATCTCCTGCTCGCGCTCAACCAACAGCTTGGTAACGACCGACTGCACGCGTCCTGCGCTCAGGCCGCTGCGTACGTTTTTCCAAAGCAGAGGGCTTATCTTGTAGCCGACGATACGGTCAAGAATACGGCGCGCCTGCTGTGCGTCGACCAGGTTCATATCCACGCGTCTGGGGGCCTTGATGCCCGCCTTGACGACGGTTTTGGTCAGCTCGTTGAAGGTAACGCGAAGCGTCTTTTCCACGGGAATGCCCAATGCCACCGACAGATGCCAAGCGATTGCTTCGCCCTCGCGGTCAGGGTCCGTTGCGAGAAAGACCTTATTGGCCGCCTTGGCTTCCTTGCGGATCTCACGAATAAGATCGCCCTTGCCGCGGATGTTGATATAGTGCGGATCAAAATTGTTTTCAATGTCAACGCCAAGCGAGCTCTTAGGCAGGTCACGAACGTGACCGTTGCAGGCGATAACCTTATAGCCGGAGCCAAGGTGAGCCTTGACCGTGTGTACTTTAAAGGGGGACTCAAGAATTACGAGATTTGCCATGTAACTATATTCCTTTCTGTGAACACCGCCGTCGCATGCGACAAGCGGAAAAGCGTCAAACGTAAATTACGCGCGGCAGTAAAGACCGCCGGGCAGGGTTTGGATCAGACCGCGGATCTCCAGCAGCGAAAGTGCCGCCAGAAGCTCTCCCGTGGAATATCCAAGTGATTGCAATCGGTCAATGGCCATGGGATGATCCATCGGAATGGCCTCAAAGACCTTGCGCTCCCGTTCACCGAGCGATTGCAATACTTCGGCAGAGTGATCGGCCTCGCAGGGCACCGTTTTGGACGGTGCGATCTCGGGCTCTGCCACGCGCTTGCGCGGCTCACTCTTCTTAGGCTTGGGAACGGATTTTTCTGCTTTCACCGCAGGCCGCGGCTCGCCCGTCGGCGTGCTCGCCGTCAGCGTTGCCGTTGCCGCGCTGACGCGCTCGTGACCGCCGACGGTACGGCTGTAAACACCCATACGAGAGAGCATTTCGCCGTCGTAGTCCGATCTCTTACCGAGTGCGGCCCCGGAGGCGGCACTCGTTGCGTGACGGTAAAGCAGACTATATTGCTTCAAAATATCATCGGCGCACAGCACCACGCGGGCACCGTCGCGAATCAGGCGATTGACGCCCGACGCGTTGGGATCACCGATATTAGCAGGAACGGCGTACAGATCGCGTCCCTGCGACAGCGCACGGTCGGCGGTGATCAGCGCACCGCTTCCTTCTGCGCCCTCGACCACCAGCGTGCCTTGGCAAAGACCGCTGATCAGTCGGTTACGGATGGGAAAATTGCTACCCTTGGGCTCAGTACCCGGCGCGAACTCGCTCATGACCAGCGCGCGCTGCTCCAGGATCTTTTTAAATCCCGCGTGCTCGGGCGGATAGGCCACGTCGATGCCGTTGCCGAAAATGGCAACCGTCTGACCGCCTGCCGCCAGCGCGGCACAGGAGGCCACGCTGTCAACGCCAAGCGCCATACCGCTGACGATAATCACGCCTGCGGCAGCCAGCTCATAGGCTATTTTATACGCAATACGGCGGCCGTATTCGCTCATCTTTCGCGTTCCGACCATGGCGATGCACAATCGATTCTGAAAATCGGGCAAGGTGCCGCGATAATACAGCAACAGAGGCGGATCGGACAAGCTGCGATAGCTCAAGGGGTATCTTGCGTCATTGTAACAAAGAATGGAATAGCCGCCTCGCTTGCAGTAGCCCGCAATGTCATACGCCTCGTCCAGATTCTTGTCACACAGCGCACGTCGCTCTCGCATACCGAGCTCGGGCATCAGCGCCGTGATCTCTTCTTCGTCCGCATTGTAAATATCATACGGCGTTCCAAAGCGTTCAAGCAATACGGGATACAGCTTACTGCCTGCGCCAAAGCGACGGGACAGCCAGATCCAGAACAAAATATCATTGCCTTGCTGTTGCATACGGTTACTCCTTCCCTTTTCGTTTTTTTATCCTTTGCGACCGAACTCCCACATCAGCAGAGCCGCCGCCACCGCCGCATTGAGCGACTCGGCGCGATCCGTCATGGGGATATACACGGTGCGGCCGCAAGCCTTGATCACCGCGGACGACAAGCCGTGTCCTTCGTTACCGATCACAGCGCAGTCGCCCGTTTGAATGGCAAAGCCGCCCAACTGCTCGGCACTCTCGTCCAGCGCGGCGGCAAACACGCGGCGGCCGTCAGCACGCAGACGAGTGATATAATCGGACAGTACGTCGGTGCGATCGATGCGCTGTGAAAACAGCGTTCCCATCGAAGCGCGCACCGTTTTGGCACTATAGATGTCCGCACAGTCGGCGCTCAGGATCAGTCGATCCACACCGAGCGCCGCGGCACTGCGGACGATCGCGCCAAGATTAGAAGGATCGCGCACCGACTCGAGCAGCATGATACGCTCTTCAAGTGTAGGCGTACCCATGTCACTCTGCCATATTCTGTGCCACTCGCCCTGCATCTTGGCAACGCAAATGACACCCTCAGGTGCACTTTCCTCCGAAAGGCTGTCAAACACATGGTCCGCCACGCAGACGACGCGCGTGCCGTCGG
Organism: Oscillospiraceae bacterium; assembly: GCA_015064805.1. Classification (GTDB taxonomy): domain Bacteria; phylum Bacillota; class Clostridia; order Oscillospirales; family CAG-272; genus SIG644. The sequence continues at coordinate 19,613 of SVRN01000028.1, forward strand.
GAAACTCCTTGCCGGAAAGCGAGCGGATACGCGCCGTGACCGCTTCAGCGTCGCTCTGACGAAGCAAAACGGCAACCAATTCCACGTCGCGCAACAGCGCTTCGGCCGTCAATTTGACGCCGTCGAAGCGAAAATTACCAGTGCGATTTCGGTGCTTGCGGTCGGTCAGCTTATGCGTTTCCACCAGCAGATTGTTCTGTCTGGACGTGATGATCTCATACGGCAAGGCCATGCATTTTACCTCCTTATGATTATAATACGGGGATTTTTTCGCCCAAAAACAGGAAGAATTGGATGAAAAAACCACTTTTTCGGCATCTGCAACAAATGCCTATCTATGACAAAAACCCGACACATTGTCGGGTTTTTATTCAAAGACTTACAGAGCTGCCTTAGCCTGCTCTGCCAGAGCTGCGAAAGCTTCCTTATCAGAAACAGCCAGCTCAGCCAGCATCTTGCGGTTGAGGGTAATACCGGCCTTCTTCAGACCGTGCATCAGCGTGGAATAGTTCATACCGTTGACCTTTGCCTGAGCAGAGATACGGGTGATCCACAGGCTGCGGAAATCTCTCTTCTTCATCTTGCGGCCTGCAAATGCATAGTTGCCGCTCTTCATGACCTGTTGCTTAGCCATCTTGAAGTGCTTGGATTTTGCACCCCAGTAGCCCTTAGCAGCCTTCAAAACCTTATTTCTTCTCTTGCGCGCCATAATCGCGCCCTTAACTCTTGCCATTTTTCTACTCCTCTACTTTCTCTCGTCTTACTTGCAGATCAAGCTCTTGATGTTGTCGGCCATAGCCTCGTGAACGTATGCGCTACCACGCAGATGACGCAGCTTGTTACCGCTCTTGTTACCGGTCTTGTGGCGGCGATGGCAGTGCGACATCTTGACGCGACCGGAACCCGTCACCTTGAATCTCTTAGCAGAGGCCTTATGTGTTTTAACCTTTCCCATTTGTATGATCTCCTTTTAAATTTGATTTCACTTTAACTCGCCCCTTGCCGCGGGAACGGAAAGGAGGCTATCAACAAGTCCGCCGAGGCGGCGACTGATGAATCTTATTTGTTTTTGACGGGCGCGAGCACCATGCTGATGATACGGCCGTCCAGTACAGGGGGCTTGTCGGTCACACCGACGTCCGAAACCGTTTCGCAGAAGCGTGCCATGACCTCACGGCCCATAGGCATGTGGCTCATCTCACGTCCGCGGAAGCGCATGACGACACGAACCTTGTTGCCCGACTCGAGGAAGCGACGTGCGTGACGTGCTTTGGTCTCAAAATCGTGGGTGTCGATACGATAGGACAGCTGGATCTCCTTGAGTTCAACCGTCTGTTGCTTTTTCTTGGCTTCCTTCTCCTTCTTTTCGCACTCGAAGCGGTATTTACCGTAGTCCATCATGCGAGCGACGGGAGGATTGGCACCGGGTGCCATCAAAACCAGATCCAAGCCGCGGTCGTATGCCATTTGAAGAGCGGCATCGGTACTCATAATGCCTACCGGCTCACCGGTGGCGTCGATCACGCGAAGCTCACTTGCTTTAATGTCTTCGTTGATCAATAATTCTTTTGCGCTAATAGCCGTGTACCTCCGACAAAAAAATAACGTCCGGGAAGCGCAGGCTTTCCGAACGAACACACTGCAAAAGAACCTGAATTCTCCTACAGAAATTTTCGATATCGACCCATGCGCGTCATATACGGCAGGGTGAGAACAGCCTGTTCTACTTCCTTTTCCTTGGTATTATACCACCCGCCCTGCGTTTTGTCAATAGGTTTTGCAAAAATATTTTTTCTTTTTTTCAATGGATTCAAAAAGCTTTTTCAGCATCCGTTTCTTTGGCGCTCACACAGCACTCCGTGCGCGTTCGCGGTACATTTTTTAATTCTGTATCCTGCGCCTGCCGCGCGTGGTGGCCAGAAGGCGGGAGATGCATAAGAAGCATTTCTGTCTTTCTCGTCTTCCCTTTTGAAGCGCGGCACGAACATGGGAGATCCAAGGTGGAACGCCTTGGCGCGTTTCTTGGTTACTTCTTGGCACGTGCCAAGAAGTAACCTCCAAAAACCGGCACAGATCAGCGCACGGTGAAACCGCGCAGTATGATCGTCCGTAGAAACGGTCGCTTGAAAACCACCTATCTCCCTCCCCTCCTACGCCATCATGTCGTACGCCAATGTCGTACACGACATCATGTCACGGTAAAATGGCTCAAAAAATGCTATAAAAATTGGCAAAAATTTTAGGTGTTATTGATTTCAACGAAAAAAAACGCCAAGTTTCGTCACTTTTGACGCTTTACAAATGCGCTCGGATGCGGTATAATATTCCACGCAGACAAGTTGTGTCCCCCCGACCGTCGTTGCCTGCTTTCTTTCAGCACGTCGTCTTCGCACTCCGTGAGATATCAATCTTATGATAACCCTTACGCGGACCGGACATCGACGTGCTCCCTTTTTTTATTCCCCCAAAACGAATTTGTGAACGAAAACGGCACTTTTATATAATTAATTGTAAAAATCGCAAAAAGGGGTAGAAATTCTTTCAATATTATGTTATAATAGACGTAGTATGCTCAAATTCATACTGCGTTTTACTTTTTTCGCCTGTCGTGCGCGTTCGCGCAACAAAAAAGAACACAACGGCCCGCATCGGGCATTGAACGATAGAACCCCATCGAAAGGATTATTACGTTATGTCACAGTACATAGAAAAAGCCGAAAAGCTGGCGCTGCCGCTTATTACTCTGCGCGACACCGTCGCCTTCCCCGGCGCATTGCTCAATTTTGAACTGACCGACGAGAGCGACATCCGTGCCGCCAAGGCCGCATCCGCCACCAGCGGACTTGTCTTTCTCGTTACCGAGAAGCCCCGTCAGCTTGCCGAACAGTTAGTCGATCTGATCTTCCATGACGAAGAATTGGACGACGACCTTCTCGATTCCCCTATCCCTAAGCTGTATCCCGTCGGTGCCGTCGTCCGCATCAAGCAGATGGTGCAGACGCCTGACAAGCAGTTCCGCGTGATTTTTGAGGGCTGCACCCGTGCGACCCTGCTGACCGCAGATTTCGGCGGCGACTTTGCCACGGCCGAGGTCATGTCCAAGACCGTCATGCTGGGCGACGTCAACGATCTGCACGCCCGCGCATATCTCCATACGCTGATGGAATCGCTGCGCGGACTGAGCAAATATCTTCCCTCCGGCTCGGAGGAAATGCTGCACGCGGCCGCTGAAATTCGCGATCCGGGTCAGCTGGCCGACTTCATCGCGGCCAACGTTCTCATCAAAACGGAAGACAAGCAGGAAACGCTGGAATGCTACGAGCCCTTCAAGCGCGTCGATCTGGTGCTTTCGCTGATCGAAACCGAGGGTGAATTGCTCGAGTGTGCTTCCGATATTCAGCGCAAAGTACACGCCCGTATGGCTCGCAATCAGAAGGAGTTTTATCTGCGCGAGCAGATCCGCGTCATTCAGGACGAGCTGGGTGACGGTGCGAACGCCGAAACCGAACGCTACGAGCGTCGCATCCGTGCCCTGCATTTGCCCGAGGAAATCGAGCAAAAGCTGCTCAAGGAAAACGAGCGATTGGCCAAAACCCCCTTCGGCTCGTCCGAGGCAGGCGTGATCACGACCTATCTTGATACCGTTCTCGAGCTTCCCTGGAACAAAAAGACCAAGGACCGCATCGACGTGGCTGCCGCCAAAAAGATCCTCGACGAGGATCATGACGGTCTTGATAAGGTCAAGGATCGCATTCTCGAATATCTGGCGGTCAAGCAGATGCATCCCGAGCTGAAAAATCAGGTGCTGTGTCTGGTCGGTGCGCCCGGTGTCGGTAAGACCTCGGTTGCGGCCTCCATCGCACGCGCCATGAAGCGCAAGTACGTCCGCGTTTCTCTCGGCGGTATTCGTGACGAGGCTGACATCCGCGGCCACCGCAAGACGTATCTGGGGTCCATGCCCGGTCGTATCATGGCGGCGCTGGCACAGTCCGGCTCCTCCAATCCCCTCATTCTGCTCGACGAGATCGACAAGATGACGCAAAGCGCTCAGGGCGATCCCGCCTCGGCCTTGCTTGAGGTGCTGGACGGCGAGCAGAACAAGACCTTCCGCGATCATTATATCGAGTTGCCTTACGATCTGTCCGACTGCCTGTTCATCGCTACGGCCAACACGCTGGACACCGTTCCCCGCCCTCTCATCGACCGTATGGAGATTATCGAGATGCAGAGCTACACCAAGCGGGAAAAGATCAACATCGCCAAGAACCATCTGATCCCCAAGCAGCTCAAGCGCCACGGTCTGACCCGCGCCAAGTTCCGTCTGTCCGACGAGGCCATCGTCGAGCTGATCGACTATTACACCCACGAGGCTGGCGTTCGTAATCTGGAGCGCACCATCGCCTCGCTCATTCGCAAAGCCGTTCGCAAGATGCTGGACGAGGGCAAAAAGAGCGTTCGCATCGACGCGCATCATATTAAAGATTATCTCGGTTGCCGCAAGCTGCTGCCCGAGAAGATCGACGAGATCGACGAGATCGGCACGGTCAACGGTCTGGCCTACACCGAGCTGGGCGGCGATATGCTCAAGGTTGAGGTCGCGGCTCTGGAGGGCACGGGCAAGCTCGAGCTGACCGGCTCGCTGGGCGACGTCATGCAGGAGTCCGCTAAGGCGGCGCTGTCCTACACCCGCTCGATCGCCAGCCAATACGGCATTCCCACCAACTTCTATCAAAAGAAGGATATCCACATTCACGTGCCCGAGGGCGCCGTTCCCAAGGACGGTCCCAGTGCGGGCGTTACCATGCTGACCGCGCTCGTCAGCGCTCTGACGGGTCGTCCCGTGCGCCACGACGTGGCCATGACGGGCGAGATCACCTTACGCGGCCGCGTACTGCCCATCGGCGGTCTGCGCGAGAAGACCATGGCGGCCTACAGCGCAGGCGTCAAGACGGTGCTCATTCCTGCCGACAACGAGCGCGATCTGGAGAATATCGATCCGCTCGCACGTGAGAATCTGACCTTTATTCCCTGCCGCGTGGCAGACGACGTACTCAAAAACGCACTTCTCTGATATCCGAAAGGAGTTATCATGGCTCTGAACATTCAAAACACCAATCTGCGCATCAGCGCGGGCTTGCTCCGCCAGTTCCCCGGTGATCCCATTCCGCAGATCGCCTTTTCGGGACGCTCCAACGTGGGCAAAAGCTCGCTGATCAATACGCTACTTGGCCGTAAAAGCCTGACCCGCGTCAGTAAAATGCCCGGTAAGACCATCACCATCAACTTCTACGACGTAGACAAAAAGATGTTCTTCGTCGACCTGCCCGGCTACGGCTTTGCCCGTCGCGCTCCCCAGGAGGCGGCACAATGGCGCGAGCTGACCGACTCGTATTTTACCAAGAACCCCAATCTTGACCGCCTTGCGCTGGTCATGCAGCTCATCGACAGCCGCGTCGGCCCCACCGAGGACGACGTTATGATGCTGGATTTTCTGCGCGCGTCAAACATTCCCTACGTCGTGATCGCCACCAAGTGCGATAAGCTCAACGCTACCGAGCGAAAGGCCTCCGAGACCGCACTGGCCTCGCACCCTGCCATCGGTGCTGACACGCCCATCATTTTCTTCTCCTCGCTCAAGGGTGACGGCAAGGCGGCCGTATGGCAGCAGATCGCCGCACACACGGGCATTCGCTGTCCATGAGCGAGATCGTAACCGAAAAGACGTTCGGGGAGCGTGATCCGTCGCTGAACTACTACGACCGCGTCGGCGCGTATCTCGTCCTCGTTCAGGACGGTATGGTCGCCGCCATCGAGCACCGCTTGGGATATCTGTTGCCGGGCGGCGGCATTGAGGGCGACGAGACGCACGAGGAATGTCTTTTGAGAGAGTGCCTGGAGGAGATCGGCTACGACGTGCGCGTTGACGAGCTTATCACCTCGGCCGACGCCTGGGACTCTCACCCCAAAATCGGACCGTTTCATCCCATACAGTTTTATTACAGCGGTGCTCTGCTTGACTGCTACGCCGAGTGCGGCAGTGACGGCACCAGGCTTTGCTGGATCCCGATCGACCGCATTGACGAGCTGCTCGGCGTTCCCATGCAGCGCTACGCCGTACGGTGCTATCTCAATCACGACACCAGCGCCGCCGCTCTCTCTTTTATTGACGGACGCCATCATATCCTCGATGGCCCCCTGTCCTCCTGACGGGGACGTTTGATCTGTTCATCGCAATCAAGGAGATTTTACCATTATGTTTCTCAGAAATTTTCTTGCAGATATTCCAGGCCTTTTGCTCAGTCTGCCTGCGATTTTGCTGGCACTTTCCCTTCACGAAATGTGCCATGCCTTCGTCTCATATAAATTAGGAGACCCGACCGCCCGCAACCTCGGACGTATGACCCTCAATCCCGCCAAGCACTTGGATCTTGTCGGCTTTCTTTGTATGCTGCTTTTCCGCTTTGGTTGGGCAAATCCCGTACCGATCAATACCCGCAACTTCAAAAACCCCCGTCGTGATATGGCACTCTCTGCCGCTGCAGGACCTCTTTCCAACGTTCTGCTTGGCATCGTCAGCGGACTTTTGCTCCGTTTGATGTTGTATCTGACAGATGAGTTTTTCTATGAAGATATGGTTGCATACATTATGCAAGGTGCCGCAGGCGTCAGTATGGGCTTTATCATCATGTGCATTCTCACTTACATGATCTTTGCCTGCATGACCATCAACTTTACCTACGCCGTTTTCAACCTGTTGCCCGTTCCCCCTTGGGACGGCTCGCGTATCTTTTACGTTTTCCTGCCGCCCAAGTGGTATTTCGGCATCATGAAGTACGAGCGAACCATTATGATCGTTATGATGATCCTGCTGTGCGTCGGTGTTTTGTCCGGCCCGCTTGCCTGGATGATCAACGGCATCACCGGCGGGATGCTCTCGTTGCTTGGCATCAAAAGCGGCAGCGAGCCCTATCTCGTTTTCAGCGTTATTCTCGATCTGATCGATTCTTTGATTTCTATTTCTTAAACCACCGAAAGGAACCACATGGAAGTATTGACCTTTAAGCTGGAGCAGTTTGATATCGATGGTCCTATGGACCTGATCTTCAAGCTCATCCAAAAAGATAAGCTCGATATTCGCGATCTGCCCATCGCGCAGCTGTGCGACCAGTACCTTGCCGCCATTGCCGAAATGGAGAGCATGGACATGGACGTCGCCGCCGAATTCCTGGTTATGGCCAGCGAGCTGATGCTGCTCAAAAGCAAAATGATGCTACCGCAGGAGGAAAAGCCCGAGGAGGATCCCCGTGCAGATCTGGCCGAGCTGTTGCTCAAATATCAGCAGGCAAAATCCATCACGCCCAAGCTGCAAAAGATGCACACCGTTCACCGCGATCGCATGGTCAAGGACACCGACGAGATCAGCATCGACCGCACCTACGTGGCCGATCAGCAGATCACCTCGCTGTGCACCGCCATCCGACGTATTGCTTCCTATCAGGAGAGTATACGCAATACCCAGCGGGCGACCTTTACCCCCATGATCAGCACCCCCATCGTGCCCGTCGAGCTAAAAATCGTCGGCATTCTCAATCACATGGGGCGCAACAAGCAGCAAAAGAAGGACGTTTCACTTGGCGACCTCTTGAACGATTCAACCTCCCTGCCCGATATGATCGCCATTTTTCTTGGCGTATTGGAGC
>SVRN01000029.1 GCA_015064805.1 Oscillospiraceae bacterium
AAAGAGAAACGGAGGGCATTGAGATGAATAACAAAGCGTCTAATGTCAATTTTGTTATCCGACTGACCGTCATTCTCGTCTTTTTCGCTATCGCGCTGTTTCCCATGTGCTTAATGGCACTGGACGGTCCCGATCAGGCGGATGCATCCATGCAAGAGGACAAGATTGAGATGAAACCTCTGTCTGTCCAAACGTATTTTGACGGTAGTTTTCAATCGACCTTTGAGTCTTGGCTTTCTAAGTATTATCCGTTGCGTTCTAAGGTTGTTGGATTTTTTAATACAACTAACATCGACGTAAACAATTCAACATTTTATATTACCATTATGGACGTACTTAAAGGCGATGCTTTTGCTCCAAACACGAATATCTCCGGATGTGAAGGGCAGCATGCCGACGACGACGGTGATTGGGTATGCGATGTATGTGGCGCGAAAATTTCAATTCCCAACTTGCCTGGTAGTACCACTCCTGGCGATGACACTCCAAGTGATGACACTCCAAGTGATGACACTCCAAGTGATGACACTCCAAGTGATGACACTCCAAGTGATGACACTCCAAGTGATGATACTCCTGTAACTCCCCAGCCCCCCGTCAATATTTATTTGGATCCCAATAATATTTATTCGAAGATCAACCGACTGCAAATGTTGCAAGTTCCGGAGGAACCGGAAGGATATAAGGGCGGCTACGGAATTTATATTGGAAAATCCGGATATCTGTATGAAAAAACTTATATCGATGAATATATGGGCTTTACGGAACCTTACGTTTCTGTGACGGATGCGGGGATGCAGGAAACGGTAGATGAACTGGAATACATCCAGAAAGAACTGGAAAAGCGCGGCATCACCATGCTGTATGTCATTACCTCCAGTAAGGCTAGCGCTTATGCGGATTATATTCCTGAGTATTACTTGAAAGCTAATACGAGCAAACCAGGCTATATCCGCCCTATTGACAGACTTCGTCCTATGCTGGCGGCCAGCGGTGTTAACTATCTGGATAGCGCCAAGTATTATGAAGAGATTGGTCTGTTGGTGACGTTCCCCAAAACAGGTATCCACTGGAACGCATTGGCCTCGTTTGAGTCCACGACGAAGCTGATCAATATGTACAGTGAGCTGACGGGCAAAGAAACGGTTGAATTGCTCTCGCGCGGCGTACTGTCGTACAATTACGCTCCCAGCAGCTTTAACAACGAGCAGGATATCTTCAATATTCTCTATAATCAGGCAGATCAGGTAAATCCCAAGTACAGAGAAGAGGCCATCAAGGATGACGCTTACTACGCTCCTGACATTGTGATCGGAAACCAGAACGCGCCCAAGATCAATGTATTGGTCCAAGGTGGCTCCTTTGCTCACTCTATCGTGTATTATATCCGTAATTGTGGAGTGGGTAACGTAACGCAGGTCTATTACAACGATTTCGGCAACACGGGAAGCGATCCTTGGTCAGAGGGACCTGAGGCATGGGAAGGTATCCTTGCAGGCAAGGATTTGATCATCTTTGAGGCGACCGAGCAGCAGATCCGCGGCGCTCACAAAACGAGCGACATGACTTGGGGAGCGGCGGCAGGTAACGGTCACCTCGGCCATAACGCCGTCTACGACTCGTTATACGAGTACCTCAAAGACCATGAGGGGGAGTATTGATCCGCGTTCAATAGACCTTAACGTTGAAGAAAGGCAGGGAAGAGGCCTCCTCTTTCCCGACGTTTATGTATGATATTTTGTTCACCACTGTTCCTGTTTATTTTCTTGCCGCTGACGCTGTTGATCTACTATGCGATCCCGAAAAAGTACGTCGCGGCCAAAAACATCGAGCTTCTGATCGCATCGCTCGTTTTCTACGCATGGGGCGAGCCTAAAAACGTCATTCTCATGCTGGTTTCCATCGCGGCCAACTACGGTTTTGGTCTGCTGCTTGAAAAGTACGATGAGAACAAACGCATTCGTAAGCTCGTGCTGATCGGCTCCGTTGTCTTCAACCTTTGCTTGCTGTTCTACTTCAAGTACCTCGGCTTCTTCACGGGTGGACGCGTCACGGTCATCCTTCCCATCGGTATTTCCTTCTTTACCTTCCAGATCATGTCGTACACCATCGACGTGTATCTGCGCAACGTAAAGACGCAACGCGATCCCTTCAAGCTGGCATTGTATATCTCGCTGTTCCCGCAGCTGATCGCCGGTCCTATCGTTCGTTACATCGACATAGAAAAAGAACTGGCCAGCCGTACGTACGACGTGGACAAGATCTTCAAGGGTGTAGTTCGTTTTTCCATAGGCTTGGCAAAAAAAATTCTAATTGCTGATACCATGTATTTGCTAGTAGATAAGGTTTTTTGCCTGGATTTTGTGCAGATGTCGGCAGCGACCGGCTGGCTGGGTGCCATCGCTTATACGTTGCAGATCTATTTCGACTTCAGCGGTTACTCCGATATGGCGATCGGTCTGGGTCACATGATGGGCTTCAACTTCATCGAAAACTTCAACTATCCCTACATTTCCAAGTCGGTCCAGGAATTCTGGCGCCGCTGGCACATCTCGCTGTCCTCCTGGTTCAGAGATTATCTCTACATCCCGTTGGGCGGTAACCGTAAGGGCAAGATCCGCACCTACGTCAACCTTTTGATCGTATTTGCTTGCACCGGCTTTTGGCACGGCGCGGCTTGGAACTTCCTCGCATGGGGTATGTTTCATGGTCTCTTCCAGATCATTGAGCGTTTGGGATTGAAAAAGGTGTTGGCTGGTGACTTCAAGTCACTCAAGGATAAGCCAAAGGCCGCGAAGGCTGTTTGCTTTTTGATGAGTGGTGTCGGATATATTTATACTATGTTGGTAGTTATTATTGGATGGGTTATGTTTCGTGCTGAAAGTTTAGGTGCGGCTTGGAAGTACTTGTGTGCAATGTTTAATTTTTCTAATTTCGGGTGGAGAAGTGCTATTGCACAATTCGAATCATTTATTGATATTGGTGGATACGCTTATGTGTTTACAATGTTTATTCTTGGTATTGTTTTCAGTTTTCCCATTTTACCAGCATTGCGAAAAAAAGCGATAAAACATGGATGGAGCGAATCACTCGTTTCTTCTGTTGAAGGAGTGACTATGGTGGTATTAATTTTAGTTGCTATCATTTGTTTAACGGCTCTAGGATATAGTCCGTTTATTTACTACAGATTCTAAAAGCATGCGGGGGGAACTTTTTGATAAAAGTTCCCCCCGCGCCCCTTCAAAAAACATTAAAAAGAGGAAAGAGATATGTCTGAAAACGCATTTATGACGCTGGAAGAACGGCACGCGCAGGTGCAGTCTTATCTTGGCAAGACCGTAACCATTGGCATCGACCGCCCCATTGGCTACGTCCATCACAAGGGCGGAAAAACGCTGGTCTATCCCATCAACTACGGCTATATCCCCGGCGTCCTCGGTGGCGACGAGGAAGAGCTGGACGTCTTTCTCGTGGGCGTGAACGAGCCCGTGAACGAGTTTACGGGTCGCATCGTTGGCATTGCTTATCGCGCCGACGACGTGGAGGATAAGCTCGTCATGGCTCCCGAAGGAATGGATTTTACCGCCGAGCAGATCGCTCGCGCGGTGCAGTTCCAGGAAAAATATTACCACACGACCATTTGCGCGATCGACGGAAGCGAGGCTGAGGTAGAAAGATGAGCCTTGAGGTCAACTTCCATTCCATCGCCGATATTCCCGACGAACGGCTCAAATACGCCGTGATCATGGCGCAGGAGGACGGCAGGTGGCTGATCTGCCGCCACAAGGAAAGATCGACATGGGAGATCCCAGGGGGACACCGTGAGTCGGACGAGCGCATCGAGGAGACGGCACGGCGCGAGCTGTACGAGGAAACGGGCGCGACGGACGCGGATCTGACTCCCGTTGAAGTCTACAGCGTCACGCGCGAGGGCGGCGAGACGAGCTACGGTATGCTGTTCTTGGCGCGTGTCAGAACACGCGGCGAATTGCCTGCGAACAGCGAAATGAGCGAGGTCAAGGCGGTGCATCTGTTGCCGCTGGAGCTAACCTATCCCGATATCCAACCAAAACTCTTTTCTCGCGTGCAGTATCGCCTGAATATCAACGCCAACGCCCAGGAGCGCTGGGACGTGCTGGACGAGCACCGACAGCCCACGGGGCGCACCCATCCGCGCGGCGTTCCGCTGGTGCAGGGGGACTATCATTTGGTCGTGCTGGTGCTTCTGCAAAATGATAACGGTGAATTCCTCACCACCCGACGCGCACCGAACAAGGGCTATCCCAATATGTGGGAGTTCACGGGCGGCTCGGCTCTCGCGGGCGACGATAGCCTGCAGGCAGCCCTGCGTGAGATGCGAGAGGAAACGGGCATCGAGCTTGATCCTGCCTGCGGATGCGTCGTGGCGAGTGAGCAATGGTCGGATAGCTTTTGCGATATCTGGCTGTTCCGCCAGAATTTTGATGTGTCCTCCGTCGTTCTCCAGGAGGGCGAAACGACCGCCGCTATGGCCGCCTCGCGCGAGCAGATCCTCCAAATGGAACGGGAAGGGGAGTTTGTGCCCTTCACGCCGGCGTTGAGGGAGTTGTTCCAAACTATGTGACAATCGTTGCTAAAAATAAGGAGATAATAACTATGGTGCAAGTAACCATCTTAATCGATGATAAAAGGCTTCATTTTGAGTCCAAGCTTGACGATCTGTATCAAATTTCGGTTATGTATCACTTTATTGATTTTGCCGATAGGATAACGGAAATTTCCATAACAAAGGACTATATCATCGTGACGACCGAAGACCGGGATTTCAGAACGGGAGCCACGCATGTGCCCATTGAGAAGGATGATAGAAGGATCAATAACATTGATGCCTATGATTGGGAAGGGAATCATCTGTGGAATATTGGGGACATTGTTGGTGACATTAAAATGTCATTTTTTGGCGGTCAAGTAGTAACAGCAAAGCAATTATGTGCATACAACGTTCTCGAAAATATGGATGAGGTGCCGAGCGTCCTATATTCGTGTGTGGCAGGAGGTTTCCTTTTCATCATAGATCCCATTCAAAAACGGCTGATAAAGAAAATTTCCGGTATGAGATAAGACAAATAGCAATCGGGAAAATGATACAAATAAAAATGAGGATGTTTTCTCAAAAAGGGAAACATCCTCATTTTTTGCGGGCGACCATGGAGCGGGTGGGGCAAGGGTCCCGCCACTTGCGGTAGTATCTGTGGAATAACGAAGTCCTATCCCTGACAGGGATAGGAGCAGTTGCAAGGGCGAGCCATGATTTCTCTTTGAAAGTTCTTGAAGGGGAGTTTGAGGGGGAACTTCTTTCAAGAAGTTCCCCCTCATAGTTCTTATCCATTTACACCATCTCGTTGAGCGTCTTCTGATACGCCTCGCACTTGGCGGAGCAATCAGCAAGGTCAGCACCCTCGAGCAGATAGTAGAATTTGATCTTAGGCTCGGTACCCGAAGGACGGGCAACGATCACGTCGCCGTTTTCGAGCTTGTAGTACAGCACGTTGGACTTGGGCAGGCCCGTGGGGGTCTGTGCGCCCGTAGCGCAGTCGGTGACAAGGCCTGTCTTGTAGTCGCGAAGCTCGACGACTGTCACGCCACCAAAGGCTTTAGGCGGATCGTTACGCAGACCGTCCATCAGCGCGGCCATCTTGGCCACACCGTCAAGCCCCTCCATGTAGATCTCCACGTTGGTCTCATAGCAGAAGCCGTAGCGCTCAAACAGCGCCTCCAGCGCGTCGGACAGCGTCATGCCCTTGGCCTTGTAATATGCCGTCATTTCGGTGATCAGCATGGCCGCAACGACGGCGTCCTTGTCGCGGGCGTAGGAGCCCTTGAGATAGCCGTAGCTCTCCTCAAAGCCGAACAGGTAAGAGTAGTTGCCACGGGCTTCGTGGTTCTTGATGACCTCACCGATGAACTTGAAGCCGGTCAGCACGTTGTGCATGGTCACGCCGTGTGCCGCGCAGATCTTGGCGGCCATTTCAGACGTTACGATGGTCTTGACGGCGTAAGGCTCGGGGGGCATGGTGCCCGTTTCTTCGTAGGCCGTGATGATATAGTCGATGAGCAACGCACCCATCTGGTTGCCCGTGATGGTAGCGAAGCTGCCATCCTTGGTTCTCGCGGCAACGCCCACGCGGTCGGCGTCGGGGTCGGTGGCGATGATCAGGTCGCTGCCCACGCGGTTGGCAATGTCAATGCCCAGCTTGAATACCGCGGGGTATTCGGGGTTGGGCTTTTCTACGGTCGGGAAGCCGCCGTCGATGACCATTTGCTCATCGACCGTATACAGCTTCTTGAGTCCCAGACGGCGCAAGATCTCGGGAACGAGCTTGTGGCCCGTGCCGTGCAGGGGAGAGTAAACAATGGCAAGATCGTCCGCAACCGCGCTCACAGCGGCAGGGTTAACGGCCTGCGCGAGAACGGCACTCAGGTATTTTTCGTCTATTTCAGCGCCGATGATCACGATGCGTCCGTCAGTAACGGCCTCGTCGTAGTCGGCCAGGTGAACGTCCTCGAAAATATCAAGCGCTTGCATGGTCGCGGCGACTGTGTCGGCGTGCTCGGGGGGCAGCTGTGCGCCATCCTCCCAGTAGGCCTTGTAGCCGTTGTACTGCTTGGGATTGTGCGATGCGGTGATATTGATGCCCGCGACGCAATGGAGCTCACGCAGAGCAAAGGACAGCTCGGGCGTGGGGCGCAGGGCGTCGAACAGATACGCGCGAATGCCCGCCGCGGCCAGCACGCAAGCGGCCGTCTTGGCAAAATCGTCCGAATGATAGCGGCTGTCGTAGGCGATCGCAACACCGTCGGCAGCGCGACCTTCCTTTAAGATCAGCTCGGCCAGACCCTGCGTTGCGTAGGCAACGGTGTGGGTGTTCATGGCGTTCATACCAACCTTCATGGTGCCGCGCAGACCCGCGGTGCCAAAGGAAAGGTAGCAGGAAAAACGCTGACGGATCTCGTTTTCATCCTCGCGGATGGAGAGCAGCTCGTCACGCTCTTGCTTCGTCAATTTGTCAGAGTTCAGCCAGCGATTGTAATTGTCAAGATAACTTTTGCTCATGATGATCCTTTCTGTCGGACGCCGAGGCCGACCACGAGATTGGGAGCGCGAGAAATTTACGCGGTTTTATCTTCCAGATATTTGCGCAGAGCAACGGCGACCTGATCGGGGCAGGAGGTGTTCTTCATGCCGCAATGAATGTCGGACAGGCGAGAAATGGCTTCTTCAACCGTCATGCCGACGAGCAGACGGGCCACGCCCTGCGTATTACCTGAGCAACCGCCCGTGAAGGTGACGGCGCGAATGATGCCGTCCTCAACGTCAATATCAATATGGCGCGAGCAGACGCCGCGCGGGGTGTAAGAAATGTGTTCCATTAATTCAGTATCCTTTCAAGTATAGCATCAAAGATGCTGATATATGCCAAGTGGCAAGTAGGTTGGTGAATGAACCGACAAATAAAGCAAAAAGGCGAGAAAATCGCGTTCGGTCGTTCCATGCGCGCCGTCACGCGGCAAAGCCTCGAAATGAAGCGCGAATGGGTACCCCGCGCCGATCAGAATCTCCTCGTCCGAGCGGGGAAGACAGTCTGCGCGTACCGGGGACAGCGAGCAGGCAGACGCCGCAGTCAGCAACTCTCCGAGAGAGGCGTGCTCGGGCTCCTGCCAAAAGAGAAACTCAAAGCTGAAGGGCTTGTCGGGAAGCATCAGCGCAGGCCAGAGCAGACCGCGGCGGCACAGACCAAAGGTGGTCGAGTAGCGGTTGTCCGAGGTGGTGACGCTACAGGTCAACACGATCTTCAACTCATATTTCTGAATGAGGTTGTAAAAGCGGACGAGCTTGCCGTCCTGCGTGTTTTCCAGCGGGAGAATGCAGTATTCGCACAGGCCGTTGAATACCTGCTCGCAAACGCCCGAAAAGCTGTCGGAATAAACGGCGCGCGCCGTCGGCAGAACACGGGAAAAATGCAAAAAGGCTTCGTCGGTGTAGATGCTGTGCTGATAGGCGATATTGCCGCGTGCAAAGGTCTCAATGGGGTCGGTATGCCCTAACAGACGGGCGGCAACAAGGGGAGGGTTCACCTCATTTCTGTTCATCAAAGATTGATAAAAGCACATTTGCTCCGAGGCAGAAAGATGGGGCTGTAAGCAGGAAAACAGACGCTCGTGGTGCGGGAGAAGACGATCTGCCGACGGATGCGACGAGGTAATTTCCTCTGACACGGCGGCAATGGCGTCGGTGTCCAACGGCAAGGCCGCATTTTTCTGTGTTTGCCGATTGGCGTCGGCCAGCAGAGCCGCCAGTTCCTCCGTGTGGATATAGTCACATTCCAGGATGCGGTAGATCCTGTCGTGAAGATCGCGGACGTTGTCCATCTCCACGCGGATATCCTGGGACAGGCGTTCTTTGTCGACGGTGTGATTCTGTTGCTTCATGGCTACGCTTATTCGCCGTCTGCCGCCACGGATGCGTCAACCGTTTTTTCGTCGTCCTCTTGCGCATTCTCCGCAAGATCGTCTGTCACATCCTCCTCGGCTTCCGTTTCCGTTTCGTCGGCGGAGGCTTCGGGTGTCTCATCAACCGACTCTTCAAAGGCGGTGTCGATGGGAGCGCTTTCTACTGCCTCGATCTCCTCAAACGCCTCCTCCTCTTCGGGGGTGGTGGGATAGATGAGATAATCCTCACGGCGGGGCTTGGGTCCGCGGCGGGACTTGCGAGTGAACATGTAGATGAAGCGATCCTTGTAATAGCGTTTGGAAAGGCGAACGCCTTCAATACTTTCATAGGCGAACTCGTCGTCGTCATCGTAGTAATCGTCCAGATCGTCTGACAAGCCCTTTTTGGCCAGCTTGGCGTTGGCGTACTGTTGTACCAGCGCAACCACGACAGCAAAGAGGGGAACACCGATGATCATACCAAAGAAGCCCCACAGATTGCCCATGACCGAGATGGCGATGATAACGCAAAGCGAGCTGACGCCCGTTCGGTCGCCCAAAACCTTGGGCTCGATGATATTCGCGTCGATCTGACCGACGACGAGCACGAGAATGATAAAGATAATGATCTTCTCAGGCGCGGAGATCAAAACGATAAAGCAGGACGGAACGGCACCGATTAGCGGACCGAAGAAGGGGAGAATGTTCATTACGCCCATAATGGTTGCCAGCATGGCGGCGTAAGGAATGCCGAAAATGCTGAAAACGATGAAGTAAACGACACCGACGAAAAAGGCATCGAGCAGCTTGCCGCCAAGGAAGCCGCCGAACGCGTTGTGCGCAAGAGATGCGGTTTCGTAGATGAATTTATTCTGCTTTTCATTGAACAGCGCGGTGGTGAGCTTTTTGACCTGCGCGGCACGCTTTTCCTTGGAAGCGAGCAGATAAAAAGAAATGAACAGCGAGAGAATGACGTTGGAAATCGTGGAGAACAGCTTGGCACCGTAGGACTGAATGTTCTCGATCAGTACGTTGAGAACGTCGCCTGCGCTACCGACCAGTCGCTCCAGGAAGGCGTTGATCTTTTCGAGCGAGAGGAACTCCTGCACCGCGCCGTCGGCGCCGGGGATGTGCAGATTTTCCATCACGCGGTTGATAAGTTGATTGATATTTGTCACGGCGTTGGCCACGTAATTTTCGTATTGCGCGATCAGCTCCTTGACGCTGCTGATCAACTGAGGAACGATGAGCAGACCGATGGCCGCGATGATGAGAATGAAGAACAGATACGTCAGGAAAATGCTCAGCATACGCTTGACGTACAGCGAGCGGATGCGGCGGAGCGGATGCTTCTCAAAGAAGTTCAGAATGGGATTGCACAGATACGCCAGCGCGGCACCGCCGATCACGGGAGTGAATATAGAAAGAATCTTACCCAAAAAGCTGGACAGAGCGGGCAGATTGCTGATGACGTAAAAGATCAGCACGAGCACGGCAAAAACGACGGTAGAAGCCGAAAAAACGAGATTGCGTCGCAGATGCGTATCTCTCTTTTGCTTGTCCTTATTGGAATGGTTGGGCTGGTTCATTCTTGGTATCACCTCCGGGGTTGGGAATATCGAAAAGCATATATGCAAAACGTGTAATTATTAATATATATAATTAGGCAAGTATATTGTACCCTTTTTTCATGGCTTCGTCAAGCCCTATCTACTGAATTTTCACAAAATTTTAACTTTCGTATCAGTTTATTCTTAACTTGTGCATCGTCGACTTGATTTTTGCTTATTTTTGTGGTATGATGAGAGTGAAAAAACCATCAGGAGGGCAGAGCATGCCGAACGTGCACACGGAATACGCCTACGCTAAAATCAATCCTTTTCTGGCTGTGATGGAGCGTCGCCCCGACGGCTATCATACCATTTTGTCGCACATGCAGGCGGTAACGCTGTGCGACGTTTTGACGCTTGACTGGCAAGAGGACAACGAAGGTGAATTTACCGTTCGCCTGCAATGCACGGATCCCGCGACCCCTTGTGATGATACCAATCTGGTCTGCCGTGCGGCGCGTGCGTTGGTTGCACGCTTGAAAGACCACGGCAGAAGGGTTGGGGGCGTATTGAACGTGCACCTGGAAAAGCGTATTCCCGTGGCGGCAGGTCTTGCGGGCGGCAGTGCCGACGCGGCGGCAACGCTGCGCGGCTTTAACAACCTGTTGTATGGCCCGTTTTCGCTGGATGAACTGTGTAAAATCGGCGCAACGCTTGGTGCCGACGTTCCGTTTTGTGTGCAATGCAAAAAGGTCCCTGCCGTGAGGGCCCACGGCATTGGCGATATCATGGAGCCTGCGTGTCCGTTGCCTGATGATACGCATCTTGTGATTGCTCGTTTCGGTGAGGGGGTTTCTACACCGTGGGCCTACCGTCAGTTGGATGAGTATTGGAGTGATTTTTGGTATTATGAAGCAATAGAGGGCTATAAGTTTTTCGCGTACGCCCTTGACACAAAGGATCTAAAGATCTTGGCTCCGTACACTTATAACTGCTTTGAGACCATGGTGATGGGCGAGCGCCCGGCGACCTACGCGTTGGCTGAACGTATGGAAAATAGCAAAGCCGTCTTTGTTCGTATGAGCGGCAGCGGTCCCAGCATGGTTGGATATTTTGATGATGAAGAGGTGGCAAAGCGTTGTGCTGACGAGCTTCGCGAGCAGGGGATCGAGGCGCATTTGTGCCGACCGCTTGTATGAGCTGTAATATGATATTTCACCGCTTGTCCGCGTCGATTGGACAGGCGGTGAATTTTTGTACTTATATTTTCATGAAAATGATTGAAAAAGGGCAATATCCCTTGACTTTTATGCAAATAAAAGGTATAATAATACATTATAATAGGCAAAGTGTGGCTAAATCACACGAAAACGGATATTTTTTTACATCGAAAGAGGTATTTTGTATGGCAGCTATGACAAGAAGACAGGCACGCGAGGCAGTATTTGAACTGCTGTTTGAAACGGAGTTTGACGGTGACCGTACCCCCGAGCAGGTACTGGCACTGGCCAAGGAGGACAGAGATCTGGGCGAGGACGGCTACGTTGAGGCGACCTACCTCGGTGCCATGGCGCATCGCCCCGTGCTGGACGTATTGCTCAGCAAATTTTCTCACGGCTGGAAGACCGACCGCATGTCGCGCGTCAGCCGCGCCATTTTGCGCCTTGCCACCTATGAAATGCTGTATTGCAAGGACATTCCCGCCAACGTGTCGCTCAACGAGGCGGTCGAGCTGACCAAGAAGTTTGACGATCCCAAGGCGCGCGCCTTCGTCAACGGCGTGCTCAACAGCATCAAGAACGAGATCGCCGCAACGGGCGCCGAAACGGTGATCGCCAACTGCGAGGCTGCGCTGGCCGAGGCAGAGGTGGTCGAGCCGATCGCCGAGTCGACCGACGAGCCTAGTGAAGCTAATGAATAAAAACGTATATATCGGCATCGATACCAGCAACTACACCACCTCGCTCTCTCTTTGCGATGAAGTGGGGCAGGTGCTCTGTAATCTCAAGGCCCCGTTGCCCGTCAAAGAAGGCGAGCGCGGACTGCGCCAGAGCGATGCCGTGTTTGCTCACGTGAAAAATCTGCCGCCCTTGCTGGGCGAGCTCAAGACCGTTCTCGGCTCGGTCGGGGGCAAGGTGCGGGGCATTGGCTATTCTGCATCTCCCCGCCGCGGGGCGGACTCGTATATGCCTTGCTTTTTGGCAGGTAGAGTAGCGGCAAGTGCCATCGACCTGACGGCCGACGTGCCGACGTATGCCTTTTCCCATCAGGAGGGGCACGTTATGGCGGCGCTGTACTCGGCGGGCGTGGAGGACGTGCTGACCAAGCGCGAGTTCGTTGCCTTCCACGTGTCGGGCGGCACGACCGACGTTTTGTACGTTCGCCCCGATGCGGAGCGATTTGACATTGAGCTGCTGGGCACCTCGCTTGATCTGCACGCAGGGCAGGCGGTCGATCGCGTCGGCGTGGCACTGGGGCTTAAATTCCCCTGCGGCAAAGAGCTGGAGTCGCTGGCGGCTACTTGCAACGAAAAGATCCCCAAGCCGCGCGTTTGCGTCAAGGGCTTGGATTGCCATTTGTCGGGGCTGGAAAATCTGGCACTGACGTTGTATCAAAAGACGCAGAACAAGGCGCTCGTCGCAGCCTTCACGCTGGATTTCATCGGGCAGACGCTCGTACAGCTCAGCGCCGAGGTGCGCGCTCGCTACCCCGATATTCCCATGGTGTATGCGGGCGGTGTGATGAGCAATTATCGCATTCAGGCAATACTGGGCAATCGCTTCGACAACACCTATTTCTCCGAGCCCGTCTTCTCGGCGGACAACGCCGCAGGCATCGCGCTGCTTTGTCGGAGAGCGTTGCACAATAATCAGTAATCTATGAAAGGAGGCTCGTCACGTGTCCGAGACCGTATTTACGATATCCGAGATCAACGAGTACGTCCGCATGCTGTTGGACAGCGATCCGAGACTGCGTCGCGTGTGGCTTCGTGGCGAGATCTCGAATTTCACCAATCACTATAAAACGGGCCACTTCTACTTTTCGCTCAAGGACGAGCAAAGCGCGCTTCGCGCGGTCATGTTCCGCGGCAATAACAGCCGCTTGACCTTCATGCCCGAAAACGGTATGCGGGTGCTGGTCTGCGGTGATATCCGCGCCTATCCGCGCGACGGACAGACCCAGATCGTCGTCAGCGAAATGCAGCCCGACGGCGCAGGATCGTTGGCGCTGGCCTTCGAGCAGCTGAGAAAAAAGCTGGAGGCCGAGGGGCTGTTTGACGAATCCCGCAAAAAGCCGCTGGTTAAATTTCCGCGCCGCATCGGTATCATTACCTCACCGACAGGCGCGGCCATTCACGATATCATTCGCATTACCGCCAGACGCTATCCGCTGGCTGAATTGATCCTGTTTCCCGCGCTCGTGCAGGGAAGTGGAGCGGCGGCCTCGCTGTGTGTCGGCGTGGAGTTTTTCAATTCCGTCGATCTGGTCGACGAGATTATCATCGGTCGCGGCGGCGGCTCGATCGAGGACCTTTGGGCGTTCAACGACGAGAGACTGGCAAGAACCATTGCCGCCTCGCGATTGCCCGTGATTTCCGCCGTCGGACACGAGTCGGACGTTACCATCTGCGACTTTGTCGCCGACCATCGTGCCCCCACTCCCAGCGGTGCCGCCGAGATCGCGGTGCCCGATAAAATGGAGCTTTACGCCATTCTTGGCGGTATGGAAACAAGACTTTGCCGCGTGACCGAGCAGTATCTGGTGCGCGCGAAAGAAGCACTGGAGCGTCGGGCTTCGCATCGCCTTTTGACCTCGCCACAGCTTTTGTTTGACGAGCGAAGAATGCACCTTTGCCTGCGGGAGGAGCGGCTGAGCCGCCTTACCGCGTCGGCGTTGGAGCGCGCGAGGGCGGAAATGGTCAATCGCGCGACGAAGCTGGAGGCATTGAGCCCCTTGTCGGTGCTCTCGCGTGGCTACGCGATGGTCAGCGACAGCGAAAGCGGCGCGATGCAAACGAGTGCCGCGGCGCTTGCCGTCGGGCAGTCGATCGATCTGCGATTTGCCGACGGACGGGCCGTGGCCGAGATCAAGCAGATCAATACTGAACAATCGTAAAGGAGACGGATGATGGCAACTGCAAAATCCGCAAACAAAGAAAATACACTGTCCTTTGAGCAAAGCCTTGCAAGGCTGGACGAGATCATCGCTATGCTGGAAAAGGACAACGTCCCGCTGGACGATCTGATGAAGCTGTACGAGGAGGGCGTTGGTCTGCTTCGTAATTGCAACGAGCAGTTGGATAGCGCTGAGCAAAAGGTCAAGATCCTCAAGATCTCGCCCGACGGACTCAAGGCTCACCTCGAGCCGTTTGACGCAGAGGGTGAAGAATGACACGAGAGCAACTGACGGACGTATTGCGCCGTGACGCGGCGCTGGTCGAGAAGGCTTTGCGCACGCGGACGGCGTGGGTGGATCGCCTGGCTCCCTTGGCAAACGACGAGCAAATAGCAACCCTTAGGGAGGCGCAGGACTACAGCCTGATGGCAGGCGGTAAGCGCATTCGTCCCGCGCTTGTGCTGGAGGTCTGTGATGCGCTGGGCGGCGAGCGCGAGAGCGCCTTGCCCTTTGCCTGCGCGGTTGAGATGATCCACACCTATTCGCTCATTCACGACGATCTGCCCTGCATGGATAACGACGATATGCGCCGCGGTAAGCCAACCTCGCATAAGGCGTTTGGCGAGGCAACGGCCATTTTGGCGGGTGACGGCCTGCTGACCGATGCGTTTTCCGTTGCCGCAAGTCATGCGGACGAGGGCAAAGCGCTGGCTGCCGTCCGCGTGCTGGCGAGTGCGGCGGGCAGCGTCGGCATGGTCGGTGGACAGATCATGGATATGCAAGGCGAGAGCGAGCGGCTTTCGCTTGAAACTTTGCTTCAGCTTCACGCTCGCAAGACGGGCGCGATCATTTGCGCGGCGGTGCAAATGGGTGCCATCGCGGCAGGATATACGCCGCAGGATGAAGAATGGCAGGCGCTTACGACCTACGCACAAAGCATCGGCCTTGCGTTTCAGGTCGTGGACGACATTCTGGACGTTACGGCCGACCCTGCGCTGCTTGGCAAATCCAAGGGCAAGGACAGCGCCGAGAACAAAACGACCTTTTTGACGTACTATACGATTGAGGACGCACGCGAGTACGCCCGTCGATTGACGGAGCAAGCCGTCGAGGCAGTCGAGACGATCGATCCGCAGGGAACGCTGCGCGCGCTGGCGCTGTATCTGGCGGAGAGAGTGTATTGAGAGGAATGAATCAGGGGAAACCCCACTTGTGGTTTCTCCTCTGATGAAACGCGTTGCGTTTCATCATTCACCCTTTCGGGCGCTTTGAAGGGATATAAGTATTTCGCTCGCTGCGGCGAGCGACCAAAGGCGCTGCCTTTGGAAACCGCAAGTTTTTTGAAAAAAACTTGACCAAAAACTTTATAGGCTTTTTTGAATGTTAGAAAGGAGTCCGCACGATGCGCATTGACGTATACTTAACTCAATACGGTTATGCGCCGAGTCGGGCGCGGGCGCAGCAGCTCATTGCCGCGGGGCAGGTCAAGCTGGACGGTATGGCGGTGCGCAAGCACAGCACCGAGGTGGACGAGGCTCTTGCTCACACCGTCGAGATCGGGGAGGATATCCCCTACGTCGGTCGGGGCGGCTGTAAGCTCGAGGCGGCACTTGATGCGTTTGATTTGAACGTGGAAGGCGCGTGGGCGCTGGATATCGGCGCTTCGACGGGTGGCTTTACCGATTGCCTGTTGCGGCGCGGTGCGGCACGCGTGTTTGCAATCGATTCGGGCTCGGGACAGCTCGCGCCCTCCTTACTTGCCGATCCGCGTGTGACCAACATGGAAAAGTGCAACGCGCGCTATTTGTCATCCGACGTGCTGGGCGAGGACTTCCTTTTCCGCGGTGGCGCGGATATCATCGTCATGGACGTGTCCTTCATTTCGCAAACCTACATTCATCCCGTGCTCCGCGACCTTCTGCAAAAGGGCGGCTGTGCGGTGACGCTCATCAAGCCCCAGTTTGAGGTGGGGCGAGAGCACCTTGGCAAGCACGGCATCGTGCGCGAGCCCAAATGGCGGTGCGCGGCGGTCGAGCGCGTGTTTGAAAGTGCCACGGCGTCGGGATTGATCCCCGTGCGCTTCATCCGCTCCCCCATCGAGGGCGGTGACGGCAACGTGGAGTATCTGGCGCTGTTCCGTTTGCCCGACGATGCGCAGGGGGAGTGCCTGGATGCGTCGAAATTACCTGCCGAGCTGTTCGGAAATAAAAATTGCCAATGATCGGTTGATCTCAACCGTCACAATAGATTCTAAGTTGATCGCGGCGTTGTCGCGATGGAAAGAGAGATCCGACTACTATGAAAAAAATAGCATTGATCACCAATTTCAATATTGCGGACAAGGTCAACGCGGCCATTCTCGTCGTCCAAAAGCTGCGGGAATACGGCTGTGAGGTCATCACGCCCGTCTACAACAGGGAGAAGATTGCGCGCCATCGCTTTGCGCGCGGACGGCTGGAGCTGACTTACGTATCGCAGGATACCATGTACTCCGAGGCCGAGCTGCTCATCATTCTCGGTGGCGACGGCACCATTTTGGAGGCGTCCCGTCGCGCGGCCATGCGCAAGATCCCCATTCTCGGCATCAATTTGGGCCATCTTGGCTATATGGCCGAGCTTGAGCTGGACGAGCTGGATCTGCTTGGCAACCTCTTCAACGGCGAATACACCGAGGAAAAGCGCTCGATGATCAGCGTCGAGATCCTGGACGAAGAGAAGATGCGCATCGCTTCCTTTGCGCTTAACGAGGCCGTCATTACGGGCGGCGCGTCTGTTGCTCGCATCATCGATCTGGAGCTGAGCGAGGGCGGGGAACTGATCACCAACTACCGTGCCGACGGTCTGATCGTGGCAACGCCCACGGGCTCGACGGCCTATTCGCTCTCGGCAGGCGGCCCGATTGCCGACCCGCGCATCAACTGTCTGTGCGTTACGCCCATCTGCTCGCATTCGCTCGCGGCCCGTCCGTTGGTTTTCCCCGACAGCGCGGTGCTGGAGATCCGCAACACCTGCCAGCGTGAAAAGATGCTGTACGTGACGGTCGACGGTCGCATCAACTACGAGCTGTATCGCGGCAATATCGTCCGCATCACTCGCTCGCCCATGGTAACGACGCTCATTCGACTCAAAAAATACAGCTTTTACCATAAACTGCGCTCCAAAATGAACAAGGAATAACCCTTGCCGAGAAAGGATATTGCATCATGAAAAAGAACCGTCAAGATAAAATTCTGGAGCTGATCGCCCGCTATCCCATCGGAACGCAGGACGATCTGATCGAATACCTCAACGAGCATGGCTACCATGCCACGCAGGCCACCGTTTCGCGCGACATCCGCGCGCTGAAGCTGATCAAGGTGCTCATGGAGGATGGAACCTACCGCTACGTTCTTCCCAAGGCGCAGGAGCGAGAGTCGGACAGCACCATGGCAGCGCTGAATTACCACAAGACCTATGCGAACTCCATTCTTTCGGTCGCTTACGCCATGAATAACGTCGTTATCAAGACCACGCCCGGCATGGCGTCAGCTGTGGCGCTGATGCTGGATCACACCAACCACGACCTGATGCTGGGTACGGTTGCGGGCGACGATACCATCATCGTCGTTACGCGCAGCACCGAGGAGTCCCGTGCGCTGTGCGAGAGCATCGAGGAGCAGAGAAAGTAAGAAAAAATTTGCCAAAAGGAGGATTGCACCATGCTGCGCACCTTGCACATTGAAAATATCGCCGTGATCAAATGCGTAGACATTGCGTTTGAGGACGGCTTGACCGTGCTGACGGGTGAGACGGGCGCGGGCAAATCCATTTTGATCGATAGCGTAGGCTTGCTTTTAGGCGGCAAATTCAACCGCGAGATCATCCGCACGGGCGAGAGCACGGCGACGGTCAGCGCGGTGTTTGACGGTCTTTCCGAGGAAACGGTAGCGGCACTCTCGGAGCTTGGCTACGAGCCCGACGAGGAGGGAACGCTGTTGCTTCGCCGCGTGCTTCACGCCGACGGAAAAAGCAGTATTCGCCTGGGCGGTCAGCCCATCACCGCCACGCTCTCTCGTGAGATCGGTCGCTATCTGCTCAACATCCACGGGCAGAACGACAACCAGCGACTGCTTCAAAAATCGACACATCTGCATCTTTTGGATGCCATGGGCGATTTTTCGGACGAAAAGAAGGCGTATGCCGCGGCGTACGGTCGCCTTTGCGATTGCGAGCGGGAACTTGCAACCCTGGGGCAGAGCGACGCCGAAAAGCTGCGCTTGCGAGAAATGCTGGAATACCAAATCAAGGACATTGAAGCCGTTAAGCTCAAGGCGGGCGAGATCGAGGGCCTGAACCGCGAGCGCGAGCGGCTCCGCAATATAGAAAAAATCGAAAAGCACGTCAAGTTTGCGTCTCAAGTGCTGGACAGCCGCGAGAAAAGCGCGTCGGTCGCCTATTTGCTCGGACGGGGAAGTGCGTCGCTCCGCCAGATCGCGGACGTCATTCCCGAGGCGAATGAAATGGCCGAGCAGCTTGACGATATGATGTATCGCGTGCGTGATATGGCCGAGGAGGTGCGCGGCTGGTCGGACGACGACGCGGGCGATCCCACGGCGCGTCTTGACGCCATCGAGGGCCGCCTGGATCAGATCTCACGCCTGCAACGCAAATACGGTAAGACCGAGGAGGAGATCCTTTCGTTCCTTGCACGCGCTAAAGCAGATATGGAGGGGCTTGACACGGCGGGCGAGCGGTTTGCCGCTTTGGAGAGACAGAGAAGTGCTTTGCGCGAGGAGTGCAGACTTTTGGCAGATGCCTTGACCGAGCGCCGCCGCGCGGTGGCGGAGGAGATCACCGAGCGCATCCGCGAAGAGCTTGCGTATCTCGATATGCCCAAGGTGCGCTTTGCGGTGTCCATTAAAAAGACCGAGGATTTCACGGCTACGGGCTGTGACGATGTTGAATTCTTGATCGCCACCAACCCGGGAGAGCCGCTGCTTCCCATGATCAAGATCGCCTCGGGCGGTGAGCTTTCCCGCCTCATGCTGGCGCTGAAAACGGTGCTGAATGACCGCGACGGCGTGGGCTGTGTCGTATTCGACGAGGTCGATACCGGCATTTCGGGCAAGACCTCGCGAAAGGTCGGTATCCGTCTTTGCCAGATGGGACGCGACGTGCAGGTCGTCTGCATCACCCACGCAGCGCAGATCGCCTCGCTTGCAGATACGCATCTGGTCATCGCCAAGCACGAGGTTGGCGAGCGCATGGAAACGACGGTAACGCCCTTGGATGAGGACGGCCGCGTCGAGGAGGTTGCGCGCATCCTCGGGGGCATTGAGGTCACCGAAACGCAACGGACTGCGGCGAGAGAGATGATTGCGGAGAGAAATAGTATTCACTAAATCTTCCACGACTTCTCCTTTTGACGCGCGTACAGCTTCGCGCCGCGCTGTGCTGTATGAATTGTTCATTCTTTGCCGCGCGGCAAAGAACGAACCAAGAAAGCGCGCCAAGGCGTTCCCCCTTGGAGCCCCCGGCATTGCCGCGCTGCATAGCACAAGACGAGATTTGATTAAACTTCCGTAGTGCGTGCTTCAAATACAGCCAACACGCGCGGCAGGCGCAGAAAGCAAAAAAGTTTTTGTTTTCCGTCTTGCTTGAAGTTTCTTTATAACACAAGGTGCGTAGAAGTTGGTAAAAACTTTTGCGATTGTATTTTGCGTGATACTTCCGTGTTGGCGTTTTACCATCAAAACGCCAACGCAAAATCTGAATTTGTAACGATCCGCGCAAACATGAGTGAAGCGGTAGCGTAACGTCGTTTGCGCGCTGGCAAGGAATCCAAGGGGGAACCCCTTGGCTGATTTTCTTTCGTCATTTCTTTGTTCAGCGACAAAGAAATGGCATCAAATACCGTACAGCGCAGCGCGAAGCTGTATGCGCGTCCGTAGACGAAGTTGCTAAATATTTGAAAGGAGATTGCGCAATGAAAAAACGATTTCTCAAATTTCAATTTGATGTCATACGATTTATAGCTTTTGATGCCGCTGCGCTGGTTTTTTCACTTTGGCTGATGATGGGAAATTCGCAGGAACTTCTGCAACTGCCGTATTTTGTTATTATATGGTGCGTTGTTCTTTTCCTTTGCCAGTTGGCTTTCATCTTGATGGCGGCACACACCGTTGTGATCGATGAGCGAGGCATTACTCGCTATTTTTTCAAAAAGCAGTTGGAACATATTCCGTGGTGGGAGATTTTATCGGTGAGAAAGGCATATCATAACAGAAGAAGCTGCTATGAATTTACGCAAGATCGGATCGCTCCCGGATTTGTTGATGTCAAAGCATGCTTGCGCCTTGATCGCAGAAAAGCCATCAAGCGAGCCGTCCTTGCCTATGCACCGCCACATATCAAGAAACAAATGGAGGGCTTGAAATAACGTGCCAAAACCCATCAAAACCAACGCGATGCGCCAGCTTGACGCCGCCCGCATTGCGTATGAACCAAAAACGTACGAGGTCGATGAAAACGACCTTTCGGGCGTCCATATCGCCGAGCAGATCGGTCTGCCCTTTGAGCGCACCTTCAAAACGCTGGTGGCCACGGGAGATAAGACGGGGCCCTTGGTGTTCTGTCTGCCCGTTCACCGCGAGATCGACCTGAAAAAGGCCGCGGCGCTGACGGGAAACAAAAAAATCGAAATGGTGCACGTCAAGGACCTGCTTGCCCTGACGGGTTATATCCGCGGCGGCTGCTCGCCCATCGGCATGAAAAAGAAGTTTCCAACGTATGTCCATTCCTCCGCCCTCGACCATGAAAAAATCACGGTCAGCGCGGGCTGTAAGGGAATACAGCTCCTTCTGTCCGTTCGTGAGCTGCTTGCCTTCCTCAACGCACAAACGGCAGATTTTTGCTTGCCCGAGGCTTGATTTTTGGAAAAAAACGCCCCGAAAGAGCAAAAATATTTGAAAATACCCCCGTTTTGCTCTTGCGAAACGGAAAAACATCGTGTATAATATATAGGTTGTGAACATTATTTTACTGACAGTAGTTGAAAAGGAAAGATAAAATGCTGAAAATCAAAGCGACTATCGCACAAAAAATTCTGGAGTGCATCAAGACGATCTCTCCCGACGTTGACATGAGCGCCGCTGATATTGCCGGCTGGCTGGAATATCCGCCCGACGTGAGCATGGGTGACCTCGCGTTTCCTTGCTTCCGTCTGAGCAAGACGTTGCGCCGCGCGCCCGTGCAGATCGCATCGGCCATCGCAGAAAAGCTGAACGGTGGCTGTGAGTATATCGACCACGCCGAGAACGTCAACGGTTATCTGAATATGACGCTGTCGACCAAGGATCTGACCGCCCGCGTGCTGCCCGAGATTTTCGAAAAGGGCGACAAGTACGGCGCGCCGACCTTCGGCGAAGGCAAGACGGTGGTGCTGGACTATTCCTCGCCCAACGTTGCCAAGCCTTTCCACATTGGCCACCTCGGTACGACCGTCATTGGCCATTCGCTCAAAAAGCTGCATGAATTTGCAGGCTACAAGTGCGTCGGTATCAACTACCTCGGCGACTGGGGTACCCAGTTTGGCAAGCTCATCGTGGCATACCGCCGTTGGGGCAACCGCGAGATGATCGAGCAGGGCGGCGTTGATAAGCTGGTCGAGCTTTACGTTAAGGTCAATAACGCCATTTCCGGCAACGAGGAGCAGGGTATCGCGCCCGATCCCCAGCTTGCCGACGAGGCTCGTGCCGAGTTCCACAAGCTCGAGCTTGGTGATGAGGAAAACATCGCGCTGTGGAAGTGGTTCGTTGAGATCAGCCTGGCTGAATACGAGCAGACCTACCGTCAGCTCGGTATTACCTTCGATTCCTACAAGGGTGAGAGCTTCTACACCGATAAAATGCCTGCGCAGGTGCAAAAGCTGCGCGACATGGGGCTGATGCAGATCAGCGACGGTGCCAGCATCGTCGATCTGGAGCAGTACGGTATGCCGCCTTGCCTGATCCTCAAGCGCGACGGCTCGACGCTGTATCCCACCCGTGATATCGCCGCCGCCGTTTACCGCAAGAACGAATATAACTTTGATAAGGCCATCTACGTCACCGCCGCCCAGCAGAGTTTGCACTTTGCCCAGTGGTTCAAGGTCGTCGAGCTGATGGGCTACGATTGGTACGATCAGTTGGTCCACGTGCCCTACGGCATGGTCAGCATCGGCGGTGCCAAGCTGGCAACGCGTACGGGCAACGTCGTGCTTTTGCGCGACCTGTTCGCCGCCGCCATCGAGAAGGTGCGCCAGATCATGGACGAAAAGAACCCCAACCTGGAGAACAAGGACGAGGCGGCCGAGGCCGTCGGCGTGGGCGCGATCGTCTTCTACTATTTGACCAACAACCGCATCAAGGACATCAACTTCAACATGGAAGACGCCTTGAGCTACGACGGTAACACGGGTCCCTACGTGCAGTACACGTATGCTCGTACCTGCTCCATCGTTCGCCGTGCCGCTGAGGCAGGCGTGACGGTCGAGGGTGATTTGAACGCCGTGACCGAGCCGCAGGAGAAGGAGCTGCTCAAAGCCCTGTCCCGCTTTGGCGAGTGCGTCGAGGGCGCGATCCGCGACTACGAGCCGAGTGAAATTACTCGCTATATTCTCGATGTGGCCGCCGCCTTCAACCGCTTCTACCACGATTGCCCCATCCTCTCGGCTGAGGATGAAAGCGTGCGCCGTCTGCGCCTGGCGCTGACCGCCGCCACCAAGACGGTTTTGGGCAACGCGTTTGAGCTGATCTGCCTGCGGAAGATCGAGCAGATTTGATTGTTGTTAAAAAATATTGAAATAAACGAGGTATAGAATATGTCCGGACATAGCAAATGGGCGAATATCAAGCATAAGAAGGAAAAGACCGACGCGCAAAAGGCGAAAATCTTTACCAAGATCGGTAAGGAAATCACCGTGGCCGTCAAGATGGGCGGCGGCGATCCCAACTCCAACTCCAAGCTGCGCGATCTGATCTCCAAGGCAAAATCCAACAACGTTCCCAACGATAACATCGAGCGTTGCATCAAGAAGGCCATGGGCGCACAGGACGTCAACTACGAGGAGATCGTTTACGAGGGCTACGGCCCCGCAGGCGTTGCCGTTATCGTGGAAACCACGACCGACAACCGCAACCGCACCGCGGGCGAGGTTCGTCACTACTTCGATAAGTTCGGCGGCAACATGGGCCAGACGGGTTGCGTCAGCTACATGTTCGAGTCCAAGGGTCTGATCATCATCGAGGACGAGGACGAGGAGATCGACGAGGACGCGCTGATGGAAACGGCACTCGAGGCAGGCGCCGAGGACTTCGCAGGCGAGGACAACGTCTACGAAATCACCACCGAGGTCGACGACGTCTACGCCATCAAGGAGGCGCTGGAGGCCGCAGGCTATAAGATCACCTCTGCCGAGCAGACCAAGCTGCCCAACACCTACGTTGAGCTGACGAGCGAGGACGATATCAAGCATATGAATCTGTTGCTTGAGCACCTGGACGACAACGACGACGTCATCAACGTTTACCACAACTGGGAGAACGAGCAGTAATCTCCGAGAAACAAAAGGGGAAGCTATGAAGACAAATCTTGATTTTGCGATACGAAAAGCCGCATGGATTGTTTGTCCCCAAGAAATAGATGCTCCCATCATCCGCCGAAGCTTCAGTATTTCTACTGAGGCTTCGGCTGTTGTTGCTTTGAGCGCCTTGGGCTTTTACAAATTGTACGTCAACGGCCATCTCGTCGGGGATGAGCTTTACCGTCCGTCGAACAGCATTTTTCATGCGCGGGATCCGAAAAGCTGGATCTATCCCATCCGCGATTCGTTTACCTATCGCGCGTATTACAGCACGATCGATATCTCTCCTTGGCTACACGAGGGCGAGAATACCTTGGAGATCGCGCTGGGCAACGGCTGGTATCGCCAGACAGAGCGCGTCGCGGAGGGCAGTATGGCCTTTGGCGACAGACTCGGCGCGATCTACGCGCTTGTGTTGAAGGACGGTGAGGAGGAAACGCTGCTCTGCTCCGACGGCACGGAGTGCTGCAGCGCAAGTGCGACCGTGTACAATCAGCTGTTCATCGGTGAGGTGTACGACACGAGATTGGAGGGCGAAGCGTTTCGCGACTGGCAATCGGTGGAAATTATCGATTTGCCCGACACAAAACTTACCCCCGAGGATGCGCCTGCCGACCGTGTCATTCGCCGCGTGACGCCTACGAAGTTGTCAGATAACGGCGAGCGGAAGTGCTACGACGTCGGGGAAAACGTCAGCGGTCTGGTAACCTTGCGTGTCAATGGTAAAGCAGGGGATGAGGTACACGTGCGCTTTGCGGAAAATATGCAAAACGGCGAGCTGTCCTATGGCACCACGGGAAGCGGTCACAGAGGCGCCGACGGTCGGCCGCAGATCATGGAGGACGTTTGCATCTGCGACGGCAACGAGCACCTGTTCACGCCGCAGTTCGTCTGGCACGCCTTCCGCTATTTTGAGATCACGGGGCCGGGTGAGGCGGTGGACGTATCCGTTATTCACAGCGACACGCCCGTTACCTCCTCTTTCCACAGTAGCTCGCCCGAGCTGAATTGGCTCTACGATGCGTTTTTGCGCACCCAGCTGAACAATATGCACGGCGGCGTCCCGTCCGATTGTCCGCACCGAGAACGTTTGGGTTACACTGGCGACGGACAGGTCTGCGCCCGCGCGGCCATGACCATGCTGGACAGCCGCGCCTTCTATCGCAAATGGATACGTGATATTTTCGATTCGCAGGACGAGACGACCGGCCACGTCAATCATACCGCTCCCTTTGCGGGCGGCGGGGGAGGTCCCGGCGGCTGGGGATGCGCGGCGATCATCGTGCCGTATCAGTATTACAAAACCTACGGCGATACCGCGCCGCTTGTTGAATATTACGACCGAATGAAGCGATGGATCGGCTATCTGGTTGACCACAGCGAAGGCGGTCTCGTCGTGCGCGAGGAGGAGGGCGGATGGTGCCTTGGCGACTGGTGCACGCTGGAGAAAACGCAGATTCCCATTCCGTTGGTCAATACCTGCTACCTGATCAAATCCTTGCGTTATTTGGAAGAGATCGCCGTTGCGATCGGCAAAACCGAGGATATTTCGTTCCTGGCAAGCGTCCGAAAAACGGCAGAGGACGCTGTCGTGGCAACCTATTACGACGCCGCGACCGGCAGCTTTTCGGGCGGCATCCAAGGCGCGGATGCCTTTGCGCTTTGGGCTGGGCTTGGCGACGAGCGCACGATGAGAAACGTCGTGGAAAAGTACAAGGCGCTGGGGCATTTTGACACCGGCTTTTTGTGCACCGAGATTTTGTGCGGTCTGCTCTTGGAAAACGGAGCGGAGGACGTGGCGCTTTCGTTGCTGACCTCGCACGATCCGGGCTCGTTTGCCTATATGATGGACCACGGCGCAACGACGCTTTGGGAGAGATGGGACGGAGCTGCTTCGCACGACCACCCCATGTTCGGCGCATCGGCAGGGCATCTGATCTTCTCGCTGCTCGGCATCGGGCAAAAAGAAAGCTCCGCCGGTTATAAGGAGCTTGTGATCGCCCCCAAAACACCGACGGGACTTGATTTTGCGAAGGGAAGCGTGACGCTTCCGATCGGAGAGGTTTTCGTAGCTTGGGAAAGAGACGGAGAGAGGATTCATTTTACGGTTCGGTTGCCGAAAGACAGCGCTTGCGAGTTCGTGTACGCAGAGCAACGGATTCAGCTTTCGGGCGGAGATCACTCCATCAATATCAACTAAAAAGGAAAACCGCGCGGAAATGGCGAGGCGCTGTAACGAAGTATTTATGTAAGAGGCGGTGTGACAGAAAAGGTCACACTGCCTTTTGCTATTCATACGGCTATCTTTTTGCCTTTGCATCTGCCATGTAGTGCGATGCAATC
>SVRN01000086.1 GCA_015064805.1 Oscillospiraceae bacterium
GAGGTAACGAGGTGGTTATACTTCGAGGTGACGGGCACCATTTTCTCGGCACCGAACGCGTCACCGTACATCACAAGCGTTTTCATGACCTTGGCAAGGACCTCGCCCTGCGCGCCGTCCAGCATCGCTTGTTGCTCTTGTGTCAGAATCATAGCAATTTATCCTTTCTTTAACAGATCAAATCTTCATGCAAACGTCCCACGCGCCCCAGATAACGGTACGTAGGTTTCCAACGCTTGCCGCGTCGCCGATGACGTGAACCTTGCCGCTCTTCTTGGCAACGGGGGCGGGCAGATAACCGACCGACAAAACGACCGAATCAGCGGCAATCGTTTCGGTGCTGCCGTCCTTGTGCTTAACGACGACGCCCGCGTCGGTGATCTCACAAACCGAGGTTTCCAGATGTACCGGCACCTTGTTCGCCTTGAAAAAATCACGCAGATACGAGGTGTTGGCAAGACAGATGCCGGGGGTGGTGATCAGGTCGTCCTGCATTTCAACCACGACAGGCTTCTTGCCCTTCAGGTACAGATCATACGCGATCTCACAGCCGGTCAGACCGCCGCCGATGACGACGACGTTGTCGCCAACCTCCTTGTTGCCCAAAAGATAGTCGATGGCTTCGACCGCGCCTGCCGCGCCGGGGATGGGGAGCTTTCTTGCCTTGGCGCCCGTAGCAACGATGATCTCGTCGGCATCCAGCGTCTTGACATCATTGACTTCGGTGTTGAACATGACGGTGATATTCTTCTGGCGGGCGATCTCACGCTCGTACCAAGCGATGAGCATCTTATCCTTTTCCTTGAAATCGGGTGCCGCAGCCGCGATGAACACACCGCCCAGCTTGTCGGTCTTCTCGTACAGCGTCACGGTATGTCCGCGCTTGGCGCACACGATAGCCGCCTCCATACCGCCGATACCGCCGCCGATGACGGCGATCTTCTTTTGCTTCTTGGCGGGCTCAAGATGATACTTTTTCGACTGCATCGTCTCGGGGTTCAGCGCGCAACGCGCCAGACCCATCGTATCGGTCAGATCCTGCGTATTGTAGTGCCCCTTGGAGGAGGAGAAGTTGAAGCAACCGCTGTGGCAGCAGATGCAGGGCTTGATGTCCTCGGTGCGATCCTCGATCATCTTGGTGATCCACTCGGGGTCGGTCAGGAACTGGCGAGCCACGCCCATCGCGTCGATGCGTCCCTCGGCGATTGCCGCGGCACCCGCATCGGGCTCCATGCGACCTGCGCAAACGACGGGAATATCCACGAACTGCTTGATATGAGCCACGTCCTCCAAATTGCAGTTCTGGGGCATATACATGGGCGGATGTGCCCAGTACCAGGAGTCGTAGGTACCGTTGTCAGCGTTGAGCATATCGTAGCCGGCATCCTGCAGATATTTTGCCGCCTTTTCCGATTCCTCCATGCCGCGACCGACCTCGACGTAGTCCTCACCGGGAACCGCGCCCTCGGCAAAGCCCTTGAGCTTGGATTCGACGGAGTAACGAAGCGACACGGGGAAATCCTCGCCGCAGGCCTCCTTGATGGCCTTGACGACGTCGGTAGCAAAGCGGTAGCGGTTTTCAAAGCTGCCGCCGTACTCGTCGGTGCGCTTGTTGAAAAATTCAATGGAGAACTGGTCGAGCAAGTACCCTTCGTGAACGGCGTGGACCTCAACGCCGTCAACGCCTGCCTCTTTGCACAGCTTGGCCGTCTTGGCAAAGGCCTCGATGATCTCGTGGATCTGCTCCACCGTCATCTCAGGGCACTCAATATCGGGCGCCCAACGGGCAGGCTGGGGGCTGGGGCAAGCCAGCTCGTGGCTGGTGTCGATGATAGGCTTTAGGATTGCACGGGTAAATTTGTTCTTATGTAACGGGCCGATCAGCTCGGTGATGGCCCAGGAACGGCCCATACCGGCGGTGAGCTGAATGAACAGCTTGGCGCCCGTCTTGTGGATCTCGTCCATAAAGACCTTGAGATCGTCGAACATTTTTTCGTTCTGCCAGAGCCACTTGCCCCAGAACGTGTCACGCAGAGGAGCGATGCCGGGAATGATCAGACCGACGTTGTTCTTGGCGCGTTCGAGGAAGAACTTGGCCGCTTCCTTGTCGAATTTACAGCCGGTCAATTCAAACCAGCCGAACAGCGACGTGCCGCCCATGGGACACAGCACGATGCGGTTTTTGATCTCCACGTTGCCGATCTTCCAGGGGGTAAACAGAGCTTGATACTTGGGATCTACGTTTTGCATAGACTATCTCCATTCTCATTCAAATTTGGTCAAAACTCAAGAGCTTACTTTGTCTATATTTTAACACATTTGCGCTGATGTGTCAATAAAATTTGGAAATTCAAAAAAGAAAGCGCATCAATTGATGTGCTTTCCTTTCATGATATTCCATTTTGCAAGCTGGTGTTTGATGACTATCAATCATAACCTTTGACTTTTTTGAAGCACTCATAAAATTCCTGTGCGCCGTCCAGATCAGAATAATTCCTCTCGACGGTTTGAAGGCGATTCAAATAATCGTAATAGGAAATCGTCATTAACCAAACCAAATCATATCTGCCCCGCCCCCGTCTGCTTTTCAATTCTATGGTAACACCCTTAATTTGATGCCAAGCAAGGCGCTCAGTTCTGCCGGGCAAAATAGTCAGAAGCACTTCTTTTTCGTTATAGAGAATACGTTCTCTTTTCCCCATTACAACAGAAATCGCAAGAAACAACCCGGGAATCAACAGGCCTCCCCAATTTTGCGTCATAATAGTCAAGGTCACAGCGGCCGCGAATATACCAAAGATAAATAGCCATATTTTCTTTTTCAGCTTGACAACACGGTAATTATTTTCCATACTGTCCCTCCTTTATAACTGCATCAAAAACTCCTTCAATTCCTCAAAGCCGCCATGCGCCCACTTTGAAATATCCTCGCCGTTTTTATTGATGAGGCAATCGGTCAGAAGAAACGTTTTCATGCCCAGCCGCTCGGTGATCATGTCCTCGCTCACGTCGTTGCCAACCATGACGCACTCCTCGCCCGACACGCCAAGGGATGCGAGGATATCCTCGTAATAAGCAAGCGTCGGTTTGCAGTAGCGCGAGTTTTCATAGGTCGTGTAGAGTTCAAAATCGCTCGGCTCAAGCCCCGCCCAACGGATGCGGCTCTCGGTGGCGACGGCGGGAAAAACGGGATTGGTCGCAAGCACGACGCGAATACCACGTGCCTTGAGGTCACGCACGATCTCGGCGGCCGCAGGATGGCAACCGCACACCGACTGCACGCCTTGAAATTCGTTTTCATAAAATCCGCGCAAAACGGGCTCCTCGGCGCGCACCT
>SVRN01000030.1 GCA_015064805.1 Oscillospiraceae bacterium
CCCTTATGCTGATGACGACCGCCTGCGCCGGTCATAAAGCCCCCGCCTTTGCCGATCTGGATTTCTCGGCTGTGGATCCTTCCGCCTGCAAGGAAACGGAGGACGTGACCAACTACGTCAAGATCTCGGTCAGCATCACGGATGTCCAGAGCGGAGATAAGACGATGTGTGAGGACATCATCGTTCGTCTGTACCCCGAGGTCGCACCCGAAACGGTTGCCAATTTCCAAAAGCTGGTGTCCGAGCATTTTTACGATGGTTTGACCTTCCATCGAGTCGTCAAGAACTTCATGATTCAGGGCGGTGACCCTAAAGGTGACGGTACAGGCAGCTCCGACAAGAAGATCAAAGGAGAGTTCAATATCAACGGCTTCCAAAACAACCTCAAGCACATTCGTGGCGTTATCTCCATGGCACGCGGTAACGAATTCAACAGCGCATCCTGTCAGTTCTTTATCGTTCATAAGACGTCCGCTCATCTCAACAGCAACTACGCTTCCTTTGGCTACGTTGTTGCAGGCATGGATGCGGTCGATATGATTGCTGAATCACCCGTCAAGAAAAATGAAAGCGACGAGGCGAGCGTTCCCATTAACAAGATCGTGATTGAGTCCATCCGCTTCGTTCAGCCTGAATAAAATCAAAGATCCGTCTGTGCAGACAGACGGGTCTTTTTCTCTTTGTGCAAAAGGGAAAAATTTGTGCAATTCGCGTTGCATCGTTGACTTTTTACCCTCCGTATGGTATGATATAACCAAAGAAAAAGGAGGTGCGGTATGGAACTGAACTTTCACAAAACAACCGACGTTTTGCACGTAGGATGCGAGGCACCGCGTGCGTATTATATACCCTTTAGCACGATTCCCGCCAAGAAGAACTTTCAGCGTGAGGACTCGGATAAATTCATCTCGCTGTGCGGCGAGTGGGATTTCCGCTATTATCGCGCGCTGTATCTTCTGAACGATCCGACGACGGAGGAAGCTATGGACGGTGCGGACGCCATCGAGGTGCCGCGCTCGTGGCAGACCCTGCTCGGTCGCGGATACGATACGCCTCATTATACCAACGTGGAATATCCCTTCGTGGTCGATCCGCCTCACGTACCGGTGGACAATCCCTGCGGGTTGTACCGTCGCACGCTGACGGTGACGCGCGATATGCTGGACAAGGATATCATGCTCAATTTTGAGGGCGTGGATTCTTGCTTTTATCTGTATATCAACGGTCAGTTCGTAGGATACAGCCAGGTCAGCCATATGACCAGCGAATTTAACGTCACGGCACATCTGCACGAGGGCGAAAACGAGATGAGAGTGCTGGTGCTCAAATGGTGCGACGGCTCGTATCTGGAGGACCAGGATAAATACCGCTTGTCTGGCATTTTCCGCGAGGTGTATCTGTTGCTTCGCGACCGCGTGAGAGTGGAGGATATCTTCGCTCGCGCGACGCTTTTGGAGGACGGCAAGAACGGTCATCTTTCCCTTGAACTGACGCACAGCGCGCCCGCCGTGACTGAGTATCAGCTGCTCTCTCCCGACGGCACCTGCGTAGCCGATGGTCGCCTGCAGGCAGGCGAGCAGACGCTCGAGATCGACGTTGCCGACGCATCCCCTTGGAGCGACGAGCAGCCCGATCTGTATACGCTTTGGCTGCATTGCGGTGAGGAATATATCCCCGTGAGACTGGGCTTCCGCTCGATCGTCGTGCGCGACCGCGTGGTGTATATCAACGGACGCAAGGTCAAGCTGAAGGGCGTTAACCGCCACGATAGCCATCCGATCTTGGGCGCGGCGACGCCTTATGATCATATGGAGCGCGACGTGCTGATCATGAAGCAACACAACGTCAACGCCGTGCGCACCAGCCACTATCCCAACGATCCCCGCTTCCTGGAGTTGTGCGACTACTACGGTCTGTACGTCATCGACGAGGCGGATCTTGAATGTCACGGCATGGCGACGGTAGGACAATGGAACCGTCTGACGGACGATATTGCATGGCAGGAGTCTTACCTTGACCGCGCACGCCGTATGATGGAGCGCGATAAGAACCACCCCTGCATCGTGATGTGGTCGGTCGGTAACGAAAGCGGCATTGGTCAGAACCACGTGGCGATGATGGATTATTTTCACGCCCGCTATCCCGGCTGTCTGGTCCATTCGGAGGACGCGACGCGCATACTGGCAGGGCACCCCGAGAATGAAATGGCGCAGCGTCAGGTCGCCGCGACTGATATTGATAGCCGCATGTACCCCTCGCCGCGCGAGATCGTTGAACGCTATCTGAACGATGAGAACAATCAAAAACCCTTTTATCTGTGCGAGTACTCGCACGCCATGGGCAACGGCCCCGGAGACTTGAAGGCGTATTGGGATCTGATTTGGAACAACGACGCCTTCTGGGGCGGATGCGTCTGGGAATTTACCGACCATTCGATCGCCGTTGGTGACGACGTGGAGCATCATCCTCACTATCTGTACGGCGGTGATTTCGGTGAATTTCCGACAATGGGCTGCTTCTGCGTGGACGGTCTGGTCTATCCCGACCGCCGACCTCACATGGGACTTCTGGAGTTGAAGCAGGCCATCAAGCCCTTCGAGCTGGAAGCCTGGGACGAGGCGAGCGGTACGGTCACCATCCGCAACCGCCGCTTCTTTACCGATCTTTCCGATCTGGACTTTTTGTACATACTGAAACGCAATGAAATGGTGCTGGCGTCGGGCGTTTTGAACGGCGCAGGTATCGCTCCCGGCGAATGCAAGACCTGGACGTTGCCCGAGGCGGTGCTTCCCGAAGGCGTGGGAGCTTACACCTTTGCCATCCGTGCCCGCCTCAACCGCGACACGCTGTGGGCAAAGCAGGGACACAAGGTCGGCTTCTCTCAAATGGCCAAGGAGGTTCGTGCTGACAAACAAGTCGCTCTTCCCGAGGGTGAGGTATCCGTCACGCAAACGTCGCGCGCGATCACGGTCACCACGGCAAACGGAGCCGTCGTGATCGACCGCGTTCAAGGCTTGCCCGTATCAATGACGCTGGAGGGCAGAGAATTGCTTGCCTCTCCCGTCGCACCTGCCATTTGGCGCGCTCCCACCGACAACGATCGCTACGTCCAGCGTGAATGGCAAAAGGCGCTGTATCATCTGGCCGAGTGCCGCGCGTATACCTGCGAGATCGAGGAGCAGAGCAAGTCGCACGTTCGCGTGTGTGCTAAGCTGTCGCTCGGTGCGCCCTCGCTGTTGCCTATTATGCATATCACGGCGCGCTACACCGTTTATGCCGATGGCTCGCTCGCGCTGGATTATGACGCGAACGTGCGCGAGGGTCAGCCGCATCTGCCTCGCCTTGGCGTTCAGTTTATGGTGCCCGCGGGCTTTGAGCAGCTTTCCTACTACGGCCGCGGCCCCGTGGAATCCTACGCCGATAAGCGCTTGGCGTCCTATGAGGGTATGTTCTCCTGCACCGTGAGTGATCATTTCGAGCACTACGTTCGCCCGCAGGAAAACATGGCTCACGCCGACACGCTGTGGATGAGCCTGACCGACGGGCAGGGGACGACGCTGCTGGCGCTGTCCGATGACGCTCGCTTCAGCTTTAACTGCTCGCATTTCACGCCGCACGACCTGAGCTGGACGGCACACGACTTCGAGCTGAAGCCGCGCGAGCAGACGGTGGTCAATCTTGACCTGGCGCAAGCAGGCATCGGCTCTCATTCCTGCGGACCTGCTCTGGATGAGCAGTACCGCCTGACTGCTTCGGAATATCATTTCACCGTTCGCCTCAAAGCGACGCGTGACCAAGAAATCGATCCCTTCCGCGAAGCGGAAACACGATAATTCTTTCATACAGAAAGGGAACCGTTATGAAAACGAAACAATGGCTGATGCTGATCCTCTCGCTTGTGCTGATCATGGCACTTAGCCTGCCCGTATTTGCGGAGCAGGAGGAGATCATGCTGGACGATTGCGACTCCTCCACCTGGCACGGTGGCGGAAACGCCAAGGACCGCAATGAAAAGACCGAGGGAGTCGCCAGCGTGAGCTGGACCGTCCCCGCAGGCGGCTCGTTTGCCGTCCACCGCGTGTGGAGCACCCCCGTGGATGCAGGCGAGGCTAACCGACTGGAATTTGATCTGTACGTGTCCTGTGCCGATGCGTATTATACCCTGACGGGCGGTGAATCGCTCGAGCTGACCTCCAGCGGTGTCCCCGATCAAGAGGAGATCGCTTGGAATCTGACCAGCTTTGAGGTCGTGGACGGGTGGAATCACATCGTCCTTCAGCTGCCTCGGGACGGCGCGTGCGATCTTTCCCGCATCAATTTCATGCGTCTTTACGCCAACGCGAATAACTATGGTGAGGCGTTCGTTCTTAAGCTGGATAACATCCGCTTAACTTATAGCGACGGTGCCGATTTCCCCACGGATATTCCCGAGGATCTCATCATTGGTACGCAGGATTCCTCAACGGCTGTGCCGCCTCCTGCCGACCCGATCGAGGTCAATAAGCCTTACAATCCTTGGGGAACACCCGAGACGTCGAGTGATGCGGCAGAGAAGCCCTCTGACAACGCGAAGCCTGACGATAATGGCAACGATCAAGAAGCGCCCGTCGCGGGCGGATGCGCAGGTACGGGACTTGGTATTGCGTGGCTGTTTGGTAGCTTCGCCGTGTCCTTGGCCGTTGTTCTGAAGCGTAACACCAAGCTCGTCGCGCTGTTCTGCGTTCTGGTCATGCTCCTGACCGCCTGCACGCCTAAGGTTCCCGAGCCCGATCAGGGTGGCACGGAGGGCGATGATACCGAGCAGGGTGACGAGCAGGACAAAGAGCCCATTCATCCTTTCTTCACCGTTGACCAGACGGGGCATCCCGAGGTCAGCGCGGATAAGGTGGACGTTGAGGCGCTGTTGACGGTAGATCCCAACTATTCCACCAAGAAGGATTATAAGATCAACTACGTCAGCACCTCGCCGATTGCTGATTTTTCCAAGCTGCCTCGCGTTGAGCTGCACGAAAATGCCAAAGACGAAAACGGCCTTTCGGTCGTTACCACGGACGGTGCTCAGCCCGAATATCTGCTCATGAAGGAAAAGGATTCCTGGATGATGCAGTATTGGGATAAGACCAACCGCTTCTACGTCACTGCCGACGCGGCGACGAGAGAGGCTTATCGCGGCAAGGATATTACGCTGAATTTCGTCGTTTATCTGACGCAGGATCTTGAACTGTTGGTTGACTATATCAATGCCGACGGCGAGGAATGCACCGTTAAGACCAATTGCAGCCGCATGAAGCAATGGACGACCGTTACGGTGACGTTGCCTAACGTGGCAATGAACGGCAGTCTTGAAGGCGGCAACGATTTTTATATCTTCTGCAAGGGCCCCGACATCACGCGCCTGAACGCCGTATATCTGGACGTTGCCGTGGAAGGAAAAGCGCCCCAGACGGGCTTGATCAAGTCGGAGTTTGAAACCAACTTCAATATCATCGCAGACGCCAACGTGCTTTCCTTTGGCGCGACGGGCAACGGTCTGACGGATGATACGGACGCGTTCAAGGATGCGATCGCTCACCTGAGCAAGCAGGGCGGTACCATTTTCGTTCCCGCAGGCTACTACTGCCTGACCGAAACGCTGACGCTGCCCAGCAACGTAGCGCTGGTCGGTGAGCTGGAAATGGGAACGGCCAACGGCACGGTGCTGTGCATCTACGGCGGCAAGGGAAGCACCAAGCCCTCCGAGTCTGCCATCATGATGAACCACCAGAGCTCGGTGCAGAACATCGCATTCTGGTATCCCGAGCAGACGATCGTCAACGGTCAAGCCATTCCGTATCCTCCCACCATCTCCCAGTGTGGCTCGGAGGGTGTCACGGTCCGTAACGTTACCTTCGTCAACTCCTACTTTGCTCTCAACTACGCAACGCTGTTCTCGCAGGCGAGCAACTCGTTGCAGTACACCCGCGATATTTACGGCACCTGCCTGAATATCGGTTATTACAACACCCCCAGCTACGATATCGGTAAGCTGGAAAACTTCAATTTCGCCCCCGATTACTGGCTGAAGAGCGGCCTGCCCGGAACGCCCAACGCCGAGCTGCTTCGCACCTATATGCTGCGCAACTCGACGGGCATCATCCTCGAGCGTATCGACTGGACCTACATTGCCGACATTACCGTCAAGGGCTATCGCATCGGTATCCAGACCAGCCAGGATCCCCAGGATCTCGGCACGCCCAACGGACATATGTATAACATCAATCTGCTGGATTGCTATTACTGCCTGTATGCCGACGAGCTGTCCTGGATGATCGCGTCCGACTGCCATTTCCGCGCGGTCGGCAACGACGGCGCCACGGCGGTCTATATGTCGCCCAAATGCGCGGGTGATCTGGTCATTACCTACGGTATTCTGGAGAGCGCAGGTGCCAACGCGGTGCTCAATTACGGCTCGTCCAAGATCATTCTGAACGATTGCGCCGTCAAGTCGGCAAGCGGAACGGCCTTCGCGGCGGCCTCCGGCAAAAAGTATTCGCTGGTCAACACGACCGTTCAGGGCGGTGACGATTACGAATACAAGCTGGTGACGGATAATAGCGTTCCCGCTTTGCCTGAAGTGGATTACGGCAAGACGGTCATCACCAAGCCCGCCTCCGACCGCCTCATCAAGCTGACGGACGCACCCTATGGCGTCAAGCACGGCGACGATATCACGGACGAGCTGCAAGCAGCCATCGACGAGCTGAAAGAGACGGGCGGCACGGTCTACCTGCCTGCAGGCTCGTACACGGTCAGCGACCATATCGACGTCTGGGCAGGCGTCGAGCTGCGCGGTATCGCCATCTGGTCGCACAGCTTCAACCCCACCCAGATCAACACCTCCTTCGGTCTGAACGATCCCGATGGTGAAGCGCTGTTCACGCTGTACGACGGCGCGGGTATGATCGGTATTTCGGTGGTTTACAACACCCAGAACACCAATGATCTGAAGCCCTATTCCTTTACCATTCAGGGCAACGGTAAGGACATTTATCTGGTTGACGTAACGCTGCCGACCTCCTGGAACGGCGTGGATTTTGCCACCTACCGTTGCGATAACCATTATATCGAATTTTTGTACGGCGCCTTCCTCAATACGGGCATTCAGGTCGGCGCGGGTAGTGAAAACGGCATCATCCGCGACTGCCACTTCACCCCCAACTGCTTCGCCGTTCATACCGATGACAACTGGTGGACGGGTCCTTACGTATCCATCATGACGCGCAGCCGTCCGTTCATTATCGGTGAGAGCAAGAATCAAATTCTGTATCACAACTTCACCTACGGCGCATATCAGGGCCTGACGGTGCTGGACGGTGCGCAGGATGCGTATATTCTCAGCCACGGTGTCGACAGCGGTGACATTTCCGCTTATTTCTCGGGCGATTGCACGGTCACGCTGGTCAACACCGAGCTGGTCAATCTGTATACGGCAGGCACAGCCAAGCATTTCAACTACGTGCACACGGAAGAGGATTTCACCGGTAAGGTGGACTTTATCAACGTTGCCGGCTGGGGTACTTGTAAGAACGCCTTCAACCTTAACGGCGACGGCGAGGTCAACGTGTACGG
This sequence comes from Oscillospiraceae bacterium, assembly GCA_015064805.1. Classification (GTDB taxonomy): domain Bacteria; phylum Bacillota; class Clostridia; order Oscillospirales; family CAG-272; genus SIG644. The sequence goes on from SVRN01000030.1 coordinate 7,609, forward strand.
TGGTAACATCGTATCCGCAGGCGAGCCCATGTGCCGCTTGAACGCAGGCTCGGCCTCCTTCGTCGGCGTGATCAACGCTTCCCGCACGACGGATGCCGTCGCAGGGGATATGGCAATGAGCCTGAACCTTTCGGGTAATCTGTTTGCCAGCGGTATCCGCATCGACAAGAGTTTTACCGACGATATGCTCAGCGGTACGGATATTGAGGAGCGATAAAATTCGACAAGCGATAAACTTCGACAAAAAGTCGTAACATTCCCCCGCATGCGTCATAAGATGATAGTGCGGGGGAGATGATACCTCCCTTGGCAAATCAATTTACGGAGGTACTCATATGAATAACGGCTGTCTTTGCAACTTCCTTGGTGATAACTGGATCTGGGTCCTGATCATCGCTCTGTTGATCTTCTGCTGCGGCTGCAACTGATCCTTGTGTCAACGAATAACAAAAAGAGTACCGCCTCGCGCGGTACTCTTTTTGTCGTTTAAGTCCTTGACAATTATTTCAATATCATATATAATGAAAGCAGAATATAGTGAGGAGGGAATTCCTATGACCATCCATCAAAGAGCGCGCCGCAGCTTTCGACTGCTGGTCGCGTTGCTCGCTTTGCTTATGATCCTGACGCTTGCCCTTTGCGCTTGTCGCAAAACGCCCGATCAGCCCGAGCCTGAGCCTGAGCCCGACGTGCCGAAATTCAATTTGGTCGATGAGAACGGCGCGTTTCCTTACGTGATCGTTCGCGGCGACTATGCCAAATCGGCCGTAACCAAAATGGCTGCCATCGTCCACGTGGCGCTTGAGGGTGTGCTCGATCGCGACGACGTAGAAATCACCACGGACGAAACGCCCGCGGCAGCGTATGAAATCCTGATCGGCAAGACCAATCGCCCCGAGAGTGAGGAGGTCTTGAACACGCTTGGCGAAAGACAGTACGCCGTTCGCGTTATGAACGAGGGCAAAACGATCGTCATCGTCGGCGTTGACGATGCCCAGACCGTCAAGGCTGTCGACTATTTCTTAAGAAAATACGTAGGATATGATTACATCACGGAGGTCGTAAACGTGAAAGAGAACATTTCTATTCCGTTGGAGCTGAACGAGGTTTTGACCTATGAAAACACGCAAGAGCACTCCGATGCTCCGATCATCGTCCAGACCCATTACGTCACCGAGGATACCGTCGTTGCGGATATCATCGCGGGACGTGAAAACTACGGCGTTGATCCGACGGGTGTGGCTGACTCGGCTGACGGCATTCAGCGTGCGCTCGACGATTGCGAGGCCCGTGGCGGCGGTACGGTCTTTTTGCCCGTGGGTAATTACCGTATCACCAAGCAGCTGCGTATTCCGTCCTTTACCGTTTTGCGCGGCGACTGGCAGAATCCCGAGCTAGGCAATGAGTACGGCACGGTCATTCTGGCCGACGTTCCCAGCCGCGACGAGATGACCAACGGTACGATCCTGCTGGGCGCATCGGGTGGTGCGTACGGTCTGACCGTCTACTATCCCAACCAGTCGCTCTCCGACGTCAAGCCCTATCCCTTTACCTTCTACTTTAATCCCGCCCATCAGAATAAGGGCGGCCACGCTCCTACCGTTAAAAACTGCACCATCATCAACGGCTATCGCGGCGTTGGCGCGACCGTTCTGAGTGAGGGCGGACACGAGCAGATGACCATTGAAAATCTGTTTGGCACCTTCCTGGACATCGGCGTTGCCATCGGCTTTTCGTCCGACGTCGGTAACTGCACCAACATTACCATCTCACCCAAATACTGGAGCGAATTTGTCTCCTCGCGCGGATACGGATACAACGCCGTGGCTGTGAAGGATATCAAGAGCTACACTCGCGCCAATACGGTCGGTATGCAGCTGTCCGACGTTGAATGGACGGAATACATCCATATCACCATTTCCGATTGCAGCACGGGTATTCACATCATTCCTGCCGTTCGTATCGGCTTTGCAGGCAGCTTCTACGATACCGTCGTCGTTGATTGCGACACGGCCGTGCTTGCCGAGGAGCTGGATAACCGTTGGGGCGCACACTTCTCCAACTGCTATCTGGAGGGTAGTGATTACGGTATGGTCAATCAATCCTCCGGTATCATCAAAACCGCAGGCACCACCATTATCGGCGGTTTGGAGGGCGACATTCTGGTTGACACCGATCTTCTGACCGACTACAACATCGATACGGGCGTTGGCTATCCCAAGCCCAACGGCGTTCTTTACGTAGGTGATTTTGATAAGACGGGCAAAACGGACATTTCCGCCGAGCTTCAGGCGCTTCTCTACGAGGCAGGCAAGACGGGCGGTATCGTCTATCTTCCCGGCGGTACCTATCTGATCGACGAGCCCATTGAGGTTCCCGAAGGCGTTGAGCTTCGCGGTACCTCGCCCGTGGCAACGCGTGAGGAAACCGGCCGTGCGCTCGGTACGCGCGTCATGACGCACTACGGTCTTGAGGGAACGGAAGACGATATGGCACTCATTACACTGGGCAAGAACGCCGGCGTCAACGGCATCCGCTTCGTCTATACATCTAACCATTCGGGTATTCGTGATACTGCCTACACCGTTCGCGGTACGGGCGAGGGCGTTTACGTCGTCAACTCCTGCTTTATTTTGGCAGGCCGCGGCATCGACTTTGCCGGCTGTAATAACCACCTGATCAAAAAGGTGACCAGCTTCTGCTTCATCAACGATATCCGCGTGGGCGGTAAAAACGGTACGGTTACGGGCTTTTTGCACAACGCGACCGTTTGCGACCGCGTTGCCTACGTGCCTGAGTCGGGCGAGCTGGGTGGCGAGATGCTCAATCCCAACTACTCCAACCGCAACGAGGTCGCCCGTGACTACAATACCTCCATCTGGGTCGTAGATGCCGAGGGTCAGCGCATCTGGAACGCCTTCTCGTACGGTGTTGCTCATTTCATCGTGGCAGAGGACAGCTACGACACGCTGGCGGTCAATATCGGAACGGATAACATCGGCTCCAAGACGGCGCAGATGGTTATCAGCGGCGGCGACTTTACCGGCATCAACATTTTGCGTTATAACGGCCATTCGTACGACGCTGAGGATGGCGCGCGCGTGACGCTGTATTCTCGTCTGACCATCGGTGACAAGACCGAGGACACCGAAAAAATTAAGGAATGACTTGACAAGCACCTCCATGTATGCTACAATCGGAGCATATATGGAGGTGTTTTATATGAAAAATGAAAATTTGAGCGAAAAAATATCGGTTAACGTCAACGTGGCCTCGCTGGCCGCCATTGACTTTCTCGTTGACCACGGCTTTTACGCCAATCGAAGTGACGCCGTCAATCAGGCGGTGCGCGAGCTGATCGCACGTGAGCAGAGCACCATCGACCGCATCATCGTGCAGGATACCAAGGACAATTCCTCCCGCACCGAGTGGTTCTTGGGCGAGCTGACCCTCACGCCCGAAAAGCTGGCCGCGTGGAGCCGCCACGCAGGCAAGGAAAAGCTGTGCGGCTACGGTCTGCTTATCATCGACGAATCTTGCGACGAGGAGCTGTTGTTTGCTACCGTCAAGGCCATATCGGTGCAGGGCAGCGTCCGCGCGTCGGCGACTATCAAGGAGCATTACGGGGTAAAATAAAAGCAACAGCACCGCGATCGCGGTGCTGTTGCTCATCAACATGGCGGTTGCTATCCCCACCTGCCGCGCGTGCTGTCTTCCTTGAAGCACCGCACAAACGAGAGATATGTCTATCTCTTGGTATGCGATGTAGCGCGGCAATGCCGAGGGAGGCCCCGGAGGGAACATCCGGGCTGATTTTCTTTCGTCCTTTCTTTGTTCAGTGACAAAGAAAGGACAACAATGCCAGTACAGCGCACGCGCGAAGCTGTGTGCGCGTGGACAGGAGAAGTTGTCGAAACGTCAGATAACCCCTCTGCTCCCTCACAAAATGAACTGCTCGTTGATCACCAGTCGGAAGCGTAGTCCCAGCTTTTCCGCCGCGCGACGGCAGAGATTCATGCGTTCCAGAAAGATCTCAAAGTAATCCATAATGCTGCTGTATTGGGTGTCGACCGTCAGAGAAAGGCGAAGCTCGCTTTTGTCCTCGCTCAGCGCCAGCACTGAGTTGGTGACGGAATAGTTCACACGGTCGTGGATATCAAACGTGGACAGATCGCGGTTGCGCACGCGCGAGCGACGCACGTCCGACTTGTCGGCCAGAATGAGCGCCGCGCTGATATCGTCGACGGGAACGCCCGTTCCTTCGTCGTGGTTGCCGATGGCCGTGATGACGGTGCAAATATCCTCAACGGGCACGTCGCGGCGATCAAGCAGACGGAAGGCCATCAGCGCGCCGCTCTGGGAGTGATCAACGCGATTGACTACGTTGCCAATGTCGTGCAGAAGTCCGGCAATGCGGGCAAGCTCCACCGTTTTTTCATCTGCGCCAAGATCGCGCAAAAGATCGCCCGCTACCTTGGCAACACGCCCGACGTGAGCAAAGCTGTGCTCGGTGTAGCCCAGCGCGCCAAGGGCCGCGTCGGCACGCTCAATGTAAATTTTAATATCGCTGTCGCGGCGAAGGGAATCGTATGTGACCATTTTGTTGTCCTTTCTCGTCTGTGCGGTTGACAGACGCGCTAAAATTTGGTATACTTTAGTTGTTGAATATTCAAGGCGCAAAAAGCGCTCTTATGAAAACATTGCAGAAATAAGGAGGTGATCGGATGAGCAAAGCATGGGACGAGCAAAGCGTCAGTACGCTGTACGGCGTAGGAAAGGCGAGAGAGACGGCCTATGCTCGTCTTGGCGTGCGTACGGTGGGTGAGCTGCTGGAGCATTATCCTCGCTCGTACGAGAACCGAGGCGACGTCAAGCTGCTTGAAACCGCACCTGCGGATGCCAAATGTGCCGTCGTGCTGACGGTCGCGACACAGCCCCGCGTCAGTATGATCCGCCGTGGGATGTCACTGCTGAAATTCCGCGCCTATGACGACAGCGGAAGCTGTGAGATCACCTTTTTCAATCAGAATTATCATAAAGACAGCTTTCCCCTTGGCGCGACCTTCCGCTTTTACGGTAAGGTTGAGCGGGTGGGTAAGCGCTTTGCCATGAGCTCGCCTGCCTTTGAGGAGATTGCCCCCGACGGTGACGCGTCCGATCTGGCACCGCTGTTTCCCGTGTATCCTCTGACTGAAGGGCTGTCTCAAAAGCAGATCGCGACCAATATCGCGATGGCGCTGCGGTTGGCACATCCCGTCATGGAGGATCCGCTTCCTGCCGAGTGGCGAGTGAAGCGTGCGCTGTGCACCTTGCCCTATGCAATGCGTCAGATCCACGCGCCCGAGAGCATGGAGGCCTTGGCCATCGCCAAAAAGCGACTGATCTACGACGAATTTTTGATGTTCGCGCTGGGGCTTGCGGCCTCGCGAAGCCGCGTCAAGCAGCAGAGCGCGCCCCAATGTGACCGTGGTGATCTTGCCCCCTTGACGGCGCTGTTGCCGTACGAGCTGACGGGCGCACAAAAGCGCGCCATCGACGAGATCAAGGAAGATATGGCAAAGAACGTTCCTATGAGCCGTATGGTCGTGGGCGACGTTGGTTGCGGCAAAACGATCTGTGCGGCGGCCGCCATGCTCTTTGCGGTGCAAAGCGGATATCAGGCGGCGCTGATGGCACCGACCGAAATCCTTGCCCGCCAGCATGCAAGTGAGCTGAGTGAGCTGTTTTCAAAATTAGGCATTCGGTGCGCTTTGCTGATCGGTGCGACGACGGCCGCGCAAAAGAAGAAGATCAAGTCAGCGCTCTCCGATCCCGATCCTGCCACTCGCCTTGACGTGGTGATCGGAACGCAGGCGTTGCTCAGCGACGGCGTGGAGTTTTCCGCGCCTGGATTGGTCGTCACGGACGAGCAGCACCGCTTTGGCGTCGGTCAGCGCGCTACGCTGTCCGAGCGAAGCCACTTTACCCATCTGCTCGTTATGAGTGCTACGCCCATCCCGCGCTCGCTTGCGCTGGGGCTGTATGGCGATCTGGATATCTCGCGCATTGACGAGATGCCTCCCGGGCGTCAGGTCGTGGAAACGGTCGTCGTGGACGACTCCTACCGTGCTCGCCTGGACGGCTTTATTGATAAGCAGGTCAGCGAGGGAGGGCAGGTGTACGTCGTTTGCCCTGCCATCGAGCAGGATGAGGAGATCGAAGCGGGTGAGCTTGCTTTGCGCGACGTTGCGTTTGACGGTTTATCGCCGTTGAACGATCACGCTGAGGGAATTCCTCTTAAGTCGGCGGTCAAATACGCTGAGGAGCTCGCCGAACGCTTGCCACATATCGGCGTGGCCTGTCTGCACGGCAAAATGAAGCCTGCCGAGAAGGATGCTATCATGCAACGCTTCGTCAGCGGTGAGGTGCAGGTACTGGTATCGACTACGGTCATCGAGGTCGGTGTCAACGTACCGAGTGCTACGCTGATGATCATAGAAAACGCCGAGCGTTTCGGACTTTCCCAGCTGCATCAGCTGCGCGGCCGCGTGGGACGCGGCAAGCGCAAGAGCTATTGCGTGCTGGTCAAAGGTGCGCCGCGGTGCGGTGAGGTGGCGGAGAAGCGTCTTGCCACCATGAAGCATCAGCACGACGGATTTGAGATTGCGCGGCAGGATCTGATGCAACGCGGCCCGGGTGATTTTCTGCGCGGCAACGCCGAGAGCAGCATCCGTCAGAGCGGCGGCATTCGCTTCCGTCTGGCCGACCAATGTGAGGACGGCGATTTCATGCAGGCGGCGTTCGACGATGCCAGAGAACTGCTGGAAACGGACGCCCAGCTTGTCGATTATCCGCTTCTTCGCGCCCGCATGGAGCGTATGTTCTCGGTGGATATCGGTGTGTTGAATTAATCATGTATGTAACGATAAAACGACTGCGGCGATGGAAAAAAGCCATTCGCGGCAGTCGTTTTTACGTTGATCAATCGCAATGGCAGTTGTGAGAGCGTCCCCAACGGCAGGGGACAAGGCACTTGAGCGTGTCGGCCAGCGTCCAGACCGCGCTGAAAAAGACGATGCATATACCGATGATGGCGAACACCTTATACAGCGGCATGCTGCAGTCGTGCTTGAACTTGAGGGCGGCCAGCGGTGTGCTCGTGTTTTCGTTGGCGTAAAGGCCGCACTCGTGGTCGGTCTTGTGACGGATCTCGGGCTTGGTGATGGCTTGCCAGAATTCGCAAAGGCTTTCTTTCATAACGTTCTCCTTTCAAAATACAGTTGGCTGAAGGCGTATGTGTAGCAACAACCATCAGTATTTTTCCCACGAGGGCGGGAGCATATGCAAAAGCACGTTTATTTCAAACCAAAGGTCAGATCATTCAGGGAATCGCTGTCGTAGAGCGTGTCAATGCCGTAAAGCAGTAAGATGTGATCGGTATTTTCTTGCTTCGCCAGCGACAAAAGCGAGCCGCTGCTGCGAATGTCGTAGGTGCGGGGATCGACGAGCAAAAGATCAAAATGACGGGCGAGGAAGGGCGCGATGGACTGCGAAAAGCTGTCCTTGAGCAGAAGCAGCATCGGAGCGTCCTCGCGCGTCGGATCCGTTACACGGATGAAGGTATTGGTGCCGCCGAGAAAGACGTTGTACTCGTCGTGCGTGTCCAGCGCGTTGAAATCGTAAAAGCCCGACAGCGTGCGCACCGTTTTACCGCCCTCGATGATCTCGGTAGTGAAAGTCTCGTCGCCTTCGTAGCGCAAAAGAGTGATGGACTCGCCCTCCACCCAGCGCATACCCGACGAGCCGTGCGTCGTGCCGTAAAAATCCTCACAGACGGTCTCCATGGTGTAATCCTCAAGCGCGTACGGCTCGTAGCCCAGCGTGTCTGCAAGAGCAACGTAGGCATAGTAAGCACCAAGCATCGTCCAATGGTGGTCCGTCTTATACCAAACGGCCTCGCCATTCGCGGCGGCCGATTGTAAGGTGTCAGTCAGATTAAAAAATTCTGCGCCCGTCTCCTCCAGCCACTTCCATGCCGCGGCGGCGTTCGTCGCATCGTAGGCGGCAGGGAGCTTGGTCGTATTGACGTCCACGGAGCGGGGAACGACGGCAAAAGTAAAGGGAATGCCGTGCTGCTCCATCGCCTGCTCAAAGCGAGCGATGGCATTGACGTTTTTGGAAAGAATTTGCTTTTGATCCTCGGTGTATTCCTGTCGCGCGATCAGATAGCCGTCGCTGCCGAGCAGGACGTCGTTATTCTCCTGCTTGCCGAGCAACAGCTCGATGCGAGCCTTAGCAGACACGAAGAGCGAACGGAGAGGGAACTGATCGGCGCAGAAATCGGCAATGTCTGCCGTCAGTGAGCCGTCGAGCAGCGCATCAAACGAAAAGGTCGGGGCGGTGGTCAGGACGCGGTTTTCCTCGGCGGAAAACTCGCGTTGCGGAAGCAGACAAAGGGACAATCCCATGATAAGCAAAAGTGTAGCGCAGATGACCAGCAGCGCAGTGTGCGCCCCTTTGGTTTGATGTGCCTTGGCGCGTTCAATGGACAAATATTCTTCTGCCTGCCTGTCTGCAGGGTGTTGCTTGGCCATGGTCTGCCTCCTTTCTCAATGAATAAAGCAAAGGGACGGTGGATACCGTCCCTTGATTTGTCAGGATACTTTGACGGTAACGATAAAGCCGCCTTCGTTGTCACCCGAAATGGTATAGGTCGAATTTTCGGGAACGGGAACTTGCGTCTGTGCGCCGGTTGCGCTGACGTAGTAGATCTCGTAGCTGCTGCCGTCGTCCGTCGTGACCTTGAGCGCGTTCTCACCGTAAGTATGGCTCTGAAGCATCGCAATATACTCTTCCAGGCAGAGATTTCTCGTTTTCATCACGTAGGCGTGAACGTAGCCGACGTAACGGAAATAGTTGGTGTAATCCGAAACGCCCGTCTGTGCCGCCTTGTCGGCAGGGTAACGCACGACGAAGCCATACTTGTAGCAGTTTTCATACACCCAGCGGTAAGCGGCGTCGGTAGCAAAATCCTTTGCCTGATCAAGCACGCCCAGCGCGCAGGATAGCCCCGTGTGGCTGTCGCTGTAGCCGGGAGGAGTGGATCCGCCGGCATCGTACAGCTTCTTTTGGTAGTCGTAACTGCGATAAGCATTTTCCATGAGCACGTTGGAAAGTCCGCTTTGAGTTGAGAATTCAATGAGCATCTTGTTCATAGCCGAGTAAGCGGTGGCTTCCATATACAGCTTGTAGTCCTCTTTGCCGCCGAGCTGATAATAGACCTCGTGCGTTTGAGCCAGCTTTTGGCTGGCGTAAATGTCGATCAGATGCGACTCGGAGGCTGGAAACTGATATACGTGCGTCTTGTTGACTACGATCAGGGGACCTTGATTGATTTGATCGGAGGTTACGGTTTCCGTTTTAAAATTGTTCACCGGGGGATCTTGATCGTCGGGCGTGCCGTCATCCGGCGTTTCGGGGGTCTGGTCCTCAACGGGAGGCGTTTGCTCGTCGTCCTTGGGCGTATCGGGCTTTTTGAGCGCCATGACGACGTTCATGCAAAGCAGGATCGCAAACACGAGCAGTAAAAGCACGAAGGTAACGGCAATGGCCATAAGCGTCGTATTCTGACGGCGCTGGCGCGTTTGTTGGCGTTCGTTGCGCGAGGGGGAGTCGTGGTTTGTCATGTGACCGTATCTCCTTTCTGAAGTAAGCAAAAGGGAAGGCTTGCGTTCGATTTTACTCTTACAAAGTCTTCCCCTTTTTTTATTATTGATTACTGAGCGTCCTTAATGGAGAAGTCCATTCTGCCCTTCTTGTCAAGACCCATGTACTTGACCTTGACGGAGGAGCCAACGTCGATGCCGGCGTCGGTTACCTTGTTGATGCGGCGGTTGGCAATCTTGGAGATGTGAACCATGCCCTCCTTGCCGGGTGCGTATTCAACGAAGCAGCCTACGTCCTCGTTGGGCTTATCCTTGCTGGCCAGGATCTTGACGACGGTTGCGTCGTAGATAGCGCCAACCTCGGGCTCAAAGACGATGGCGTCGATAGCCGCTTTCGCAGCGACAGCCTGGTCACCGTTGACAGCGGCGATGCGGATGGTACCGTCATCCTCAATGTCGATCTTGGCACCGGTGTCAGCAACGATCTTCTGGATGACCGAGCCACCCTTACCGATGACCTCGCGGATCTTATCGGGGTTGATGTGCATGGTGGTCATCTTGGGTGCGTATCTGGAAACCTCAGCTCTGGGAGCCTCGATAGCCTTCAGGATAACTTCATCGATGATATAGTCGCGGCCGGCGTGGGTCTGTTCCAGCGCCTGCTTGATGATCTCGGGGGTCAGACCGTCGATCTTGAGGTCCATCTGAATGGAGGTGATACCCTTGTGAGTACCGGCAACCTTGAAGTCCATGTCGCCGTAGAAGTCCTCAAGACCCTGAATGTCGATCATGGTGTCCCAAGAGCCGTCCTCAGCGGTGATCAGACCGCAGGAGATACCGGCAACGGGTGCCTTGATCGGAACGCCTGCATCCATCAGAGCCAGCGTAGAGCCGCAAACGGAGCCCTGCGAGGTCGAACCGTTGGAGGAAACGACGTCGGAGACCAGACGGATGGCGTAGGGGAATTCCTCGGTAGAGGGAAGAACGGGAACGAGCGAACGCTCAGCCAGTGCACCGTGACCGATCTCGCGGCGGCCGGGGCTACGGGTGGGCTTTGCCTCACCGGTGGAGTAGCCGGGCATGTTGTAGTGGTGCATATATCTCTTTTCGGTGTCGTTGTCGATACCGTCGAGCATCTGTGCTTCGTCCAGCGTACCCAGGGTTGCAACCGTCAGAACCTGCGTCTGACCGCGGGTGAACAGACCCGAGCCGTGGGTGCGGGGCAGAATGCTGACCTCAGCCGTCAGAGGACGGATCTGGTTCATGGCACGACCGTCGACGCGCTTCTTGTCAACCAGCAGCCAACGACGAACGATCTTCTTCTGCAGCTTGTAGATCAGCTCCTCCATGATGTCGCCGATCTCGGGATACTCCTCGCCGAACTTCTCGACGATAGCGTCCATGATGGGAACCATCTTGGCGTCGCGAACCGTCTTGTCGTCGGTGTCGAGCGCCTCCATGATATCCTTCTCGAAGGCCTCGAAGACCTTGTCGAACATATCGTGATCCAGATCGCAGGAAGGATAGTCGAACTTTTCCTTGCCGATCTCGTCAACGATAGCGTTGATAAACTCGAGAACGCCCTGGTTCTCCTTGTGAGCCAGCATGATGGCCTCGTACATCACGTCATCGGGAACCTCATTCGCACCTGCCTCGATCATAACGACCTTCTTGGTGGAGGAAGCAACGGTCAGCTCCAGATCGGAGACCTTGCGTTCAGCCTCGGTGGGGTTGACGACCAACTTACCGCCGACAAGACCGATGTGAACGCCTGAGATGGGTCCGTTCCACGGAATGTCGGAGATAGCCAGTGCTGCGGAAGCACCGATCATAGCGGCAACCTCGGGCTCGCAATCGTGGTCAACGGACATAACGGTCAGCGTAAGGGCTACGTCGTTGCGCAGATCCTTGGGGAACAGGGGACGGATGGGGCGGTCGATGACGCGGGACGTCAGAACTGCCTTTTCAGAGGGCTTACCCTCTCTCTTGAGATAGCCGCCGGGGATCTTGCCCGCAGCGTACATTCTCTCTTCGAAGTCAACCGACAGCGGCAGAAAATCGATGCCGTCGCGGGGCTTTGCGGATGCGGTTGCGCAGCACAGAACGACGGTGTCGCCGTAGCGAACCATGATCGAGCCGTTGGCAAGACCTGCCACCTTACCCGTTTCCAGTACCAGAGGACGACCTGCCAGCGTGTAACGGAATACCTTGTGGCTCTTGAACTCCATCTTGGAGCTTGTGATAGTAGTAGACATTTTTACCTCCGTAAATTTGTTTTTATTTTTTACGAAAGCATATCACTTTGGTTTAGCAATTATCTTAACGTCCGCCCCGCGGGCGCTAAAATAATGGCTAATCCGTCGTAAAATGCTTCCGTCAGTGCCAAAATAACAACACGGAGTGGAGATAGGACGTGAATGTTGGTTCACTCTATCTTCACTCCGGTCATTTGCAATTACTTTCTCAGATTCAGCTTAGCAACGATCGCACGGTAGCGCTCGATGTCAACCTTCTGCAGGTAGCCCAGCAGGTTTCTTCTGTGGCCGACCATCTTCTGCAGACCTCTACGGCTGTGGAAGTCCTTGGGGTTAGCCTTCAGGTGGGTGGTCAGGTCAGCGATTCTCTTGGTCAGGATCGCGATCTGTACCTCGGGCGAACCGGTGTCGCCTTCGTGAGCTGCGTGAGCTGCGATGATGGACTGCTTTTCTTCTTTCTGCATTGCCATGATGTTTATTCACCTTTCTAAATTTTTTTGAACAGCGGATAACTCAGCGATCGGCGGGTGAATGCACTGCCTGAAGAGCAGTCCGATATCCGAAGACCGAGTCAACGCCATACATCCAAGATTATACCACAAACGAAGGCGTTTGTAAATAGCTTTTTAAAATATTTTTTCTTTATTTTTCAAGTTTTTTGCGATTTTTCGGCTCTTTTTTTGCCAAACACTCCGACAAGTCCGACGATGACGAGAAAAAGGCCGAACAGACGCGTCATCCAACCGTCGGGCAGCCACAGCGCGCACCTGGTACCGAGATAAGCGGCGGGCAATCCCGCGAGGATCATGATGAGGACAGCGAGCCAGAAGATCTTGCGTCGCAACAGGTGCACGATCATGGATGAAGCCGAGGCAAAGAGGAAAAATAATAGATTGAACCCCTGCGCGGCGAGCTGTGGAGCGTTGCGGACAAAGGTCAGGTACAGCACCATCAATCCGCCCGAACCGATGCCCATACCGGCAAGCGTGGCAACGATGAAGGTCGCGATTACGTCGATCCAGATCATACGTCACCCCCGAACGAGCATCAGCGCGCCCGAAATGAGAACGAGAAGGGAAAACAGCGTGCGAAGCCACGATAATTTGAGGCGATCAAGCAAAATGCCGCCCAAGACGCCACCGAGCAGCGAAGGGAGCAGCATGGGGGAGAAGGCCTTGAGATCCAGCGCGCCTGCACGAGCGTACTGCGTGGCGGAAAAGACCGAGATGGGAAGCATGACGGAGAGGGCGTTGGCGTAAATATCCCGACGCGCCATGGGGAATGAAATGCTCTTTCCGTGCTTGGCACGCTCGGCACTGCGCGAGAAAAGCAGGACGAGCAAAATACCGCCGCCCGTGCCGAGAAGTCCGTTGATAAAGCCTGCCAGTGAGCCAAGCAGAGCCAAAAATAATACGTCTGCGCTCGCGCGGTGACGTGGGGTGGTTGTGAGCCTTTGCACACGGGCCTCCTTTTTACCCGCCGTACGGGTAGGAATAAAATATTGTAAAAAACTTGTAACAATACTTGCAAAAATGAGAAAAAAATGGTATACTATATTATTGGGAGGGTAGTATCATTTTTTTGTGATATTTTGCTTTGATACGCTCTTATTTTGAGTGAGATACTGCCGTTTCATCAGATAGAATTTACACCATTTGTGGAAATCATTGACCGCCGACGCGCGGCAGGAAGATACATGACGCAGGAGGATAGAACGTTGGCCCAGAACAAGAAAAAGAAAAATTGGTTTGAAACGCTTTGCACGATGGACGAAACTGACGTGCCGAGCAAGAAGAAAAAAGGCACGACTGCCAAGAACAGCGGCCGCACGCGCGTGAGCAATCGCGCGGCAGGTCCGTACGGAGACGATATCCCTCCGTTTGACGATACGGCGTCCGAGCCTATTGGCGATCATATTTTTGATGATGTGGAGGAAACGCCCAAAAAGAAGCCGACGACGAGAAGTACGTCTTCTTCAAGCTCTTCTAAGCGTGCGGGCCCATCTTCGGGCGGACGCACAACCTCACAGCGCTCCTCTTCGTCGAAGAGCAGCTCGTCCTCGCGCACGACAAGCAGAGGGTCTTCCTCTAAATCCGGCAAGCGAAACGACAAGCCTCTGCCCGCGGACATAGCCTACCGTATGCAACCTTACGTGGTGCTGTTCGTAGGCGCGCTGTTGGCAATCATGCTTTTGTTATCGGCCATCATGGGCGGTGACGGTGCAGATACCCACCCTTTCCGTTGGGTCGGTTATCACGTTGAGCGATTGTTGTTTGGTCTTTTAGGCTACGGCGCGTTCTTGTTGCCCCTGATGATGGTATATCTGTCCGTACGGTGCATTCGCGACGGAAAGGACGAGCAAAGCGGTGGACTTACTGCGCTGGCCACGGGGATTGTCGTATTGCTTCCCGCTGTGATCCACGCTTGTATGATCGAAGCGGGGCGTGCTGACGGTGCGTTGAACACCTTGAGCTTAAAGCAATTGTATTTACTGGGTGCAGATAAGCAGGGCGGCGGCGTAGTCGCAGGCCTGCTTGGTACGCTGCTTGAGCGCGGTCTCGGTGTGATCGCAACCTTGATCATCGGTATCGTGTTGCTGCTTGTTGCCGCCGCGTTGCTCTTTGGTATTACACCGGCGAAGATCAAATTCTGGTGGTGCGCCTGGAGCGAGGCTCGTCAGGAGAGACTCGACCGCGAGGCGTACGAGCGCGAGCAGGCAGAAAAGGAACAGCGTAGACTGGCGGCATCGACCGGTCGTCGCAAGCAAGCCTTGCCGCAGGATGAGGATGACGACGATACGATGATGCTTTTGCCCGGACCGTCGCGTGCGCGTTCGCAGCGCGAAAACGAGCGTCGCCGCGCCGAGGCTTTGCGTGAGGCCGAGCGTTCGGACAAGCGAGAGGGCAGACGAGGAACGTCTGCTTCTGACGATGAAGCCGAGACTTATCTCGACCCCATGAGTGCCCTGCTGTCCGGCGATAAGCGCAGAACGAAAAAGGAAAAGGAAGAAGAGATTGCTCCTACACCCGAAACGGTGTTTCCTGATGAGGATCACGCGGTCAGCAGTCCGATCGAATACGTCAGCGAGCTGACGAGCGAAGAAATCGAGGAGATGGAGCGCAGCTATGCGCAATCTCATGCACCTGTTGCCTCGGTCGTTCCGCCGGAATATGAGCCGGAGGAAGAGGAGGAGCGCGAACCATTCGTAGCTTATCCCGCGCGCGTTGAGATTGAGGTCGACGATGCGACGGCGCCGACGGAAGGTATGGCACCCGAGCAGACCGAGGATTATCAGGGTGGTTTTGACTACAGCATGGAATCCTCGCAGGAGGCTGAAACGGACGCTGACGTGGAAACGATCGGCGGCGTTGACGTTAAGATCCAAAAGCTGTCTGACGAGGAGCGTGAGCGCGGTGAAAAAATTGCCGCACCCGAGGAGGAGGAATATACGCCTCGTCCTTACACCTATCCGCGCGTCGATCTGCTCAATGAGCCCAAACCGCACAACGCGCTCAAGGATCAGGAGATCCGCGCCAAGATGCAAAAGCTCAGCGCTACGCTGACCAACTTCAAGGTGCGCATTGAAGGAATTTCTTACGTTTGCGGACCTGCAGTTACTCGCTACGAGGTGCGTCCTGCACCCGGTGTACGCGTTCGTTCGATTGCCAATCTGGCGGACGACATTGCTATGAGCCTTGCCGCCAATAGTATTCGTATCGAAGCGCCCATCCCCGGTAAAGAAGCCGTTGGTATTGAGGTGCCCAACACGACGCGTGAAACGGTATTTCTGCGCCGTTTGATTGATTCGAATGAATTCCGCTCCCGCCCCAGCAAGCTGACGGCTTGCCTTGGCGAGGACGTTGCGGGTAATCCCATTTTGTTTGATATCGTAAAAATGCCTCACCTTTTGGTGGCAGGTACGACGGGCTCCGGTAAGTCGGTATGTATCAACGACTTTATCATGAGCTTGGTTTATAAGTCCACTCCGCAAGAGGTCAAGATCATTCTGATCGACCCCAAGCAGGTTGAATTCACCGTTTACAAGGATATGCCTCACCTGATGGCACCCATCGTGTGCGATCCCAAGCGTGCGGCGGCTGTGCTGAATCTGGCCGTGCTGGAAATGGAAAAGCGCTTCCAGATGATCCGCGACGTACAGGCGCGTAATATCGAGGGCTATAATGCGGCGACCGAAAACGACCGCTACGAGCATCCGTATATGCCGCATATCGTCATTATCATCGACGAGCTGGCAGATTTGATGATGCAGGCCAAGGACGAGGTTGAAAACTCTATCGTTCGTTTGGCTCAGAAGGCAAGAGCGGCCGGTATGCACCTGATCATCGGTACCCAGCGTCCCTCCGTTGACGTTATTACCGGTCTGATCAAGGCCAACGTCCCCTCGCGTATTGCTTGTACCGTCGTGTCGCAGGTCGACTCGCGTACCATTCTGGATGTGGCGGGTGCAGAAAAGCTGCTGGGTATGGGTGATATGCTGTACGCTCCCGTCGGCAGTCCCAAGCCCTTGCGTGTGCAGGGTGCTTTCGTCAGCGACGGCGAGGTTGAGCGCATCGTCGAGTTTATCAAGCGTAACAACGATCCCGTTCGTTACGATCAGGAATTCATGGATAACATCGACCGCGAGGCCGCGATGATCGGCACCAAGCGTCAGCCCGGCGGGGATGACGACGACGAGGGCGAGAGCCCCGACGGCATGGATCCCAAGTTCTACGATGCGTTGCGTATCGCGTTGGATAATAAGCGTATTTCCACCTCGTTGCTTCAGAGAATGTTGTCCATCGGCTACGGACGAGCGGCCAAGATCATCGACCAGATGGAGCGCATGGGCTTCGTCGGCCCCGCCGTTGGCAACAAGCCGCGTGAGATCCGCATCACCGAGCAAGGCTACGCCGAGCTGATCATGAATAAGGATCAATAAGCAAAAAATAAGGGCAAGCCCCGTGGGGCTTGCCCGATTTTTTATCGTTCTTTGAATACAAGCGGAATCTCTTCGCCGGGATCTGTGTGGAACCATTCGGGAAGCTCGATCAGAATGTGCCACTGGGCCATGTCGTCGTCTCCGCGCATGGATTTGAAAGAGGTGATCGAAATGTTATATACCCGTTTCCCTTCGACGAAAACGTCCCACATGCAGTTGACCTTGTGGCGGATCGAACCGCTGGGCTCTTCCATGAGCACGATCAGTAGCTCACGCTCGGCAAAATAGGCGTCATTGTATCTTTTGATGGCATCGCGGAAGGCGGGGGATTCATCCCAAGAAGAATCCATATTGTAGTACGCTTTGTTATTTTCGTAATATTCCCAAAGCTCCTGCTTCGAGCGGATGATCAGCGAGGAAGGGAACTCGGCATCAGGCGCGCGGCCGTTGGTGCGAACGTACTGCACACCGCCCCAATGATAGCCGAAGACGCTCAGCGGCAGTGGAGAGAAGGTAAGACCGTCGATATGGAAGACGTCGCCCTCTTGCACGCGCATATCTTTGGCCGGCTCGATGAAAATAGTCCACCAGGCTTCGTCGTCGGTGCCAACGTCCGGGATGATTCGTTCAATGTCGATCGCCCATTCACCCGTAGCGCTATTGCGGTAGACGGCGTTGACCTGGTGGCGGATCGAGCCGCTGCCTTCCATGAGGAACACGATGATCAGGTCACGCTCTGCAAAGTATTCCTCATTGTAACGCTCACACGCTTGTATCAGTGTCGGTTCGTTATCCCATGAAGCATCAGGGTAGGGGAAGGTGTCAAGATAACAGTCCA
>SVRN01000031.1 GCA_015064805.1 Oscillospiraceae bacterium
GCGGCAGCGAGCATCACCAATCTCATTTTTTGGAGATGGATTTCGTCCGTCGCGGCGAAAAAATACCGATGCACGGCTTAAAAGTCGCCATCGGCACGCTGGTTTCGCTTGAGCTGTACCGCTACATCAAAGACAAAAATCTTGAATTTGACGGCGCTCAAGAGGTGTACGCGCTGGTCGACGAGCTGCCAAGCGTCGAGACGCTGAAGGAAATGCTCGTAAAAATGGGATGCCCCGTTCGCTTTTCCGCGTTGGGCGTTCGAAAAGAGACCATGGAGGAAATGCTCGAAAAGGCATACACCGTGCGCGATCGTTATACGATTCTGACGTTGATCCACGAGCTGGAACTGACCCAAGAAATCACGCCCCTGATCATGTCAAAATACTATTAACACATACGCTCAAAAAAGCTTTGAGATCTTTCTCAAGGCTTTTTTCTTGTAATCAACGCTCCAATCTTGACTTTTTTTGCGTATAATGCTAAAATACAATCAGCACTTTTTATGAGGTATGAATATGCAGTATTATCTTCTCATTTTTCTTTCCGTCATCGGTCTTGCGGCCAATTTCTGCCTGACCAAGCTGTACCAGAACCACGCAGGCGCAGGCATGCGAGTCAGCGTGATCTTCAATATCATCACGGGTGCCTTCACCGCCGCGATATTTTTCGTTATCAACGGCGTAATGAACGGCTTCCGCCTTGAAATAACGCCCTTTTCCTTGCTCATGGCGGCGCTGATGATTCTGTTTTGCGGCGCGTACGCTCTCATCGGCTTTAAGATCATTTCCATGGGCAGCATGGCCGTTTATACCATGTTTTTGATGCTGGGTGGCATGATGCTTCCCTACTTCTTCGGACTTATCTATCTGAACGAAGAGTTTTCTTATCTGCGTCTGATCGGCCTTGCGCTGATGGTCGTTGCCATTGCCCTTTCAGGTTCAGAAGGCGGAAACGAGAAAAAGAAAAAGAACTCGGTTTTGTTTTTCGTGCTGTGCCTCATCGTATTCTGCCTCAACGGCGGCGGTAGCATCGTATCGAAGATTCATCAACTGCCTCAAAACAAATCGCTCACCGTCTCCCCCACGGCCTTCGTTATGCTGGCGGGTATCATCCGCTTTGTCAGCTTTTCGCTTTTGTATCTCGTGCTGTGGCTGCGCGACCGCCGCAAGCCGACGGACAACGCCCCCGCCCCCCTGAAAATGACACCCAAGATCGTTGGCATCATGTTCGCGTTTTCTACCGTGGACGGTCTGTCCTATCTGCTCCAGCTCATCAGCGCATCCAACTTGCCCGCCACGGTGATCTATCCCATGATCACGGGCGGCAGCGTCGTGCTGACCGCCATCGCAGGGCTGCTGTTTTTCAAGCAAAAGCTGTCCCCGCGCGCTATCGTGGGCATTGCCCTTTGCTTCGTCTCCACGCTACTGTTTCTTTAATATCACCCCAATGAAAGGAAGGATCTGACTATGAGCTCTCCTCACCGCATCACCGCCGCCGACATGGCGCTACTTCCCCGCATACTGAAATTCAAGGCGCCCGATCAGATTCCGTTGCGTTTTCGCCTGGGCGACCGCGAGATCTGCGGCATTCCCACTGAATTTTCCCCGCGCGTTTCGCACCGTCTGATCGATTCCAACATGGTACAATACGTGATTGAGGGAACGGACGAAAGCGGTCTTACGATCCGCGCCGAGTATATCGAATACCGCGACTTTCCCGTGACCGAGTGGGTGGTTTATCTGACCAACCGCGGCGCAATCGACACCCCCGTGATCTCCGACGTGCGCGTGGGCGGCGTCATCCCCTGCGCAAAGGCCATATTGGAGCACGGCAACGGCGACACCTGCACTCCCGAGGGCTACCACTTTTTCAAAACGCCCGTTGATCATAGCGTCCGCCTGACCCCCAACGACGGCACCTCCTGCAACGGTGCCTTCCCCTACATGACCATCCACACCGCTGACTGCGAGATCCGTGCCGCTATCGGCTGGCCCACCAAATGGGTGGCCGAGATCGCGCCCTGCGAGGACGGCATCACCTTTGCCTGCGGCCAGGATCGTTGCCATACGGTTCTGCATTCGGGCGAGACCTTCCGCACGCCCCGTCTCAACCTCATGGCCTACACCAACGAAAACGCCCCCTGGCGCGGCATCAATCTGTGGCGTCATTGGTACTTCAAGCATATTCTTCCCCGCGAAAATGGCAATCCCATCGGCCCCAAGCTGTGCCTGCACAATTTCATGGCCGACGGCAAGCCCGAGTTTACGGGTGCAACCGAGCAAAATCAGATCGACGCGCTCAACGAGTATCTCCGCCGCGGCATGAAGCCCGACGTCTGGTGGCTGGACGCGGGCTGGTATCCCTGCGACTACGACTGGCCCCGTACGGGCACCTGGCATCCCGATCCCGCCCGCTTCCCGAACGGACTGAAGCCGCTGGGCGAGGCCTGCGAACAAAACGGCGTACAGCTGTTGCTTTGGTTTGAACCCGAGCGCGTTCGCGCGGGTGAGGAGCTGGATCGCGAGCACCACGACTGGCTGCTGTGCCAGCACGACGCAGACGGCAACCCCGTCGGCGAGCGCCTGCTTGACCTTGGCAACGACGAGGCAAGAGGCTGGCTGATCTCGCACGTCAACGGTCTGATCAAGGAATCGCACGTCGGTATTTACCGTCAGGACTTCAACTTCAACCCCGCGCCCATTTGGATTGAAAATGAGGCGGACGATCGCATCGGCATGCTGGAAAACCGCCATGCACAAGGCTATCTTGCCTACTGGGACGCCATCATTCTTGCCAATCCCGGGCTGTGGATCGACTCCTGCGCCTCGGGCGGTCGCCGCAATGACCTTGAGACCATGCGCCGCGCCGTTCCGCTTCACTACACCGACGTCGGCTACGGCCATCATCCCATCAAGCAAAAGCAACACCGCGAAATGTTCGAGTGGATTCCTTACTTCCGCGCCCATAACATGAACTGGGACAACGCTCAAACGGGCGCATACGACGGTCACAGCCGCCCCACCGACACCTTCGCCTTCCATTGTGCGCTTGCCCCTGCCCTGACCTCCATGTTCACCTACAACGACACCGAGGAGAATTTTGAGATCGGCCGTCGCATGGACGAGGTCTGGAGAGCAGCCGCCGAGATCGAGCTGGCAGGCGATTACTACCCCATGACCGAATGCCGCCTCGACCCACGTGACTTTTACGCCATGCAGTTTGACGATGCCAAGGAGCGCCGCGGCTTCGTCCAGGTCATCCGCAACACGCAGGTTGCCGAGGACACCTACGCCGTGATATTGCCCTGCATCCACGAAAACGCCGTCTACACGCTGACCGACCGCGAGACGGGCAAATCCCTCACCCTGACCTCAAATGAGCTTAAAAAGGGCTTTACGATCGCCCTGAAGCCCCGCTCGGGCGTGGTGCTGTTCTATACGTACGAATAAAGAAAAAGGCTGAACTTCGGTTCAGCCTTTTCTTTTGTTATTTATTCTTTTGGTTCGTCACTATTCTCTGCCGACTCGGACGATTGACTCGTTTGACTCGTTTGGCTCGTTTGAGTGCTTGACGTTTGCTTCAGCCGTTCGATCTCGCGTCTGATCTCCTCAAGTTCATTAGCGTCCTTCTCTTTCTCCTTATGGAAGGAGCGCTCCAGCAAAAAGATGGCGGCAGCGAGGATAACGATAGTAGCAATCGGCGTTTTGATCAGATTGACCACGTGACCGATCAGCGGGATGGCCAAAACAACCTTTCCCTTGATGCGGCTGACGTCCATTGGCTCGTCGGGCGCGTTGTTGGCGTCGCCCTTCGTGGTCACGGTCGTACCGTCCATTTCGATGATACGGTGAACCACGCCGATGCGCCCCTCCTGAAATACAACGACCTCGTCGATCGTGTAGCTGTCCTGACGGGCAACGACCAACAGATCGCCAACCGAAAGCTCAGGCTCCATACTGCCCGACAGCACCACGGTGAGTCCTACGCCGAACGGCATGGGAACGACGTCACCCGCGACGCGCGAGGCGTTGAACGCGTAAACGTTAATTCCTACGATAAGTGCGACAAAGACAAGCAAGACGGTTCGTATGATTGTTTTCGTTTGCTTTTTCAATGCTTTGTTCTCCCATATCAGCCCTTGGTAATGATGACCTTACCTCCGGCGGCAATGATATACTTTCTAGCCTCAGCGGAAATACCCTGGGTTTCGATGATCAACGCCTTATTGAGCGTTGCGGCATTTCTTGCCAGGATCTTCATCTGCTTGGCATCGGAACGGATCAAGCCTTTTGCCTTAAGGATCTTCAGCGTGATCGTGTCGCCGTCGTTGAAGTTTGCGGCCAGAACGTCGATGTTGATGTATTCCATCTTACCGACGAAGCCTTCCTTCTTCTTGGGCGCGGCGGGAGGCGGAGGCGGAATAAATTCAGGCTCAGGTTCAGCCTCGGGCTCTTCCTCCTCGGGCTCGGATACGACGATCGGAGCGATCGGTTCGGGATCGGGCTCGGATACGACGATCGGAGCGATCGGTTCGGGATCGGGCTCAGGCTCGGGATCCTTCTTATGCCGCTTGAACAGCGAAATCAACAGCAGAATGATGGCAAGCAACAGCAGCAGGAAGAACAGCCACAGCAGGACGGTTCTGCCAAGTCCGGAGCCCCAGAAGCCGCCGTTGGCATCCAGCGTGGTGTTGGCCTCGGCGCGGAGGGTGAAGGTAACCTTAATACCAACGTCCTCGCCCTTGATGTTTCCAAGGAAAGTGTCGTAAGCGTCGTCGCCCGACTCAAAGGGCCACTTCCATTGGAAGAGATACTCGGCGCTCTCACCGATCTTGATGGTGCCGTTATGCGAAAGACCATCCAGCGTTTCTCTGTCTGCCCACGATTTCGCATCTCCCGCAAGGTAATGGTCCTCGGGGTCAATCAGACGGTACAGAAGCGGAATTTCGTAATCGGACAGGGGCTTTTCCGTTGCCAGAAGATCCACCTGAACGATCAGCGTATAATCGATGGCAATGGTATCCTTATTGCGCAGGCGAACGGTATAGTCAACGTCCGTACCGGGGGCGATGACCTTCTTGCCGTCAATACCCTCAACGGTAATGTTCCCCGTTTCGTTTTTATAGATAACAGAAAAAATATCCAACTCGGTGTCCATGTTGGATTTAAGCATGACCTCGCGGTCGTCCACGTGAGCGTATCCGATCAGGCGGATGCCAAGAACGACAAGGCTGAGCAACAACAAGATAATCAGAATGACGATTGCGATCCAGAAGGTGCCACCGACACCGAATATTGACTTTTTCTCGTTTTTCTTTTGTTGTTCTTTTTCTCGGTTTATATCTTTTACGTCAGGCAAGGGTGGTTCCTCCGTTGATGAGATATTTCGTTTGGGTGAAAGGCTTTCCCTTGAGGGGAAGGCTTGGCGACGCGCGCGGCTGGCTTTTGCTTTCGTAGGGGAGGGGCTTGCTCCTCCCGCTTGTATCGCCGTTTTCCTTTGTTTCGGGAGGACCAAGGCCCTCCCCTACGGGAAAACGGAACGGGTAGCCCAGCAATTTTTCGCTTTTGGCGGCGCTTGACGCGGGTCAAACACCCTCAAAGGGGAAAAATTCGGGTAACCAATATTGAACCGCCGTCCCGGCCACGACGGGACGGCGGCAAAATATGGCTTAAAGTACGTTGTACTTAAATGTAACTAATTCGTGGATTAGTCGATCTGAGTTGCAGTGATGGTGATTTGGATAGAAACATCATCAAGTACCGCTGCGTTTGCCATGAGCGTGTCGTACTGATCCTGAGTCAAGTCAGGAGTCAAAGGATCAGAATCATGATCATAAGTTTCAGCACCGGTGAACAACCACTGCCAAGAAATCGTATGAACATCATCAGCTGCGGTAAATGCTGCAGGAAGCTGGTTAGGTTCATAATCCGCAGAACCATCTGCTTCACCAGCAAGAGCCTTAATAGCATTAACAAGCTCCTCAAAAGTACCCCAAGCACCGCTATCAAGCTTCCACTGAATGTTTTTGTTGTTCTTGATCAAATCATCGCAAACAGCATCTACAGTAATTTCAAAAGTGTAAGCCACTTCAGGAGCAGTGCCATTGGCCTCATTGTAGGCAAATGCGAAAGTGTCCGAACTCGTCGTACCAGGTGCAATTACATCGACAGTTGCATTAACAGTCGTATCATAAGCCTTGTCAAACAGATCGGTAATATCCATAGCTACAGGCTGGAATCCCCAGTAAGCAACGCGAGCAGCGTCCTGAGAAGTAACGCTAGTCGTGTACTTCGCAAACGTACCGGAGATAGCGCAGGTGGTCAGGAGAACTGCAACCAGAAGAGCGGAAGCAAGTCTCATCATTTTGTTTTTTCTCATAGGAAATTTTCTCCTTTCAATTTTTTTGCCTTGCGGCGGTTTCATTCTTCCCTTTAAGTACTTTGGGGGATAGAATATTTGCCCGGCTATGCCGAGTCTTTGCGGCAATCGCCGCGGCAATTTATATTCGCCCCCGAAACGTGGCTTCCGAGGGAAGAATAACTGGGTTTAGGTGTAGCAAGCCTTCTCCGGGGGGAGAAGGCTTGGGCGAGGCGTTTGTAGCGTTCACTACAAAAACGGTATAGTTTTGCGCCTTGCCCTTTTTTCATAGGAGCTATCTCATACAAGAGAGCTTTGCTCTCTTGTATGAAAATAGACTCTATTTTCATACAAGAGAGCTTTGCTCTCTTGTATGAAAATAGACTCTATTTTCGCGCGGAGTATCGCGCAAAGTTAAGTCATTAGGTTTGATTGCATAAGAAAGCTGGCGCTTTCTTATGCAAAGGGATATCCCTTTGCGCGCGCTTCTTTTGCGTGGATTATTCAGCGGGAGTCTCTTCCGCAGGAGTCTGCTCTGCTTCGCTTTCGGGCTCGGCGCTTGCGGTTTCTTCCGCAGGAGCGGGCTCTTCGGCGGGTGCGGGAGTGGGAGCGGCGGCTTGTGCTTGCGCGGCCTTGAGCGCTTCAAGCTCGACCATCAGAGCAGCTACGTCCACATCCGGCGCGCCTGTCGCAGGTGCGGCGGGCTGAGCGGGTGTTTCGACAGCAGGCTCGGCGGGGGCGGTTGCCTCCTCTGCCTTGGCGGCCTTGAGGGCCTCCAGCTCTGCCATGAGCGTTTCCATATCGTTGCCCTTGTTCTTTTCATACAATCTTCTGCGGATCATGTCATAACCAACCAACAGAATGATGGGGACGACGACGCATACGATAAGACCGGGGGTACTCTGCATAAACAGTGCGATATGACCTGCACCGGGAATGCGGATGCCGGTATACTTACCGACCAGCTTATCCATAGGAACCAGGACTCTATCTTCCGTATTGTTGTTAATACCTTTGGTGCGGAAGAACTTTTGTCCGTCCTCCTCCACGATCTCGATGACACGGTGCGTTACGATGCTCGAGCCGTTGCCTGCGGGATCGAAGAAAGCGATATCGTCGCCAACGACGATCGTTTCGGGATCGGTTTGCTGACAGATGATAATATCACCGCTCATAATTTCGTCCGCCATGGAGTCGGTCAGAACGATCAGAGGCAATACGCCACCGATGTTGGGAACCTCGTCCTTGTTGATAAAGCTCTTGATGATCAGCGTACAGTTGATGATCAGCATAGGAATGAGAATAACACACAGTACGATGCCGACGATGGTTAGCGCCTTATGTAATTTTGTTGGTTGCTCTTGGGGCTCTTTTGCTGCTTGAGTGTTTTCATTCATGGTTTGCTGACTCATGATTTCGCTCCTTACAGTTTTTATCTTTGTAATCTCTCCCAGCTCAGATACGGCTGAATTGAATGGTACAGCAGGTCAAATACGCTTTTCTCGGTCTCCTGCGTGTTGGGAAGATCGCCGCGGAACACGCGAACGACCGAGGAGAAGATGATATCCAGCACGTAAACCAGCATATGCCAGACGTCAGTTCCCTGCTTGAAGACGCGACCGAATCGTTCCGTTACCGATTCGAACGCCTTCTTGTGATGCTCCCACGAATACTTCGTGAAATACGGGGAGTAATAATAACGGATATAGCACAAACATTCGTCCTGGCCCGCCAGGAAGAACCGCCACACCTGAGAGAAGACGTGATAGCAACGCGTTTCCATGTCCAGCGACTCGTCACGCATGATCGCCATAGCACCATGCAAGAGATTGATCATCTGGCCGTCCAGCATCTCAAACATTTTGGTCAGCAGGTCGTCCTTGCCGTCAAACACGCGGTAGATATATCCTTCATTTACTTGTGCGCGGGTTGCCAGGGCTTTTGTCGTCGCTTTGTCAAGGCCGTCGTTGGCGACCACGTAGATCGTGGCCTCAAGCAACGCCTCACGAAGTTCTTCTTTTCGTTGTTCTGTCATCATAATCCTTTACCATTTTGCAGCGTATGCTACAACTATCAGGAAATTTAAAGTAAACATTTTTCCATGTTTACTTGGCATTCCTTGTTATATTTTTGAAAAACCACGGTGCTTGAGACGATGCTGAAATAGCAACCTGCGGAGAAAAGGATAGCTATATTACATTATAACATTTTCCTTCGATTTGTCAAGGTTGTTTGATAAATTTTTTTCAAATTTCATCAAAAAGCTGTCGTTTTTTAAGAGAAAAAACTGCTTTTTCTTGCTTTTGCGCAAGTTATCGGGGCTAATATTTCAAAATCGAGAGAATTTATTGACAAATTCCGCCATTTGTGCTATCATGCAACTGAAAGGAAGTGATCGGATGAATGTTGAAAATTGGAGATCGCTTTTGCGCGAGAGCATTGCGCTTGGCACCTCGTCCTGCCACGCGGCAGCCGTTGGACGTGGTGACGAGGTCTGGTTCCGCGACGTATACGGCAACCGCACCGACTTCCCCTCCCCCCTGCCCCTTTACGAGGACGCGCTGTTTGATTTGGCCTCCATGACCAAAATGATGGCGACCGCCCCCGTGGCGTTACGGCTATACGAGGAGGGCTTGCTCGATCTTGACGCGCCGCTGTCTGACTTTTTCGACGCGCCGGCGGACAAAAAGGATATCACCGTCAAGCAGCTGATGTGCCACGTGTCGGGGCTTCCCGCCTACCTGCCCCTTTGGCGCATGGGCATCGAGCCAAGTCAGGTAGCAAACGCCATTTTGACCTCCCCCCTGGCCGCACCGACGGGCAGTCAAGTGATCTACAGCTGTATGGGCTTTATTCTGCTTGGCAAGATCGTTGAGAGCATCGGCGGCGCGCCGCTGAACGTGCTGGCAAAAAAATACGTATTCGATCCGCTGGGCATGAGCCGCACGACCTTCTGCCCTCCCCCTGACACCATATGCGTGACGACCGAGAAAAAGGCCGGTTATTCCGAATATATTTGCGGCGTGGTTCACGACGAAAACGCCCGCTTTATCGGCGGCGTATCGGGCAACGCAGGGCTGTTTGCGCCGCTCGACGACGTCATCCGCTACGCATCGATGCTCTCCAAGCGCGGCGAGGGCCTGCTCAAAAGAGAGACGTTCGAGCTTGCCGTGCGCGACGCGACGGGCATCGGTGACGATCCGCGCGGTCTGGGGCTCCAGCTCTTCGGCGGCGGCACCTATCCCGGCGGCAGTCGTATGTCGCTCGGCAGCTACGGTCACACGGGCTACACGGGCACCTCGCTTTACGTTGACAACGACACGGGCGTGTGGGTGGTGCTTCTGACCAACCGCGTTCACTACGGCCGCGACCGTGACATTTTCTTTGTCAGGAGACGGCTGTTTCACGATACGGTGTTTGGATAAAAGGATCCCAAGAGGTTTGCTTCCTCTTGGGATTTTTTCATTGATTCAGTTCCTTCAGCTTGGCGTATACGTCCCGATCCACGCGCTGAACGGTCAGCGGCGTGATAGAGATATAGCCGTTCATCACGGCGTCGGTATCCAGATCAAAGTTCTTGGTGTCGCGGAAGACCATCATGCCCTGTTGGCGGACCATGTTCTCGCCCGTGGTAACGAATTCGTCCGAATAGTACGCGCCGCCCTGACGGGTGATGCGGATATTCTTGGTGACGTTTGCGGGAATGTTGACGTTATACAGATCGTGACATTCGAGCAGCTTATGCTCCTCGAAATACGCCCAGATCTCGTCCAGATGCGTCACGGCGCTATCCAGCGAGGTAAATTCCGTCGACAGCGCAACGGCCGCCTTGGCGCCAAAGCAGTTGGCCTCGAAAATAGCGGCAACGGTGCCCGAATAGACGATATCGCGGCCGATGTTGACACCGCGGTTGATGCCCGAAAGGATCAGATCAAACTGCTCACCAAGACCGACAAGGCCGTAACGGATGCAATCGGCAGGGGTGGAATCGACCGAGAAGGCGCGCACGCCGGGCATCAGGTCAACAGGCTTAGCCTCAAACTCGCTGATGATGTTGATGCCGTGGCTCTTGCCGCTCTGCTCCACCTTGGGCGCAATAACGGTGACCTCACCTAACTTTTGCGCCCACTTGGCGAGCGCGTAAATACCGGGGGCGAAAATACCGTCGTCGTTGGTGATCAATATTTTCATAGCCAGCCCTCATTGCTTTTCTTGTATTGACCCAGCCACTCGTCGGCATCCTTGATCAAGGCCTTGAACTCCTTCTTGCTGTAGACCGTTGCACCGCAGGCGCAGGCGTGACCGCCGCCGTGGTACTTCTCTGCCAGCTCGTTGACGGTGACGAAACGAGAGCGCAGACGCACGCGGACCGAGCCATCGTCGTTTTCAATAAACGCCATCCAGATCAAGCAATCCTTGATGGACTCCATGTAGGAGACGGACGCACTTGCCTGCTCGCTCGTCAGCTTGAACTTTTTCTGCATAGCCTTATCGACGTACAGATAAACCACGCCGTTGGGCGTGATCTTCATTTTCTTGAAGACGTGCGCCTGGAACTTGAGCGTATGGAATTCCTTTAAGTACAGGTGAGCGTACAGCGTGTCGGTATCAATGCCCTGATCCAGCAGCATACCTGCCGCGCGAAGCGTGTCGCCCGTAACACTGCGGAAGCGGAAGCGTCCCGAGTCGGTGACCATACCTGCGTAAATGTAGGTAGCCGCCTGGGCGTTGATCTTGAGCTCGTCCGCAAAGGCCGCATAGAAATCAGCGATCATTTCGCAGGCCGAGGACTTCTCCTCCTCGACCCAGGACACGTCACCGTAGGGGGTGCGGTCGATGTGGTGGTCGATCTTGACCAGCTCGCGGCACAGCTGACACTTGGGGTTGGAGATGCGGTCAACGGTAGCCGTATCAATGACGATACCCAACGCGTCGGCGTAAAATTCGTCGGGACGGGCCTCATCCTCCTCGCCAAGAAAGCTGGTAAAGTCGGAGTAGTCGTTGTTGATGATATAGATCTCTTTTTCAGGATAAGTCAATCGCAAGATCTCGGCCAGGCCCTTGGTGGAGCCGACCGCGTCGCCGTCAGGGCGCTTGTGTCTGAAGATGATGATCTTGCCATATGCCTTGATCTTATCCAGAATCGCTCTCATTTGCTCTTTGTTCATGCTTCTTCCTCCGTCAGCTGCATCAGATCCTGCAGCATGCTCATGGCCTCGTCGCGGTCCTTGACCGTCGCGCCGCTGGCCTTGGCGTGTCCACCGCCACCGTACTTTTTGGCGATGGGGTTGATGTTGTATTTACTCGAGCGAAGCTCGCAAAGGACGCCCTCGTCCGTTTCGGTGAAGTTGACCCAGATATCCACACCGCGGATCTCGCCCATAACGTTGACCATCCCTCGCGAAATGGTGAAGTTGTCTACGCCGTAGGATTCGGCCTCCTCCCTCGTCGTGTAGATATAGGCCACGGGCTTGTCGGTCAGTTGGATCTTGAGCACGAATCTTGCGCGCAGTTGGATGAAGGAAAAATCATCCGCGTACAGATTGCGATAGATATCGGCGGTCGAAAACTCGCGCTCCATCAAAAACGCGGCCGTGCGGAAGGTCTGGGCGCTGGTGGAATCGTAGCGGAAGCGCCCCGAGTCGGTGATCATACCCGTATACAGTGACTTGGCCGCCAAGGGAGAAACCGTCAGCCCTGCCTCCATGGCCAGCGCGGTCACAAGACCGCAGCAGCTCTCGTAGGACGAGTCCGTCACCTCGACCTGTGCGATCTCCTCGCAGAACAGGTGGTGGTCGATGCGGGCAGTCGCCTTTGCCAGCGTGTATCTGTCGTCGCAGATCAGCGCCTTGGCCGACGTATCAAGGATAATGGCCAGTGCGCCGCTGTAAACCTCGTCAGCGATCTCGTCCATGACCGAATCCTCCATAAAACCGTAACGGCGGGAGGCGTCGCCCACGACGTAGACCGTCTTATTCGGGAACGAATCCTTGATAATGTGCTTCAGTCCGATCTGGCTGCCCAGCGCGTCACCGTCGGGATTGTTGTGTCGGTGAATGATGATGGTATCGTATTTTTGAATCAGTTCAATAATTGGTTCAAACATGTCTATCTCCATAATTTATATCGTACACTCGTCAAAATAGCCGTGGTATTCCACCTTCAAAGGGCTGTCAGGGAAAAGATAATGGTGCAGCTCGATGAAATAATTGTCCGTCATGCTGGCAATGTAGTCTACGACGATCTGGTTGGGCTCGGCGCTCTCATAGGGAACGGCTCGCTTATAATGCACCGTGTTGATATAGTCGATGTGATGGGTGAAAACAGGCGAGTAAATATTGTTGTTCTTCAGATCGTCCAAAAGCTGACCGTAGACCTCGGCCATCATGGGCTTAACCGTCTGATCCAGCTTGGAGAAGGAAACGGTGTTGTTGTAGATCAGCGCGTAGTTGTCACGCTTGGAGCGTTGAAGTGCTTTGAAATGCTTGGTATCCAGCTTGATATAAGGCTTGCCGTAGCTGTTTTCAATGATGTTGACGACCAGATTGTTGATCAGCTCTGCGTTGATCGAGCCGATGTCCTCGTTGACGAACACGCTTTCCTCTACCAGTTTGGCTCGCTGCGCGTCCTGTCTGTCTTTGCCAAGATAAGCAATGATATCGGCCAGACGCACCACGCCTGCCTCCAGCGTCGAGGGCATCAGGGAGCGGGTATAAACGGGATCGACGTAGCAACGCTCGATCATGCGGTCAAACTCGGCAAAGCTGGTCAGCGGCTCGGGATGGATCTCCTCCAGCTCGATCTCGCCGTTGTGCGTCAGGATGCCGTTAAGCGTTTGCAGGCTGATGTTGTAAGGGTAAATGCCATCCAACACGCGGACGGAATGGACGTTGTGAGCAAAGCGGCGACCCGTGTGGGCGCGGTACAGCTCGTCCAGGTAATCCTCGCCCGTGTGACCGAAGGGCGTATGTCCCAGATCGTGACCAAGGGCGATTGCCTCGATCAGATCGAGATTGAGGTGCAGCGCCGCACCGATGGTACGCGAAATGCGCGACACCAGCTGAACGTGCAGGCTTCTGCGGGTGATATCGTCGTTTTTGCACAGCGAAAACACCTGCGTTTTATCGGTATAGCGATTGTAAAAGGGGCAATGCATGATCTTATCGATGTCATGCACGAAGGTGGGGCGCCACACGCTGGCCGTATCCTTGGCCAGGTTTTGGCGGCGGACAACGTTTTTGTCATCGAAAGCGACGCGCTCGTAGATTCCCGTTTGCTTCGCTTGCTCTATTTGCTGAGAGATTTCCTTGGATAAGACTTCATATTTAGGCATAAACTTCCTCCTTTTTTCGTGTTTATACAAAGAATGGCGCTGTGTTGTACCACGCGCCATGATATTTGCGGTACCTTTCATTATATCATATCTTTTTTGATTTTGCAAATACTTTTTTCAAAAAATATCGATTTTCTTATATATTTTTTCAGTCCTTGCTTTTTTACTCGTTCCGTGATATACTGTAGCCAAAGATTTCCTTGTCAATGGAGGGAAAACACGATGGAGAATACTTATTTATCCGAGCAACTCATAAAGATTGCAAAGGACTGCGGCGCGTATGCCGTCGGGCTGATTGCAACGAGCGAGCTGAACGTCTACTCCGAGGTGCGGGATATGTGCAAAATGAACACCTGCGGCGGCTACGGCACAAGCTGGGCCTGCCCTCCCGGTGTCGGCCCGATCGAAGATTGCCTTGCCAAGGTCAAGCAGTACGATACCATGTTGCTGTTTTCCTGCAAATACGATCTTGAGGATTCGTTTGACTACGAAAGCATGATGGCGGGCATGAAGGGATTCAAAAAAACCGCTTCCGATTTTGACAAAGCTCTCAAAGGTAAGCTTCACCCTTATCTGCTGCTAGCCAACGAAGGCTGTCAAAAATGCAAAACCTGCACCTACCCCGATGCTCCCTGCCGCTTCCCTGACGAGCTTCACGCCTCGATTGAGGCCTACGGCTTTAACGTGTCAGAGCTGGCACGTATGGCGGGCATCAAGTACATCAACGGCGCCAATACCGTGACCTATTTCGGCGCGCTTTGCTTCAATCAAGTATAAATCGATCGCAAAAAATAAAATCGGCAGAGGAAGCCTCTGCCGATTTTATTTTTTGACAGCACCCGATCATCTGTCCTCGCGGAAATAAGGCAGTCCGAGCGAGGCGGGGGGCTGATGCTCACGCTTTTTGCGGATACTGGTCAAAACCAGCACCACGATGGTGACCACGTAAGGAAGCATCTTGATAATCTCTCTTTGCGTAGGCGTGATATCGGGGATAACGAACGCCACGATGAAGCAAGCACCGAATAAGAATGCGCCGAGAATACCGATGTTAGGCTTCCAAAGGACGAAGATAACCAGAGCGATGGCCAGCCAGCCGAACGCTTCGATGGTAGCAGCATTTTCCCAGCTACCCTTGATATAGTCCATGATATAGTAGAAGCCGCCAAGGCCTGCCAGGGCGCTTCCCGAAAGAATGGCCACGTACTTATACAGATTGACGTTGATGCCTGCCGCATCAGCCGTTGCAGGACTCTCGCCCACGGCGCGCAAATGCAGACCTACGCGCGTTTTGTTCAACACGATGGCGCAAACGATGGCAGCCGCGATGGCAAGATAGACGAAAATACCGTGTCCGAATACCACGCTACCGAAACCGCCAAGGCGCTCTGCAAAGGGGAGCGAGGAGGAGATCAGCTTGCCTGCGGGATCAAAATGAGTACGATCCACGAAGGACATGATAAAGTTAGTCGCGCCGTTACCGAAAATGGTAATAGCCAAACCGGTAATATTCTGGTTACAGCGAAGCGTTACGGTCAAAAGCGCATACACGCCGCCGAGTGCCGCCGCAAACACCAGAGAGAACAAGAGCGAGATCAGGACGAGCAAAAACCACGAGGCTTGCTCGGGCGAGGAAAGCTGTCCCATATAAAGCGAAACGCCAAGGCAGCCGCCTGCGGTTCCCATGCACATGATGCCCGGGATACCCAGATTCAGATGTCCTGCCTTTTCGGTGATGATCTCACCGACACAACCGTACAAAAGAACGGTGGCAATGGAGATTGCCGACACAAAAAAGAGCGTCATGCTTTATTTCCTCCTTTCGTTTCGTCTGCTTCCGCCGTCTTTGCGCTCGCCTTTCGGAACACCACGCGGTAGGTGATAAAGAAGCTGCAGGCAATGACGCAGAAGTACACAAGGCCAATGACGATGTTCGCAATGCTATCGTTGGTAAAGCCAAAGTCACCTCTGACCTCTACCATACCTCTGGAAATAAAGATGATGAAGAAGCAAGTGCCGATCATGACCAGAGGATTGAACGCCGCGAGCCACGTTGCCATAATCGCGGTAAAGCCCATGTTATTGGCCGAAGCGGTGCTGATCGTGTGATGGATACCGCCTGCCAGGAAAAGTCCGACGATACCCGCAAGCGCACCGGAGATGATCATCGTGCGGATGATCACGCGCTTTACGTCAATACCGATATACTTTGCGGTATTGGGGCTGTCACCTACGACTGCGATCTCGTAGCCGTGCTTGGTATAGTTCAGGTAAACGTACATCAGTACGGCGAGAATGACGAACACCAAAACCGTCAGCAGATACTTATTCCCAAAAAGCTCCGGGAAATGCCCCTGATTCAGCGGCACAAGCACGCCGGATCCGCTTTTTACCCAAATGGTAATAAACATGGACACAAGCCCCGTGGCAATATAGTTGAGCATGAGGGTAAACAACGACTCGTTGGTGCCGAAATGCGCCTTGAAAATGGCAGGCAAAAGACCCCATACGGCGCCTGCTACGATGCTTGCGACCGTCATAAGAAGAATGAGAACGGCATCGGGCATCTTGCCCCCCAGGTAAAACATGCAGGCAATGGCCGCCAGGCATCCAACGAGGATCTGTCCGTTACCGCCGAGATTCCAGAATTTCATCTTGAAGGCGGGCACAAGAGCCACTGCCACGCCGAGAAGCAAGGCAGTATCCTGCAAAAGCAGCCAGATTCTGCGAGAAGAGCCAAACGCACCGTCAAAGAGTGCCGCAAAAAATGCGAGAGGATTTTTCGAAGAAAACAGCGAACAGATGATCGCAGAGAGCAACAGGCTCACCACGATCGCGATCGCGTAGATCAGTACGATCTTCTTTGCCGAGAGCGCGTCCCGTTTGACAAGACGGAGTAAGGGCTCTTTTTTGATTTGATCTTGTTTCGTTTGTTGCTTTTTCATAGATCAACAGCTTTATAAGCTTCCTCCTTCTTGTTTTTCTTGTTCTCCAACAACAGCACCCGTCATCATCAGACCGATCTCTTCCTTTTTCGCCTTGCGCGCATCCACCGTGCCCATGACCTTTCCGCCTGCGATGACCAGAATACGGTCGCACAGGGCCAAAAGCACGTCAAGATCCTCTCCGACGAATACAACGGCAACGCCGCTCTTCTTCTGCTCGGTGAGAAGATTGTAAATGGTATAAGAGGAGTTGATATCCAGACCGCGCACGGGATACGCCGCCATCAAAACGCGGGGACCTGCGGCGATCTCACGACCGACAAGTACCTTTTGTACGTTACCGCCCGACAGACGGCGTACGGGAGTGTGAGTGTTGGGCGTTACGACCTGAAGGCTCTCAACGATCTTATTGGCAAGATCCTCGGGCGCCTTACGGTCAACGAAGACGGACTTTCCGCGACGGTAGCTGCGGAGCATCATGTTGTCGATGATGTCCATATTGCCCACGAGTCCCATGCCGAGACGGTCCTCGGGAACGAAGGAGAAGCGAACGCCCAGCTCGCGGATCTGCAAGGGCGTCTTCTCGCGCAGATTGATGACCTCGTCCTCCTTGAACAGGATCTCACCTGCCTCTACCTGTGCGCAAATGGCCTTTTTCGACAGTGCCTTTCCACTTTCGTCCTTACCCGTGAACTCTCTGCCGTCGGTGTAACGAAGCATTCCCTGCTCTGCCAGCTCCATCACGCGCTCAAAGGTCTTGTGATAGAAGGTAATGGGCTTGTCCTTTTTGGGATTGTAGTAGGTAACGCGACCCTCCTGCAAATGATGCAGGCCCGCGATGGACTCGAGCAGCTCGCGCTGACCGCTTCCCGCGATACCCGCGATACCGAGGATCTCGCCGCTGTACGCGTCAAAGCTCACTCCGTCCAGCACGAGGTGTCCCTCGTTGCCCATCAGCGTCAGATTTTCGACGTTCAGACGAAGCTCGGGATTTTCGGGCAGGGGGCGGTCGATGTTAAGCGTGACCTTCTGGCCTACCATCATATCCGCAAGCTCTTTTTCGTTCGTTTCCGATGTATTGACGGTCTTGACGTGCTCGCCCTTGCGAAGCACCGTCACGCGGTCGGAAATCGCCATAACCTCGTTGAGCTTATGGGTGATAATGATAACCGACTTGCCGTCTTCTCTCATGGCGCGGAGCACCTCGAAAAGACGGTCGATCTCCTGGGGAGTCAAGACCGCGGTCGGCTCGTCCAAAATGAGCACGTCAGCACCGCGGTAAAGCGCCTTGACGATCTCCACCGTCTGCTTTTCCGACACCGACATCT
The DNA here is from genome assembly GCA_015064805.1 of Oscillospiraceae bacterium. Classification (GTDB taxonomy): domain Bacteria; phylum Bacillota; class Clostridia; order Oscillospirales; family CAG-272; genus SIG644. Next base: position 17,965 of record SVRN01000031.1, read on the forward strand.
CATGGACCTTTTTATCTAATTCTATATGGAATCCGTATTTTTCGCTCATCGCGCCAATACGGGTCTTTGCCGATTTTATGTCATATTTTTCGCCATCATCCATGCCGATCACGATGTTTTCGGCGGCGGTGAAGACGTCGATCAGCTTAAAATGCTGATGGATCATACCGATATTGTAACGAAAGGCATCCTTGGGAGAACGGATGCTGGCCTCCTCGCCGTGAATAAGGATGGTTCCCTCGTCGGGATAATAGATGCCTGCCAGCATATTCATCAGGGTCGTTTTTCCACAGCCGTTCTCACCGAGAACGGACAGGATCTCACCCTTCTTAACGTCAATAGAGACGTTGTTGTTCGCAATGACGCTCGCGCCAAAGCGCTTGGTAATACCGCGAAGCTCAATCACCGTTTGCTTTTCCACAAATTTTTCTCCTTCCCGTGTAGGAAATAAAAGACTATGAAACAGGGGCTTTTATCGCATAAAGGGCTGCCGCAAGAAAACGACAACCCTTATGCGATACCGATCACAGCTTACGCTGACGTGATCAGTCAATAGAATAAATTACTTGACCTCGGTGATGCCGTCGATGCGAAAATCGAAGTAGGGAGCGGAACGGAAGAAGCTCTCGTCAAAGAAGGTCACACCGTTCTCGGTCTTGATGACGTTGGTCTCGGGAGCAAAGTCGCCTGCATCGTCAACGTCTGCCAGGTACTCGGTCAGGGTCTTGCCGTCAACGGTGAAGGTAGCGCAATCGAAGACCTTGAGAGAACCGTCGTTCAGCTTAGCAGCAACCTCGTCAAGCTTTGCCTGCGTGCCGGGTGCTGCGGCAGCGCCCACAGCGGTGATCTTAACGGCACCGTTAGCCAGCGTACCGGTCCAGTCATCAGCGATATCCTTGCCGTTCATGACGCAGTCCAGCATATACTCAAAGTAAGGAACCCAGTCGATTCTGGATGCGATGACGAAGGTGTTCTTACCGGTTGCGCCGTTGTAAGCAACGTTAGGAACGTTTGCGTTCTCGCAAGCGGTGGGAGCACCCATGGAGTCAGCGTGCTGAGAAATGAGCTTGCAGCCTGCAGCGATCAGAGCCTCGGCAGTAGTCTTCTCACCGGTCTCATCGTACCACTCACCGGTGTAACGAACTTCCATCGTTACGTTAGGAACGATGCTCTTAACGCCGAGGAAGAAGGACGTGTAGCCCGAAACAACCTCTGCATAGGGGTGTGCGCCAACGTAACCGATCTTTGCATTTTCGTCCGTAACCTTACCTTCAGCGTCGCCGTAAAGCTCAACGAGCTTCAGACCTGCTGCAACACCGGCAAGGTATCTACCCTCGTAGATAGAAGCGAATGCGTTCTGATAGTTTGCCAGCTTCTCGGTGTGCGCCTTGGTACCCGTAGCGTGGCAGAACTGTACGTCAGGGAATTCTTTTGCGGCCTGGATCATGTAAGCCTCGTGGCCAAAGGAGTCAGCGAAAACAACGTCGTAGCCGTTGTCAGCGAAGTCAGCGGCCTTGTCGTAGCACACGGTATCCTCATCGATATCGGTGATGATGGTGTACTGCTCCTCGGTCAGACCCTTATTGGCGCAAGCCTGCTTGAATGCGTCGATAAAGTTCTTGTCGTAGGTAGAGCTGTCACCGTGCAGACAGATCAGCGCTGCCTTGATGTCCTTCTTCTCGTCTTTGCAGGAGCTGAATGCGAAAACAGCACTGACGAGCAGGACGGCTACCAGGACCAAAGATAAAATTTTCTTGGACATGATGGGGGGATCCTCCTAAAAAAGATAAATATTTATTTACAAGGACAAGCCTTATAAACCAAGAAGATGCTGCGCAGCGTTATTCTGCCTGGGAACGGAAAACGATGGTTTTGGTCGCTGCGTCCATCGAGTCAACGATGGCAAGCGACTCAACGCGATACCCGAGGTTTCGGATGCTTCGGCCACCGTACTGGAAGCCCTTTTCGATCGCGATACCAATACCGGCAACCTCGGCGCCGGCCGCCTCAGTAATTGAAATAAGTCCCTGCAGCGCGCAACCGTTTGCCAAAAAGTCATCAACAATAAGGATTCGATCGTCACTCGACAAGAACTTCTTTGATACAATAATCTGATTTTTGTTTCTATGGGTAAAGGATTCGACCTCGGCCGTATACATATCACCGTCAAGATTGATGCTCTTTGCCTTTTTGGCAAACAGCATAGGGACGCCAAAACAACGGGCAACGGCGTAAGCGATTGCAATACCGGATGCCTCGATCGTCAGGACCTTTGTGATCTTCAGATTCGCAAAACGTCTGTGAAATTCCTTGCCAATCTCCTCAAGGAGCGCCACGTCCATTTGGTGATTGAGAAAGCTGTCTACCTTGAGCACGTTGCCTTCCTTTATCACACCGTCTTTCAAAATACGCTCTTCCAAGAAATTCATGTCTCTTCCCTCTTTTCTCAGATCAATACAGTCATTATACTTTATTTGTTTCTTTTTGTCAATCGGAAAATGTAGATTTTAAACTTTTTTTATATATTCATGGATATACGTGTTTTAATAGACTTGCGCGTTGGTAGTTTTCACATATAAAGCAGCGGCTGTTGCACATGGCAACAGCCGCTTTGCTATATGGAATTATTCGCTGTAAACATATTCACCCTGGCCGGACTGAATGACCAGATCAAACAGAGTATACATATCTACATACTTGTAGGTGTAACCGTCGTTCTTCGCGTTGGCATACTCGATGAAATCGTTGACAAAGCCAACGAGATCGGGCGTGTACTGACGGATGGTACGGTAAGCGGCAAAGTTGGTTCCGCTTCTTTTCAGCTCCTGGTACATCTGCTCGCGCGTGTCGTCGTTATTCTGAGGAGGCTGGATCGATCCCCACATTCTGAGGAATACGGTTTCATCGTTCAGAACCGTCAGATAATCACCCGTGTTGACGAAAGCACCGTAAGGAGAGATCTCGGCGTAAGCGCTCATGCTTTCGAGAGACAGCTTCCTATCGTCAATGATAAAGCCAACGATATCCATATCAAACTTATCCAGATAAGGACGGTTGTAGTCGATCCACTTATCCATATCCTGCAGTCGCGACGGGAAGACGTAGCCCGCGCCGCTGTCACCGGTGACGAAATAATCGTTCGGCGTCTTGTTCTCATAAATGTAATCAAAGATCATGGGAACACGGTCGGACAGGTTGGGGTTGAACGCCCACATCATGGGGATCTGACCGCGCTGATTGCTCTGGAAGCAATCGGGAACCATCAGCTTCAGCCATGCGGAGGAATCGTAGTCACCGATGTACATCGTGAAATAACGAACGTTCGGGTCAAAGTCCTCTACCAGCTCCACCTCGTTATTATTGAATTCCTTGGTGGTCATTTCATACTGGCAGTAAACCGAGGCGTTGGTCATCCAAGAAGGATTCCAAGCATCTGCTTCCTTGATGAAATCATACTTCGTGATGAAAGCAACGAAGGACCATTCCAGCTCAACTTCACCGCTGGAGCCCCAGTTGTTGAATTTCGTGTACTTCATATACCAAGGCGGGAAGCCCATCAGTTTACCAAATTTGCCGTTATTACGCTCCTGGAAATAACCCAGGATCGTTCCCAGCGTCTTTGCGTCCGTTCCCATTGGCTGTTGGGGATCATCACAAGGACGTTCATCATACTTACAGGTCAGGTCGACAAAGAAGCAGCTATTGTAAATGTAATAATCGTGGCTGTAGAGCTGATTTGCTTCCGGTCCGGTACCAACGGCAGCTCTCTGATAGATGATATTGGTGGCAACCTGAGACGCACCGTCCAAGGTATAAGCAATCATTTCGGGATTGACAAGGTCACCGTACTTTTCAAGGGCCCAGAGATAGGGGTCACACTTGATACTGCCCGTCGAAGGAATTTCCGTATCGGCGATGGTCGTGCCCTTCTCGCCAGAGAACATATCGCAAAGGTTCTCTCTGACCTTGACACCGTTCTGGGTCAGCCAGGTATACAGGCTGTCCGCGTCCTCGTCATAGCGAACGGGCAGATATCCTTCTACACTACAAATGGTCGACGCCACGTTTGACGTCGCAGGAACGTCGGGATCCCATACAACGATACCTGCATTGATGATGTAGGAGCCGAGCACGTCCCACAGTTCGCTCCACTTTTTCAGATCATGCTTGACACAGCCCTCCAGCATTTTGCCGTTGCCGCTGATGTATTCCAGCCAGAACGGGTCGGTGCTGTCAAAGTTCTGGTAAATGAAAAAGCCGTTTTCCTTGGCCTTCTTGTTCAGACTTCCCTGCAAGCAGGTATACAAACGAACGACGTCGTTATAATCCTCGTTATTGGTAAAGTCGTTGATACCCTTAATGTTGTGAATGATATAAACCTCATAAGGATATTCGAAGGTCTGACGCAAATTGAGTGCCTCGGGGATCACCAGATCCGTCTTGGCGTAGGTATCGTTCTCCTCGTCGTAGCCGAGGTATTCCTTGATGAAATAGTCCACACCGTTGGTGATCGCGCTCTCGGAGCCACCGTCGATCAGGATCTTATTTTCCACAAACAGAATCACGAACTCGTCCTTGGCAAGATCCTTGGGGATCTGCTCGCAGGCGGGGCGATCGACCTTGCCGACCAAAATCTCGTAAGCCTTGCCATCCTCATCAGGCGTCCAGTCGGTCGTCAGCTCAATTTCGCAGCCGGTTGCCGTCTTGATGGCCTGTTTCAACTTGATCGCGGACATTCTGCCGGCGTCATCGCCCGTAGCGGCGTCGCGGCGAACGATGCGGTAGTCGGTCTTTCCGTCCTTGACGATGTCGATCGTCACGATCGGATCCTCGGGCTGCTCCGGTTGTTCAGGCTGCTCGGGTTGCTCGGGCTGTTCAGGATCGCCGGGCTTTTCGCACGACACCGTTCCCATCACCAAGCTCATCACGCAAAGCAGGCTGAGCAAAATCAGTAAAAATCGTTTCATGTGCGTTTCTCCTTTTGCACTATTGTTGTTTATATTGTACCATTCCCCCTGCTTTTTGTCAAGGCAAACCGTCATTTTTATCGAACAATTTCTATTTTGACGGTCAAAGTCCTTCCCCCCTATTGAAAGACCTTGGAATGCATGATACAATGAAAGCAGATCATCAAAAATTTTCGCATTAAAAGTGGTGTGAGATGAAATTTTCCTGTTTATTAGGGTGAAGGACCTTCAAAGCACACGAAAGGAGTGTGGAGCAATGGAAGACAAGCAGATCGTCGATCTATATTGGCAGCGAAATGAGTCTGCCATCGAGGAAACAGACAAAAAATACGGACGGTATTGCCACTATATCGCCTATCACATTCTTGCCGACGACGAGGATGCCAAGGAGATCGTCAACGACACCTATCTGAAAGCATGGAACACCATTCCGCCCAACCGCCCCGATCCGCTAAAGCCGTATCTCGGTACGATCAGCCGTCAGCTCTCTCTCAATCGCTACGAATCTCAGCATACCCAAAAGCGCGGCGGGCAGGTGGTGCTTGCTCTGGAAGAACTATCCGAGTGCATTCCCGGCACAGACAGTGGCGCGGACATCGGCGAGAGTGTGGCCCTTTCGGACGCTCTGTCCCGTTTTCTGTGGACGCTGCCCGAGCGCACGCGCATGATGTTTGTGCGTCGGTATTTCTATATGAGTCCCGTTGCCGAGATCGCAAGGGATTTTTCCATGAAGGAGAGCGCCGTCACCATGCTTATGCTTCGCACCCGACGAAAATTAGCACAGTTTTTGAAAAAGGAGGGCTTTGACGTATGACAAACAGGAATTTGTTGCAGGCAATGGGGCGTATTGACCCCAAATTGATTGCAGAGGCGGCACCGGATGTGCCGCAAAAGAAAAGCACAAACAAGATGTGGGTAAGATGGGGGGCTTGGGCAGCTTGCATTTGCTTGATGATCGCAGGGGCTTTTACGGCATTTCAATTGGGATTGTTCGACAATATCGATTTGGGAGACGGCAATCCTGAAATCATCCCCGGTAGTGACGGAAACATAGAACCCGGCGTCGATAAGGAGGAATATCACAACTTCTTCAGCATCGCAAACGGCGCGCTGTATTTGGAGATTTACGACAGCTATACCATCCCTGGCGAGGCCGACGTTATTACGGTCTATCTGACGGAGTGTCAAGGCATCAGCCAGGTGTATTTCCGTTCATCAGACAAAATTGACGGTCAGATCATCCAGCGCATCGAATCGACCAATGGAACACAAGTGGCAACCAATGATAACGGCGTATTTACACTTGATTTTCTCAAAGGACAGGATTTTGTTTATCTGAATTTGTACTTTGATGCCGGAACGTTTAAGAAAAGTGCAGAAATAAATGGTAGTACGACAGAAAATGAAGACGTTGACTATGATCCCAATGCACCTCTTCCCGATGCGTTTGCTGACGCGGATCAGCCCACGTCCTCCGACAGTGTCAACTCCGTGAGAGTGTATTTTGAGTGCTCCGCACTCGACCCAAGCTTTGGGTACGACGAGATTCGATTCACCCACGTGCTGTCCGCGATTTCCAACGAGCCCAAGGTCAACATTGTGGGATCCACCGACAATTTGGAAGAAGCAGTCAATGCCATTGATTTGCAAGCCTTACTGTTGTTTGAGGAATATTCACCGAGAAATATCAGCTATAGTAAAACAAACGAGAGAAGCATGCTCACCTACTCCTACGGCCTTAATGCCATCGTAACCGTAAAGGCGTACGAATACTATAAGGTTGACTATACGCTTGATACTTTCGTTGGATCTACGAATGTCATTGATTATGAATTGTATCCGTTTAACACCAGGTCAGAACTTGAAAACGGTCTCGAGTACGACATTTACACCTGCTACAAAAACGACGAGGAGTGGAGATCCGAAATCGCCGTTTTGCATTACACGAACGATGGAAGCAGTATCTTTTTCATCGTGGAATTTGACCTTTCGGGAGAAAACATACATCACGAGGTCAAGTATCTCATGCAACAAATGAAGCTCGTTGAATAAACGGTATCAAAGGAAGGGGCACTCACATGGAGTGCCCCTTCCTTTAATACAAAAAACGAAAAAAGACCGCCACTTGGCGGTCTTGCTTGGACTTTGCATAATTGCTTCTTTGGGGAATGGGGTTCTATGCCCATTGAAAATCGAATAAAGGAAATTTTGTGAATGAAAGAAACTCAAGAAATTTTAGTGTTGAACTTGAACCGAGCAACTGTGTTGCTCCAGAGGTTCAAGCCCTCGGTCTATTAGTATCGAT
>SVRN01000087.1 GCA_015064805.1 Oscillospiraceae bacterium
GATGTCTCCGCCCGTCCGCGCGGCGATGTCCTTATAGATCGATTGCTCCGGCGTCATAATGTTTTCTCCCTTCCCTTTGCTTGCAAGTTTGCGACGTCTTATCGCGTCTATTCAATGCAATGTATGCAGCGAATGAGAAGATTATGCAGCAGAGAAGAAAAAGAAAACCGACAGACATCGTCTATCGGTTTCCGTATTCATTAAAAAATGCACAAAACAGCGATTAGCGCAATGTACAAAAGGTGTACCATCACGGGAGCAATATAGCAAAAGCCAAAAAATTTTAAATGTTTTTTCCGTTTAGGGCATCTTTTGTAGAAGCAGGAGATCAACATGCCAATCGTGTTTAACAAAAGGATTCCTGCACTGACCGCCGCTGTCAAAAACGCCGTAACAAAAATATACAATCCCGTACTGCTGTAGTAGCCCTCGTCATTTGCGTTTTCCCAATCGAAACAAAAGCTCTGCACCAGTCGGAAAGAGAAAAAGCCCGTAGCAGCCACAGAAAATACGATTGCCAGAACGACCAAAATTTTCAGGATCAACACAATGACGTCAAGCACTTTGTTTGATTTCATATCATTTCCCCCCTTTGCTTTGGTATTTTTATTATAGCATAACTGCACTTTCCTGTCAATAACAAGAAAAGCACCGACATCGTCGGTGCTTCCCTACGTATTATTGTTGCGCAAAAAACGCCTCGATCTGCTCTTTCGTCGCACCAAGCGTGCCCTGGATCATGGCATCCGAGCCGCCGCCGCGTCCGTTCAGATCTGTATTCATCTGCTTGCCAAGCGTTCGCAAGGGCTTGCTTCTGCTGACGCAGACGTAGCGGTAGCCGTTCTCGGTCGCGCAGAACACGCCGCAGATGCCGTCCGTCACGCGATCGGCTCCTCGGTCGGCCATGCCGCGCTGAACGTTGGCGTCCATCTCCTGCTCAAAGAACAAGAGATTTCCCTGCTCGTCGGGAGTGGCCGCCGCCAGCTTGACCTCGCTCAGCTCGCGTCTTGCCGCGCTCAAAGCGGCGCGGGTGGCGAGCAGGTCGTCCGCAAGCTTTTCGACCGTCTCGACCGCCTGCCAGGGCTTGACGCTCTGACGGCGGGTGATGGTCAGAATATCCTCGTGCTTGCTCGTATAATCCTCCAGCGCCCAGGAGCCGCACAGCACCCACAAGCGCATACCGCCCTTATGGTGAATAGCCGATACAATCTTAATGACCCCGATCTCGCCCGTGCGCTTGACGTGAGGCGCACAGCAGGCGCAGGCGTCCACGCCCTCGATGGTCACGATACGGACGTTGTCAACAAGCGCCAGCTTACTGCGATACGGCAGCTCAGCCAGCGTCTTGGCGTCGGGATATTCGGCGTAAATGGCGGTATTATTCCAGACCGCGCGATTGGCGCATCGCTCCAGCTCACACAGCTGCTCGTCCGTCAGCTCGCCGTCAAAATCCATGGTCATCTCGCGCTCGCCCAGATGGAAGCCCACGTTTTCCAGCCCCCATTTGGCGTGAGCAATGCCCGAGAGAATATGCTCGCCCGAGTGGTTTTGCATACGTACGAAGCGCTCCTCGGCATCCAACACTCCATGCACGGTCGAATCCACGGCAAAGGCTACGTCGGTGTAGTGCCAGATATTGTCGTCCTTGATCTGCACGTCGCGCACGGTCGCGCCGTTCAGCGTGCCGCGGTCGGCGTACTGTCCGCCGCCCTCGGGAAAGAAGGCGGTGCGGTCCAGCTCAACGGCATAGCCGCCCTGATCCATCACCTCGCAGGCGAGGACGCGCGCGTCAAATTCGTACAGCTCGCTGTCGATCTCGTACAGCTTTTGCGTTGCCGTCTGTGTTTTTCCTATCATTGGCCCCCCGTCGCTCCGCTTCCGCTCTGGCTATTATCCTTGGCAGGCTCAACGACGATGGTATAGCCCTCGATCAGATCGTTATAAGCGATCTCCTCAAGCGTCTGCAGAACCAACAGATCGTGCTCCTCTTTGTTGAAATACTCCTTGGCCTCCTCGTAGGTGTAGGCCTCCTTGCCTGCGGCGGTCGTGATCTCGTTCAGGCGCTCGAAGTTGGTCTCGGTGTAAAGCTCCAGCGCACGGTTGTACTGCTCCTCGGTATAGGTGTAGTTTTCGGCGGCGAATACGGCGTAGTAGACCATATCCTCCTTGACCACGCCGCAGCAGGCTTCAAACAGCCCGTCGATGGAGGAGCCCATATACATCAGATAAACGTCAATGGTCAGACCGTACATCGATGCGTAATAGTTATACATCTGATAGTAGTAGCTGTAGTAGTACATGACCGCATCCTCGGGATACTTCTTGGCGGCGGCGTTTTCAGTGATCTTGCCCCAGAACGCCATGCGGACGGCCGCGTCGTACGCTTCCTTTTCCATCTCGGCCTTGAGGTTTTCCTTGTAGGCCTGCGCGGTGGTAAACTCACCCTCGGTATAGTCGGCAACGAAATCATCCGTCAACTCGGGCTTGCCTACGATGTAATGAACGGTAAAGGTGAAAACGACCTCCTGACCTGCCAGATCCTTGGCATGGTAATCGTCCGGGAACTTCATGGGCACGTCGGTGGCCACGCCGGGTGTCACGCCAACAAGACCCTCAACGAAGCCGGGGATATATCCGTTCTTCTCTTCTACCGCAATGGTCTGGTTGGTCGCGGTACCGCCCTCAAAAGCAACGCCATCCTTTTTGCCGACGTAGTCGACGATGACGGTATCGTTCCAGGCAACGACGCGATCGGTAATCTTGGCGTCGGGATGATGCTCGGACAGGATGCTGTTGATCTTATTGGTCAGCAGCTCGTCGGTGATGGTGATGCTTTCCTCTTGGATGGTCAGCGTCAGATTCTTGTATTTGCCCAGCGTGACGTAGTCCGTGATGGTCAGCTCGGAATATTTGGTCAGCTGGTAATCCTTCTTGGGATCGTAGTCCTTGGCGTTAAATACGCCATCAGTGGAAGGGTCGGGTGTCTGCTCGGTGTCCGTCGTGCCCTGATCCTCCTTAGGATCGTCCTTGGAATCCTCATCCTTGGGATCGTCCTTTACAGGATCCTTGCAGGCAAACAGACACAGCGTCATAACGAGTGCCAGCACAAGGGCAAGCAATCGTATCGTCTTGGTTTTCATATGTTTATTCCTTCTTTTAAATAAATTTCTGCTTGGATAAGGAAAAAGA
>SVRN01000032.1 GCA_015064805.1 Oscillospiraceae bacterium
CTCTTGAACTTTCAAAACAAATAACATTTATGAAAAAAGCGATTCAAGCCAAAAAACTTGAGTCGCTTTCTTTTTTTGTTAAGAAATTGTAAATATACACACTTTACCCTTGACAAAAGTGGTTTCGCAACGAAAACAAAAAGTGCACCGTCGTGCAGGTGACCATCCGTGACCCCGAATTTCACACCATCCAGCGTCAGCGCAAGCTGGATGCGCCGACGTGGTTGCAGGCCGACATCATCCAAACGGCGGTGGACTTGGTCAACGCCAACTGGAAAAGCGGCACGCGCATCCGCATGCTGACCGTAACGGTGTCGGGGCTGGTGCCGCCCGATATGGTGGCACAGCAGCTGACTATGTTCGACGAGCCCTCCGACGACGTCCACCACGAAAAGCAGGAGAAGCTGGAGGAGGCGCTTCTGACCATCCGCCGTAAAAAGGGCGTGGACAGCATCTATCGCGGTGTCTACGATCAAAGCGAGTTGGGTGTGTCCAACCGCAAAAAAAGGCGCAGTAATGGGGAAGAGACATAAAAGGCAAAGGACTATCGCAGGATGGTCCTTTCTTTGTTTTGTATAAAATGGATGAATATTCAAAAAATATTCACGCCCAAGGGCGGCAAACTGGGCGATTTTGTTAGTTATACTGCTTGGAAGATGAAAATATGTCATCTTTTTCTACAAAAATGTGCAATCTTTTTCTGCAAAAACATTGACAATGTGAATTTTGTGTGATATAATTTACTATATTCATAATTCGTACGGTCTTCTTTCTTCCAATGAAAGCATTCTGCTTGATTAGCCGCAAGGTCGGAGCTTTTTGTCGGTACAGATGCATCGGCATGGACATTGGGAGAGAGAAGATCTGCGAATCATGAAATATACATTCCAAACTCACAATGAAGGAGATTTTTTATGAACACGAAAATGAAAGTGCTCGCATTGGTGATGTGTTTGGTAATGGTCGTCGGCATTCTCGCAGGCTGCAAGCCCAAGAATCCGACCCCCACTCCGGTAACTCCTGCAACCTTTAAGCAGGCGGAGTATAACACCACCACGTCCGTAATGCCCAGTAACTGGAACGAAATGACCTATGCCGATAACAATGATACTCAGATCATGAGCTACATTGGTTCTTCCTTCTTTAACTACGACTACAAGTTCGTAGATGACAAGAAGTTCAACGAAGACGGCTCCATCAACAAGGCAGGCATCGTTGAAGGTGCCTACACCACCAACTACTCCGCTGCAACCAAGTTGGAAGACGTTACTTCCACCGTTGACGCGAAGTGGGGCTACACGGCAGATCAGAAGGCAGAAGGCGGCTATGCTTGGAAGATCACTCTTCGCGACGATCTGATGTGGGAAGATACTACCCCCATTAAGGCAGCTGACTTTGTATACTCTATGCAACAGCAGCTCGACCCTGCATTCATGAACTTCAGAGCTAACACCTACTATGACACTCTGAAGATCAAGATGGCAAAGGAATACTTCTTCCAGAATCAGGAAGGCGTATATGAGACCGTTGCTTCTCAGGGCTATGAGAGCAACCAGGCAGCTCTGGATGCAGGCGTTACCCTGTACCTCCACCTGGCTAACCTTGACAACGAACTCTTTGGTTGGGGCATTATGTCCGCAGGCCTCGTTGACGAGGAAGGCAACCCCATGCCTGAGTACCTTGCTTATAACGACACCAGAACCTTTAACACGCCCGACGGTTGGGAAACCGGTAGCGAGGATTGGCTGTTCGACGCTGCAACTGCTTGGCAGTACATCGCTCCCGGCGCAGCCTACGGTGCTTACGCTGAGCCCGGCACCGGCTACACCTGGGTCACCATCTATGTTGAGAACAAGATCCGCGACGTAAAGTGGGACGAAGTTGGTATGTATGCTATCGACTCCGAGAACGCTATCGTCGTTTGCCTCGACACTCCCTTCGCACTGCTTAAGGAAGACGGCTCGCTGTCTTACCTCGCAGCTTACTACATGTCCAGCCTTCCCCTTGTTCACAAGGAAAAGTATGAGGCTTCCAAGAGAGCTCCCGCTGAAGGCGCAACTCTTTGGACCTCTAACTACAACTCTTCTCTTGAGACCACCGCTTCTTGGGGTCCCTACAAGCTCACTGAGTTTGAGGCAGGCTCTCACTACAAGCTCGAGAAGAACGAGAACTGGTACGGTTGGAACATGGAAGAGAACAAGAACCAGTACAACATTACCGCAATCAACTGCCGTAAGGTTGAGGAATGGTCCACTCAGTGGATGGGCTTCCTGAACGGTACTTACGATGACGGCTCGCTCTCTACCGAGAACGCAGCTGATTACGTTGACTCCAAGTACGTTTACTACACCTCCAACGATACCGGTACTTTCGGTATGCAGCTGTTCAGCGACCTTAAGGTTCTGAAGGGCAGCGAAAACAACAACGGTATCCTTGCTATCCAGGAATTCAGACACGCATTCAACCTCGCTCTGAACAGAAGCGACATCGTTGAAAAGATCTGGCCCGGTTCCGCAATTCCTTGCTTCGGTCTCGTAAACGTTGCTTACTACTATGACATCGAAAACTCCTCCACCCTGCCTGATGGCGGTCAGTACCGTAACACCACGCAGGCTAAGGAGGGTATCCTCCGCGCTTACGGCTTTACCCAGGGTGCTGACGGTACCTGGTCCAGCGGCGACCTCACCGGTCTTTCCACCGATGATGCTTACGACGCTCTGACCGGTTACAACCCCACGCTGGCAAAGCAGAAGATGCAGGAAGCGATCGCTATCCTCACCGCTGATCCTGAAAAGTACGGCTACGACTCTACCAAGGATATCACTCTGGTTTACGGTTCTTCTAAGGATGATGACAAGCAGAGATTCAGAGCTACCTACCTGCAGGACGTTCTTAACGACCTGACCAAGGGCACCGCTCTGGAAGGCAAGATCAAGGTTGTCTTTGACGCATCCGCCGGTGCACAGTGGGCTGAGGCATTCCGTTCCGGCGCAACCCAGATCGGTTTCGGTTACGGTTTCTCCGGTAACCCCTTCAACCCCTTCGATATCGTTGGTGCATTCGTTAACCCCGATGACGATCTGAACTACCATATGTACTGGGATACCTCCGCTATCAACATGACTCTGACCATGCCCGCAGGCGATTACGCAGGCGCTGGTGAGACCATCACGATGAGCGTTCAGAACTGGTACTACTGCCTCAACGGTCTGGCAGAGAGCGAAAACCAGGCTAAGAAGTACAACTGGGGCGCAGGCTATGCTCCCGTTGAAGCAAGACTGATGATCCTGTCCGCTCTGGAAGAGCTGACCATCAAGGAGAGCCGTTCCGTTATGCTGATCGCTAACTCCGGCGGTTCCTTCCTGGGCGCTAAGTTCTCCTACTTCTCCGACGTTGAGAACGTATTCATGGGCTTCGGCGGCATCAGATACATGGAAGTTAACTACACGGATTCTGAATGGGCTGACTTCGTCAAGGCTAACAACAACGACCTGACCAACGAGTACAAGAAGTCCGAGTAATTTTTAAATAACGGTTCATTAAAGTTATTTAATTCAACGCAAACGGCGGTGGGCCAACGTGCTCACCGCTGATTTGCGCATTTATACGGCATTTTAAAAAGTTAGATATCCCCCAAAAACACGCTAAATACTATTTTAGTAACACGAAAAAACACAAAATGAGACGCTGTCTCGCAAACAAATAATCGTTTACGAATAATGGATTCGTATATCAAACGGCAAAACGTTTTTTAACTTGCTTTAAAGATCGATTTTGTATGGCGCGCAGATCTGGTGCGCGTGGCGCCTTGCAAAGGATACCTCTTTTTCAGGGCGCAAGCTGTGAATTGGAAAACAACAAAACAGAGGAGAAAAACCTATGTATATGTTTAAATATGTGACGAAGCGCTTGGGATTGATGCTGCTCACATTTTTCATCATCTTTACGATGTGCTTTGTGCTGATCAAGCTTCTGCCTATTCCCACCAATGTGCTTCCGGGTCAGGATCCCGAAATCGTCATGAAAACTCTGGAGGGAAGAGGATGGATCACCAACATCCGTGAGGGTGAAAACGGCGTATGGTTGTATGACCGCGTTCCGATCCTGCTTCAGTACGGGACGTACATCAAGAGAATCGTGACCCAGGGTGACTTCGGTATTGCGACCACCTACGGTGAATACCTCAACATGAATTTGTGGGAAGTATTCGTCGATCACCTTCCTCCTACAATCTTAATCAATATTTACTCGACCCTGATCGGCGTTCCGATCGGTCTCGGCCTGGGTATTTTAGCTGCGCTTAAGAAGAACAAGTGGCAGGACCAGTTGATCAACATTTTCATTATCTTACTGATCTCAACTCCTTCCATCGTATTGGCTCTGATGCTACAGTACGTGTTCTGCTTCAAGCTCGGTTGGTTCCCAATAACGATGGATACAAGTAATGCATATTTCACATGGCCTGTATTCAAGTCCATGATCCCCGCCGTTTTTGCCCTGTGCTTGGGATCCATTGCAGGTTATGCACGTTTTACGCGCGCAGAACTCTCCGAGGTGCTTACGGGTGAATTTATGCTGCTTGCAAGAACAAAGGGTCTGACCAAGCGTCAGGCGATCTATCGTCACGCTATGCGTAACTCCATGGTCGTTATCTTTCCCTCGATCTTGAGTGAATTTATCTCGGTGCTGTCCGGTTCGCTGATCATCGAGAAAATGTTCGGTATCAACGGTGTGGGTGGACTTTACCTGAACTCTATCACGTTCCAGGATTACGATTTCTTTATGCTGTTGTCGGGCTTCTATACTCTGGTCAGCCTGACGGCAGGTATCGTTATCGATATCAGCTACGGTTTCATTGACCCGAGAATCAGAATGGGGGCTAAATAATTATGAGTACGTATAATATGAATAATATCCCCGCAGAGAAGTTTCAATTTGCAAAAAGGAACGACCTTCAGCATGACAAAAAGTTCGACACCAAGCCCGTAAGCTATTTCCAGGGCGCATTCCGCCGCTTTAGCAAGAACAAGGGTGCAGTCGTCGGCGGTATTGTTATTATGTTCCTGATTCTCTTCGCTATCATCGCTCCCTTTTTTACGCCCTTTAAGCCCATATACTACGATATGGTGTATGCGTACGTAACGCCCAAGTCGAATCTGTTTGCTGAAAGCGGTCTTGACTTCTGGGACGGCTACAAAAAGAAGGATACGAACTACCTTGGCTATCTTAAGGATCTTGCTCTGGCCCAGGAAACGGGCAGAGACATCATCAAGAACGGTGAGTTTACCGTAAGTGAGGATGGGTCGAATTACGTCTACCGCTATGACACCTACTTTGGTGTAGGCTTCGGTAAATATAAGATCATCTCGCAAGAAGAATTTGACGCCATTCAGAAGTATCAGAACGAGACGGGCAGACAGGTTCTGTATCCTACCGTTTCCTTCTCCGATAGAAAGCTCTTTCTTGAAAAGAACAAATACGACGCTAATATTTATTACGAGGTTCAGAATCCTAAGGAATCCACCCTTCGTCCCAAGGTCGACGCAAACGGCGATATCATCCCCAATTATTGGAAGTACGAGGCGGGTTCTAACAATAGCTTGATTCCCGCGTATAACTCGCTCAGAATTGAGGGCGAGGACGGCTTTACGGAGAACGGCAAGCAGTACTACTATGCATACGGTCGAAAGGTCGACGGTGGTATTGAGGTCAGAGCAGAGTACTATGAGTACTACATCTACCAGCATACGCAGGTAAAGAAGGACGGCATTGAGGAGCCGCTGTTCCTGTTCGGTACGACCGAAACGGGTAAGGACATCTTTGCATGCCTTGCTTACGGCGCAAGATTCTCGTTTGTATTTGCAACCGTCGTTGCGGCCGCAAACTTTATCGTAGGCGTCATTTGGGGTTCTATCTCGGGTTACTTCGGCGGTAAGATCGACCTCTTCATGGAGAGATTTTCCGAGATTCTGGGCTCCGTTCCCACGATGATCGTTATTACGCTTCTGAAATATCATATGGGTTCGTCGAGCCAGGCACTGGTCTTGTTCATTGCCTTCTTTGCAACAGGCTGGATCGGTATGGCAGGCAGAACGCGTATGCAGTTCTATCGCTTTAAGAATCAGGAGTACGTCCTGGCCGCAAGAACGCTCGGTGCGCGCGATACCAGAATCATGTTCAAGCATATTTTCCCCAACGGTCTGGGTACGATCGTAACGAGCGTTGCTCTGGTCATTCCCTCGATGATTTACTCGGAGACCAGCCTTTCTTACTTGGGCATTATTAACCTCGAAGCAGGTAATACTACCAGTGTCGGTACTCTGATCGCTGCAGGACAGAAGTCTATTATGGCAGGTGCGGGATTTGTGGCGTTGTTCCCCTGCTTGTTCCTGGTTTTGCTGATGCTCAGCTTTAACTTGTTCGGTAACGGCTTGCGCGATGCGTTCAACCCGTCGCTCAGAGGTTCGGAGGATTAAGTATGAGTAAAGAGATTAAATTATCAGTTAATAATTTGAAGATTTCCTTCCGTACGGATGCGGGCAAGGTGCAGGCAGTACGCGACATTTCGTTCGATTTGTACAGAGGCGAAACGCTGGCCATCGTTGGTGAGTCCGGCTCGGGTAAGTCGGTTACCTCCAAGGCTATCATGGGCATTTCTGCCGTCAACTCGATCCACGAGGGCGGTGAGATCCTTTACGATGGCCAGGATCTGATGCGCATTCCTGAGGAGGAAATGCACAAGCTTCGCGGCGATAAGATCGCGATGATTTTCCAGGATCCCTTGTCCTCGCTTAACCCTATCATGCGTATCGGTAAGCAGATTACCGAGGCGATGCTTCTGAAGAACAAGGCGAACCGCAAGGAAGGCCGCGAAACCTTCAACCGTTTGCTCTCTTCGCTGTCCGATATGATGAAGGCTGCCATCATCGCAGGCGCGCCTACAAGTGTTACCGTTGATCAGGTTTCTGAGTATATCAGGACGTTTGACAACTTTAACATTCAGGCAATCAAGCTGGAAAACAGCTACAATGATGCACGCACGGCCGCAGAAGAGCTGATTGCGATTATTGAAGACTTCCTTTTCCTAACGGAAAAGAAACAGAAGGTCGACGAGATCGGCACGATCAAGCTGGTGGCGCGTAAGCTCAATGACATCGACGATAAGTACTTTGCTGCCCGCTATGCTGACGTGCTGAAGGGACATATGGTCGCTTTGGAAATCGCCAAGCGTGCAGAGAAGGCAAATCCCGGCCAGACCGCTACGGCTGAAACCGTGGATATCCTGGGCAAGGTTAAGCAGACCGCGGAGGAAATGCTGGCTCAGCCGCGACACAACTTCTTCCGTATCGGTTATTACGTTTACAAGCATCCTGAAACGGATTTGAGCCATATGCCTGCCGAGCAGGCCAACGAGTTGGCGTATAATTTCCTGATGGACGATTATATGACTGCGTTCATGGCCCTGGAAAAGATCGCGGTTCAGTATTCCTTTAACAAGTCGATCGAAAACAAAAAGCGCGCGATTACCGCGTTGCAGCAGGCCATTGATTTCTTCAATGCAGGTAATTTTGACGCAAGCAGCGCATCTGCCGTGTGCGCAAGTGTAAAGGCAAGCGTCCTTGCGGCGATCGACCCCCTGGCTGTCATTAAGGACACCGTAGCGTATACCTTTGGCGATGCGTTGGAAAGAGAAGTGGATAAGTACTTCTTCTATCTGAAGAATAATCCGAAGGAGGAAGCTCGTTTCGCTCGCCAGACGGCCAAGAGAGAAGCGCTTCTTGCCAAGGGCAAGACGGTCGACTGGAAGGTCGTTCCCAAGTCTGTCATCGAGCCCAAAGTACAGATCGCGGCGATCGTTTCCGTTATTACGCGTGTGAAGAACCGCTACCAGGCAGACGTTGAAAATGCAGACAGCATCGATCTGGACAAGCGTTGCGTTGAGATCATTGACTATCTCAAGGAGAAGGCCTCGCAGGTCGTATATACCCTGACCAAGCGTATTGCCAAGGAAAAGGCAATCAAGCTGATGGAAGAGGTCGGTATTCCCGAGCCCAGAATTCGTTTCAGACAGTATCCGTTCGAATTTTCCGGCGGTATGCGTCAGCGTATCGTTATCGCAATCGCGCTGTCGGCTAACCCCGATATTCTGATTTGTGACGAGCCTACGACCGCGCTTGACGTTACCATTCAGGCTCAAATTCTGGAGCTGATCAATCGTCTGAAGCGCGAGCATAACCTGTCCATCATCTTCATTACGCACGACCTGGGTGTCGTTGCTAACATGGCGGACAGAATTGCCGTTATGTATGCAGGTAAGATCGTTGAGTACGGTACGGCAGAGGAAGTGTTCTACAATCCTCAGCATCCGTATACCTGGGCACTGCTTTCGTCCATGCCTGACCTTGATACCAATGAAAAGCTGGACGCGATCCCCGGTACGCCTCCCAACATGATCTATCCTCCCGTTGGTGACGCCTTTGCGGAAAGAAATAAGTACGCAATGGAGATCGATTTCGAAATGCAACCGCCTATGTATGAGGTTTCTCCTACACACTATGCGGCAACCTGGTTGCTTCACCCCAACGCGCCCAAGGTTGAGATCCCCAAGATCATCACCGAGCGCATCAAGCACATGAAGGAAAGAGGTGAACAATATGGAGAATAATAACGAAGTATTGTTGAAAGTAGACCATCTTTGCCAGTATTTCCGTCTGGGACGCAAGGATCTGAAAGCGGTTGATGACGTAAGTTTTGAGATCAGACGCGGCGAGGCATTTGGCCTTGTCGGCGAGTCCGGCTGCGGCAAAACCACGACGGGTCGTTCGATCATCAAGCTGTATGATATTACCTCCGGTAACGTCTATTTTAAGGGTAAAAGAGTCGGTGCGGGCACGCGCGCGTATAAGGACGCAATCAAGAAGGCTCGTGCTGAAGCCGCTGCTAAGATCAAGACTTTGAAGGCAGAATTGGCAGCTGATAGCACTCGAAAGGCCGAAATTAATGAAAAGATCAAAAAGATTCAAGACGAGCTTGCTGTCGTCGTCGCTCAAAACAGAGCGCTGATCCGCGACGCCAAGAGCGACCATAATGACGTTGACAAGCAGCACGCAGAGGCTCTGGTGGCAGCGCTGGAAAAGGAATACGAGGAAAAGGCCAGACTTGCACAGGGCGATCCCGCCAAGCTTCAGGCGTTGGAAAAAGAATTCAGATCCAAGCGCCGTGTTGCCAAGAAGAGCAAGCTGATCACTCAGATCCAGATGATCTTCCAGGACCCCATCGCATCGCTCGACCCTCGTATGACGGTACGCGAGATTATTGCAGAGGGCTTGGTTATCAACGGTATTACGGATAAGGATTACATCAACGAAAAGGTGTATGAAATTCTTGAGATGGTTGGTCTGGTTCGCGAGCACGCAGATCGGTATCCGCACGAGTTCTCGGGTGGTCAGCGTCAGCGTATCGGTATTGCAAGAGCAATCATCATGCAGCCCGAAATGATCATTGCCGACGAGCCTGTATCGGCGCTTGACGTTTCGATTCAGGCGCAGGTCATCAATTTGCTCAATGACTTGAGAGAACGTCTTGGTCTTACCATTTTGTTCATCGCGCACGACTTGTCCGTCGTTAAATATTTCTCGGATCGAATCGGCGTTATGTATTTCGGCAAAATGGTAGAACTGGCAGACTCTGACGAGCTGTTCAAGAATCCCTTGCACCCCTACACGAAGTCGCTTTTGTCGGCAATTCCTCTGCCTGACCCCGTGTACGAAAAGAAGCGTACGAGAGTGATCTACAATCCCCTTGCAGAGCACGATTATTCGGTCAACGCCCCCACATTCCGTGAGGTTTCGCCCGGACACTTCGTATATTGCAATGACGAAGAGGAAGAAAAGTACAAGCTAATGTTAAAATAACTAAACGAACGGAGATATCGTAGTGAGCAACGAAACGAAATCATTATTAACTAAATATGGCGTTTGTTTCGGTATTGCTTCGCTGATCACATTCGCGGTGTTCTGGATCAAAGGATTTTTTACCGACAACGTAGCGGTCAATATCCAGATCCTGGCCGACGGCTTCTTCGTTGCGGGAGCGTTGCTGACGTTGTTCGCCGGTATGCTCTTCGTCAGCGGGGAAGGAGCTCTGCTTGGTATCAGCTTTGTTTTGAGAAACGTTGTGTTGGCGTTTATTCCGATGGGCAGAACGAAGCACGAGGTATATGCAGAGTATCGTGAGCGCAAGCTGAGTAAAATGAAAAAGTCCAGTGACCACTGTGTTCTTTTTACCGGATTGTTCTTCCTTCTGATCGGTGTTACCCTTACGATTATCTGGTACGTGAAGTTTTATAATATGCTTCCTTGATCCGCCAGATCAAATTATAAAAGCAACCGTTCCCGCTATGGTTCAGGCCGTGGTGGGAACGGTTGTTGCTTTCCCGTGGTGCCAAATAAATTTCTCATTAATTGATAGCAGTAGAGAATACTCATTGCATCCTTGTAACTCGTCCGATTTGGACAGTCGTATATGTCGCAACAGACGCTTGACCGCGATGCTTTCATATGATATAATCAAATTACCATAACGATGGGGGAATGTCTATGAAACTGCATGAACGATTAAAGCAACTGCGCACACAGCAAAATTTAACGCAGGAGCAAGTTGCGGAGTATCTTTGTGTCTCATCGCAAAGCGTATCCAAGTGGGAGCGCGGATTGGTTCAGCCCGATCTGCAAATGCTACCTCGACTTGCTATTCTGTATCATACCTCAACGGATATGTTGCTGGGCATGAATGAAATGTGGGAAGATGCCGATCGCCGCCGCTTTCTTGTCCGCCTTAAGGAAACGTATTATCAAAAGGGCGACAAGGAGGGAACATGGAATCTGCTTGTCGGCGAAGCTACATTGCATCCCGACGATTACGATCTTGTCATTTGGCTGATGCTGCTGGCATATCGGGCACAAATGTGTACGCCGGAAAAGGTGAAATATCTGATTATGCTCACGCGCAAGCTGGAGAGCTATTGCACGGAGATGGGAGTTTTGAATGGTGCATATCGTTATATGACGCAGGTTTGTAGCCAATGCTCCGATCCGGATCTGCGTGCCGCGGCAAAGGTTTTTTATGAAAAGATCCCTTCATTGCGCGACAGCCGTGAGGTGTATGCCATCTGCGTTTTGGAGGGAGAGCAGTTGCGCGAGCAAGACAAGCAAACCCTATTCCGCGCAAACGATATTGCCGCCGTTGCCTTGCGTCGACTGATTCCCAACGATGCAACCGATGAGCAAAGATTGTCATGGCACGAGCGTATCAGCGAGCTTTATCACGGCATGCTTGGTGACGACTTTGCCGGGTTTTACGAGGGGCAACTGCTCATTGCCTACGCGGAGATCGTGTTGCTTTGTGTAAAGCTTGGAAAAAGGCAACGTGCGGAGAAGGTGCTGGATCGTCTGTTATATATGATCGATCGACATGTTCTTGCGGTGCTGGACCCCAACAGCGTTCCCGTTTCCTCCGTGATTACCGATCCGTTTCCTAGGCAGTTTCATCCGTTGGAAACCATCACCAAGCCCCTACTCGAGGCGCTGTTGAAAACATCGGGATTGCAGGATCATCACGCGCGTATCGACGCTTTGTTGCAACGATATCTCACGGTCTTTCAAGCTTGAGCGTTAAGAAAGCTCTGAAGATTTTTATACGAGTTACAAATACTTACAAGCGTCATCACACTGTCGCGCGATTTCGAAAAGAAAAGCAGATCACCATAGGTGATCATGATGGGGATTCGAACCCAGACCTTGCTTCGCAAGCTCAAAAAGAATATCTCACGGGCTGAACGCCCGTGCCTCGCAAGCGAGGACGATATTCTTTCGAGAGCTTCTCATCCGCCGAGTGTCACCAAAAAGAGAAAAGACCGTCATCGACGGTCTTTTCTCTTTTTGGTGGAGCATAGGGGATTCGAACCCCTGACCCCAACACTGCCAGTGTTGTGCGCTCCCAACTGCGCTAATGCCCCGCCCGTATATCATAACATATTCATGCTTGCTTGTCAAGCATTTTTTTTATATTTCTGCTTTTTTCTTTTTCCTTTTTTACCGTGGAGGAGTAGGGCGATTTTCCTTGACAAATGAAGGGAATTGTGATATGATGGTGACATCAACATGTATGAGGATTGTTATATGAAAAAATTAATTGCACTTTGCTTGGTGCTGGGGTCTCTTTTCAGCTTTTGCGCCTGTGCTCCCAAGTCTGTATTGGAAGCAGATCATGATATATATACGGTAAAGGGCATGAGTATCACGTTGCCCGAAGTTTTTGAAGAAGGATCGTATCCGTGGGTTACAACGGTGTATCATACCCCGGAGGTGACGATTTTCGTGCTTCGCGAGGTGGCGGCCGATATGACGCTTCCGGAATATGCGCAGGCCGTTTACGAGGCCAATGCGCATCGCAAGCCGTCTGCTATTGCTCAAGTGGAAGGGCTGACGACCATGGAGTATTCCTTTGATGACCCCGCAGGAAAGGCGACAGTTTGCTATTTTTCCGTGATGCTTGAAGGCCCTGACGCCTTCTGGCTGATCCAATTCTCATGCGATGAAGAAGATTACGAGACCTACCGCTCGTATTTTATTCAGTGGGCTAAGACGGTTACGTTTGAATCGTAAGCACGGATATGCTTGACATAACGGCGTAAATCATTTATAATAGTAGTATTGAATATGTTAGGGAGAGAAAGACATATGAAGGTTGAACTGATCAGTCATACCCCCAATCCGATCGAGGCCATTGAACGTGCGGCGAGCACCTGCTACGACAGCATGCCGACGGGGGGCAAGATCATGCGGCACTGCTATCGCAGTGGTCACCACAGCGTGCTGGAATTTGCTGATTTTTCGTTTAAAATTTCAGGTGTCAGCCGTGCGCTGACGCATCAGTTGGTTCGTCACAGACTTGCCAGCTACGCACAGCGCAGCCAGAGATACTGCAGCGAGGACGGCTTTGAGTACGTAACCCCTCGTAGTATCGCTAAGGACGAGGCGGCATTGGCACGCTACAACGAAACCATCGACGTGATTAAAAAGGCATACGAGGAGCTGCTGGCCAGCGGTGTTCCCGCAGAGGATGCAAGAATGCTGTTGCCCAACGCCTGCTGCACCCAGATCTGCGTGAAAATGAATTTGCGCACGCTCATCCATTTCTGCAACGAGCGCCTTTGCACCTGCGCCCAGTGGGAGATCCGCGAGATGGCAAGATTGATGGTCAAGGCCGTGGTCGAGGTAGAACCCGCGCTGGCCGAGTTTTTGGTGCCTAAGTGCGAGGCTCACGCACCGCATAGCTTTTGTACCGAAAGTAAATCGCGTAGTTGCGGGCGTCATCCGCTGATCGGCGACGTCGTTTCCAAAAAATAAGCTTGCCTTAACATGTAAAGAAAGGATTTTTGTTGTGAAAACGTTTGTTTCTAAATTAAGTATTCTGCTGTTGTCTTGCCTTTTGATTGCAAGCATTGCGATCATTCCCGTGTTTGCGGCAAAAAACGTCAAGGACCTGTATCCTTTGGATGAAGAGAGCCCCCTTAACGGTCTGTCGATCGGCTTTTTCGGCGACTCCATTTGTGAGGGCATGGTTGAGATGAGCACCGAGTATGCTGCCGTTCGCGCATGGGCGGGACGCATTGCCGCCGCCAATGGATGTAAAGTTGACAACTACGGTCGCTCAGGCGCTTCCATTTCCAACTGCCGCGGTGCCAACACCATCATGACGCAGCTGGTAAACAGCAAGCAAGCAGGCAAGCAATACGACATTATCGTGTTGCACGGTGGTGTCAATGATGCATGGGATGACGTTGAGGTTGGCGAGATCACGGAAAACTATCCGCCGATTTCTTCGTATGATCCCTCTACCTTCGCGCCTGCACTTGAGCAGGTGCTGACCTACACCGAGGAGAATTTCCCCGACGCGACGATTTGCTACATCATCAACTTCAAGTTTTTGAATGCCAGCATGGGCATCAGCCTGATGGACATGGACCGCTACGTCGATATGACCATCGAGATCTGCGAAAAGTGGGGCATTGAGTATCTGGATCTGTACCACAATGAGGAACTGGTTGACGCGTTGCATCCCTACACGACGGGGCCTAGCGGCACCAAGCACTATCAGAACACCTATCTGTACGATTTCGTACATCCCAGCACAAAGGGCTTTGATCTGATCTATCCTTATATCAACGAATTTTTGATCGATCTGGTCGATCCCGATTATAATGACAGCAAGCAGCCTGAGCCTGAGCCTGAGCCGGAACCGGAGCCCGAACCGGAACCGGAGCCCGAACCCGAACCCAAGCCTGAACCGGACCCTGACCCTGAGCCCGAGCCTACGCCCGAGCCTGAGGACGGTTGTAGCTCTGTCGTTGGCGTTTCGGCACTGGCGATGATCGTATTGGCGTTGCCCACTACGGTGATATTGACTCGCAAGAGAAAAGAGAACTGATAAAAAAAGAAGGAACAAGAATTTCTTGTTCCTTCTTTCGTTTTTGTGTCAGATTTTTTCTTTGTTCCATCGTGAGTAGATGACGTAACGGACGACGGTGACGATTAACATAAAGACAAACGTGTGAAGCAGGGCACCGATGATTCCGAAGCGCGTCAGCTCCATCCAACCGGCGTCCATGCAATAGAATTGCTCGATGATGGTCGGTTGAGGATAGAAAAAGCCAAACGCGTGGTGGAACAGCGCAAAGGGAAGCTGTACGGCCAGATGGCAAATCGTCAGCAACGTAAGATCGGGGGCTGCGACCTCAAGCGGAAGTAGGCGCGTAAACGTGCGCGTGTTCAACATTTGAAGAAAAGCACGGCGGCGCTCACCGTCACCTGACAGCTCAAAGCCGGTAATCAGCGCGTGGATGATGGTAAATACCACGGAAAAGGCGATAAGGACGTTTCGCTCCAATCCCGATTCGTGATAAACCTCCGCATCAATCATGCGTTTGACAAACAAGAAAAACAGGATGAGCGTTATAGCGTGATACAGTAAATCCTTGAATACAACGCCAAGTACTTGCTTGATGCGGCGGCGTTTTTGCTTTTGCTGAAGCACCTCGCGTTCATCGGGCTCGTATTGGCTGGCGTGTTCGTCCAGACGGTCAATATCTTTCATATCAGATTTCCTTTCAGGATTTGATTTCTATGCCATAATGATACCATGTTTTATGCTTGTTGTCAACGGTATCGATGGTTGAAACGGAGGAAAATTGCCGCTATATAAAAAGCACCGCAGGCGTACTGCGGTGCTTTTGAGATCAATCTTCGCTTTCGTCGCGGTCCTTGTCCTCGTCGTCCTCCTCGAGCGCGGGAGCGACCTCGACCGTTGCTTCCTTGACCATATGGTCTTGCACCTCGGTGATGCGAATGGTCATGCGACCGATGACAAGATCAATTTCCTGTTCGCCGTCGTCGGGAATGTAGCCTAGCTCGCTGAAGACCAGACCCGTGAAGGTGTCGCAGTCCTCCTGCTCAAAGGTCAGTCCCGTGGCCTCGCCCAACTCATTCAGCTCAACGTTACCGTGCAGAGCATAGGTGCTTTCGGAAATTTTTTCCACGCCAACGGCAGCCTCGGCGGTCTCGCCCTCGCTGACGGGAGCGTCGTCGCTGTCAAACTCACCGACCAACTGCTCGACCAGGTCGTACAGTGTAACGATACCCGTCATGCCGCCGTACTCGTCCAGTACGATGGCCATATTGTTGCGGGTGCTCTTCATGTTGCGGAACAAAACGTCAGCCTTGACGTTTTCGGGGACAAAGTAGGGTTGCTTGATGGTGTTTTCCAGCACGCTCTCGCGGCTCTTATCGCCAAGACGGAAGAAATCCTTGGCGTTCAGGATACCGACGACGTGGTCAGCCGAATCCTCACAAACGGGGTAGAGCGTGTGACGGTTTTCGTGGATCGTTTCCTCCCAAACGGAGATCTCGTCTTCCATCCAGAGAAGGGCAACCTCGGTGCGGTGGGTGGCAATATCGCCTGCGTTAAGGTCGTCAAATTCAAATACGTTACGGATGAGCTCCTTTTCCTCGTGGTCGATGGTACCACTTTCGCTACCTGCATCGACCATCAGACGGATGTCGTCCTCGTCAACCTGCTCGACTGCCTCGTGCGGGTCAATGCCGCGCATACGGAGTACGGCGTTGGTCGATACGGACAGCAACCAAACGAAGGGCGTAAACAGCTTGGCAAGGGAAGTGATGAAGCCGACTCTTTTAAGCGCCATAGCCTCGCCCTTGCGCTGAGCCACTCTCTTGGGGACAAGCTCGCCAAACACCAGCGTAAAGAAGGAAAGGATCAGCGTAATAACGATGACCAGTACGGTTTCGGGAACGTTGATGCCCAGACCGGACAACCACTCTTGCAACGGCTCAGCAAAGCTGTCGGCCGCCAATGCACTTCCCAGAAAACCGGACAGGGTAATGGCGATTTGAATGGTGGATAAAAACTTCTCCGGCTTGCCCGTCAATTTGAGCAGTTGTTTGGCGCGTTTGTCGCCCTCGTCAGCCAAGGCGCGCAGGCGGATCTCACTAACGGAGACGAGCGCGAGCTCCGTACCGGCAAAATAGGCGTTGACTGCGATGAGAACTATCTGCAGGGCAAGCAACAAAAGTAATCGGGGAATGTCCAAAATAAGTAACCTCTTTCTTGTGTTATTTGAAAAAAATCGGCTTCCATTCCGAAAAACGAGTATAAGGCACAGACCTGCACGCAAAAAGCGGGCAAGTCTATGCCTTATTTCATTTTATATGGATACACGTTACCGTGCAATTCGTATTTCGGTCAGGGTCACTACTGTCGCCCGGATTCATGGAACGTACGATTCCTTTCTTGAATTATAATTATTAGTATTATACCTTGCCATAGCAGTAAAGTCAAGGGCTTTGTGAGGAATTAACACTTTGTTCATAATTGAACGATGGAAAAAGAGGAGGCAACTGCCTCCTCTTTGACGTGTTATACCAATTTGCGTCCCATGAGAACGCCCATGACGGAGGCCATCATCAGGCCTCGCGTCCAACCGCTGGAGTCACCCAGACAGTAGAGATTTTTGATGCTGGTGTTGAAGTCCTCGTCCATCTTGACACGGTTGGAATAGAACTTCAGCTCGGGCGCGTAAAGCAGCGTTTCGTACGAGGCAAAGCCGGGAACGACCTCGTCCATGGCCTGAATGAAGCTGATGATGTTGCTCATAGCGCGATAGGGAATGGCCGCTGTGATGTCACCCGCGACCGCGTCGGGAAGCGAAGGCTTGAGATTGCTCTGCGAGAGCTCCTTGGGCCAGGTGCGTTTGCCGTCGAGAATATCGCCGAAGCGCTGAACGAGAATGTGTCCTGCACCCAGCATGTTGCAAAGCTCGCCGACCTTCTTGGCGTATTCGATGGGCTGATTGAAGGGCGTGTTGAAGTTGTGCGAGACCAGGATCGCCAGGTTGGTGTTGTTGGACTTGAGCTCCTTGTAGGAGTGCCCGTTGACGACGGCCAGATCGTTGTCGTAGTTTTCCTGGCTGACGAAGCCGCCGGGATTCTGACAGAAGGTGCGGACCTTGTTTTTGAAGGGCTGGGGATAGCCGATCAGCTTGGACTCGTACAGTACCTCGTTGACCTTTTCCATGATCTCATTGCGCACCTCAACGCGCACGCCGATGTCAACCGTGCCGGGCTCGTGGGCGATGTCGTGCTCTGCACACAGCTTTTCCAGCCAGTCTGCGCCACGGCGTCCCGTGGCAACGACCACGTCGTCCGCGTGGATGATATGCTCGTCCTCACCGTCAGCACGTGCAACGATCGCTCCCGTGCACACGTCGCCCTCAAGGACAACGTCCTTGCATTCATAGCCGAACAGCAGCTCGACGCCGTGCTCGATCAGATAGTCCTCAATGGCCAGATACAGGCTCTGTGCCTTCTCGGTACCAAGGTGGCGAATGGGGCAGTCGACCAGCTTCAGACCCGCGCGAATGGCTCTCTTGCGGATCTCCTTAACCTCTTCGGGATTGCTGATGCCCTCGATGTGCTCGTCGGCACCAAACTCCAAATAGATCTTGTCGGTGTAGTTGATGGTCTCCTGTGCCAGATCCTCACCGATCAGGCGAGGCAGATCGCCGCCGACGTCACAGCTGAGCGACAGCTTGCCATCCGAAAAAGCACCCGCGCCCGAAAAGCCGGTCGTGATGTGGCAATAGGGCTTGCAGCCCACACAGCGATTGGTCTTGGATTTGGGGCAAGCGCGGCGACGGACGGATTGTCCCTTCTCCACGATGATGATCTTCTTCTTGCTGCCTTTGCGCAGCATTTCAAGGGCAGTAAAAATGCCGGCAGGACCGGCACCAATGATAAGCGTGTTGTATTTCATAGCGTACGAGCGCTCCTTTCTTTGGAGTACGTATCGGGTACCATGAAATTATACCACGAATTGCGTGTAAAGTCAAGGCTTTGATATGGAAATTCACGATTTTTCCGCACAAAAGAAGGGAATACGTTGCACGGAGAAGAAAAAGCGATAAGTGGAAGAAAAAAAGGGGAAAAGCACTTGAAAGTGCCAAGAAAAAATGGTATAATTAATATGTATATTTGTTTTTAATCATATCTTCCCACCAAAAGGAGACGATCATATGAATATTCTGAAACATAAAAAGGCGCGTCGCGTGCTTGCAAGCGTGCTGTTCTGTATGGCGCTGTTGCTCACGTTGGGAGGGCTACTTGGTTGTAAAACCCCGAGCGAGCCGCCTGTTTACGATACTCGCTTGAATTTTTTGAGCGACAGCGGTGTGAGCATCTATCGCATCGTATATCCTAAGGAAAATTGCCCTGCTACCGTTTTGGCGGTGGCAGAGGAATTGCAATCTTCCATGCAGGAAGCACTGGGCGTTGACGTCGCTATGACGGACGATCACGGCACCGCCAATGCAACCGACCAGATCCAGCCTTACGAGATCCTGATCGGCGAAACGGCCCGCACCGCGACGCAAAACGCGATGGCGGATCTGAAGGGCGATGAGTACGTGATCCGCGTGGACGGACACAAGATCGTGATTGTGGGCGCGACCAACCGCGCGACCTGCGCGGCCGTCCGCTACTTTATGAAGGACGTGATCGGACGCAAGGACGAAATGAGCACGCCCGATCATCCCCAGATCAAAATCGATCAGAATTATCTGTATCAAGGCGAGTATGCCCTCCCGCTCCATCTAAGCGACGAGGTGCAAACGACGCTTCCCATCGCCCCCTACCGTGCAACGCTGTTGCATACCGTCGCTCTGCCGCAGAGCGCCTGCGATCAGCTGACGCTGGCTACCCTTCAAGGTCTGAGCACGCTGTACAGCAGTGAGCAGATTTTTGTGCTGTCGCAGGACAGCGAGGCAGGACTGTCCGCTATCGTGGAAAAGGGTGAGGTGACGCTGTCCGATAAAAACGATTCCGAACAGACCTGGACGCTGGCACATCTGCTGAATCATTACGCGGAGCTCTTGGACGGATATATCCTTTGCTCGTCGGATCTGAAGAGTGAATCGGCCGAGGTTGCGATCAATCTGGCGCACCAACTGAACGCTGTCGTCGTAACTCCTGACAATGAAGGCTTGGCGCAGGCGGCGGGACTTTCGATGGTGCTGGACGTTCGTGACAAGGACGACACATGGTTGCGCGCAAGCGAATATTTCGCAAAGCTGAGTCGCACTCTGGCCATTGAGCCGAGTGTTGCACAGGGATTCTCTCTGGTTGACTATGCCGTTATGACGGGATGCTATTACTATGACTACCGCGCGGACGACGAATATATGCACGTCCAAACCTTCCGCCATCTGGAAAAGGGCTCGTATCTTCTGGCCATGCCGTCGGATCATAAGCACAATACCATTACCTTTGATGCTCTTGGCGTCACGGTACTGGAGATGAATACGGCCTACCGCGAAAATCTCTCGGTCATTTCGGGCAAGCTGCCCGCTGAGTGGGAAACAACGCTGTTTCCTCAAAAGTAAACGCTGAAATGGGAAGGGAAGAACGCATGAAACAGACAACGCAGGTGCGGAACAATCCTTTTCCGTATTCGGATACCAATAAGCGCTACTACACTTACGATTATTATCTCAAGCAGACCTTTGGCGGCAAATGCGCCAAGATCCCATTGGACGCGGGACTGACTTGCCCGAATATCGACGGGCGGTGTGGCACGGGTGGTTGCATTTATTGCTCTGGGCGGGGAAGCGGCGACTTTGCACAATCGTCAAGCTTATCCCTTGAGGAGCAGTATCGCCGCACGCGTGAGCAGCTTTCAAGCAAATGGAGCGTCGAGCGGTGCATTCCGTATTTTCAGGCGCATACCAATACTTACGCGCCGCTTTTTGTCTTGCGCCCGATGTTTGAAACGGCGCTGGCCTTGCCGGGGGCGGTCGGATTGAATATCGCGACGCGGGCGGATTGCCTGCCGGAGGATATTGTTGCTTATCTGGCTGACCTGTCGCATCGCACGGTGCTGACGGTTGAGCTGGGGCTTCAGTCCTCGCACGATCGCACGGCGGCCTTGATCAATCGCGGGCACAGCTGGGCGCAGTTCTGCCAAGGCTACGAGGCATTGCGTGCGGCGAGTGAGGATATTCACGTCTGCGTGCATCTGATCTTTGGTTTGCCCGGCGAGAGCGAGCAGGATATGCTCGAAACGGTGCGCCGCGTGGCAGAGCTTCATCCCCACCAGGTCAAGATCCATCTGCTTCACGTCCTCAAGGGAACGGTACTGGCCGATATGTATGAGCGCGGTGAGTACGTCCAGATGGAACGGGAGGACTATATTGAAACGGTGGTCAAGGCGCTGACGCTGCTGCCACCCGATACCGTAATCGGCCGCTTGACGGGCGACGGCATGGCAGACGATCTGCTCGCGCCCGAATGGAGCCGCCGCAAGGTGATGGTGCTCAACGACATCGACAAGCGGCTGTTTGAGAGAAATTGGCAGCAGGGCATGAACTTTGAAAGTAAAAAATAAACACCTATGTCACATGGTGTTAATAAAATGGTAGTATACTATTCCATTGGTTTGAACTGAAATGGAACCGTAGGAAAGGATAATCAATCAAATGAGTAATAAAACGAACGATACGCAAAAGGCATGCCGTTTGAAGACGTCGATCGGCGGTCAGGCCCTGATCGAGGGCATTATGATGCGTGGTCCCAAGATGACCGCTATGGCGGTGCGCAATCCCGAGGGCGAGATCGTGCTGGAAAAGTGGCCGACGGTCGTCAAGGAAAAGGCAAAGTTCTTCAAGCTGCCCTTCGTGCGCGGTATTTTCAATTTCATCGACACGCTTCGCTTCGGCTATAAGTGCTTGATGCGCAGTGCCGAGATCGCAGGGCTGGACGACTTTGAGGACGAGGACGACACCAAAAAGAAAGCCGTTGCCGAGAAAACGGACGTGAAATCCGAGCCTGCCGCGGTTGAGGAGAGTACTGTGCCGACCGACGAACCTGTGACGGATGATGAGGCAAAGGCTGCTGCGCCTGCCGAGCAAAGTGAGCCGCACACGGATGAAAAGCAAGAAGAGAAAAAGCAAGAGGACTCCAAGATCATGAGCATCATGATGGTCATCGCGACCGTGCTGGCGTTTGGTCTGGCCTTCGTTCTGTTTTTCTGGCTGCCCTCGCAGCTGTATATGTGGATGCCCGACAGCGTCTTTGCGCCCGACAATCGCTTCCTCAAGTCCATCTTTGAGGGCATTTTGCGCGTGATTTTGCTGGTTGGCTATATGTCGGCCGTTTCGCTGATGAAGGATATCCGTCGCACGTATATGTTCCACGGCGCCGAGCATAAGACCATCTTCTGCTACGAGGCGGGACTGGAGTTGACGGTGGAGAACATTCGCGGTATGCGCCGCTTCCACCCCCGTTGCGGCACGTCGTTTTTGATCATCATGGTCATCGTCAGCATTATCGTCGGCTTCTTTATTCCGCCCACGCTGCCCACGATTCTGCGCGTGCTGATCAAGGTGGCGCTCATTCCCCTTATCGTCGGTATCGGCTACGAGCTGATCAAGCTGGCCGGCCGCCACGACAACTGGTTCACCCGTATCATCTCCGCCCCCGGACTGTTGCTTCAGCGACTGACCGTTTTTGAGCCCGACGACGATATGATCGAGTGCGCCATTATCGCAATGAAAGAGGTCATCCCCGAGGATGGTAGTGACAAATATTAATTTTAGAAATGAGGTAGACAACATGCGTTTAATCGTTTTTGACAATCAAAAGGATATCGCCAATTTCGGCGCGGACATGATCGCCGAGGTGATTAACAACAACCCTTGTGCCGTCTTGGGCCTTGCCACGGGCTCGACACCCGTTCCCATGTATGCGGAGCTGGTTCGCCGTTACGAAGCAGGCGAGCTGGATTTTTCGACCGTTCGCTCGGTCAATCTGGACGAATATTACCCTCTGGCACCCGATAACGACCAGAGCTATCGTTATTTTATGAACCATCAGCTGTTCGATCATATCAATATTGATAAGAACAATACCAACGTGCCTGACGGACTTGCGGCAGATCCTGCGGCAGCCTGCGCAGCTTACGAGGAGATCATCCGCGATCTGGGCGGTATCGACATTCAGGTGCTTGGTATCGGCGGCAACGGCCACATCGGCTTCAACGAGCCTGCCGAAGCACTGGATCCGCTGACCCACCTGACTGATCTGACCGAGGACACCATCCGCGCCAACGCTCGCTTCTTTGAGAGCGAGGCGGACGTGCCGCGCCACGCCCTGACCATGGGCATCGGCACCATCCTTTCGGCGCGCCGTATTCTGCTGATCGCCACGGGCGAAGCAAAAGCCAAGGCGATTGCTACGGTGCTGTCGGGCAAGCTGACGACTTCTTGCCCCGCGTCGCTTCTCAATCTGCATAGCGACGTGACCATTCTTTGCGACCGCGCGGCCGTTTCGCTGTGCGACCCTTCGTTGCTCGCAACGCTTTGATTTCAACGTTGAAAGGCTGTTAAAATTTATGATGGAAACGATC
>SVRN01000088.1 GCA_015064805.1 Oscillospiraceae bacterium
GCTTCGGGATCGTTTTTGTCGTTTCGCTTTACTAATTTCTCTTGACACCGAATAAAAATCGGGGTATAATAAACTGGGAGTATGTGGGACACTTTTCCTGTGCTCTCATAAAAAACGGAATTTGAAAGGGATATGATCGGGGATGGATATTTTTGATATTCTGACACTCGTTGGAGGTCTGGCACTCTTTTTGTTCGGTATGAACGTCATGGGACAGTCGCTGGAGCGTCGCGCGGGCAGTGCCCTGCAGGCGATTTTAGGACGGTTGACCAACAACCGCTTCGCAGGCTTTCTGACGGGTATGGGCGTGACTGCCATCATTCAGTCCTCCTCTGCCACCACCGTCATGGTCGTCGGCTTCGTTAACTCGGGCCTTATGACGCTCAAGCAGGCTATCAACGTTATTATGGGTGCCAACGTCGGTACGACGGTCACCGCCTGGATTTTGAGCCTTGGCGGCATTGACAGCGATGTGCTGTGGGTACAGCTGCTCAAGCCTACCTCCTTCACCCCCGTCCTTGCTCTGATCGGTATTGCTTATTTCATGTTCGGCAAGAACAATAAAAAGAAGGACACGGGCATGATCCTTTTAGGCTTTGCTACGCTGATGTTCGGTATGGACACCATGTCGGGCGCGGTTGCAGGTCTTCGTGACGTCCCCGCCTTCCAGGAGCTGTTTATCACCTTCACCAACCCCATTCTCGGCGTGCTGGCAGGTGCGATCCTGACAGCCATCATTCAGTCCTCGTCCGCGTCGGTCGGTATTCTGCAGGCGCTGTCCTCGACGGGACAGGTTTCCTTCGGTGCCGCCATTCCCATCATCATGGGTCAGAACATCGGTACCTGCGTCACGGCCGTGCTGTCCTCTATGGGCGCGACCAAAAACGCAAAGCGCACCGCCGTCGTTCACCTTTGCTTCAACGTCATCGGTACCGTCATCTGCCTTGCCATCTTCAGCATCGTCAAGGAGCTCGTCTATATTCCCATGCTGGAGCAGGCCGCCTCGTATCACGGCATCGCCATTGCGCACAGTGCGTTTAATATCATTTGTACGATCATCCTCTTCCCTGCCGCAAGCCTGCTTGAAAAGCTGGCCTGCCGTCTGGTGCCCGACGCCAAGGCGCCCGAGCAGCAGAGTGAATTGGACGAGCGTCTGCTCGCTACTCCTGCCGTGGCGCTTGAGCGCAGCCGCTCGCTGGCCGTTACCATGGCCGGCGTCGCCGTCCGCGCGCTGGAGAACAGCATTACGTCGCTGAGTGATTATACCCCTGCCCTTGCCGAGTCCGTTCGCGAGGACGAGGATCTGACCGACCACTACGAGGACATTCTCGGCACGTATCTGGTCAAGCTGAGCAGCCATCAAATGTCCGAGCAGGAGAGTGCCATGGCCGCTGAGCTGCTCCGCATGATCGGTGACTTCGAGCGTATTTCCGACCACAGCGTCAACCTGCTTGAATCGGCAGAGGAGCTGCGCGAAAAAGAGATCGAGCTATCCGAGTCCGCCGCGGCCGAGCTCAAGGTCATCACCGACGCCACGCGCGAGGTCCTCGCGCTTTCGCTGGCCGCCTTCGTAAACAACGACGTCGGTGCCGCAGCGTCCGTCGAGGCGCTGGAGCAGATCATCGACCGCCTCAAGGAAGCGCTGCGCTCCCGCCACATTCTGCGTCTGCAGCAGGGCAACTGCACCATCAGCGCAGGATTTATCTGGTCGGATCTTCTGACCAACCTCGAGCGCGTCTCCGACCACTGCTCCAACATCGCGGGCTGTGTGCTGGACATCGCCAACCGCAACATGAACCTGCACCAATCCCTGCGTGCCGTTCGTCACGACAGTGAGGAATACAAGGCGCAGTACGACCACTATGCAGAAAAATACGCATTGGCTCCCATGAGCGAATGATCCAAACGAAAAACAGCAGCTTGGCCTCTGTGCCACAGCTGCTGTTTTATTTTTTGAATTCATCCCAATCGCGGTCGCGATAATCCTTGTAGCGAGAGAGATCGACCCGCTCGCGGCTCGGCCCGACGATCAGATAGGCAAGGGTGCGGTAGATCAAAACGATGGTAAGCTGTATCACGGCAAACACCAAGATCAGGCTGAAAAGTGCAACCACGACCCAAGCAAACTGCTGCAGTGCCATCGTCACGCGCGCAGGCGTCTCGCCGCCGATCAGCGCAACCACGCCCGCCACCAGCGCGCAGATCACCAGGTAGTTGGGAAGGCCGCGCAGCATACCGCGCACGTCGGCCGTGCTCAATCGCACGTGAAGCGCCATGGAAAACAGAACGACCGCCGCCAGAATACGCGCCCACAAAGCGCGCGTCCCCTCGCTCCAAAGGCCTCCGATAAACTGCCATATGCCGACGAAAATATCCCGCTCCGACGCATCACTGGCAAGCAAGGCTTCAAGCGATGAAAAGTAACCTTGCAGCGACACGGGATAGATCGGATACAGCGTCAGGAGAATGACGCCAAGGCCCGTAAACACGGGGCCAATCGCAATGAACAAGTTGCCCAGTGTCGCGTAGACGTTGCGATTGTTATAGCTGTGCTCGACCATCGCACCGCCCGCGCGGGTGGGGATCAAGCGTATTTTTTCAATTCGATGACCAAACAAAAGACACATCAAAGCGTGCCCTGCCTCGTGCACGGGCGTTCCAAGCCAAGAGGTCACAAACCAGAACAGCCGCCCCGCCCGTCGCCCCATCAGCGCAAAGCAAAGACGATAGCACACCTCAACGGCCAGACCGCACACGACGACAACGCCGAGCGTATATAAAACGATTTGTAAAAAGCAAAGAATAAATACGCTCATGCCGCCCTCCTTGTGATCATTCCTTTACTATTATACCCCAAAACGTCCAAAAGTCAACAGCATCGCCGTTTCGCAGATACACTTTTCAAAAAACTCTTGCACCGCATCGCCTTTCGTGCTATACTAATGACATCAAATCACGGAGGTTGTCTATGCTCCCCTTGCTTTCCGCCGCGCAAAT
>SVRN01000033.1 GCA_015064805.1 Oscillospiraceae bacterium
CCACGTCAAATTCCGCGCAAACGGGATAGTGATCGGAGAGGAAGATGCCGCAATGCTCGTCGTCCCAGATGCTGACCTCACCGACGGCGTTTTTCAGCGTTTCGGTGGCGTAGATGTAGTCGATCTTGCCGGGAGTATATTCACCGTAGCCGTGGAAGGTCGAGGGGATGTGCCCCGTCAGATCGTACAGCTTGGGTTCCGTCGACGCGTCCGTCACGCGGATAGTCTCGCTGCCCGGCTCGGCATTGAAATCTCCCAGAAGCAAGGTAGGCATGGGCAATTCCCTGTCGTATTCTGCCATCTTATCCAGCACGCAACGGATGCCCTTAACGCGGGCCGATTCACCGACGTGGTCCAGATGGATGTTGCAAACGCGGATGAACTTGCCGCTCGTCTTATGGCGCAAAGCCGTCACCACGCAGATGCGGGGGCAATGGCTCTGATCCTCAAAGCGAGAGGCGGGAACGTGAGGCGTGGGGCTGATCCAGAACACGTCGTAAAAAATGGGCAGCCAATCCGCCGTGCGAATGGCAGTGAACACGCCCTCGCCGCGATAATCGGCCTCGCGGAACTGACCAAGGAAGGTATAGTCCGGCATCAGCTTAGGCAACAGATCGTAGTGGGGCTCGATGACCTCCTGAAACGACACCACGTCGGGCTTTTGCTCCTGGATCTTATCATAGATCATACCCGCACGATGGATAAATGCGTTGATGCCGTCGCCCTTGTATTGCGAACGGAGATTGAAAGAAACGATTTTAATAATCTGTGACATGGTCGTCCTCCTTGTCAGATGGTGTATCTTCTTCCTCATTGTACTACAGATTCCATGAAAATGCAAGTCCTCGGACACAAAAATAATTGTTTGTTGTGCTGTGTTATTGTGAGCTTTTTTGTTGATACTGCCTATTTTCCGATACGGGAGCAAGTTATCCTTGACAAAGCCGAGAAAATGAGATAAAATGACCTCATAACTATTTTTTCTGGAGGACTTTTCTCATGAAAAGAATCATCTCTTGCATGCTTGCTACCGTTATGATCCTCTCTCTGATGGTCAGCGTGCTTTCCTTCTCCGCGTCTGCCTTCAATCCCGCAGACTACGGTGAATTTTCGCTTTGGTCCGACAAAACCGTCTACGAAGTCGGGGATCCGATCTGGGTCAAGGGATTTGTTGAAAACAACAGCACCGATCCCAAAAAACCCGCTTGGATCGGTCTGATTGTTCGCGATCACAGCGAATGGGGCGGCTTGCGCTACGTTTACCCCAAAGATATCGTAAACGATCAACCCTTGGACCTGGCTGCCGGCGGCAAGGGAGGTAACCACAACCTCGCTCCTTACCAGAGCCTGCCTGCCGGTGAGTACACCATCGTGCTCGTTCCCGACGACCTTCCTCTGGCCGGTGACCCTGCCAGAAAGGTACACATTCTGAAGTCCATCGACATCGAGATCGTGGAAAAGAAGGCGGAGCCCGCCAAGGCTCCTATCGACGCCACCTACGACATCACCGATCCTAAATCGGGCATGGCCGCAGGTAAGGTGACCGTAACTCTTCCCGCGGATCACGGTGCAACCGGCGTTCAGGCCTTCTGGGGAAATGCTGACGGCAAGCTGGAGGATTACACAGGCTTGGCTGTTCAAAAGGTTTCCGCAACGGCAACCAGCGTCAAGTTCAACATGGTCAAGAACACCTTCATCCCCCCCAACGCAACCCATCTGCTCGTTTACTCCGTCAACGGCGCGAACGAGTTGAGCGAGGATTGCGTATCTATCGAGCTTCCCGAGGGCTGTGGCTATCAGTTCCCCGAGGGCAAGCCGCTGATCGAGTTCCAGGCGCTCAGTGATATTCACGTTTCCACCGCCATCCGCGAGCAGCACTACAAGTCTATGCTGCAGGACGTTCTCAAAAACAGCCCCGATTCCATTGGTATTTTCGTTGCGGGCGACGTCGTTGACAGCGGTCCTCGCGACGATTGGTGGGAAAAGCTGTGGGAGCTGTACGACGAGGTCGAGGGTCTTCCCCATATGTACATCGGTATCGGTAACCACGAGTTCTCCGGCTACAGAGAATACGAGCCTGCGGTCACGCAGTTTCTGAAGTATCTGAGAGTAACGGATGATATGGAAAAGCCTACCGACGTTCCCTACTACGACACCTGGATCAACGACTACCACTTTATCGTTCTGGGTAACGCCGTTTACGAGCCCGGCGTACGCGCCACCATCGGCGAGGACCAGTACGAGTGGTTGGAAAAGAAGCTGGGCGAAGCAACGGACGATCGTCCTATCTTCCTGTTCATGCATCAGGGTATGAAGAACACCGTTTCCGGTACCGCCGAGAGTGAAAGATGGTGGGGTATCAACGACGACGAAAAGCTGCGCGAGCTGCTCAAGGAATATCCCAACGTATTCTTCTTCACCGGCCACACCCACTCCGACATGAACTCCGCCAACTCCATGTACGGCGGTGGTAAGAATGCCGCTATGTTCAATACCGGTTCGGTCGGCGATCTGTGGACTCCCTCCACCGACACTTCCTTCGAGGGTAGCCAGGGTCTGTACGTTCAGGTTTACGGCGATAAGGTTCTGGTTCGCGGCCGTGATTTCGTCACCGGTCAGTGGGTCGCAGCCGCTCAGTTTGTCGTAAATGAAAGATACTCCGTCAAGGCTGACACCGCGGCACTGGATGCCGAGATCGCAGCCGTTGAGGCGCTCAATGCCAACGATTACACCGCCGCAACCTGGGTTGCCCTGGCCGAAGCGCTCAAGGCCGCCAAGGACGTTCAGAATTCCTACGTTCAGGCCGACATCGACGCCGCTCTGGCAGCACTCACTGCAGCCAAGGAGGCGCTGGAGCCCGTCCAGACCAACAACAATAACAATGACGACGGCAACGATGGCACCGATCAGCCCGACGAGGGTTGCAATTCCCTGCTTTCCGCCTCCGCCATCGCGCTGATCGCGACCTTTGGTATCGCGACTGTTCTTACTTATAAAAAGCGCGAG
This sequence comes from Oscillospiraceae bacterium, assembly GCA_015064805.1. Classification (GTDB taxonomy): domain Bacteria; phylum Bacillota; class Clostridia; order Oscillospirales; family CAG-272; genus SIG644. Next base: position 3,007 of record SVRN01000033.1, read on the forward strand.
GATTAATCCTTGCTAACAAAAAAGATCCCGACGGTTCATCCGTCGGGATCTTTTCGTTTGTTATTATTGATTCAAAAGCTGCTCGACCGCCGCGAGCTTGGTGCACAGCGTAAGCATATAGGTTGCCTGCTCCATCTGCTCGAAGGTCGGATAGGTGGGAGCGATGCGGATATTACTGTCATCGGGATCCTTGCCGTAGGGGTAGGTCGCGCCGACGTTCGTCAGTACAACGCCCGCCTCGCGGCAGAGTTGATAGATGCGCTTGGCCGTTCCCTTGGGCGCGAAGAAGCTGATGAAATAACCGCCGCGCGGATGCGTCCAATTTCCGATGCCCGTCTCGGACAGTTCCTCACTCAAGATCTGCTCCACACGCTCAAAGCGAGGACGGAGGATATCAGCCTGCGCTCTCATGTGCTTCATGATGTTCTCGGCCGTGCCGAAATACTTGACGTGACGCAGTTGATTGAGCTTGTCAAAGCCGATGGTCTGCATGGTCAGCGCTTTGGTGATCTGCGCGATGTTTGCTTCCGACGCCGCCATGATCGCCACGCCCGCACCCGGGAAGGTGATCTTGGAGGTTGAGGCGAAATAGAACACGCGGTCAACGTTGCCTGCCTGCTCGCTAAGAGCGAAAATATCAGCCAACTCGTCAGGCTCGTCGGGATACAGATCGTGCACGACGTAGGCGTTATCCCACATGATGCGGAAATCGGGAGCCGCCGTTTTCATGCGTGCCAGACGGACAACGACCTCGTCCGAGTAAGTAATGCCGTTGGGGTTGGAATACTTGGGACAGCACCAGATGCCCTTGATGGCGGCGTCGGAGGCGACGAGCGCTTCCACTGCGTCCATATCGGGGCCTTCGTCCGTCATAGCGACGGGAAGGAGCTCAAAGCCCAGCGACTCGGTCACGCCGAAGTGGCGGTCGTAGCCGGGAGCGGGACACAAAAACTTGATCTTCTCTTCCTTGCACCACGGACGCTCACTGCCGACCACGCCGTAGATCATGGCGCGAATGAGGGAGTCGTACATCAGATTGAGCGACGAGTTGCCGCAAACCATCAGTCTGCTCTCGGGAATGCCCAGCAGATCGGAAAACAGCTTTTTGGCGGCAGGAATGCCCGTCAGAAGACCGTAGTTGCGGTAGTCCACACCGCCCGATACGGCGTCTGTGGCTTTCAGGCAGTCAAACATATCGTCAATCAGATCCAACTGCTCGGCGCAGGGCTTACCGCGGGAAAGATCCAGCGAAAGACCCTTGGCCTTAGCAGCGGCGTATTGTGCTTGTAATTGGGTATAGAGTGCGGACAACTGTTCGCGGCTCATGCTTTGGTAGTTCATAGGGTAAACGAAATCCTCTCGAAGATTGGGGGTAATATCAGAAATCTGCACTGCCCGTCGTACGCGGGAAGGCCTCAACGTCACGAATGTTGGACATGCCCGTGATATACATGATAAGGCGCTCGAAGCCAAGGCCGAAGCCTGCGTGCTTGGTACCGCCGAACTTACGCAGCTCGATGTACCAGGAGTAGTCCTCCTCGTTCAGACCGAAGGTCTTGATGGCATCCAGCAGAACGTCCAGTCGCTCCTCACGCTGGGAACCGCCGATCAGCTCGCCAACGCCGGGAACCAGCATATCCGCTGCGGCAACCGTCTTTCCGTCGTCGTTGCGACGCATATAGAAGGCCTTGATCTCCTTGGGATAGTCGGTAACGAATACGGGCTTCTTGAAGATCTGCTCGGTCAGATATCTTTCGTGCTCGGTCTGCAGGTCCATACCCCAGTATACGGGATACTCAAACTCATGACCCGACTTCTGGAGCAGTTCAACGGCGTCGGTGTAGCTGACGCGACCGAAATCGGCGTCAACCAGCATCTGCAGTCGTTCCATCAGCGTGGTGTCGATCAGCTTGTTGAAGAATTCCATCTCGGCGGGACATTCCTGCATAACGTAGCGCAGAACGAACTTGATCATGTCCTCAGCGGTGTCCATATAGTCGGTCAGATCGGCAAAGGCCATCTCGGGCTCGACCATCCAGAACTCAGCCGCGTGGCGCTGGGTGTTGGAGCGCTCGGCACGGAAGGTAGGACCAAAGGTATAGATGTTGGCGTAGGCCATGGCGAAGGTTTCGCCGTTGAGCTGACCCGAAACGGTAAGACCCGTCTTCTTGCCGAAGAAATCCTGCGAGAAATCAACCTGGCCGTCCTCGGTCTTGGGGATGTTATCGAGCGGCAGCGTGGTGACCTGGAACATCTCGCCCGCGCCCTCACAGTCAGAGCCCGTGATCAGCGGCGTATGGACGTAAACGAAGCCACGCTCTTGGAAGAACTTATGGATAGCGTAAGCCGCCACCGAGCGGACGCGGAACACGGCGTTGAAGGTGTTGGCGCGGGGACGCAGGTGAGCGATGGTACGCAGATATTCAAAGGTGTGGCGCTTTTTCTGAAGCGGATAGTCGGGTGTCGAGGTACCCTCGATCTCAACGGCGGTCGCCTTGAGCTCGAAGGGCTGCTTTGCCTCGGGCGTCAGAGTAAAGACGCCGCGAACGACGAAGGACGCGCCAACGTTCTGCTTGGCCAGCTCCTTGTAGTTATCCAGCTTTTCAGCCTCAATAACCACCTGCAGATTCTTCAGGTAGCTACCGTCATTCAATTCAATAAATCCAAACGCGTTGGATGCGCGGATGGTTCTCGCCCAGCCGGCGACGGTGATCTCCTGCGAAGCGTAGGCCGCAGGATCGGTAAACAACTGCTTTACGGTAATGCGTTTCACGTTGTGTCATCCTTTCGATTTTTCATTATGTTTGCACAATTTTCTTTCAAAAATTGCATTTTCCGCAATATAAATGATATTATATCATAACAAAGAGGAAATTGCAAGGGCTGTTTCCATATTTTTCAGTTTTTGTTCCAGAAATATGCCACCATTTCTGCAAGATTTTTCGCGTTTCCTGCATATTTGGCATGGATCCAATGCGACGGGAACAGTCGGCGGTAGTCAGGGGTAGCGTATCTGTCGTCAATCAGCACGACGATTCCCTTGTCCTCGTCGGTGCGGATGACGCGTCCCGCCGCCTGCAGAACGCGGTTCATGCCGGGGTAAACGTAGGCGTACTGATAGCCCATCTCGCTCTTATTCTGGTAGTATTCCTGCAAAATGTTTTTCTCGCCCGAAAGCCCCGGGAGGCCGACGCCGACGATGACGGAGCCGATCAGACGCGAGCCCGGCAGGTCGACGCCCTCGGAGAAGGAGCCGCCCAGCACGCAAAAGCCCACGCGAAGCACGTCCTGATCGGCAACGAACGCATCGAGAAAGGCTTCTCTCTCGGCCGCTCTCATTCCCTTTTTCTGCACGACGGTCGTCACCTTCGGATACAGCGCGTGGAAATGCACCAGCACGTTTTCAAGATAGGAATACGAAGGAAAATAGACGATATAATTGCCCTTTTTGCCCGACACGGCCGCTCCGATGCAGGCAGCGATCTGACGGCAGGATTCCCTTCGCTGGGAATAGCGGGTACTGATATTTTCGACGACGAACAATCCGAAATTATCGCGGTCGTAGGGGGACGGCAAGGCCATCGTGCGAGCGGCATCGCCACCGCCCAGCACGTCGACGAAATAGGACAGCGGCGTCAGCGTGGCCGAGAACAGCACGGCACTCGTCGCGCGGTTAAGCAGGATATTCAGCTCGCCCGACGGATCAAGGCAAAGCAGATGAACGAGCGTATCTCCCCCGCCCAGCTCGACGTAGGTGACGTAATGCTCGTCATAGTGTTCCATAATAGTCGTATACTCATGCAGCGTATAGCAAAGATCGCGCACGCTCTGGGCGATATCCTCTTCCCCGTGGCGGCGTAGCCATGCGTCGCATTGATCGGAGAACCAACGGAGCTTTTCGTCAAACGCGGTCAACGGTGCGTGGGAGAGGCTGTAGCCGCACTCGTTGCCCTCCTCGTCCACGTTCAGATTGTCACGGCACATTTTTCTCATGCTACGCATGGCCAGAATGACCGTTTCCAGCGCTTCGTTGAGCACTTTATCGCGGCGATCCACACGAGCGTAAACCTTTTCAAAGGCACGGCGGGACAGCGTAACGGAATACATATCGCGCGCGCGGTCAGCGAGATTGTGTGCCTCGTCGATCAAAAAAATATTCTTGCCCGCGCAGGGCGCGCCGGGCGAAAAGTAACGTCGCAGATAGACCATAGGGTCAAAGGCGTAGTTATAGTCCGCGATGATGATATCGCAATACTCGGACACGTCGAGCGACAGCTCGTACGGACAGACCTTATATTTTTGAGCGATCTCTAAAATTCGACTGCGATCGTAGCCGCGCCCCGAGGTGATCAGCTCGTAAATAGCATCGCCCGCGCGGTCGTAGTAGCCCATTGCGTATTCACATTCCACGCCGTTGCAGTGCGAGGACAGCGATCGACCGTCCATCATAGCCGTTGGGTGGGGGCAGATCTGCTCTCTTGCCGTCAGCACGGCGGCACGCAAGGGCGCTCCGCTTTGCACGAGGCGCCGCACAGCCCCGAACGCCTCGCGACGCGTGCTGGCCTTGGCAGTCAGATAGAAAATGCGGTCGGCAAGTCCCGCTCCGTGCGCACGAACGGCGGGATAGAGCGAGGACATGGTCTTACCAAGCCCCGTCGGCGCTTGCAAAAAGAGGCGTTCGCCCCGCTTGACCGCACGAAAAACGGCGCGGATCATATCCTCCTGACCGCCGCGCATTTCGGTGTACGGAAAAGTCAAAGAGGACAGCACGGGAAGCTCTTCCCTTTGGTGCGTTTCGATCAGCTTTGCCCAGCGTTCCATGCGAGCCAGCAGCGAAAAATAGTAGTCGCGCAGCTGCTCGCGCGTGGCGTAAACGGTAGACTCCTTTTGCTTGTCATTGTCAATATTGATACAGATCATGCGCAGATTGACACCGCCCAGATCCTTTTCCATGCACCAGAAGTAACCGTAAATACGCAACTGTGCCAAATAAATCTCGGGCACGGGAAACGCAAACGCGCGGGCGTGCATGGTCTTGATCTCCTCGACCGTCCAGCCGTCCTCGGAGAGCTCGATGCCGTCGGCGCGGCCGCTGACGGTATAGGTCAGCTCCCCATAGCGGGTGGTGTTTGTCAGCGTCACCTCTGCGCGATAGTGAGCGCTCCGCTCGCTTTGTATGCGGCGGTGGATATCCGCGCCGATGCGCCCTCGCTCAGCAAGTGCTCTGCCTCCGCCGTATTCGAGATCACCGCTATTCAGCACACGGGAACAAAGCTCGCGCACGGAGAGCTCGATGCTCGCTGTATTCACATTATATTCCATACGCGACCTCCTTGCCGTCGAAATTCGACAAATTTTCACATATACATTATAGCATAGTTTTCATGTAAATACAAGGAGATATATAAAAAATCCCGGCGGACGGTCAACGTGGGGCGTCACTTGATACTGAGCTTTTATTCTCGCAAGAAATAATGCGGAAGACTTTTAAACAAATTTGGAAACCTTCCGTAGACAAACGGAGCGAAGCATGATATAATGAAGGTATCATCCACAAAAGGAGAATCGCGATGAAACGTCAACATGTCAATCCGCTTACCATTCGTGTCACGGACGCGCCTTACGGCGCCAAGGGCGACGGCGTGACGAACGACCGTGCCGCCATTCAAAAAGCGATCGACGATGCGCATGCCACACCGGGTGGCGGTATCGTCTGCTTCGATGCCGGCAAGACCTTTTTGATGGGAAACGTCCTTTTGCGCAGCAACGTTGAGCTGCATTTCGAGGACGGCGCCAAGATTTTGCAAAGCGGCAATCCTTTGGATTTTGTCGATCCGCTCAACGGCTTTGTGCCCAAGGAGCTGGTGTTTGGCCAGTACGTCAACCCCGAGATCGAATGGGATGCGGCTGCGTATTACAACTATCCCCTGATCTACGCGACCGAGGGCACGACAAACATCAAGATCTCCGGTAAAGGAACGATCGAAATGCAGGCAGGTGAAGATCCGCGCGGCATGATGACCATGCAGGCGATCGGACTTTACGAGGTTGACGGATACGTGCTGTCTGATTTTACCGTTCGGAAGTTTTTTGCTTACTGCATTAAAGCAACCTGCTGTCGCAACGGTTTGTATCAGAATCTGACCATTGACGTCACCGGCGGCATCCTTGGCGGCACGGACGGTATCAACCTCGGTGCCTGCCAGAACATCCGCGTGACGGGCTGTCGGATCAACAGCGGCGACGACGGCATATATATGAGCTCCAGCTATGGCGATCCCCGCGCGGGCCTTTGGTTCCGTCTGGAAAATTTCCGGCCGATTCAGAACATTGAAATTGACCACAACCACGTAACGGTGGCGTGGAAGGCAACCAAAGCGTTCTGCTTTATCATGTGGGGCTCACGCTATCCCGACCAGTCCGCGGTAGAGGTCAGCAACATTCACGTGCACGATAACTACTTTGAAACGGCAGGTGCCTGGCTTGGCAGCTGGAATCTTGAAACGCGCAAGTTTGAATTTGACGGATCATGCAACCCGATGAAGAATATCCGCTTTGAAAACAACGTGTTTGGCAGCATGCAGGATAATTTCTATGCGCTTCCCATCAGTGACGTTTACGGCTTTGATTGCATGAGCGATCTGCAAAACGGTGATTTTTCCAAGAAAGATATTTACTGGGTCAGCCGCGCAGGCGGCAAGGCCGGTGAGCGCGACGGCTACGGTTATATCGAGGACCTGGATCTGGCAGATGCCGCGCTTTACGAGGGCATCAAGTTATGCGAAGGAATAAAATACGTCTTCTTTGCGAAGGTCATGTCCGCGGGAGATCGGGCTCGTCTGTTCGTCAAGGATCAGATCACGGGCAAGCTGATCGCGGCAAAAGAATTCAGCAATACGGCATGGTGTGAAATATCCTTTATCTTTGAGGTTCCTGCGACGGGCAACTACCACGTTGGTGTGGAGCGCGGCGAGGCCAAGGGCGGCTGGGCACGCATCGACGACGTATCGCTGGCACCGTTGGATCAATAAAAAACAAAGCACGCTTCGTTGAATTTTTCGTCTTTTCCAAGACAAAATTACAACGAAGCGTGTTTTTTCATTCCGTTTCTGCAACGTGGAGTGGATTTGGGTTAGATTTCTCCCTCCACCGCTCTCTTTGCGGCAGTCAGAGTATTCTTCATGAGCATAGCGATGGTCATGGGACCGACGCCGCCGGGAACGGGAGTGATGTAGGAGGCGATGGGCTCAACGGAGGCGAAATCTACGTCGCCCGTCAGCTTACCCTCGGCATTACGGTTGATGCCAACGTCGATGACGACGGCGCCCGGCTTGACCATATCGGCCGTGACGAAATCCGCCTTGCCGATGGCCGCAACCAGAATATCGGCGCGGCGGGTATGCTCGGCAAGCTCCTTCGTGCGGCTGTGGCAGACCGTCACCGTGCCGTTGGCCTGCATGAGCAGGTGCGCCATGGGCTTACCGACGATGTTGGAGCGTCCGATCACGACGCAATCCTTCCCCGCCACCGAAATACCGGAACGCTTGATCAGCTCCATGACACCGGCAGGCGTGCAAGGCAGATAGGTGATCTGACCTGCGACCATGCGGCCGACGTTGTAAGGGTGGAAGGCGTCCACGTCCTTCTCGGGCGAGATGCGAAGCAGGACTCTTTCCTCGGACAATCCCTTGGGGAGCGGCAGCTGCACGAGAATGCCGTGAACCGTCTTGTCCGCGTTGAGGCGGTCGATCAGCGCGTCCAGCTCCTCCTGGGTCGTGGTCGCGGGCAGCGTAATCTGCTCGGCGGCAAAGCCGACCTCTTCACACGCGCGTCCCTTATTGCGAACGTATACCTGCGAGGCGGGATCCTCGCCCACGAGGATGACCGTCAGCTTGGGGGTCACGCCCGTCGCGGCGATAAACGCCTTGGTTTCTTCCTTCAATTCCGCGCGGATCTGCGCAGAGATCAATTTTCCGTCAATCAGCTTGGCCATTGGTCTGGTTCTCCTCGTTATTTTCATTGGTGATTTCATCGGGCGCTTGAGCGTCCGTTACTTGCTCCGCGTTCTCCTCGCTTGCCTGCTCGGTTACTGCCGTGAACACGGGAACGTACTCCCCTTTTGCCTCCAGCTTTTTACAGCGGATGAGCATATAGATGATGAGTGCCGTGCCGAGCACGAAGCACAAAAAGCCGACGAGCTGGGAGGCGCGGATGCCCGAGTCACCGCCGCCCAGATACAGGCTGTCGGTGCGTAGCGCCTCGATAAACATACGGCCAAAGCCGTACCACGCGGCGTATGTCAGCACGATCTGACCGTTGAATTTCTTGCGCTTATACAGGAATACGTTGATCAGCACGAAGCCGAGAATATTCCAGAGCGATTCGTACAAAAACGTCGGATGGACGTAAGCCATGCCCTGCGTCAGCTCGTTGGGAGCAAGTCCCATACGGATAAAGTACAACGGGCTCTTCTCTGGCACGATACCGCCGTGCGCCTCGCCGTTGAAAAAGTTGCCCCAACGTCCCATCGCCTGGGCGATCATGACACCGGGCGCGACCATATCAAGCGCTCTCCGCCAGTCCTTTTTCTTCAGACGACAGTAAATAAACAGCGTCAGCGCTCCTGCGATAATACCGCCGTAAATGCCAAGACCGCCACCGCGGATGTTGATCATGTCAAGGAAATTATCCCACACACTGCGGCCGGGCAAGATATAGGTATCCAGCTTCATCAGCACGTAATACAGCCGCGCGCCGATGACGCCGAACACGATCATATAAAGGCCCATGTCCAAGAGATTATCCAGGTCGAAGCCCTCCTGCTTTGAACGATAATAAGCATAAGCAAACGCCGCCAGCATACCCAGCGTAATGAAAATGCCGTACCAGCGCACCTCAAGACCAAACAGCTCAAAGGCGACGGGGTTCAGCTGAAAATTATCAATCCCCAATCCCGGGAACGAAACCTCGATCATATCATTGATCCTCCTTGTCATTGTTCGTAATATCGGGAACGATCGTCGAAAAGACGGTCATGCTCAAATCAAAGCTGCGCTCGAACAAGGCGCAGATGTCCTCAAACGTCACGCTTTGCAAAACGTCCAGCGTGTCAAAAATGCCGTGACCGTCACCATGCGCTTCGCACAGTAAGTCGGCGATTCCGTCGGGAAAGTCGAACTCGGACACAAAGCTCGCGTACAGAACGCGGCGCAATCTCTCAAAATCCTCGCGATCCAGCCCCGTGCGGCGAACCTCCTTCAGGTAATCGCGATACGCCTCCCACACCTGCTCGGGATCGTCCGCCTCGCCTGCCACGACGTGATGCGCGATGCCCGGCTGGCCGCTGAGCGTTGAATAACCGTAGGAATAGGAGGGCGACAGCTTACCCGATTCAAACAGCTCGTGATAAAAGCGTCCTGCGCGGCAGAACAGCATTTCAGACAAAAGGTCCATCTCGGTCTCATGGCGCAAACGCTCTTGCGGATCGGTCGGCAGATCGGTGTTTTTCCAACCGATCTGGAAAATGGGGCGTGCCACCGCGCCAATTTGACTGACTCTGCGATGGACCAATCGGGGACGGTCCACCTCGTATATGCGCGTTCCTGCAGGCGTTTTTTGCGTTCGCTGACTCCAATCGTTCAGCGGCTCGTCAACGGATGCGAGAATCTCCTCCATCGTAATATTGCCGCAAACGACCAGATACATATTGGACGGACGGTAAAACGCGTCGTAGCAGCACTGCAAGGTGCGGTGAGTGATCCTTTGGATGGACGCGGCCGTGCCGCAGATCTTGCGCCGCACCGCATGGCGGGCGTACATGGCTTTCATGGTCTGTTCGAACAATCTCTGCCACGGATCGTCCTCGCCCATGGCGATCTCCTCACGGATGATGCCGCGCTCCCGCGCGACGTTTTCACGAGTGAAATAAGGCTCGGATACGAATTTGACCAGCGTGCGCAGAGCCTTTTCCGCGTCCTCGGTCGTGTTAAACAGATAGGCAGTTTTATCGTAGTCCGTCCATGCGTTGGCATCGGCGCCGAGGGCGGAAAACAGATCGTTAGCATCCGTACCGTCAGGACGGGCAAACAGCTTGTGCTCCAGAAAATGTGCCACGCCGTCGGGGCATTTGACCCGTTCACCGTTGACTTCAAACAAGGTATCGCGCGAGCCGAACTGCACGATCAGCGACGCGTGCGTCATTGCGCTCTTTTTGGGAATCAACAAAATCGCAAGCCCCGAGGGATGGCGGTAGGTTTCACAGCATTCGTTCAAACGCTCGTTTTTGATACGTTCAATCATCGCCTGCGTCCTCCTCTCCCATCTCTTCGGCACCGCCAGTTCCGCGACGGAAATAGATCAGCTCAAGGCGCAGTTTACGCGCCGCGGCGATCACGTCCTCGCGCGTCAGTGCTTCAAAGCGCTCTATGCTCTGCTCCAGCGTCTGCTCGATTCCAAGCAAAGCACGCAACTCGTAGTAGCGGAAGAGCGATCGGGTAGAATCCGTCATCTGACGGAAGCCTCCGATCAACGACTTTTTGGCAGCGAGCCATTCGGCGTCGGAGAATTCCCCCTTCTGCAGCACCGCGATTTGATCGAGAATGGCACGCTCGGCCAGCTCTCGATTGTTTGCGCTGATGCCGCAGGTGATCATAACGTCACCGCGCTCGACGCGATAGACCGACGAGCAGGAATAGCAAAGCGAATGCGCCTCGCGAACGTGTACGAACAAACGTGAAATGGGGGAAAGGCCAAGGATCTCGTGGCACAGCGTCATGGCGTAATAGTCCTCTGACTCCACCGTCACACCGCTGCGGAAGCCCAGGATCAGGTGGCTCTGCCCTTCCCGTCCCGTTTCCTCCACACGACGAACGGCGTTCCACGGATGAGACACGCAGCAATGCTGCTCGATGGGGCGCACCTCACGCTCCACGTAAGCAAGCGCCTTTTGCATCATCGAGCGCACGCGCTCAACAAGATCGGACGGCGGCATACCGCCAATGTAAAAGCAACGGATGGGGGCATGACGCAGCATATCGCGCCACGTCGCCGTCAACTGCTCGGCCGTGATAGCACAGATGCGTTCCTCTGCATCATCAAGACGCGCTCTGATGGGCTCATTTTCATAAAAAATATCGGAAAACCGCGCCATCGCATAAGACGACGGGTGATTTTGCAGTGAACGGATATGATCGATCGCATTTTTCTTTTCCGCCTCTACGTATCTTTCGCACAGTAAGCCGTCAGGCTCGGTCAGTGGGCAAAACAGCATCTGACGCATCAGGGAAAGGATCTCACCGCACAGATCGGTGTCGTCGAGTAAATAGCGATTTTCCAGCAGCTCTGCCTTGAAGCCAAGGTACTGGCAGTTGCCCTTGACCGTGTCGATCACGTGATAGGGCGTGGCGTACAGCTCGTCCAATCGGCGGCTGATGTGCGAAAGTGTGGGATAATTTTCACATCCCCGACGCAAAACGGAAAGCAAAAGAGAGCGAGTATAAGAGTCCTCGGGAGACAAGGGCAACGTGAACGCAAAAGAAAACAAACCGACCTTAAAGCGGTCGCTCGGCAATACCGTCAGCGACACGCCGGGCAAGATTTCGTACGTTTGTGCTTTGGATATCTCGTTTGACATTCTTTCCCTCCTCTCCTTTGATGGTTTCCTATTATTTTACACTATTTTGATTGCAAATGCAAGAACTGTTTGTGAATTCTTGGCGTTTGAAAGCGATTTTTTCGCCTTGCTACGCACTTTTTTGACAATTCGCAAATCCTTCAAAAAAATTTCAAAAAAAGGCTTGACAAACAAATTGACCTGTGATATAATAGTCGAGCGTTCGGCGAAAACCGCTTTGCCGAGCACAATATGGCGGGATAGCTCAGTTGGCTAGAGCAACCGGTTCATACCCGGTAGGTCATGGGTTCAAGTCCAATTCCCGCTACCAGGCCCGTTGGTCAAGCGGTTAAGACACGGCCCTTTCACGGCTGTAACATGGGTTCGATTCCCGTACGGGTCACCAAAAAAGAGCAAGGAACACAACGTGCTCCTTGCTCTTATTTGTTATCTTTACGGTTTGAAAATCCATCGAAAGAATATCGTCCTCGCAAAGCGAGGCGCAGGCGTTTAGCCCGCGAGATATTCTTTTTGAGCTCGCGGAGCGAAGCGAGGCGAGGTCGGGGTTCGATTCCCGTCTCTCGCGAGCCGCTCCTCTCCCCTGCCTTTCCCCTTGACTTTCAAATTCAATCGTGCTACAATATTTGTGCAAATCTTTTGAAAAGCTGTTGCTTTTTAGCTTACATATTCGTAATAGCAATAGAAAAGTTACAATCATGCGTAAAATACCAATAGCACGTGAAAGGAGAGCTTTTTATGAGCAATAAACGTATCCTTTGGCTGGCACTACTGGTGCTTTGCTTGTTGCCGCTTTGCCTGGTCTCTTGCAGCGAAAAAGCAACCGATGGGTTGGAATATCAGCTTCAGGAAGACGGTACTTATTACGTCGGCGCGGGAGATGCGCGCGAGGAAGAGCGCATCGTCATTCCCAAACGCCACGAGGGCAAAAAGGTCACTGGTATTTTCGAGGGTGGCTTTGCTAAATGCACCAATCTGACCGAGATCGTCATTCCAAATTCTGTCACGGTCATTGGCGACAACGCTTTTTACAATTGCAGAGTGCTTCCCTCCATCGAGCTGCCTAAATCGGTTCGCAAGGTAGATCGCATGGCCTTCCGCTTGTGCAGGGCGCTTGAAACGGTCGTGTTCAAGGGAGATGACGTCGAGCTTGGCCCCGCGTGCTTTATATCCTGCAGTTCGCTGACCGAAATAACGTTACCTAAAAACATGAAGGTGCTTCCCTACTGGACCTTTGACGGCTGCAGCGCTCTCCAAGAGATCAAACTCCCGGCAAAGCTACTCGAGATCGGCAGCGAAGCATTCAGATCCTGCACCGCGCTGACCTCCATCTCCGTGCCCAAGGAGGTGAAGTGGATCGCTACAAACGCCTTTGACGATTGCAGTGCACTGACAGACGCTCACTTTGACGGGCCGGAAAGAATTCCGGAAAAATTCATGCAGAACACGGCATCTCTGACAACGCTCAGCTTTGGCAAGGGCGTCAAGGTCATCGGAAGCGGCGCGTTTGAAAATTGCGAGAAGCTGACACGTGTCACTTTGCCTGATGGCATCGAGCGTATCGAGGGTAGCGCGTTTCGATCCTGCCAATCTCTTCGAGCCAATATTTACAAAAACGGCTATTACCTAGGTAGCAAGTATAATCCTTATCTCTTTCTGATCACCCCCATTCAATTGGTGACCGATGACTATGAGATCCACAAAAGAGCCAAAATTATCGGAGACTTCGCCTTGCGTAAATGCACCGGCTTTACTTCCCTTACCCTTCCCGACGGCATCCGCACCGTTGAAGGTCATTTGCTTGCCGAAGAAGCACCGTTCCTCTTAAATGAGTACAACGGCGGATTGTATTTGGGAACTGAAGACAATCCTTATCATTATTTCTATATGGTAAAGGACAAGAACGCCACCTCTATCAGTCTTCATCCCGACACCGTGATCATAGGTCCCCGTGCCCTCTACATGTGCAAACATATAACCGAGGTAAACATTTCCGCAGGCGTAACCTCCATCAAAAGCGGGGTTTTTCTGAATACAAGCTATGCTCCGCTTGAAAATATCAACGTAGATCCAAAAAATCGTCACTACTCTTCCGTAGACGGTGTTCTTTATTCCAAGGACAAGACCGTCCTCATTAGTTATCCGTACGGCAGACAGCTTGGCACCTTTACCGTTCCCGACGGTGTAAAGACCATTGATTACAGATCTTTTACCAACTGCCGGTATCTAACTGAGGTCATACTTCCCAAAGGAGTCACCAAAATTGAAGCGGAGGCATTTTCCCGGGATGACAAACTGGAAAAAATAACGCTCCCCGGCAGTCTGGTTCTGATTGGACACGCAGCATTCAACGACTGCGAAAGCTTGGATATTGTAGTCTATCACGGTGCCGAAGAGGATTGGAAAAAGGTCTGGATCAGCTACGACAGTCCCAGCCTTAACACGGCTGAATTCAGCTACGACGAATGAATCCCAAACGGGCAGAGTCTATTCTCTGCCCGTTTTTTCACAGCAACCCGTTTTACAGTTTTTGTTGACAAATTCGTTTATCCGTGATATAATGTAATACTAAAACTTCTTGATGGGAGGTATTACATGGAACAGCTCGAACAGATTTTTGAATATCTGCGCGATTACAATATCATTTCCGTTGCCGTGCGCTTGATGCTGTCCGTCATTCTCGGTGGCCTGATCGGTATGGAGCGCGGTCGCCGCGGCCGTGCCGCAGGACTTCGCACTCACATTCTCGTTTGCCTTGGTGCCGCCATGGCTTCGTTGCTTGGCGTTTTTGTAACCAAGGAGCTGGAGATCTCCTCGGATGCCTCGCGCATTGCCGCGCAGGTCATCTCGGGCATCGGTTTTCTCGGTGCGGGAACCATCGTTATCAAGGGGCGCTTCCGCGTTTCGGGTCTGACCACCGCCGCAGGCCTTTGGGCCACCGCCGCGATCGGTCTGGCACTGGGCTACGCCTTCTTTGAGGGAGCGCTGATCGCCGCCTTCCTGACCGTCGTCACCATTACCATTCTTTCGCACTTTGAGGCAAGAATCTACCGTAAAAACGCGCGCGCAAGCATTTACATAGAGCTGTCAAGCGTAACAGCAGTCAACGCGACTTCCGCCATGCTGACCACGGAGTATCACGCCATTGACCTGCAGGTCACACCGCCCCGCTCGGGCATCCAGAACCACGTCGGATTTGAGGCAACCGTTTACCTTGGCATTCTCAAGATCTCCGAAGAGGAGCTGATCAAGCAGGTATCGGAAAAGCCCGACGTCGTGTTCGTTTTAGAGTCTGTATAAGAAAAAAAGAAACCACGATCTTCTCTGCATTCTTAGCGGAGAAATAGGCGGCTGAAGTACCGAGGCATTGATTTGCCTCGGTATTTCTGTTTCTGTGGGCTTAGGAAGCAATGGCATCGGATGTTCTTACGGTATGCTGTTCTCTGAATCCTACGGTGAATACGATGTCGATATCGTTACCCTCGGTGCGTGACCACTTTTCCTTCTTCTCGTAGACGTATATCTTGGACACGAATGCGTGTACGATCTCAGGAGTCAGCTCCTGAATATCAATAAATCTGTTGGCATTGGCAATGAAATCGTCTATTGCAGATATAGTTAAAGCAACCCACACTCCAAATACACACTTTG
This sequence comes from Oscillospiraceae bacterium, assembly GCA_015064805.1. GTDB lineage: Bacteria > Bacillota > Clostridia > Oscillospirales > CAG-272 > SIG644. The sequence continues at coordinate 18,287 of SVRN01000033.1, forward strand.
GGGATCGGGGGCTTTATACCCTTGCTCACTCCACGGAAACTTGATCTCGTAAATCTCCGTTTTGAAGCTGATGCTTGGAAGTTTATCCATAATCGGTCTTGCAAAGTGGCTGTCGGACAAACCAATTACAAACATACCATAATCCTTGGAGATCTCTCGTTTGATCTCGTTAAGAAAAATGCGGTAATTGTCTGCGTTATCATCTTTACTTAGAAAGAATGCAAGCATTGGAAAAACAAGTGGCTCGTTCGCTTTGGGCAACTTGATGTACCGCAAAGCAGAAAGCATCGGATTGAAAATGCGAGCAAGCTTCATCACTCCGCCGTATCGCTTAACAATATATTGCTTGTACTCCGTTTGTTTCCAAAGCGCTGCGGTTGCAATGATATTCTCTCCATCGAGAAGCAAATAAAAATCACTAATATGAAGGTTGTAGAAATCATTAAGAGAGTTTACAACGGGAAACATATCCTTTCTTTTCCCTTCAGTATTCAGAAAATTCAGCAACGTCGACGTGTCGCTCTCTGTTGCTCTGCGAAAAGTAAAGGTATGCTTCGGCGCTTTTATTTTCACATTCGGATTTATGATATAGGTTTTATATCCCGAAATTGCTTTCATGGAAAGAAGCCTACGGCTCTTTTCAAACATTCTTCGGGCATCAGTGTTTTCTGCTACTACAGAACAGTAATAAAAGTCAACGTCACTTTGCTGAAGGTCTTTGATTAACCTTGCGCCAAAGCCTACGCCACCCTCATATTCTGCGTCCTTTTTGAGTCCGCATACGTATGCTGCGCGGCACATCTCACCGCCGATATAGACCTCTCGCACAAGCTCGGCACAGGTGCCGACGGTGCGACCCCCAGCCCTTGAAACGAATACGCGCGCATCGCCCGATTCCTTCATATAGGACTCATAAGCATCAGGGCGACGTGTGTAGATGAGCTCAATACTGCCCTTGGCTGCCGAGCTTTCAAGAATACGTAGTATTTCTTTTCCGTCAGCCGGAGTTGCCTGATATTTTGACTCGCTCATTTTTTCTTTTCCTCAAGGTTTTCGCCAATGGGAATACCGGCACGCTGATCTACTTCAAAGTGAAACAGAATATTGATAAACCAATACGCAAGATTGATCATAAATCGATGTGTGCGTTTGAACATGGTTCTGCCTCGCTTAAAGATAGAACCGAAGCGGAAGAATTTTCTCTTGTACTCCTTGCAGAAGGTACGAAGTGACTCGGGAGTTAACTGCTTAGGGGTGAAAGTGATCGTACCGAACGTGTATCCGCTTTGTAACCACCAGCTTTCCGAAATCAAACGATTGTCTGCCTTGAAAGCATCGTATGTTTTGGTGTTGGGGAAAATGAGAAGGTGATTGAATGCGACCACAAAGAACTGGTGCTTCTCACAGAACGCAAGAGTAGCTTTGAAAGTATCCTCGTTATCAGAATCAAATCCAAATACAAAGCTGGCATAAATGCCGATACCAACATCGTGAATCTTTTGAATCAAAGCATCTCGCTCACCGAGACGTTCTGTCCAACCTTTGTTCATCTGCTTCAGATTATCACTCTCAATAGACTCAAATCCAATCAGTACCATCTCGCATCCGCTTTCCTTCATGAGGCGGAGCATTTCTTCATCTCTTGCGATATCAAGAGTGATCTGCGTTGTCCAAATGATGTTCAGCTTTTTCAGTTCTTCGAAAAGCTCTTTTGCAAAAGCCTTATCCGAGAATATACTATCGTCTACAAAGAAGAATATCTTGTGCTTGCACGCCTTGATCTCTGCAATAATATCCGCAACCTCTCTGTGAAGATAACGCTGATGATAATATCCTGCAATCGAGCAGAACTCACAGTTATGATAACAGCCTCTGCCTGTTTCAACCAAGGAAACGGGCAGATATTTTTTCATCTTATTCTCGTAAATGCTTCTGTCGGGCATTTTATACATGATACATGCGCCGCCATCGTATCGCTTTTTCAGTTCTCCGGCCTCAAGATCGGCAAGGACGGTGGAAATAATACGGTCTGCATTTCCGACCATGATCGCATCTGCGTGCTCAGTTGCCTCTTCGGGACAAAGTGTGACGTGATAGCCACCCATAATGACCTTCTTGCCACGCTTCTGGAACTCGGACGCGATAAAGTAAGCACGTTTTGCGGTATAGGTTTCGACCGTGATGAAAACAATATCCGTTTCAGTTTCGTAATTGATGTTTTCAATTCTATCGTCGAAAAACTCTCGCTCATATGCATCGGGTATCATAGAATTGAGAACCGCGATGGTTAAAGGCTCCATCAGCCAACTGCGTAGGTATTTCTGTCCCGGCTTTTTACCTATCGCGGGAAGTATGAAGGATATTTTCATGTTACCGTTCTCCTTTCGGCAGAGGAATGTCGGCGATATCGGGGATATCACTGTTGTCGCTCATGACGTCCGCACCGAATATCTCAAATTCCTTTGCATATTTACGGTATCCGATGTTGACAAGCATATAAAGGCTTTTCATGGTTTTCGGTTTGGTAAGGTCAAGCCGTTTCCAGATATTCTTCCACGAGTACGTTTCCTTCCACGCCCACGCAATACCTGCCTCAAGCTCTTCCTTTGTCATTTGCTTTGGCTCATACACGCAGTGTTCAACGTCGTACATAGCGAAATCGTGCTCCACAATACGCCCTTCGGCTTCAAGCTCTCGATAGAAGTCGGTTCCGGGAAATGGCGTGATGATAGAAAAACGCGGCAGATCGATCTTGGCTTCAAGGCAGAGGTCAACGGTACGCTTGAACACGTCGGGGCCGTCCTCGTCTGCACCGAAGGCAAAACAGCCCATGACCATGATACCTCTGCGATGAAGCTTATCCATAAGCGCCTTGTATTCTTCCACGTGGTTTACGCCTTTGTTGATACCTTGCTGTGTTTCCTGATTGACCGACTCAAAGCCAACAAGAATACCTTTGCATCCGCTTTTTTGGAAGATATCAAGTAATTCCTCGTTGTGTCCGATAGCGGTAGTGGTCAAGCCCATCCACCACTTTTTGAGGGGAATCATTGCCGTAAATAGCTCTTTGGCGTATTTCACGTCGGCGATCAGATTCACATCGGGGAAAATAACCTCTTTCCCCTTAAATGATTTTATTTCTGCGATAACGTCCTCAACAGGACGGGTGATAACACCCTTTCCAAATGCGGCAGGATAGGCGCAGAAGGTGCAGGAGTGATTACAGCCGCGCACCGCTTCAACAGTATTGAGGGTTATGTATTTCTTTTTGTTGAGCAGATCCTTGCGTGGTAGCGGTCTGTTCGCAATATCGGGACATCCACCGCCGTGATAAAAAGGCTTCAAACAGCCATCACGGATGTCGAGCAGAGCCTGCGGAAAGGTCTTTTCTCCAAGACCTGTAAGAACGGCATCGGCGTGCTGTGCTGCCTCATCGGGCATAAGCGTTGGATGGACACCACCAAGAATCACAGTTTTACCAATGCGTCTGAAGTAATCAGCAAATTTATAGCATCTTGAAGACGTACCGGTAATGCAGGTAATGGCAATCACATCGGCATCGTTGTCAAGCGGAATCGCCTCTGCTGTTTCATCATAAATCACGACCTCTGCTTCAAGCTCCTTCG
>SVRN01000034.1 GCA_015064805.1 Oscillospiraceae bacterium
AGTATATTTCTACGGGAGTATCACCGATGTTTTTTGAAAATTCCGCCATTGCGGCAGAGATATAGCACGCGCGTGGAACGGAGATTGAAAACTTACGCTTTTTATGCGAGCCGTCACGGTAGGACTGCTCAATCTTATCGATACGGTGAAGAATATCCCGCGCATAATCCATAAACTCCTCGCCATCGGGAGTCAGAACCATTCCTTTTGCGCTTCGTTGGAATATGGTAATTCCAAGATCGGCTTCGAGCTCTTTGATAGATCGGCTGATATTCGGTTGCGCGATCATAAGCGTTTCCGCTGCTTTATTCAGCGATCCAAGTCTTGCAACCTCGACCGCGTATTTCATATGTAGAATATTCATATACAGGTCCTCCTCTCATTGCACTGCTTACATATTTGTTCTATTATATCACAAAACTGTGAATAATTCAAGGCGTTTCTCTTCTTTTACCTTGATATGCGCCAAACAAGATGGCATCGGATATTCCACCGATGCCTAAGTTGATATTATTTATCTGTTGCCTAAACTCATTTCTCTTTGTTTACCGCAACCCAAATATTGAGGGGCGACCGCATATTTCGGAACATCCGAAATGGGTCGCCCCTCTTACGTTTACGCATTCGCCGCCTTTTTCATCTCGGCGATTTCGGCTTTCATGGTTTTTATCAACTCTGCGAGCTTTTCTTCGCATTCCTCTCGTGTCTTTGCGTAGACATTCTTGGAGATGCGTTTGCCATTCACTCTCGGTGTGAACCGTCCTTCGTAGAGGTGGTCGTTTATCATGGTGACGCATCCCGTGCCACTCTTGCGTATCTTCCCCTTGTAGGGCTCAAATTCCTTCTCAGGCGTGGCTTTCGTGGGGGTGGGTTCACTTGCCTTTGTCGGTGGGGGCTCGGGCATCTGCGCGTCTGTACCCCCGATTTCGCGGTCGATCTTGACCGCTGCTTGAAGCTGCATGGTGTCGGTAATGTGGCTATATATGTTGAGCATGGTCTCGACGCTGACGTGACCCCCTCCACCACGATCGTCGTCAAGGAAGCTATTCGAGTTGTGCGTAAGATCGAAACCTCCCGCTCCTCTATTTTATCACAAATGCAAGCGTTTGCCAAATCCCTTCCCGAATATTTTTTAATTCGTGAGATGGCTTGTGTTGGAGATACGCTGACTCCGCTTGTGATTGCAGAGATCGGTGACGTTCGGAACTTTCACTCCAAGCACGCTCTGATTGCTTATGCAGGGATCGATGCGCCGCCCTACCAATCCGGCGGATTTAACGGAACTGAGCGACATATTTCAAAACGGGGGAACGGTTATCTCAGGCACGTCGGCTTTGAGATCATGCAATGCAAACTTCGTCTGAAGCCCAAAGGCGATCCGGTCTATGAGTTTATCCAAAAGAAACGATCGGAAGGCAAATGCGGCAAGGAAGCCATGGTCGCAGGCATTAACAAATTTCTTCGCATTTACTACGGCAAGGTTACCGAGCTATACCGTGAATTAGATGCCTATGAGGAGGCGAGCCTCCTCATAGGTGCGAAGTTTAGTTCGGTAGAGACACTCAGTTTTGAGAATGGAAAAGAAATTTTCTGCCATAGCATTGTCACAAGGGTTGCCCCTACTTGACATTGACGGCGTTATATGGTAAGATTATGTTAGTTTAAAATATGCTTCGAAAGATTGGGCATTTTAGACGAGTCCCTAAGAGAATTCTGAAGTCAAATCTCCTCACAAAAAAGCAAGGCCGCATAAAATGCGGCCTTGCTTTTTTGATTTGATATAACTTCAAGGAGCCGTCAATTAGACCAAAGGCTTCTCAGCACACGGTCCAGCTCATTGTCGTCCATGGTATCCACATCCTCCAAAAGACGAATTTTCATATCGTCCATTCTGGAACGTAAATACTCAGCCTTGTCACCAAGCTTGTCCAGCTCTGTCGTGACCAGCACCTTTTTTGCGTATTTCGCGCCAAATCGTTCGGAAACAGCGTTCAGCTTGTAAGTCTCGTTTGCATCAAAATTACCGTTTTTGCAGGAAATAAAGATCGGACGGACGCCTCTCATAGCCACGATATCGATTTCGTTGATCGTTCGGACCGCGTTGTCCTCGTCAAAGGCATCCCAGTCAACGACCACGCCAACGCGCACGTCGTTATAGATCTTTTGTCCCTTGGCATCGGTCAGATCAAGCATTCTGGAGGCAATCATCAGCTCCAGAACCTGCCCCGCAACGGTCAGGCACCGCTTGACGTTTTGATTCTTGAAGGTGAACGACATTCCCTCTCCCGTAATCGTCAGGTCATATATCAGCCCGCATTTTTCCAGGTCATGAAGCAACGAAGGGATGCACACGAAATGGATATTCTTGCGCGCAAGCAGCGCGGCAACCTCATCCCTGACGACGGAAACGGATAAAGAGTCGCCAAAACTACCGTTCTCTGCGATGATGCCAAACATTCCGATCTGGGCGTTCCAAAGCCGTGCGTTTTCTCGGCAGAGGCTCCACATGGCGCGGACGTCCCGGACGAATTCTTCGTCAAATTCCCACGGGTACGTATACAGACCTTTTTGCTCGTCCTCAACAACCTCGCCGCCGTAGATCAGGATATTTTCCTCCACGGAAATTTCCATCGGCTTCAGCCGACAAATCTGTCCGTCGGCGTCACAGTCATAGACCACGCCGTTCTGAAGATTAAAACGGTGGCATTGCACCTGTCCCTGATACCGTTGCATCACGACGCCTGTCGCAACGAGGCACAGATCCTCCCCACCGGTCAGGTCAAATACGCAATTTTCATGATTTTCAACGATATGCGAAAGCGAGGTCACGATGTCCTGCAAATTGTTTTTGTTAACCACCAGGTAATGAAACCGAGTCTGAATTCCACGCGCATGCATGAGCTGTTGATAAACAGCGATTCCCTTTTTCATCTGCTTGCCCTTATCACCTATCAAAATCACGTGATCCGGCTCGCACAGCAACGCCCCAATGACGTTTTCAATCGAAGCGCTGTCAAAAAATTCAATGAGTGTCATTCTATCGCCTCGCTAACTGATCAGATGTCCTTGATCTTTTCTTTCAGCGTCAACTGATCGACCGGAATAATAAGTCGATGCAGCTTATGATCATTATCCTTATAGGCCGATTGGCGGAAGCCCTCCGTCCTTATGTAAGCATTCCAACGAATATGCTCCAGATAAGAAAAGCTCTTTACGCACAGCATAAACTTGTTGAAGTGCATACTGCCGTTGCTTACATGGGCATCCACGTATGCAGCCACATCCGCTTTCTGATCCCGGGTCAGCATGTCGTATTCATACTGAAGCTCTATGCTCCGCGCATCAGGCTTGTCTGGCTCGCTTGATTGGGAAGCTGCTTCTATCGCAAACTCCACGATGCAAGTCTTCACGAGCGCAAGCGCTTCCTTATCATCGTCGTGCTGTTTCTCGTATTTATCAAGGAGCTCCAGGTATTTTTCTTCGGAGGCAAGCTTTCCGACAAGTGAAAGACCAAGCGGCGGCTCTTTCTTTCTCTCCTTGCGCGTCAGCTTTTTCCTTTTTCTCTTGTCATCGATTTTTCTTAATTTTTCCAAAAGCATGGAACGCACGGTTATTTTATCATTGTTTTCCAAGGCTTGATAATATATATATCCCATCCGTGCATTCATACAGCGCTCATAATCCTGCATTTCAAAGGACAGCTCTCTTGTGCTATCACTATCACAGATACTTTTGAGCATGTCCTCTATCATCACTCTCTGCGCACGCTCTTCGGGTGTGTCATCGTTTCCGGGTCTGCGGAATGCCGGGAAAACCTCACGGCAATATGCATCGCCTTCACGGTATTGAAGGATTCTGCGGCGCAATCTCCGATGCAGTGCACTGGCCAGGGAGGAGAAATAGCCGTAATCCTGCATATGATATTGCTTTCTGATTTTCTCTTTGAGACGCTCCTCCTTGCGCTTTGGCATCTTTTGCTTTTTGTTGATCTCCCATCGCAAATGGACCTCAAAGCCCTCTTCGTCAAGCTTCGATGCAATGACGGTACCGGCCGAGTAAAAGCTCTTCAAATCACCGATAATCCGAACACGGCACCTGGGAGACTGAGGAAGATTTTCTTCCTTCTCACTTTCTCGCAGAATTTGAAGATCCTCTGCCCATTTGTCGCGCATCTGCTCTGCCAGATCGGAATTGTACACGACCGTATCAATATCGGGATCGCGTCCCAGCGCGGCCATATAGTTTTCAATCGACAAAGCGGTGGACAGGTTCATATCATCCTGGCCTAAGCCGACAAAGATATACGTCACGTCCTTGACGCTCTCAATTTCCTCCAGGAATTTTTTCGTACCTACCTTGACAGACTTAACGTTGATTTCATAGCGCATATCACCGGGGCCGTCATACACCTTGCCCGGAACGATTTCGGGACACATCGCGCGGAATCTGCATTTGATGTCCTTGGCTTCGTCCAAAGCCGTGATCTTGACGCTGTATCCGGGAATCTGGCAGTACCACAGCAATGCCTTCAGCATTTCCATGCCATATCGGCCAAGACCGACGATCACGGCGGATATCACTCTGTTTTTTTCATCGATCTTGACTGCCTTTTCAAACAGTCGCAATCCCATGGCATCCGATTTATAGCTTTTATCCTTTGGGAAGAATGGAGTGTCCTTTTTCTTTTTGGGCTTTTCATCGCCTCCGACGTCCAGGTTGTGATAAATCAGGGCGCGTGCATCGTTAACACGGATCACCTCCATGCGCATCTCCCGGCGTTCCTTTCTCGTGTGGGAGTTGAGCATGACCCGGCTTTCCACCTTATCGGAAAATACGTACAGCGTTACCTTGGATTGCTTTTTGCATTTTTCAATGATATTTATGGTATGGCGAACCTTTTCAGGCTCATCGTCACTGATCAGGTAAATGCATTGCCGCTTGGGGCTGATGTACCGCTTGTGGCGGATCGCCTCCAGGTCCTTGCGGAACAGGATCGCGCCGATTTCCTTGGCTTTGTCAACCCATTCCAGATTCTCCTCCTCGCGCTTGTCCGTTACGTCCGTGAAAACGATTGTAGGGCTCATGATCCAGCCTGCAAAGGCGTACCAAGCGCGAACGAAAATATTCTTGCTTTTGGTAACCTCTACACCGAACGGATAGCGCTTCAGGTTTTCAGCCAGTGCCAAAGACTTCTCGTTCAGCTCGGAAAACACATGCGTGTCCGTCCACGGCTTCTGGAAGAAGTACAAAAAGTGAGCGTATATATTTTTGACGAAGGTCAGCAAAAAAGCGAACGTCGTCACGGGTGCCAAAACGCGCAGGACATAGCCGTAATAGCGATACAGGTCCAGCAGCTCCGCCGTGATCTGATCAGACGTCGCCACGCACTTCAGCAGGTCATCAATATGTCCGGCATCACCGTCCAAAACATACAGCTGAAGCGTACGCCAAAGCGTATTTAAAATCGCCGTTCCGACATCAGTCCCCTTCAATCGGAAATAGTAGAAAAAGAAATAACAGACGGCAGAAGCAAAAATGCCAACGGCCAGGCATCTGGGAATCGTCCAGAAGCGAGCGCGCTTATATCGGAGCAGCCAGACAACTCCGGCCACTAGAATGGCGAAAAGCAGAATAGAAACCGACAGCCACCATCCGGCCTTTGCATCCATCTTGAAAAATTCCAGGATCTGATCAATGATCGTCATATTACCTCACCTTATACCTTCTCAATTTTATAGCCCAGCTTCACGATCAGCTTTAACGTTTCAAGCGCCGTGCTTCTGTCAAAATCCTTTTCCTGCTCCGAGAGCTGTTCATAGGGGATCAGGCAAGGATGCTGCTTTTTCTCATCGTCACGGCATTCTCCATAGGACCAGCCCTGCTCGATTCTGCCCGCCGACCAGACCTCATGCGTGTTTTTCGCCATTTGCTCACAAAGGCTCATAATTTCTTCATTCAATTGAACGTCCGTAGTATCAATCGGACGCGGGATATACTTGTCCATAGCGTCTTCCTTTCCGTTCTTGGTGCACCGTCGTGCCCTTTGATACAGCATGGGCAAAAAGCGGCATCATCACACACAAGCAAACTGGATTTCATTATTTTAATTTTACCATAAATCGACAAGAAATTCAATAGTCTTATATAAATCCCTCAAAAAAAGATCTCCCTGCTCTATCGCAAGGGAGATCTTTGAGATCAACAGATATTTATCATCCATATTGCATCAGCTTCGCAACGGCCTGCGACAAGAGCTCTTGTCGCTCGTCGTCGTACGTGCGACCGTAAAAAGCGTGGTTACGCTCAACCAGTTCTGACAGCGTGACGGGCTCAAAGCCGTTGACGTCCACGCCTGCGTTAAACTGGCAATCAACCTGTGGAAAAAGTTTGGCCGCGGTGGTCGTGTTACGTGCATTGTGAATGTGACCGCAGATCATCAAGGACTGCGCAAAATAGTGACTTCTGCTCCATGCCAGCTGAGGAAAATGATTGAAATGCAGTTCAAGACCGTTTCGTTTGATGGAATACTGATCATAGATCCCTACGAAATGGCGTTGCTTCTCCTCCTCGGTCAGCCTTTTGAGCCAGTCCCGATCGTGGTTGCCGACGATAAGGATCTTTTTTGGCTTGATTGCCTCAAGAAATTCAATCGGAGAGGTACGGCTACGGAAGGCGAAATCACCAACGATGTACAGAAGATCGCTTCGCGTCGTTCTTCGGTTGATGTTATCGATGATCGTAGCGTTCATCTGCTCAATGGTCTCAAACTGCGAACGACATTCCTTGAGAATGTTTTCATGCCCCAGATGGGTGTCAGCGATATAGAATTCCATACGGTACCTCCTTTCTTTCATTTCACGGGCGAACCGACACGTCACACACCGGCCATAAAGCCCAGAAGGATGATCGCAGCCATGGACAAGAAGAACAGAGAAAGTGCGGAAAAGAACAAGCCGATGATGCCGAGGACGAGAGTCGCAATGGGCTTGGGCACCCACGAGGGACTGGACTTGAACATACCGATCGACTTCAACCCAAAAACGAAGGGAATGATGGCCAAGGGCAAGGACATCACGAAGAACACGCCGCCTGCAATTACGACATCGTATTCCTCCGTTGCCAGCATCGCCATAGAAAACACCGAAAAGAAATAGCCGATAAATCCAAGGATCGTCGATGTCAACGCCTTGCCAAAGCCGCGCATACGGAGATTGACACCACCTACCATCGGCTGCACGATGGGGCGAGGTGTCGGTTCAACGATAAAGTCAGCAGGAGCCACCTCTGCGCTCTCGCCGGGCTGCAGTTCGGTTTGCTCGGTTACGCTCTGCTCGACCTCGGGCTCAACCGTTTCGGCAGGAGCAGCCGCTACGGCCATTTCGTCCACGCATTCCTTGCAAATGGGCGAATCGTAATCAATTTGCTTTCCGCATTTGGTACAATACATAGAAAAATCCTCCTTTTATGTAGTAATTGGTTTCATCATACCGGCATCAACAGCATCATCATCAGGATGAAGACGAAAATGCCCGAATACAAGATAGCAAAGCCACCGAAGAAAATGGCGTGGATGCCGACGACCAGCGTGGCAATGGGCTTAGGAAGCTCGCTCGGCGTGGCCTTGAAAAATTTAACCGACCGAACGCCCATGACGACGGCAATGATCGCGGGAACGATAGACAGTACTTCAAAAAGTACAAGAATCGCTGCCATTCGCACGATGTCCGCTCCGCCTTCATACGCACTCAACACGGTGACCATTCCCACCATGTAGACCACCACGGAAATGATGGTAGCGACGAAGCCGACAATACATCCCGCCAACGCCTTGCCGAAGCCGCGCATACGGGGATTGCCGCCGCTCGCGGGCGTTTCAACCAATGCAGTCTGCTCTGCCTGCTCACATTCACGGCAAACGGGAGCGTCGTAGTCAATTTCTTTTCCACATTTTGAACAATACATAGAAAATTCTCCTTTCAGACAAAAGGTTCTGTTTTATTACAACTGTCCCAGCGAAAAGAGCTGGAGGCTGGCAAGAAACATACTCACCGCCGATACGCTCTCGGCGATCGCATAGATGCCCATGATCAGCGTGGCGATCGGCTTGGGCTGGCCGGCAGGTACCGATTTGAAGGTTTTGATGGACAGCACGCCGAAGACGATGGCCAATACGGCCGGTACCGCCATCAATACGAACAAAACCGCCATGCCGACATCCGATACCATCGGGTCGCCGCCAAAATAATCACGAATGATTTTGAGCATTGCCTCTGTAAACGAAGCAAAATACGCCACCGCAGAAAACACAACGGCCACAAAGCTTAAGATCACACCCGTCAGCGCTTTGCCAAAACCGCGCATACGAGGCTTGCCGCCGCCCGCGGGCGTTTCAACCGATGGAGTCTGCTCTGCCTGCTCGCATTCGCGGCAAACGAGCGCGTCGTAGTCAATTTCTTTTCCACATTTTGAACAATACATACCTGTCCTCCTTTTGATTGGTTCCGCGATACGAACTACGAGCGCGTCAGGTCTATATCAATATAGGAGCGCAAAACCTCGGGCGTGTCGGTAGCGACGGACAGAAGATAGCTCTGCCCTGCCAGCGTCACCTCTTTGGTACACACCTGTCCCGTCAGCGTATCGTGATCGCGGGGAATGAACATTTTTTCGCCTGTTTTCTTGAAGAGACTCTCCTTGGCCGTCCATATCTCGAGCAAACATTGCTCCTGCCGTTCATAAGGCGTTTGCTCGTACAGCGCGCGCTCTCCCTCGGTCAGGATCTTGTCGGCAAAGCGATCCTTGGACAGCGGGCGCATCGTTTCCACGTCCACGCCAACTGCGGCACGGGAGACGGCCACCGCCACCGCCCCGTCGCAATGCGACAGAGAGAAGAAGCATTTGTCCGTCGTCCATTTGCCCTCGGGCGTTTTGGTGAAGGTCAGCTTGCGGGCGCGCAGGCCGAACGAGCGCTCCAGCGCGTACTCCAGCAGCTTCCAGACGTAATACTTCTCCGCCTTGGTTTTCTCGTTGGACACGTCGGCGATCTCGCGCTCGCGCTCAGCACACGACAAGGGTCCCACGCTTCCCCCCTCGGGGATGCGGGCCAGATATACGTCCACCACGGGCAACGACTGAAACAGCGCACGCACGCCGTCGGTCTGGGAGCAGTAGGGCTTGCCCGTCACGCATTCGTAGGCAAAGTGCTCGCAGTTATTGTAGAGGATATGATAGCCGCGCTTGCCCATGCTCTCACGTGCGAAAGCGACGATCGCTTTTGGGCGGCGGTTCTTCTTTTTCTCGGCACGGTCAAACTCGGCCACCTCTAAAAATCCGCCGCAGAGAAACGCGTCGATATCCGAGGCGCACACCTCGATCTCGCTGTCCTTCAGGGTCGGACGGGCAGAGGGCGCGAGGCCAAACTGAATGACCTCCTCCTCGCTGACGAACACGCCGTAATGGTAGATGCTGCCCAATTTCACGCGGATCATATCACCCGCGACGGGCTGTGTCAATTGCCACTTCATTCCTGCTGATTCTGCTCGATATAATCGACAACGTCACCGATGGTAGCGAAGTCGCCAAAGCCGACGTTTTCAAACTCGATGCCGAAAAATTCTTCAATGGCGATGACGATATACAAAACGCCGACCGAGCTGAGTCCCAGATCGTTGACGAGGCTCGCGCCCTCGTCCAGCGAGGAGAGATCGGGCATGCGGTCACGCATGACCATCTTCATGATATCCGTCAGCTTTTCTTTGATTTCATTTCTTGAGAGTGCCATTTTCCTGTCTCGCAATCTTCATCGCGGGGGTGCGGATAAAATCGCTGTCCCGGATGATAATTTTATTGATTTTTTCAAAGGCGGGCAACGTGTCGTTGACCTCCTTGATCTTACCCGTCAGATACGCTCCGACGTCCTCGACGCCCATGGCCTTGAGCGCCGCCATGCGGGGCACGACCTCCAGCACCAGCTGCTGTACGCCGTCCTCGGTGATGTCGTAAATGAAGCAATCCTGCACGCCGTCCAGCGCGTAGAACTTGACCTCCAGCTCGGCGGGAGAGATGTTCTCGCCCGAGGAAAGCACGATGATCTCCTTGATGCGTCCCGTGATATACAGGTAGCCGTCCTCGTCGATGCGGACGAGGTCGCCGGTCTTGAACCAGCCGTCCTCGTAGGCCACGGCGTTTTCCTCGTCGCCGAAGTAGCCGTCCATCATGTTGACGCCCTTGAGCCACAGCTCGCCGTCCACGATCTTATATTCCATACCGGGGTAGATCAAACCGACCGACTCGGGCTTGGACAAAGCCTCGGGATTGCCGCTGACTAAGTTTGCGCTTTCGGTCAGACCGTAACCGGGGCACACCAAAATGCCAAGCTTATCGTACTCGCGGACGAGATAGGGCGGCACGGCCGCGGCACCGCAGATGATGGTCTTCATGTCCTCGCCCAGCATATTTCTGCCAAACTGCTTGGACAGATTGAGCGCCATTTCGGCAAGCGCGGGCACGAGGATCATGATGGTCGGGCGGTGGACTGCGATATCCTTGAACATATTCTTGGGATTTTTGCAGATGAACAAGCTGCTGCCCGTGTAGAGCGAGGTCAGCGTATTGCGGATCAGGCCGAACACGTGCGTCAAGGGAAGCACGAGGAAGTAGCGCTGTTCAAACACGTTGCGGTAGCCGTAGCAGCCGTTTTTGATGCCGTACATCACGGCTCTGTGGGACAGTTTTGCGCCCTTGCTCTTGCCCGTCGTACCGCCCGTGAAAATGACGGTGGACAGGCTATTCGTGTCGGGAGAGACGGCGGCCGTTGCCTCATCGGCGGTGCTTGCCGCGTCAATCAGCGCAAGCGCAGGATTTTTCTCGCGGGCAAAGGCGACGCTTTCCTCCAGCGAGGTATCGTACACGATCGCCTTCAGGCCAAATTTCATGGAGCAGCCGAACACGGTCATAGCGTCCAGATGCGGAGGCAGCAGTACCGCCGCCGCGCCGTAGGTATTGATGGCCAGATAGGCCTTAATAAAGCCGACGGAATTGGGGGCGAGGATACCGACGGTATCGCCCTGCTTGACGCCTGCGTTTTTGAGCACCGTGCGGAAGGTCTCGACCTGCGCGTTCAGCGCGCGATAGGTATAGTCCTCCCCGTCGACCACGGCGCTGTGATCGCCGTACGTCTTGACCGAATGCTCCCACATCTCGGTGATATTGGCAAAGTCCACGATCTTGGCAAACGTCTCTTTGTCGGTGTACTGTTCAAATATGCTAAGGTTTGTCATTTTATGACCTCCTCTTACTGCTCAGCCGCCTCGTGCTGTACAGATTTCGAATTTTTATCGTAAAACGCTTTGAGTTCTTCTTCCTTTTGATGGACGTAATCGCCTGCACGGTTGAGATCGTCCACCGTGGGCATATCGCCGCACAGCGTGCGGACGTCGATGGGCTCGCCCACCACGGCAACGCGGCGCTGATACCAACGTCCCGGCGGCACGAGATAAACGGGGACGATGGGCACGCGGGCGCTGTGGGCCATGAGAATGACGCCCGACTTAAAGGCCAGCATCTCCTGCGAGGCGCGATTGAGCTGTCCCTCGGGGAAAATTGACACTACCTTGCCACGCTTGAGCTGGCGCGTGACCTCGTGAAAGGAGTTCAGACTGAAATTCTCCTTATCCACCTGAATACAATGCATTTTGTTAAAAAACCAAGTCCGAAGCGGGGTAACGTAAAGATCTTTGGTTGCGAGTGAATAGATCCTGCGTGTCCAGAACACGCAATGGATCATCACGGGGTCAAGAAAGCTGCAGTGATTGGCCGAAATCATATAGCCGCCCTTGATCTTTTGCTTTTTGCCGAAGCGCAGGATCTTGGGCCGCATCCAGATCAGCGTCGGGATGGAGCCTGTGACCTTGACGAAGTCGTACAGAAAATTACCGACGCCCTTCGTCTTCTTTTTCTTGTTGTTCAAGTTGCTTTTGGAACTCAATGATCTTCCCCCTGACATAGGCCGTAATATTGGCCACGTTTTCTTTTTCGGACAGCTCGTCGCGGTATAGGCCCCGCACGTCGATGGGACAGCCGATATGGACTCTGATGCGCTGCTTGACGAAATACCGTCCGTTGTTGCAAATGGGTATGATAGGCGCGCCCGTCTTAAGGGCGAGATACACCGCGCTGGGCTTGAACTCCAGCGGTGTCTCCTCGTGCTTGAAGGGCAGACGGGATTCGGGATAGATCTCGACCACGCCGCCGCGATCCAGCACTCTGCCGCAAGCGTTCAGAAAGCCGAAATCGTGCGAAGCACGATCAACTCTGACCGATCCCAAAAGACGCAGGAACAGCGACATCAAGGCGTTTTTTTCGAACATGATCTCCGCCACAGCACAGCGCAGCGTGCGCGTGGGAAAGGTAAACATCGCCGTCGCAACGTCCCATACGGAGCGGTGGTTGGACACCACGATCGCTCGCCCTTTGATGTGATGGGATTGTATTTTTTTGTTTTCATAGCTGATCTTGGGTCGCAGGATCAGGCAATAAGGGAGCCAGCCCGTGATCTTGACCAGCCAATGAAACAGAAAAATCATATCGGTTCGTTATCCTTCGTTTTCGTAAAGTTTGTTGACGCCGTGCTGTACCACCGCCAGCGCGATGATATTCACGGGCAGAATGGGCAGCATCAGACCCGACGCGACCAGCAGCCAAGCGGGGACAGAGAGCTTGACGCCCTTGCCGTCGGCCGCCGTCAGCAGCTCACGGCGCAGGCGAAGCAGGACGAAGATGCCGCCGAATGGGATCAGGCTGCCAAGCAGGTAGCGCGCAAGCACACTTCCCTTGCCCGTCTCGCGCTTGATCGCCTTGAGCAAAAGTCCCAGCCAAATAAAGCCGAAGATAAAGCCCGACAGGATCGAAAGTCCCGCCTGAACGAAAATGATCTCGCCCTTTTCCTCGGGAACCTCCTGCGTTTCCATTGCGGAAATATCCAGCGAGGGATCCATCTTTTTGAACTCTCTTGCCAAAATTGCGGGCGTGTAGTCGCGCGGCATGCGGAAGGCGATAAAGAATCCCGCCACGCAGGTAATGCAAACGATAAAGGGAACGAGCAAATTGCCCAGATTATAGACCTGCGACACGTCGCCGCCAAGCCCGAAGGCGTGTGACGCGTCCTCCGCTCTCTGCGCCCAGACGACGCCCGAGGCGGCCTTGGAAATGAACAGATTCTTGACGTATTCGTACACCAGCGAGCCCGAGATTGCACCGACGATGGAGGTCGTAACGGCGTTGGCCGCGAAGTACATGGCCGAGTGATTCTTGCCCGTCAGCTCCATCTCCACGCTGGAGATCTGGGCGGGGGCGAGATAAGGCATCATGAAGAAGGCACCGATGGCCCAGCTGCCGCATACACCGCCAAGACAGCCGATCACGTACTGTACGATCTTATTATCCTCGCCGCACACGAAGGTCGAAGCGAAGAAGAAGGACATAATGGCCACGGCGAACAACAGCAGGCAGGACTGATAGGTAAAGCGCACGCCGCGCTTGGCCTTGAGCTTGTTGAACAAATACAGCATGACAGGAACGGGAGCGAAGGCGCAGGTGTTGACGATGGCCATTTCCGCACCGTTAAAGCCCATGCCGCCAATGATCATACCGTTCATGGCCGACAAGAACATCTGCAGGCCAAAGAAGGTACAGCAGTTGACGAACGTCCAGTTCAAAAATACCTTATTTTTGAAGGTCAGGCGCAAGCTCTCGACGATGGATATTTTCTCCGCCTTGAGTCCCGCGTCCTCAGGATAGCCGTACTTCTCGCCCTCCTTGATCATGAACAGCGGAATGAGCATGGTCAGCATCAAGGGCATGCAAATAAAGACGAACTTGTCCACGTGGATCTTAAGCGAATCCAGCAGCAGCGGAACCAGCGCGTAGACCAGACAGTAGGAGATCGTATCAAAGAAGGACTTGTAGCCCGACACGCGCAACCGTTGCGGCTCATTCGTACAAACGGTCGACAGCGAGCCGTAGTAAGCAATCAGGCACATGGTATAAGCGGCAAAAAAGATGATGTTCCAGAAGGACACCCAAATGGTGTTGAGCATCGGATTCTGCGCGCCGCCGATGGGGATCCAGGACAGCACGAAGCCGACGACCATCGGGATAAAGCAGACCGCAATGGCAGGGCGGCGGCGTCCCCATTTGGTCGAAAGCGTATCGGTGATGTGAGCAAAGGGAATGTCGATAATACCGTCAAACACCTTGCCCAGCGCAAACAAAATCGGGAACAGCGCAGGCGTGATAAAGCAAACGCCGCTCGCGATCGCCTGATAGGTCGAGTTGCCCTCAAAGGCGACGGGGTTGAGGGCGTCGGTGTAATACGCGCCCATCAGAACCATCAGAAAGTTGGGGCCAAAGCCCGAGAAGGAGAACAGAAATTCCTTCCATTTTTTATCCAGAGATTGTACCATACTGTCCCTCACTTTGCCGTTTTGATATACTCGCAGAAGTCGCGGACGGAAAACAGCTTTTCCTTGGCGCTTTCCGTGATCTCAACGGCGTATTTGTTTTTGAGAATTTCAAGCAACGTAAAATAATCCAGACTCGTTCCGCCAAGGTCGCGGAAGAAGTGGTCGTCCGTGCCGATGCCGTCAGCCTCACGCTCCAGCGCCGAAGCAAAGCAGGCGATCACGTCGGCCTCCAGCTCGGACGTGACGGCGTCGATATGCTCGGACACACGTGCGCGGTCGATCAGGCGGAACTGCCCTGCCAGATACTTTTTTCTTACCTTATGGCGGCTGATCTTGATGTCGGTCGGATCCATCAGCGCGTCCGACGTCACGCGGATCGTGGTGATGCTCCGATCCAGCTTGGTCTTTGCCAGGGCTTGCGCCAGCGCGTCGAACACGTCGTGAATGCGGCTCTGCGAGAAGCATCCCTGCACCGAAGCGAGCAGCACGGGCTCGCGGTCCTGCCCCGAGATGAGGCAAACGGCGTTCGTGCCCTGCACCGTCAACAGCGGCTCGAGCAGTGTCGGATTGAGGTTTTCACCGCTGGCACCGATGACAAGATCGTCCATGCGGCCCTCGTGATAATATCGTCCGTCCAAAACGCTGACGAGGTCGCCCGTATGGAACCACGCGTCGTAGTCGGTCGTTTTGACCTGCGCGCCCTCCATGATGCGGGCGGCACGCGTTCTGCCCTTGACGAGCAGCTCGCCCGACTCGTCGCGGCGATATTCGGTATAGCCGAACGGCGCGCCGACCGAGGCGGTGTTCAGCACGGATTGCTTGTTGGACTTTTCCACCGAGGTAATGCCGATCTCGGTCATACCGTAGCCGTTGGCCAGATGATAGCCGATGCCGTTGTAAAATTCAAACACGGAGGCATCCAGCGAGCCGCCGCCCGAAATGAGAAAACGGATGCTGTCGCCAAACAGCCCCTCGCGCACCTCGCTAAGCACCGCCTTGGCAAACGGCTCGCCCAGCGCGCCCAGCTTGTTGGACATTTTAAGGGCACGGCTGAACTTGTTGTACGTTTTCTCCCCCTTGGCGCGCACCTGCTTGAGCGTAGCGCGATATACCTTATCCCAGACCATGGGAACGGCGAAAATGTGAGTGACCTCGTGCTTTTTGACCGTATTCTGAATGGTCGCGGGATTGAGATCCTTCAAAAAAACGAAGGTGCGGGAGAAAAAGGCAAACCAAAGATAGACGGCGATAAAGCCGAATACGTGATAAAACGGCAGAAGCGTCAGCTGCTTGAGCTCACCCTTGTAATGCGCCTTCATGCGGGGGCATTGTTCAATGATATTGGCGCTGTCGCAGATCTGATAGAAGAAATTCTCGCCCGTGTAGGCGCACAGCTTGACCTTGCCCGTCGTGCCCGAGGACATAAACAGCACCTCGCTGCCAAAGGGACGGGGCTCCATGGGCGCTTGCGCGGCGATCACCGCATCTTTGGCCAAAATGGTCTTGACCGAAAACTGCTTGCCGCCCGAGACGACCGCACCGACGGCGTGCTCGGCAAGAATATCCTCCAAAATATCGTCGGACAAGCCCGTGTTCATCAGAAGCGGGCGGTAGCCGCAGGCCAGGATCTCCCAGAAAATCTGGATCCACTCCATCGAATTGGACAGATACAACCCGACCATGCTTCCCATTGGAACGTCAGACAACAGCGCGGCCAGCGTGGGGGCGGACGCGAGAATGTTGGTCTTGAACTGTCCGTAGGTCACCTTTTTGATGCGATAACCGTCGGTGATTTCGGCCATGACGTTGTCCTGCTCGGAGAACATGAACTCAAACAGCACGTCAAGCGTCTTTTCCCGCTTGCGGTATTCTTCAATTTTGTATGTAACGAAGCGGTCGATCGTATCAAAGCCGCCGATGTTGGTCAGTCTCACAGCATTGCCTCACTCTCCCCTGCGCACGTGCGCCGAGGGCTCATTTTCACAAAAATCGTCTTAATTGAAGTTTATGGATCACGGCGTGCGCAAATGCACGTCGCATGGGTACAAAAATTCAACATAATTATATCACAAACTTGAAAACAAGTCAATAAAAAGCAAGAAATTACAATATATTACAAAGCAAAAACTCCGCACCGTCCGAAAGACGGTGCGGAGTCTGATATGCAAAAGATCAACCAAGCAAAAAATCAAAGGCGAGCATCAAGGAAAAGCCGGCAAGCAGCGCGTAGGTTGCGCCTCGCTCGTTGCCGTGGGCGTGCGTTTCGGGGATCATCTCGTCGCTGATGACGTACAGCATGGTGCCGCCCGCAAAGGCCAGCGCAAAGGGCAAGATCACGGTTGAAACGCTGACGGCAAAATAGCCGATGAAGGTGCCGATGACCTCAACGATGCCCGTCGCCAGCGCGATGACGAAGGTACGCTTATGGCTCATCCCCGCCGCGATCATGGGAGCAATGATGACCATACCCTCGGGGATATTCTGAAGCGCGATACCACCCGCGACGGTCAAGGCCTGCACCGCGTCGCCCGTGCCGAAGCTGACACCCGCCGCGATGCCCTCGGGCAGGTTGTGAATGGCAATGGCAATGACGAACAGAAGAACCTTATTGAGCTGTGCCGTCTGGTCGGGATGCGCCTCCTGATCAAGCCCCGTCATCTTGTGCAGGTGAGGGACCAGCTTATCGATGAGATTGAGGCACAGCGCGCCGCAAAACAGCCCTGCGATCGTAACGAGAATGGAAAGCTTTCCACCGTATTCGAGTGAGGGTAAAACGAGCCCGATCACGGCCGCGGCGAGCATAACGCCCGCGGCAAAGGAAAGCACGATATCGTTGAATTTATGCGACGGCTTTTTGAAGGCGAAGCCCAGCAGCGCACCGATGATAGTCGCACCGCCGACGCCCAGCGCCGTAAGAATGACGGGTTGCATAGAAAAAACCTCCTTTTGGGAACTATCCCAATTATAGCATAAAATCCGCAGAGAAGCAAGCCTCCCCTGCGGATTTTGAATTACAAATATTCCTCGGCAAAATGCACGGCGACCGCGCCGTCCGCGGCGGCGGTGACCACCTGGCGCAGAGCCTTAGTACGTACGTCACCTGCGGCGAAGACGCCGGGGATGGCCGTGCGCGTCGTTTCGTCCGCGATGATATAGCCGTAGTCGTCCAGCGGCAGAGCGCCGCGTAGCCAATCCGTGGCAGGGACGCGGCCGACGCTGACGAAAATACCGTCACACAGCACCTGCTCAGACGCACCCGTTTTGACGTTCTGCAGCGTCGCACCGATGATGCGATCGCCCATGACGACGTCCGATACGGTCCTGTTCCAAAGGAACTCGACGTTGTTTGCCTTCATGAGCGGCTCGTGGTAGATCTTGGTCGCGCGAAGCGTGTCACGGCGATGAACCAGCAGAACCTTTTTGGCAATACGCGACAGATACAGCGCGTCGGAGACGGCGCTGTTGCCGCCGCCGACGACCATAACGACCTTGTCCTTATAAAAGCGGCCGTCGCAATGCGCACAATAGTGCAAACCACGACCAACCAAGGACGCCTCGTCGGGCAAGCCCAGCGGCCTGGGATTGGCGCCCGTAGCAATGACGACCGTACGCGCTTGATACTCGCCGCTGTCCGTCGTGATGGTCTTGACGTCACCCGACAGCGCAACCGACAGCACCTCGCCGTACTCGCTCACCGCGCCAAAGCGCTCGGCTCCCTGCTGCATCTTCATGCCCAGCGTAAAGCCGTCGACACCCTCGTCAAAGCCGGGGTAGTTGTCGATGATATCGGTCAGGGCCATCTGTCCGCCTGCCGACATTTTTTCGATCACCAGCGTGTCGAGTCCCGCGCGAGCGGCGTAAAGCGCCGCCGAATAGCCCGCAGGACCGCCGCCGATGATGATCATATCGTAAATGTGTGCCATGGTGATCAGCTCTCAAGCAGCTTGAGGATCTGTGCCTTGGGGCGAGCGCCTGCCGACTGGTGAACGATCTCACCGTTCTTCATAACGACGAGCGTGGGAATGCTGACCACGCCGAATTGATGTGCCAGCGAGCCCTCGTCGTCGACGTTGATCTTGCCAATCACGACGTCGTCTCTCTCGCTTGCGATGTCCTCGAGAATGGGAGCGACCATGCGGCAGGGACCGCACCAGTCCGCGTAAAAGTCGAGAAGGACGGTCTTGTCGCTTGCCTTGATCTCTTCAAAATTCGTTGCGGTAACGTGAATGATAGCCATAAAATAATTTCCTTTCTTTTTTTGATATTGTGGAGCGTGCGCGTCGGCGTTATGCGCCGTGGCGCGGCATCATTTTTCAGGGTCCATGTACTTCCAATAGGTGAGGATATAATTGAGTCCCGACCAGACGGTAAAGACGATCGCGAGCAGCGCGGTCAGCAGCGTCAGGATATAGAAGCCGCCGAAGAAATAGGTGGGATCGATGCGGCCGAGGACGTAATCGTAGAGCAGCGGCTCCAGCAGCGCCAGCTCGATGCAGGCGATCTGTACGACCGTCTTGATCTTGCCCAGCTTATCCGCCGCGACGACAACGCCCGACTTTTTCGCGGTGATCAAGCGGATCGAAGCAACCGCCAGCTCGCGGAACACGGTAATCATGAGCATGGCCATGAAGGTCCAGAACATGATATCGTTGTCAGCACGATAGCGGCAGACGATACCGAAAATGGCCGCGATGACCATAAACTTATCGGCCAGCGGGTCAAGGAACTTTCCAAAGTCGGTAACAAGGCCCCGCGCTCTTGCGATCTTGCCGTCGAGCATGTCGGTAAAGGACGCCACGCCAAAGATCAGAGCGGCGATGAGATTGTTGTACCAGGTATAGGGCAACAGCATTACGACCAGAATGAAGGGCACCAGAATCAGGCGCAGAACGGTCAATTTATTGGGAAGATTCATAGCATTATCTCCTTTACTGATTCAGAATGGCCGTGCCGTACACGTCGTAGTCCACGACCTCGTCGAATTTAACGTCGACGAACGAACCCGGGGCAACGCGGCGACGGCTCTTGAAATATACCTTGCCGTCAATGTCGGGGGCGTCGGCCGCGCTTCGACCGAAATGCACCTCGCTCACGGCGTCAAAGTCCTCGCACAGCACGCGGATGGTCTTGCCGACCTTCTTTTCGTTCTGTACCTCGTTGATGTGCATCTGCATACGCATGAGGATATCCATGCGATCCTGCTTCACTTGCTCATCGATCTGATCGGGCAGATCGTACGCGGCCGTTCCCTCCTCGCGCGAGTAGGTGAACACGCCTGCGTGCTCAAACTGCGCCTCCTTGACGAATTCGCACAGCTCGTCGAAATCCTCCTGCGTCTCGCCCGGGAAGCCGACGATAAAGGTGGTGCGGAGCGTCAGATCGGGGATCTCACGGCGCATCTTGGCCACGACCTCGCGGACGGTCTTGCCGTCGCCGTGGCGGTTCATAGCCGCAAGCATACGGTCGGACACGTGCTGCAGCGGCATATCGACGTACTTGAGAATGCGGTCGTTGTCGCGGATCTCGGCGATCAGCTCGTCGGTCATCTTGTCTGGATAGCAATAGAGCAGTCGGATCCAGGGGATGCTCGTCGCGTCGGTGATGGCGCGAAGCAGCTTGGCGAGCGAATACTCGCCGTAAAGATCCAGGCCGTAGCGGGTGATATCCTGCGCGACGACGGTCAGTTCCTTGACCCCCAGCGCCTCAAGATTCTTTGCCTCGGCCACGATATCCTCCATCGGGCGGGAGCGGAAGCGGCCGCGGATGGAAGGGATGGCGCAATAGGTGCAACGGTTGTCACAGCCCTCGGCGATCTTGAGATACGCCATATACTCGGGGGTGGTCAGCACTCTGTCACCGCCCAGACGCACGCAGTTATGGTCCTCGATGGACACGTACTTTTCCGTGCGGTTTTGGTCAAACACGGCGTCCAGCGCGTCGACGATATGATGGATCGAGCCGACGCCCAAAATAGCGTCGACCTCGGGCAGCTCCTCAATGACCTGCTCGCGGTAGCGCTCGATCAGGCAGCCCGTAACAATAATAGCCTTAAGCGAGCGATTTTCCTTGAGCCAGGCGATGTCGAGAATGTTCTCAATGGCCTCTTTTTTCGCGCTTTCAATAAAGGCGCAGGTATTGATAATGACGGCGTCCGCCTCGGTCTCGTCGGGGGTGATCTCATAGCCTGCGGCGATGACCTCGTGGAGCATGACCTCGGTGTCGAGCTGATTTTTAGGACAGCCGAGGGATACAAAGCCTACTTTCATTTTATGTTTTCCTTTCGGGGGATAGTATAACAGCATAATAACACATTTTGATTATAGCACGCGACGAGGAAAATGTCAAGGAGAGATAGTTGAATTTTAGACAACTTCTCCTTTTGACGATCATAACGCGGGCATTTATTTCTGTGCTTGTGGGGTGTTCAGTTACCCGCTGCCGAAGAATTTTGTATGCAAAATTCTTCCCGTAGAAATACGAACTCCGTGTCGCGCGCTGATCTTTACAACGTTTTATGTCCATTCTTTGCCACGCGGCAAAAAACGAACCAAGAAAACAGATTTCGGCAAGCCGAAATCGCAAGACGTTCCCTCTTGGAACTTCCTTGGCATTGCCGCGCTACATGGCATATCAAGAGAGATTACATCAAAATTTTGCGTGCTGTGCATCAAATCTTGCCACCACGCGCGGCAGGCGAAGGAAGCAAGACTTTTTTGTTAAAAATTAGTTGAACCGAGGTGCGTCGCAGATGGCGAAAGCATTTTCTGTTTCGCTTGCGTGCGTCTTCCGTGTCGGCGTTTTATTTAAAACGCCGACGCAAACGCTGAAAATGCCTATTTTCGCGTCGTGCTGCGCTTGCGCCCGCAAAGACGCGTTGCGGGTTTCCAAAGGGCATTAGGCCCTTTGGCTGACTTTCTTTCGGCCTTTCTTTGTTCAGCGACAAAGAAAGGCCATCAAAAATCCGCACAGCGAGCGCGTGCCGCAGGCACAAGGTGAGCGTCAATAGAAAAAGTTGTTAATACAACAGCCAAATCAAAAAGCGAGGGAAACTTCAAAAGAAGTTTCCCTCGCGACTATTCCCTTACTTATTCGCCTGCAGCGCGCGACGAATACGCATCATTTC
>SVRN01000035.1 GCA_015064805.1 Oscillospiraceae bacterium
GCGGCAATATTTACGACAGAAACGGCGTGCTCATCGCCACCAATATCAGCACCTATCGCGTGTTCATTTCTCCTTCGTCCATCGCCTCGGCGCAAAGCAAGGCGAACGAAAAGGGAGAAACGATCGACCTTGCCGATAAGATCTCCCGCGGCCTCGCTTCCTTTTTGAATGAGGGCTACGGCGTGACGTACGATTTCGTCATGAAGCAGACGGAGTACACCAAGTATCTTGACCGAACGATCGCCCGTCAGGTGGACGAGGCGACGGCCGACCGGATCGTGGCCTTCGTCAGCGAGAACAAGCTCGGCAACATGATCTATCTTGAGGCTACCAGCACCCGCTATTATCCTTACGGCTCGCTTGCCGCTCACCTGATCGGCTTTACGGGCAGCGACGGTACGGGACTTTACGGCCTCGAGTATATTTACAACGAACAGCTCGCCGGCACCCCCGGCAAATACATCATCGCCCGCGACGCGCAGAGCAACGAAATGCCGTATGAGTATGAGTTGTACATTCCTGCCGTAGACGGCTATGATATTACCACTACCATAGATATTTACGTTCAGGCCGCGCTTGAGGAGCAACTCAAGGCCGCGTATGAAAACTCGGGTGGTCAGAACCGCGCCAGCGGAATGGTGACCGACCCTCAGACGGGCGAGATCCTTGCCATGGCGGTGTATCCCTCCTTTGATCTTAACGATCCCTGGACGCTGAACGAATACGACGAGGCAACGCTATTGAGTAGCGGGTACTCGTCCGATAGCGAAGAATATGCAAAGCTAAAATCCCAGCTTCTCCTGACCGCATGGTCTAACAAGGCGATCACCGAGGCCTACGTCCCCGGTTCAACCTTCAAAATCATCACGGCGGCCATGGCACTGGAGGAGGGAAAGGTCAAAACGACCGACCACTTCAACTGCAACGGCGCATACGTCGTCAACGGTATTACCATCCATTGCCACAAAACCACGGGACACGGCCCGCTGACCTTTTCGGGCGGTATCCAACAGTCCTGCAACCCCGTGCTCATGAACGTAGGACTTCGGGTCGGCACGGACAAATTTTACGAGTATTTCAATGCATTCGGTTATCTGAACAAGACGGGCATCGACCTGCCGGGTGAGGGTAACAGCATTTTCCATTCGCCGTCTAACTTCCAGATCCTGGATTTGGCGACGGCGTCCTTCGGACAGAACTTCAAGATCACGCCCATCCAGCAGGTAACGGCGATTTCTGCCGTGGCCAACGGCGGGTATCTTCTCACACCGCACACGGTGCTCAAGATCACCGACGCGAACGGAAACGTGATCCAAAGCGCTTCGACGACCACCAAACGGCAGGTCATCAGTACCGAGGTCTGCAATACCATTTCGGGCATTTTGCAAGAGGGCGTTGCGGGAGACGGCGGTGCGAGAAACGCTTACGTCGCCGGTTATCGGATTGCCGCCAAAACGGGAACCTCCGAGAAGGTCGGTGACAACAAAGACGCTTATATCTGCTCCTGCATCGCATACGCGCCCGCGGAACGTCCGCAGGTGGCGGCCATGATCGCGGTGGATGAACCCACCAAGGGGCTTTTGTACGGAAGTGCCGTAGCGGCACCCTATATCGCGCGGTTGCTGGAAACCATCCTGCCTTATATGGGCGTGGAGGCGGTCTACACGGCCGAGGAACTGGAAAATCTGGCGGTTACCGTTCCCAATATGAAGGACTACACCATCGAGCAGGCAACGGCGCGAGCCGAGCAGCTCGGCGTGGCCATTCGCGTGGTCGGTAACGGCGATAAAGTAACGGGGCAGATGCCCGAGGTCGGCAGTAAAATGGAAATCAACGGTGGCGTGATCGTGGTCTACACAGGTGACGCCACGGGAGAAGAAGGCGTGGTCGTTCCCAACCTTGTGGGAAAGAGCGCGGCGGCTGCCAATCAGTTGCTCATCAACAGCGGACTCAATATCCGCATCACGGGCACCAAGCATCACCTGACGGGTGTTGGCGCGACGGTTATCAGCCAGAGCCACGCGGCAGGCGAGACGGTTGCTCCCGGTACGGTCATCACGCTGATCTTCAGCACCCCCGCTGAGACCGAGTGATATTATTCATTTGCTTATTTGAAGGAAAATATAGAGGACGGATTACAAGGTGAAGATGCTTCTTCACGGATGTCAAAACGTGGAAAATTTTGGCATGAAGGAGTATTGCTTGTATGAAGTTGGAAACATTATGCTTTTTGTCGGGCTTGGAAACCCCGGCAGACACGCGGATGGCTGCGTGTGAAATCAACGCCATCACGATTGACTCGCGCGCTGTCGTGCCCGGATGCATGTTCGTCTGCATTCGGGGCACGACGGCGGACGGTCACGCTTACGTAAAGCAAGCGTTAGAGCAAGGCGCCGCGGCAGTGGTGATCGAACGTGAGGTTCCGGTCATGAAGGGAAGCGGTGCTATTTTTATCCGTGTTGGTGACACGCGGCGGGCACTTTCCCGTCTTTGTAACGCGTTTTATGGTGATCCAACCAAGGGAATGCGGCTGATCGCGGTGACGGGAACCAACGGAAAAACCTCGGTTTCAACCATGCTCAAAGCGATGTTTGACGCCGCCATGATCCCTTGCGGGCTCATTGGAACGGTGCGTTGCGTTTGTCGGGATCGGGTATTGAACATCCGTTCGGCCAACCCCAACGCCAATATGACCACCCCCGATCCGTCCGAGCTGTATCACATGCTCTCGGTCATGCGGGAGGAGGGCGTGGAGGTCGTCATCATGGAAGCCACCTCTCACGCGCTGGCCTTGAAAAAACTGGATCCGCTGCGCTTTGACGCCGCGATTTTTACCAATCTGACTCCCGAACATTTGGACTTTCATGGTGATATGCAGCACTATTTCGCGGCCAAGGCGAGCTTGTTTCCCAAAACGAAGCTCGCGATTCTGAACGCGGACGATAGCGCGGCACTTCGTCTGATCCCCTATTGTAAAGGGCGCATCGTGCGCACCTCAACGGGGCTGCGCGACGCCGAATACACCGCAAGCGAGGTTCGTTTTCGCGGTACGGAGGGCGTCAGCTATACGCTGACTTCGCCCAACGCCAAGCTCAAGCTGTCCAGCCCCATCCCGGGGATTTTCACCCTATCCAACACGTTGCAGGCTGCGACCTGTGCGCTGGAAATGGGGGTGAGCGCCCGCGTAGTCCGAGAGACGCTCAACGCGTTGACGGGGGTGGAGGGAAGGATGGAGCGGGTGCGGTTCGACAATCCCGTGAATTTTTCGGTGTTCGTGGATTACGCTCACACCCCCGACGCGCTGGAGAACGTCCTGCGCACCGCCTGCGGCTTTCGGGGCGAGGGGCAGAGAGTCGTCGTGGTCTTTGGTTGCGGCGGCGACAGAGATAAAAGCAAGCGCCCCTTGATGGGGGCGGTGGCTTCGCGCTTTGCCGACATGGTGTACGTGACCTCGGACAACAGTCGGAGTGAGGATCCCGATGCCATCATAACGGACATACTCAGCGGCATTGACCGCGAAAAGCCCTACCGTGTCATTCGTGACCGCGCGGTTGCCATTGAGGTGGCTGTACGCGAGGCACGGGCAGGGGATATTATCTTGCTGACGGGCAAGGGACATGAAAAATACGAAATCGACGCGACAGGAAAACATCCCTTTGACGAAAAGGCCATAGCGGCCGATGCGGTGGCGAGAGCGTACCCGTTCTTGCAATCGTCAAAATGCGAAGCGGATCAAAGGAGCGACAGAGATGAAAATAGAGATCGGAATTAAAACGTATATGCTGTCCGACGTGGCCAGAAGCTGCGGCGGATACCTGGTGGGCGCAGACCGCCCGATAAAGTTCATATGTACCGATTCGCGTGAGGCAGGCGAGGGCGTGCTGTTCGTTGCGCTGTGCGGTGAGAAAACGGACGGTCATAACTATATCATGCAGGTGCTTCAGCAGGGCTGTGATGCCGTGCTGTGCGAGAAGTTTCCTTCCGTGCCCGAGGCGATGGACGTGTCCGCCGTCGTTGTTCCCGATACGCTGCGCGCGCTTTCGGATATGGCGACCGAGTATATCCGCGAGCGCAATGTTTTGCGCGTGGCGGTAACGGGAAGCGTTGGCAAGACCACAACCAAAGAATTTTTGTGCGCCGTTCTCGGACAGCGTTTTAAGTGCTATAAAACGGAGGCAAACTATAACAGCATCATCGGCATGCCGATGTCCGTTATGGGCGTAACGCCTTTGCATGAGGCGGCGATCTTTGAGATGGGCATGAGCGCGCGCGGCGAGATCGCGCAGCTCTCTCGCGTGGTAACGCCCGACGTGGCGCTGATCACCAACGTCGGATCGTCACATCTGGAATATCTGAAAACGAGAGAAAACATCGCCCTTGCCAAACTGGAGATCGTCACGGGCTTGCGTGACGGCGGCTTGTTGATCGTCAACGGCGACGAACCGCTACTGTACGGCTTGAAGCACGATCGCTTCAACATCCGAACGGTAACCGTTCACACCGAGGGCGACTATGCGGTGAGTGCCATTCATCAAAATCCCGAGCGTTGGGAAACCGTGTTTGATATTACCACGCCAAGCGGTACGCTCTTCCACCGTTTGAGCATTCCCGCCATTGGCACGCATATGGTGTACGATGCGGCCTATGCGGTTACGATCGGTCTTGAGCTGGGTATGAGCGAGAGCGAGATCCGCACGGGACTGATGAATTATCAAAATGAAAAGCTGCGCCAGACGTTGGTGCCCGTCGGTGACGTCACCATTCTGGCGGATTGCTATAACGCCGCGCCCGAATCCATGTGCGAGGCGATCCACGTGCTGGTCAGCTATGCCAAGGCGCGCGGTGGACGCGCGGTGGCGGTGCTGGGCGATATGCGAGAGCTGGGCGAGGCTACCCGCCGTATGCACGAAACGGTCGGTGAGGAGGCCGCCACGCTGGGCGTGTCCTGCCTGATGACGCTGGGGGACCTTGGCGTCAGCATTGCAGAAGGCGCGTTGGGTGCAGGTATGGCAGACGACGCTATTTGCATGGTGCGTGAGCTGGATGATCTGACTCCTGCGGCCCAGCAGCTTTGGAGCATGCTGAAGCCTGGGGACGTGGTTCTGCTTAAGGCAAGCCGTGCCATCGCCGCTGAGCGTATGATCTACGCCTTGAAGGCAACTGACCCGAACAAAAAGACTTGAAAATTTGACGCAAAGAAAGATTGAGGCAAGATATGACTACGGATTCCGAACTGATGCTGACGTTTCTGACGGCGCTTCCCGCGGCGTTGCTTTTGACCATGCTGCTTTGCCGCGTGATCATTCCCGTGTTAAGAAAATATAAGGTCGGACAGCATATTTTTGCCGATTACGTGCAGGAGCACAAGGGCAAGGAGGGAACCCCCACCATGGGCGGTATCTGCTTTATTTTGCCCCTGCTGATCCTTTGCGTTCCATATTTCGTTTTCCAAAGCCTGACGGGCAACCGTGAACTGATTCCGCTTGCCTTGACCATCTGTCTTGGCGTTGCCAACGCGATGATCGGTTTTGTGGACGATTACACCAAGCTGTCTCATAAGGAAAACCAAGGTCTTGCCAGCTGGCAGAAGTTTTTGCTGCAGATTTTAGTTGCTGCGGCCTATCTTTGGGCAATGGCGGCATTCGGCGGCCTTGATACCGTGCTGACCATCCATTCCTTCGGCTTTTCCGTCGATCTCGGCATTTTCTATTACGTTGCCGCGCTGATCGTCATCGTCGGTATGGTCAACAGCACCAATCTGACCGACGGCATCGACGGTCTGGCCTCGTCGGTTGCCCTGGTGGCCAGCATGTGCCTGGCTCTCGTTGCGTTTTTACTGTCCGACCACGATAGCGTCCTCATCAGCGCACTGATGATCGGCGGTATGATTGGGTTCCTCGCCTTCAACTATCACCCTGCTAAGGTGTTTATGGGCGATACGGGCTCGCTGTTTTTGGGCGGTATTCTGATCGGTACGGGCTTTATGCTGGACCGTCCGTTGCTCGTGCTCGTGCTGAGCGCCGTGTTCATTCTGGATATGCTGTCAAGCCTGATCCAGATCGTTTCTATTCGCGTGTTCCACCGCAAGGTGTTTGGCATTGCGCCCGTGCATCATCAGTTCCAGAAGATGCATTGGACGGAGGAGAAGATCGTCTATATGTTCTCGCTCGTCGGTCTGATCTTCGGTATCGTTGCCGTCGTTCTGGTCATTTGCGGCCTGCGCGTTGGTTGATTTTTATTGAATTTTTAGTTGGGAGGAGGGGATCGCTTTGTCAGTACAGCCGACCGATACGGAAAGAGCCGTCACGGGCGGGCAATCGGGACAAAACGGTTTTAGCCGCGGCGTTAGCCGCCGCAGATCCCGCGATCCCATCTACCGTGATCCCATTCATCCCGTAGAACAAAACAAAAAGCTGCCTCTCGCGCAGGGAAGCATGGATATGACCTTCCTGTTGATCGTCGTGGCGCTGGTGCTGTACGGTATTATCATGGCCTACAGCGCAAGCTCCATCTACGGCGCCCAGCACAAGGGAGACAGCCTATATTATATCAAGCGTCATCTGATGTTTATTGGCTTGGCGGTTGCGCTGACGACTCCCTTTGTCATCATGGCGCGCCCGTGGTTCTGGCGTCTGTTTGCGATCGGTTCGTACGGGGTATCGATCCTGCTTTTGCTGTTGGTGCTGGTCGTCGGTGCGAGTGAGGGTGACGCACAGCGCTGGATCGTGATCGGCCCGATTACCATTCAGCCCTCCGAAATTGCCAAGCTGGCGGTCGTTATGATGCTGGCCTTGCTTATGAGTAAATACGAAAAGCAGGTCATGTCCGACCACAAGTTCGGCGGCAACTTCCGCTACGGCGTGTTGCTCCCGGGTATCTGCCTTGCCATCATCGTGTTGTTGGTCGCGGCGGAAAAGCACATTTCGGGTGTTATGATCATTGCCATGATCGGCGCGGTCGTCATGTTTATGGGCGGCACGAAAATGCGTTGGCTTGCTATGCTCGCAGGCGTTGTTGTCTTGGGCGGCGCGGCGCTGATTCTGTTTTCCAGCTATGCCGATACCCGTATCCAGCTGTGGCTCAACATCGACCAGATGGACCCGCTGGGCGAGGCGTGGCAGACGCTTCAGGGCTTGTATGCCATCGGCTCGGGCGGCTTGTTCGGTCTTGGACTTGGCAACAGCCGTCAGAAGTTCGGCTTCGTTTCCGAGCCGCAAAACGATTTCATTTTTACCATTATTTGCGAGGAGCTCGGCTTCTTCGGAGCCGTGATCGTTCTTCTCTTGTTTGCTCTGCTCGTTTGGCGCGGCTTTAAGATTGCGTCGGGAGCACCCGATAAATTCAGCGCGCTGGTGGTCTACGGTATCGTGTTCAAGACCGCGCTGCAGGCGGCACTCAACATTGCCGTCGTTACCAATTCGATGCCCAACACGGGAATTTCACTTCCGTTCTTCAGCTCGGGCGGTACGGCACTTGCCATTCAGATCTTTGAAATGGGCATCGTGCTGAACATTTCCCGCTTCTCCCGTGTAGAAAAATAAGGACGTTTATATTTTGATCGGTTGATCCGCCTTGGCGGAGAAAGGAGAGTTAATTATGATGCGTGTGCTTTTAACGGGCGGCGGCTCGGGTGGGCACGTCAATCCTGCGATTGCGATTGCGGATACCATTCGTATGAATCAGCCTGATGCTGAGATTGCCTTCGTCGGCGTTCGCGGCGGCAAGGAATGCGACCTTGTCCCCCGTGCTGGTTATCCCCTGTTTTACGTAGAAAGTCAGGGCATCCGACGCTCCCTTTCGCTTTCCAATATCAAGGCGCTGTTCACGGCCATTACCTCGCCCCACAGCAAGCAGACCAAGGAGATCTTGAATACCTTCAAGCCCGATATCGTCATCGGTACGGGCGGTTACGTCTGCTGGCCTATGCTGTGCGCGGCGGCCAACGCGGGCATTCCTACTATGGTGCATGAATCCAACTGCCAGCCAGGTCTGGCTGTCAAGATGCTGCAATACAGCGTGGATACCATCCTGCTTAATTTTGCTGAAACGGAGCAGTTACTCAAAAAGCGCAAAAAGTGCGTAGTCGTCGGCAACCCCTTGCGCGGCGGCTTCGGCTCGATTGCGACCGAGGACGCGCGTGCGAAGCTCGGCCTTGGCGAAAACGAGACGCTGGTGCTTTGCTCAGCAGGCAGTCACGGCTCGGCTTCCGTAAACACGGCAGTTCTTGAAATGCTGCGTCTGCTGGCGCCTACACGACCCGATACTCGCTTTGTTTTGTCGGCGGGAACGAAAAATATTCTCACGGCGATGGCGCTGTATCAAGAATACGGCCTGGATCAATGTCCCAACGTTGCCGTTCAGGATTACATTTACGATATGCCGTTGCAGTTAGCGGCGGCCGACGTCGTCATCTCGCGTGCAGGTGCGATGAGCTTGTCCGAGGTTGCCCGTATGGGCAAGGCCTGCGTGGTCATTCCGTCCCCCTACGTAGCAGACAATCATCAGCTGCGCAACGCAACCGCCATGGCTGACCGCGAGGCGGCGCTCTTGGTAGAGGAAACGGACTTTTCGGGCGGTGCGCTCTCGCGTGCCGTGATCGAGCTTCTGGACAATCCCGATCTTCGCCGCAAGCTGCAAAAGAACATTCTTTCGTTTGCCAACGCCGATGCCAACCGATTGATCTACGAGCGTGTGGTCGCGGCGGTGGAGGCCTACCAAAGCCGCAAAAAGAAAGATTAAAACGAAATATGGTCGATGGTAGCTCGTAGGGGTTGCCATCGACGTTTTTTTGGTGTATAATATAAGAAACGCTACGAAAGGGAGGTGCTTGAATGAAGCTGTTGCGGAGTAAGCGTCAAGGAACGCTTCGCGGCATGATCGTCAGACGGTCGTCGGATGCAGCTGCAGATGCACGCACCGCCCGTCCTACGTCCGCATTGGTTGCTCTTGCTGCACAGCAAGAGCAGGGAAAGCGTCGAACGATCGACGTGCAGGCACCGCTCCCGTCCGACGAGAGCTTCGTCCGTCAGTTCCTGCGCGTCTGGACGCGCCGTTTGATGCTTCTGTGTGCCGTTGGCGCGATCTGCCTGGCGGCCGCCGTTCCGTTGCTTTCGATGGTCAGGGTCAAGCAAATTGACGTCAGCGGGTACGCTCATTACGATGCAAAAACGCTCGCAGACGGTACGGGCGTTGCCGTGGGAGACGAGCTGCTCTCTTGCTCGCCCGGTGCGATACAAGCGGCCTTGTTAGAGGGCTACCCCTATCTTGCGACCGTCAGCGTGGATCGAGCGCTTTCCGGCAAGATCAGCATCGTCGTGACCGAGCGAACGCCTCACTGGGCGCTGTCCCTTTTAGAGGATCAGGTGGCACTTTTGGACGATACCATGTGGGTGCTGGAGATCTGTCCCAAGAATACGATGCGCGACGCGCTTTGCGTGGTGGAATTCGAGCTGTTCCTGCAAACCGAGGAGGCGGAGGGGGAAGAGCAGGAGGATGAGCCTCCTAAGGAGGTCACGGTTGGACAGACCTATGACGGCAACAAGCCTGCCATCGCCAAGCTGAATGCCATTGCCGAGGCGATGCGGGGCGTTGGGCTTTTTGATGGTGTCGAGCACATCGATATGTCTGACCCGTATGCCGTGAATGTGACGCTGTCCGACGGCACGGTGCTGTTGCTTCACGAGGCCCTCAAGCCCGAGGAGCAGCTGCGCGCGGCTAAGAGCTCGATGGACGCGTATCGCGCACAGAGCGGTGATGTTGGGCCTTTGCGCGTTGACGTGGATGATTTTTCCCGCGTAAATATCCGCCCTGTGCCCTAAATTCGGCCAAAAGGCGAACTTTATGAAAAAAAATAAAAAAATTTCAAAAAAGGTATTGCAAAATTTGCGAAAACAAGGTATCATATAGTATGAAGTATAATCATGTCCGCCCGACGGTGGCCGTATGTTGCCAACGATCGGAATATCACGGGCATGGAGGAAATAACATATTGGAGGTTTATCAACATGACTTTCGAACCTGAAGAAACCAATGATTGCGGCGTAAATATTAAAGTGATTGGTGTCGGTGGCGGCGGTAACAACGCTGTCAACCGTATGATCGCAACCAACATCCGTGGCGTACACTTTGTCGCTGTTAACACCGACCGTCAGGTCATCCGTCACAGCGAGGCAAGCAGCCACATCATCATCGGTGAAAAGTACACCAAGGGCTGGGGCGCAGGTGCGAACCCCGACGTTGGTGCACGTGCTGCCGAGGAATCCATTGAAGAGATCAAGGCTATGCTCAAGGATGCCGACATGGTATTCGTTACCGCAGGTATGGGCGGTGGTACCGGTACGGGTGCTGCTCCCGTTGTAGCTCGCGCTGCACAGGAGATGGGTATTCTGACCATCGGTATCGTAACCAAGCCCTTCTCCTTTGAGGGCAGACGCAGAGCAGAGCAGGCCGAGAGAGGTATTGCCGAGCTGCGCAAGTACGTTGACTCTCTGGTCGTTATCCCCAACGACCGTCTGCGCCAGGTATCCGATACCCGCATCACGCTGGCGAACGCATTTGAGGTAGCAGACGACGTTCTGCGCCGCGGCGTTCAGTCCATTTCCGACCTGATCAACGTTCCCGGCTTCATCAACCTCGACTTTGCTGACGTTACGTCCGTTATGAAGGACGCAGGCTACGCTCACATGGGCGTTGGTGCCGCTACCGGTAAGGATAAGGCTGAGCTGGCTGCTCGTGCCGCCGTATTCAGTCCCCTGCTTGAGAGCTCCATCTCCGGCGCTCACGGTATCCTGATCAACATCACCGTTTCTCCCGACGTAGGACTTGAAGAGGTCAACCAGGCTTCCGAAATGATCGCGGCAGAGGCTCATCCCGATGCAAGCATCATTTGGGGTGTTGCATTTGATCCCGAGCTGGATGACGAGATGAAGATCACCATCATCGCTACCGGCTTTGCTGAGA
Organism: Oscillospiraceae bacterium; assembly: GCA_015064805.1. Taxonomy (GTDB): domain Bacteria; phylum Bacillota; class Clostridia; order Oscillospirales; family CAG-272; genus SIG644. Next base: position 10,960 of record SVRN01000035.1, read on the forward strand.
CCGATGAAGAGCGTCAGTCCATCAAGGAGCATCCCGCTGTAACCAGAGCCAACGCTGAGGCAGCCGCTGCCGCCGCAGAGGCTGCTCCCGCTGCTGAAGCAAAGGACGAAGAGGACATGGATGTCGATGACATCATGGGCTTGTTTCGCGCAGGAAACGGCAGAGGTACCACCAGAAGAAAGTAATGAGAGTGAGCAGGACGCATTTGCCGAGCCTTACGACGAGGGCGTAGAGCCGTTGGAAGACGGTGACCCCGTGGCAAAGCCGGACAAGCCCACGCGCAAGCCGTCGCGCCTGTCGTCTGCTCTTTACCGCTTTGTGACCAATCGGAAGTTGGACGATTAAGACGATCTTTCGCGCGATTCTCAATAATAAAAACTCCTCAAAGGGTTCACCTTTGAGGAGTTTTTTTATGCGTACAGGCTAAACCAGGTCAGCGCGTGACGGACGAATTCGTATTGATAGCCGTGCCCGCGATCCTTCATGGAGAGTAGCATTTTGTGCGTGTCGAGCTTGTCGAACAGCACGCGGATGCACTCGGGCGGGCAGGTAGCGTCAGACGTGCCCAGCGTGAGCAGAACGGGGTAGTTCATACGAGCGGCATGAGTCAGCGTATCGACAAAGCCGATATTGTGCCAGAATTGGTCCTCGTTGACTTTTTCTACACCCGGACGAGCGTGATCGTATGCGCCGCGGAAGTTGGACAGCGGGTGGTTGGTCAGAAAGGGCTCGTCGGCGGCCACACAGCGTACGCCGTGGTCACGGTAGATCGATCCCAAAAGTAGCGAAGCACCGCCGCCCTGGCTGGTACCAAAGAAGGACACGCGATCGGGGATGACCGTCGGCTGTGACATGGCCCAGCGAATGGCACCCATGACGTTAAGCATCCAGCCAAAGTAGCTTTCCATGCTGTAAGGGTCAAGGGCCGTTTGAGGCAAAACGGGCCAGATCTTGTTTACACCGTCGAACCATTTCAACTCGTGAAGATCGCCACTTGGCGTCCAGTAACCAAGCGGGGAAAGCTCCAGTACGTTGTAGCCCTCTCCGACTACGTCGGGGTGGAAGGAGGGCTCGGCGCCGTAGCCGGGCGTGTGAACGATCAGAGGTGCAGGGCCCTTCAAAGCAGGCGACCACATACCATAGAAGGGGCGCATGCCCTCTTGCTCAAAGCGGTACAGCGAGGAGCGGGTCATGTGGTGAATGCCAAGACGGGTGCGCTCGCCGCGATCGTTGAGGCGCGTTGCCGTGGCGGGGAGATTGGCCTCAGCTGCCCACAGACGGTCGATCCAAGTGGAAAGCTCCTCTTGCGAGGGGTAAAGATCAAACGGATTATTTACGTTCATGGTTGTGCTCCTTTGCTCATTTGCGGGTTTGATTATGGTTATGCTTGTATATGAGGGGAATGTCATATGCTTTCAGCGAATCGATAAACAGATTGCCCGTAAAGGCCGATCCGTCATCGTAAAAGTGCATGACCTTGGTATCGTTTTTATCGTAGAACACGATACGCGAGATGGAAAATCCCGGCTCAATCGTGACGCATTTCAGCTCGGTGCGAGACACGGACTGCGCGCGTTTGAAGGGCTTGACGTAGGTATAGACACCGTTTTTGAGAGAAAAGCTCTCTCTGATGTACGTATACAGTAAGAGGCCTCCAAGAAGGGAAAAGAACAGGAAGATAAAGGCGATCGGGTAATTTTCACGCTCAAGTCGGCCGAGGCCATATAGCAAGGTAAAGGAGAGAAAGCCGCTCAAGCCCATGGCAATGAAGAATCGTGCAAAGATAGAAACCCAATACGGATTTCTGATTTCAAACTGCATGACCGTATTCTCAATCGGCTTGCCCTTGTGCCGCAAGGCGGTCAGAATGGCGGCGAGAGACGTGAGAAATATGCTGCAAACAATAAAAGTTACGTTTTGATTGTGCGCGCTGTCATGCTCGGCGGAATCAAACAAGATTTCACCCTTGAATATCATTTTTGTGATGAGCGCGTAGGTGAAGTTTTGGTAATCCTCAAAAACGTAAACGGTCACAGTGTCGCCTGTCTGTAGCACCTTCAGGCAGTCCAGCGTGACGTCGTCAAATTCGTAAAAGACATAATCGGTATCATCGTTTTGAAAGTGGATATAGGCGGTGTCATCCTCGTAAGTGATTTGCTCGAGCGAGCGATCAAGGGCGATCAATTCCTTTGGAGTCTTGCTGATAAAGATGATCCACAGCATAAAAATGAGCGCCATAACGAGAAAGAAGATAGCGCCATCCTTCATATAGTCCAGCACGGACGCAGTAGTACGTTGCGTTTTCATGCGACATCCTCCAAGCGTCACAAATGCGCGCCGTTGGTCGTGACGATGGCAACGGTGAGACCGGTATCGTCCGTGATGGTGATCTCGTAAAAGCAGTTGCGACGGCCGTCCTTGAGCAGCTTGGCTTCGCCGTAAAGGATATTGCCGCGCGGAGAGGCAAGGTAGGCGATGTTGGAGGTCACGGTAACGGTGGGGGAGGGGGCGTCGAAATTGGTGGCGACGGCAAACACGAAATCGGCCATGGTGAAGATCACCCCGCCCATGACGTGTCCGACGGCGTTTTTGTGGCATCCGTCCAGCTTCAATTCACACTTGGCCCAGTGCTCGCCAACCGCGATAATTTCGATGCCCGTAGCCTCGGTCGCATAGCGGTCAGCGGCGAAAAATTCTTTTGCTCGTTCAAGATCGGTCATGAGGATTCTCCATTTCATTCAGATATTTTTTGATAAATGGAACCGCGCGTTTTCCAAGGAAAAAGTGCAGTTCGCCGGCGCGTAGCTCGGTCGCGGTGACCTCGTGATACGTAGCATACACGTAGGATATTTCTTTCGTATCAAAAGCGTAACATCCCAGGTCGGCTTTGCCGTGAAAAAAGCCGCTTACCAGGTTTGCCGTGATGCGTAATTCGCCATCGCAAAAGAAGAGACAAACGTCGTGATTGGTAAAGGAGGCTTCGCTTGAATCGTAACATTTGGTTACAAGACAAGGCTCTTGGATTCCGTAATAGGAACGCAAATGCTCGCAGGCACGACTCAAAACGTCTCGCTTGATCTGTTTTTGAACGCCGGTAGCCTTGGTGAACAGAGGGGTCGAAACGACGGCTCCAATGATCAGGCTGACGATTCCCGCTACGAGATACAAAATTCCTTTGGCAATCCAATCAAGGATATTGATCCAAATCACCGTTGATTCGGGAATACGTTCGATGAGATCAAAAAGCAGGATGGCAGATAAAGCACTGACGGTGAAGAAAAGTACGAGTCCGAGCCCGGATAATAATTTTTCTTTGTGATATTGCCTTTTTTCTTGCCGCGTGAGCGTGGCGTACTGTTCTCGCAAGGCGCGTTTTTCGATGGTCTGATTGATGTTTTTGTATTTGAAATAGCGCATACGTCCTCCGATTCTTACCCAAACACCTCACACGCCGCGACCACGCGCAGCAGATCAAGGTCGATGACGTCCCGCCCGTAAGCGTCGAAGAAACGGTCACGGTAGCGGTCGGTTTTCAGGTTGAAGAAGAGCGACCACGCGCCCCAGAACAGATCGACGTGGCGGTCACCGACGCCGCCGTTTCCAACGTCGATAAAGCCCGAAAAGCGCCAGCCGTCCAGCATGATGTTGGGCAGGCAATAATCGCCGTGGAGCAGCGTGTCGGACTTAAGACGGTGTCCTTCGCTTTTCACGACCTGCCACGCCTCGTCCGCCGAGGCATAGCCCCAGTTGTCGGGGAAGAGCGAGGTGTCGTAAAGACCGTGTTGGTAGTTGTGCTCGGCCAGGGCAAGATAGCGCGCCGTGTGGTCGGGAATGGGACAGCCTGCCGTGTCGGCGCCGTGGAGCTCGCGCAAGAGCGTTGCCGTCAGGTCGCACAATCGCTCGGGGTGAGAGATGAAGTCTGCGTGTGTGCAATCCTCGCCCTTCACACGGGCGGTCAGCAGCCAATCGCGCTCGCCCTCGCTATGGTAGTCCAACACCTCGGTGCCAAAGCCCTTCGCATGGAAAAAGCGGGTCATGTCTGCCTCGCGGGATAGCGTTCCCAGAGGAGCGGACTTGAGGTAGAGCCCGTCGTCCTTATCAATATACAGCACGCGCGCCTCGGGCGAGCAGCTGCTATCGTACAGACGCGCGCCGTCAAACAGAGGGTGATAGACGGCAGGGTAGTCGTCGAAATTGGGGGTGATGAGGGTGCGTTTCATGGGACTCCTTTACAGATTTACGTCACGAATTTTTTTAATGATGTTGGTATTCTGATAGCACAAAACAACCAGTTCTTTATTAATTAAATTCTGCTTAAGCGTGTTTTGAACACGTGTTACACAGGGCTTTATTTCTTCCAAAATATAGGTGTATTTGGTTTTGCTTTTGTCAATCAACACAATTGCCCAAATGTGATCTGCGTGTTGATGACGGTTGATAGCGGTGGAATAGGTGCGGAAGCGAACGTTGTTGCAAACGATAGTTTTATCATGATTGGCAGCGCGCGTTCTGAAAATGATACGATGGATACGGAAAACGCGGATAAATTCAATCATGAAAACGAGTGATAGCGAAAAAGAAAGCAAAGAGAGAATAATAAAGCCGCCAATTTGGATTGGCTTGCTGATCTTCATAAAAACGCCCAAAAGAGCAATGACAACGGTGACGACCAAGAAAAACACCATGGCCATCAAATTTCTTTTTATGTTCTCAATCAATATCTCCTTTTGCTTTTGTACGATCTTTCCCATAGGAACTCCTTTCGATCAGCCGGCAAACGCCTTCAGCTTCTCCAAAAATTCAATCGGCACCGCCAGATTTCCTTTTCCTGTACCCAGCGAGATGTCGGGTTTTCTTGAACCGTGGAAATCACTGCCGCCGCTTTCGCACAGACCGAACTCGCTCGCGATGGCGCGGGAGAGAGCGATGGTTTTCTCGTCGTAGGTGGAATACAGCGTTTCCATGCCGACCAAGTCACAGGGAATGGCCTGATCAAGGAAGGCGCGCAGTCCCGCCTCATCCAGCTTCAAAAAGGGATGCGCCAGTACGGGAACGGCCCCGATGGAGCGGATGAACTTGATCGTTTCAAAGATGGGCAGGCGCTGGGGTTCCGTATAAAATCCTCTCTCGAGCGAGAGCACGGTTCGAAAGGCCTCGTTGTTGGAGGAGGTATAGCCCTTTTTCGTCAGCAAGCCCGCTACGTGAGCGCGATTGATGTTGCCGTGCCCCTCGGCGAGAACCTCGTCGTAGGTGATGTCGTAGCCTGCCTTTTGCAATGACGCAATGAGATCACGGTTGCTTTTTTCCTTTCTTTGGCTCATCGGCTCGACGAGCGCGTGGATCGTTTCGTAATACTCAGGGCGGACGAACAGCGCGAGTACGTGCAGCTCAAGCGTACGCCCCTCGGGCGTTAGATAGTCGGTTGAAAATTCGATGCCGGGAATGGCTTCAATATTTCTCCCCTGTGCCGCCGCGAGAAATTCGTCCAGGCCCCGCACGGTATTGTGATCGCACAGCGCGATGGCGGCAAGGCCCATTCGCTCAGCCTCGTCGATCAGCTCGGCGGGGGAGTAGGTGCCGTCGGAAAAGTTGGTGTGGGTGTGAAGGTCGATCATGTTTAGCCTCGTTTTTGATGCATTTTGAGATTTTTCTTTTTGAGCTTGTCGTTGTACATTTTATAAGAGAATCCAAATAGGAAAGTGACGGCGCCTGAAAGAAGCAAAAGGATGCCGAGAAAAATAACACCGCCCAGGTTGTTGCTTTTATTGCGTTGATTGTAGTCGTCAAGTGACAAAAGCAATGAGCCTGCCTCCAATTCTACAATCTCATAATCAAATCCGCGAGCACGTGTCTCGATTAAGTAACAATGAATATCTGTCCCTTGCTCCAGGTTCTCAAGGGTTTGTAGGAGTGCTTTGTTCATGGTAATAGAGGTAATCAGCAGAGGAGTTTCTTCTTGTTCAACGTATACGTAATTATTTCCATCCTCATTTTTAAAGGAGGCAAAGGTGTAATTTTTCTCCTGCGCTTGGTCGTGGGTGAGGGAACCGGTGATATATTCACAAAGACAGAAAATAAATGCGCAAAGGAGAATGAGGGAGACAACGATGCCTCCAATAAGTAATTTCAAATTTTGTTGATGTGTCTGTAATCGTCTTTCTCGTTTAGTTAGTTTTTTTGCCATAGTGGTTCTTCCTTTTTGACAATAAATTACGTTTACTTCCGACAAGCCTTGACAAATTCCGTAAAGATCGCCAGATTGTCCCCATCGATCTGCCACAACCTTTCGGGATGCCACTGATAGGCGCGGACGTAGGGCTTTTCGGGCATATACACCGCCTCAATGATGCCGTCCTCGGCGCGCGCCATGACTGCAAGACCGTGGCCCAAATCCTTGATGGCCTGATGGTGGAAGCTGTTGGCCATCATGGTCGCTTTGCCCCCCGTCATATCGTGCAGGGGCGTGTTTTCGATGACATTGACGCTGTGCGAGGGTTCAAAACGGCCCTCGTTCTGTTTGTGCGCGATATTGGTGCCGAGCTGGCTGGGAATGTCCTGATACAACGTGCCGCCAAGGCCGACGTTGACCAGCTGAATGCCGCGGCAAATGGCGATGAGGGGCTTGTCGGTTTTGATGGCCTTTTCAAAGAAGGCAAGCTCGATGATATCGCGGTGATCCTGGATGCCGCCGCATTCGGGCAGTGTTTCCTCGCCGTAGCGAGCGGGGCGAATGTCACAGCCGCCCGTGAACATAAAGCCGTCGCAGATATCAAGAAAATGATCGTACGTGTCAAGATCGTCACCGCAGGGCAGGACGACGGGAATGCCGCCTGCCGCTTCGATGGCTTTGGGATAGGTCGTCGTTGACGTTAGATCGTCAACGTCCTTTGCAGATGCAATGATTCCAATGATGGGATGCATAACTTTTCTCCTGAACGATTGAATTTAATTATGTAATGTAGTGATTACGCGCGGTTTTCCCAGGCTTTATGAGCCTGAAACCACCGCTCGCTGTGTGCGCCCAAGGCACCGATCTGACGGGGATGGGCGAGCGGCAGGACGCGGATTGTTTTCTCGCGTATAACCGTCTCGGTAGGGTTGCCGTAGCCGTATTTGTCCACGTATTCACCGAGCGTGGAATAGGGAACGGCGGCGACTCTTTTCAGATATTGAGCAATGGGAATATCGCCGAGTAAAACGAGCAGATCGGCTTCGGAGCGCATCAGCTCATCCGTGATTTCCTCGCTTCTGGCCTCGTCACAAAAGGTCGAGGGACGCTTGGGAATGGTGACGGGATTTAAACCGTACTCTTGCATGTGGGGTTCGTATTTTTCCCGCAAGGCTTTGACTTGGCTTTCGTTCAGCCGTGTTTCTGGCAAAAGATCGCACAGCCACGCGTCCTCTCTCGTAAATCCAAGCGGGGCGAGAATGTTCTCGTCAAGCACCTTGGCGGAGGGACCGTTGAACTGCCGGCTCGCGGGTTCCAGATGTCCCAGCTCTTTGGGGATGGCGATCGAATCGATGATATGCTTTGCTTCCGCGACGTCTCCGTCCCAAAAGATTTTCGGCTCGCTGGCAACCGCAAGTGCCTGGCAAAAGATCTTGCCGTCCTTGATCCATTTTGCGTGCACCGCGCTTGCGTATACGCCAAGCACGAATACCTTTTTGGGGGACGTATCTTGTTGCACCAAAGGGTGCAGTGCTTGTCCAAAGGGAAAATAATACGGCACGCGACAGGTCTCCCTTATGTGTGTTTATTTTTGCTTTTGATTTTCGTTTTGACTTTCAAAATTATCGTGACAACGGCGGCTATCATATACAAAATTGCAAGGAGCGCCGCTACGGCAAGAATCATCAGAACTTCAAAGGGAAGCTCGGCAAAATCTATTGGAAGCAGGGCACCGATAATCGATGCGACGATGCAGATCCCTAAGTACAGGACTACAACGAGCGATTCTTTTAAGACCTCTTTCATGCCATCTACCCAAGTGTAACGATTGCGTTTCATAGATTTTCTTCTTTCAAAAATACTGATCAAACGTTCCTCTTGAAGTTTCCAAACACCTCGTTGACCTTTTCAAAGCTGGCGAAGGTGTCGGGATAGCGCTTGATGATCTTCATCATCTCACCGATCTGGCGCTTGTTGATGATGCAGACGAGCATATACTTGTCCGTGTCGGAGTACATACCGTGCACCTTGATCTCGGTGACGCCGCGGCGCAAGCGCGTGACCAGCTCGTCGGCCAGCTCGTTCGGGCGCGTCGTGATGATCTCGAACTTGTAGCCGTTTTTGATGCCGCTCAGACCGTGATCGACGATGATGTTGGCAATAAACAGGTTCAAAAGGGTGCAGATGGTGGGGGTGATCTTCATGCCGTAGACGAAAAACGCGATGAAGACCACGCTCGCGTCCAGAATGAAGGAGACGTAGGCGATGTTCATTTCGGGCTTGGCTTTTTTGATCAGCGCGGAGATCCCGTACGTGCCGCCGCTTGCGCCAAAGCGCATGAGCATCAGCGAAAAGCCAAATCCCGAGATCACGCCCGTGGCAATGCAGGCGAAGACGATGTTGAAGTCCTCGCCGTTGACGGCCAGACAGTAGGGCTGTGCGCCGAGTGCCTCGTAAAGGCGGGGCATGAGCGATTGAACGATCATGTAAACGCTCAAAATCAAGCCCAGCTTTTTGTTGACGATCGCACCGACCAGAATGAAGATGGGCAGATTAAAGGCAATCATCAGAATGGACCAGCTGATGCGATCCGCAAGCAGATGGTGGGTGATGGTAGCCAGCCCCCCGACGCCTCCCGGCGCGAAGCCGTTGCTATTCTGGAAGAAAAAGTAGGCCGTGCCGACGATGATGCCGGCAACGATGGCGTAGAGCACGTCCAGGCAGGCCACAGCGAGCGGTTTTTGGATAGATTTCATGGTAGTGTCTTCCTTTGGGTAAAGAGATGGATTTGCGTGGTTATGATTGCTTCTTCCAAAGAGAAAGCAATAAATCGTAAACGCCGTCGATGTTGTCGATCTTGGCAAATTGATAATTGGCGTTGAGGCCTTTTTTTACTTTGAATTTGATCGTTCCTTTGGTTT
>SVRN01000036.1 GCA_015064805.1 Oscillospiraceae bacterium
TGCCGTGCTGACAATACTTGCTTGGAGACGAGCCGGGAAGATAAGTCGTAGCCGACACACACAAAAGTTGCGCTCATGGCGCAACTTTTGTGCCTAATATTCCTCCTTAGCTCAGTCGGTAGAGCGCTTTTAGCTCGTTACAACTGAGAAAAGCGGCGTGATCGCAGCACTCGGGAGGTTATAGGAGTTTGAAATCTCCCCAAAATTCGATATTCCTCCTTAGCTCAGTCGGTAGAGCGCATGACTGTTAATCATGATGTCGCTGGTTCAAGCCCAGCAGGGGGAGCCATCTAAATCAACCTTCAAATCTGAACCGGTGTTGTTCGATTGAAGGTTGATTTTCTTTATTTGGTAAGGCTTTTATTGGCTTGTGTTATCGTACACCAAAATCAAAACAATTGAAATTTGAACCCTAAATTGCTTAAAAACTTTATTTACGAACCGAGTGTATTTTAACATTGTTGATTTTGCTGCTTTGAAAAGTATTTGTTTTCGTATGCATTTGGTGTTTGATAGTTGAGCATGGAGTGTGGACGGTTGGTATTATAATAATTTATATAGTCTTTTACAGCCATCTTGATTTCTCTCTCTGAACGAAAATTAGTTCTATATAGTTTTTCCGTTTTCATTGATTTGAAAAATGATTCCATTACTGAATTATCATAAGGTACGCTTTTGCGCGAAAACGATTGCCGTATATTGCAATATCGAAGATATTCAACGAATGTGTTTGACGTATAGTTGCTGCCTTGATCACTATGAAAAAGAAGGTCGGTTGGTTGGCGAATCTCAAATGCAAGCTTAAAAGTTGCTTTAGTTAGTTGAGTGCTGTTGGATAGGGATATTTTATATCCGACAACTTTTCTTGCATAGAGGTCAATAATTACGCAAATATAATAATTCCGTTCATTATATCTGAAGTATGTAACGTCACTAACCCAAACCTCATTAGGTCGAGATACATTGAATTGCTGATTAAGGATATTTTCCTTTCGCTCTTGGTTCATTAAATAAAGCTTTTTTGCTCCTGTTCCAATTGCAAACCAACCGTTTTTATGCATAATGTCTGCAACGGTGTCTTGACTTACTTTGTATCCCCTATCTTTTAATATGGCGTGTATTTTTCCCGAACCATATATTTCACTGCTTTCATGAAAAATCTTTTCGATAATAGGAGTTAATTCAGCCCTTTTTTGAGCCGCCAACGTATTTTCATTTTTGTTGCGCAAAATATGATTAAAGTAACTTCCTTTTGCAACTTTTAAGGTTTTACAAAGCAGGGAAATGCTGTATTGATCTGATAGATCTTTTATAAAATTGTAGCGGTCTGCCAACGGAATAGATTCAACATTAAAAGCTAAACATAAAATTTCAATGGCTTTTTCTTGCTGATCACACTTTTGTTTCAATCTAAAATGGTCACGCTTACTAATTGCTTCAGGGCTTTGAGATGTGTGCGATTTCAGCCAAATGTAAAGAGTACTTCTGGCAATTCCATATTTTTTTGAGATCGCCGCTATTGATGTTCCTGCCAAGCATTCCTAACGGCATTCCGCGCATCATATCTCAAGAATTGTTTGACAGAGTGCAAGAGCGCAGGGAAACAAATAAAAAAGCTCCGGCACGTCACAAGGCGGAAGAAGAATACTTGCTGTCTACAAAACTGTTTTGCGGGAAGTGCCAGCGTATGATGGCAGGCGAGAGTGGAACGAGCAGGGAAAACATAGTTTATCGTTACTATAAATGTTCAGGCATTAAGCGCAAACTTGGTTGCGATAAAAAGACCGTTCGCAAGTCGTGGATCGAAGATATCGTTGTTGAAGAAATTAAGCGACTTGTTCACGACGATGAAGCTGTCGCGTATATTGCCGATTGTGTGATGGAAGTCCAAGGAAGAGAAAATCCAATTCTCCCCTGTTTGCGCGAGCAGCTTGCGGAAGTGGAGAAGGGAATCGGAAATCTTGTCAACGCCATTCAGATGGGAATTTGCAACGATGCCACCAAGAAACGTATGGACGAGCTTGAAGCAAGAAAGTCCGAGCTTGGCATTCAAATCGCCAAGGAAGAACTTGCAAAGCCTATTGTCACAAGAGAGCAGATCACTTGCTGGCTTGAGCATTTCCGTACATTCGATACGAACAAGTTTGAACATCGCCGCCGATTCATTGACACCTTTGTAAACCGCATCTTTTTATACGATGACAAGATGGTCATCACGTTTAATTACAATAAGGGAACAAAGACAATCACCTTTGCCGAGCTTGAAGCTTCGGGTATTCTCTCTATTTCGAATATAGCTTCCACGGGGGAGCCATAATGGGGCAACAATTTTGCACCCTAACACAAAAGTCCTTGATCTTCAAGGTTCAGTCTGAGAACGAAGTATAAGCTTCGTTCTTTTTCGTTCTTTTTTATTGTAACACTACAATTTTATGCATCTAAAAAGTACAAAACAAGTTGACTTTTATTTTGTTTTATAATATAATGAAAGGCGACCGTTTTTTACGGAATCAATACAGAAAAAAGGAGGATGCAGGCATGCAGATTGTTGAGATGGGCAGGCCCTTGACGGAAAATGAGGTTTTAGGAGTGGAGCGGGCGAATAAGTATCTGAATGGATGGGGAGATTTTGCCATGATTGGTGAAAATGTGTTCTTGTCGTTGGATAACGCGGACGTTTCCAAGGATGCTGCGGGTGCCTGTCGGCAGGCAATGGAACGGATGAGATCGATTTTGAACCAGCATCCGGATTTTTCTACGCTTTTCATGATGGACAATCACATACTGATCCTCATGGAAGATGCGGGCGCCTTTGGGCGGGAGGCAATGAGCAAGGAAGAGTACAACGATTCAAAGGCGCGGCTGGCGCATTCGCTGGCTCTGCGCAGCGAACTGCTTGAGGCTTGTGAGAAGGGCGAGATATTAGCCCTGGTGGATATTGCGTAATGGCTCGGCGACCGGTTTATCGCGTTAGCGATGCGGCGCCCTACTTTGTGTGTGAAACCGTGGAGTTTTCCTATAATGGAGGGTTTGCCGTTAGTCAAAAGCAGAAGAATATCGTCGCTATCCACGCATCCTTTAAGTTGAGAATGCTTACCGTTTGGATGAATAAAAATTTGAAATCCTTATCTGGTTTGGAAGATGCCGTTAATCTGGAATGTTTGCAATTCTATACGGCTTTTTCGGATGTTTCTGTGCATAAGATTGCATCTTTTGCGCCAATCTCAAATCTTAAAAAACTAAAAGAAGTCATTGTTTCTGCTACTGAGTCGCTTGATCATAATATTGATTATTTGATTGATTTGCCAAACCTCGAATATTTATGGGTTTCACCTAACCTATTTCCTACGGAGTGTTATGCAAAATTTGAGGCTAAAAAGTTCAAGTTGTCCGATGAATATGGTATATATTGCGAAGAAAATGATGATATATATCCTTACGGAAAAGGGAAGCGTGTCATGCATACCGCAGAGCAGAAAAATCGTTATTTGAACGAATATAACGAGCTTTTGCAAAAATATAATAAAGTGTGAGTTTTCTTTGCTTCATATAAAGGTTCAATTCTGTTGGACAAATCCAACAAAAAAACAGACACGCCATCGCGTGTCTGTTTTTTTGTTCCCTTTCTCCGTTTGGCTCGAACCATCAAGACATCATGACTTGCGACGTTTTTCGGTTTTGCTTGCAAAATGCTGCGTCAAGCGGGAAAGAAATCTTCTTTTGTCTATCGCGACAAGAGGGGTTCTCTGTTTATGCGCAGCTGCCGATTGGTGATAGTTCAAATAAAATTGTGGAAAGGGTATTGCATAATGCGGCACGTTGCGATATAATAAAAAACAGAACAACAGTGTATTTCGGTATTCGAAAGGGATGGCGAGTCGTCATCTTTTCACTCACGCTCAGCTCATTCGCTGCACAAGCCCTACAAAAGACTTCCTTCGGAAGCTTTTGCTGAACGGACTTGTTCCACTCAGTCGAAATGCTCATCGTAGCGCCGCAAGGTTACGTAAACTACACCTTGCTGATCTACGTCTGCGCGTTTCGCCATGCAAATTAGTGTTGTTCTATGATCCATCGGGAAAGGAGAGCGATATGATCGTTTACAAAGAACTGGCTTCGATCGAACAAGACCTGGGATTTCCGGCGAGGACCCTGTACGGTTTGAGCAACCATCTTGAGAAGCATTATCACAACGTGTTCATTCCGAAGAGTGACGGAAGTAAACGAAAGCTCTCCGTACCTGATTTGATTCTGAAAAGAGTACAGAAATCAATAGCGGATCACATTCTGTCACAGTATCCTATTTCAAGATATGCCAAAGCGTATAAAGTGGGAAGCAACGTTCAGCGGAATGCACAGCCTCACGTTGGAAAGAAAAAGATGCTAAAGCTGGATATCGAGGGCTTTTTTGATCATATTCTTTATTCGCAGGTCAAGAATATCGTTTTTTACAAGGAGAAATTTTCGGAACCCATCCGTGTCCTTTTGACGATGCTGTGTTATTACCAGGAGGCGCTTCCGCAAGGTGCCCCATCCTCGCCGGCGATCACCAATATTATCATGTATGATTTTGATGAGAGGATCGGTGCTTTTTGCAACGAAAAGCATATTGCATACACCAGATACTGCGACGATATGACCTTCTCGGGAGAGTTTGATGAGAGGGAAGTCATCTCCTTCGTAAAGGAGGAGCTCAGTAAGCTGGGTCTGTTTCTGAAAAATCGCAAAACGGCAGTGATTCCTGCAAGCAAGCGGCAGACCGTAACGGGAATCGTCGTCAACGAGAAGCTTAACGTAACCAAGGAATACAAAAAGGCCATCCGTCAAGAGATGTATTATATCAAAAAATTCGGCGTGGACGATCATCTGGCTAGGCTGGGAATATCCGACAAGCAACATTATATTCGGTCGCTTGCGGGGCGAATTGCTTTCGTTTTGCAGACGACACCGAGTGATGGGGAATTTGCAGGCTATAAAAAGTTTCTTGCCGAATGCAGTCTGTAAAAGCTATGATTGATAATTATTAGGCAGGCACACAACCGTGTGTCTGCTTTTTTGGTCGGGACGATGACGGAGTGTCATCAGAATTCGTTGGAAAACCGTGCACAATTTGCTGAGATCATATTGACAAACAATGATCAATATGATAAAATAGCGTCAGATATATAACGAATGATATATGATGGAGGTGCTCTATGCCGCCGAAGATCCGGATAACGAAAGAGGATATCATACGAAATGCAGTTGACCTTGTGAGGGAAAGCGGAGAGGCTGCGCTCAACGCACGGGCGATTGCGGGCGTATTGAATTGCTCCACACAGCCGATATTTTCAAATTTTGCATCAATGGAGGAGCTACGGCAAGCGGTGATCGCCTCCGCATACGAGAGCTATCTTGCTTTTCTGAAAAGGGAGGTAGAGAGCGGGAACTATCCGCCCTACAAAGCCTTTGGCATGGCGTACGTCCGTTTTGCCAAGGAAGAAAAAGAGCTGTTCAAGCTTTTATTCATGCGCGACAGAACAGGAGAGGATACGTCACCGGCGCTTGATTTTGAAGCGTCGGTGGAAATGATCATGAAAGCAAATCGGATTACGGTGGAGCGGGCAAGGCTGATGCATCTGGAAATGTGGGCCTGCGTGCACGGAATCGGAACAATGCTGGCCACCTCGTTTTTACCGTTGGATTGGGAGTTGATCAGCGATATGCTGACCGATATATATCAGGGAATTCGTACAAGGCACGTAACGGAGGAAGACTAATATGAGCGCGATCAGAATTGAAGGACTGACAAAACGCTACCGCGACGTGGTAGCTGTTGACGATCTCTCCCTTTGTATTGAAGAGGGCGAATTGTTTTCTTTGCTTGGCGTAAACGGTGCGGGCAAAACGACGACGATTAAAATGCTGTCCTGCTTGACCGCACCGACGAGCGGGGATGCTTATCTGCTTGGGAAAAGTGTCAGATATAACAGTGACGAGGTCAAACCTCTCATTGCCGTATCACCGCAGGAGACCGCTGTTGCCCCGGGGCTTTCTGTCTGCGAAAATCTCGAGCTGATATGCGGTGTTCACGGCTTTGCGAGGGATAAGCGGCGCGAAAAGATCGAGGAGGTCACGGCGCTTCTTGGGCTTGAGCATGTGGTAAGCAGGAAAGCAGGAAAGCTGTCGGGCGGCTGGCAACGCAGGCTGAGCATAGCGATGGCCTTGATCAGCGAGCCGAGAATCCTTTTCCTTGACGAGCCGACTCTGGGGCTTGACGTCATTGCACGCAGTGAGCTTTGGGATATGATCCGCTCCCTGAAGGGTAAGGTTACGATAATTTTAACGACGCACTACATGGAGGAAGCAGAGGCGCTCTCTGACCGTATTGCGATCATGAGGGATGGGAAGATGCTTATATGCGACACCGCCGAGAAGATAAAAGCGGCGGCAGGGGCGGATGACTTTGAGCAAGCCTTTATCCGCATCGTAAAAGGAGGAGCGCAATGAGAATGCTTACGTTTGCCAAGAGAAATGCGAAAGAAATCATCCGCGACCCTTTGAATTTGCTGTTTGGTCTGGGCTTCCCGCTCGTTTTGATTTTGCTGTTGAGCGCAATTCAGGCCAATATTCCCGTCGCTTTGTTTGAGATCGAACGGCTGTCACCCGGCATTACGGTGTTCGGTCTTTCGTTTATGACGCTTTTTTCGGCGACTCTGATCGCAAAGGATCGGAGCGGCTCGTTGCTTCAGCGGCTATATACCACCCCCTTGAAGCCGATGGATTTTATACTTGGGTACACATTGCCTATCGTTCCGTTTGCTGTCGCGCAAAGCGTCGTTTGCTATATCGTTGCCATTATTCTTGGCCTTGACGTCAGCGGTCGCATTTTGGCAGCTGTCCTTCTCATTGTTCCCGTTGCCGTTCTTTTTATCGCGCTGGGATTGCTGTTTGGCAGTATCTTGACCGATAAGCAGGTAGGAGGCATATGCGGTGCATTGCTTACGAATCTCTCGGCCTGGCTGTCAGGGATCTGGTTTGATCTGGAGCTTGTGGGCGGCGCATTTAAAAAAATTGCCTATGCGCTTCCGTTTGTTCACGCCGTGGAAATGGAGCGAGCCGCTCTTGCAGGCAACTTTGCAGACGTCCTACCTCATCTTTGGTGGGTGATCGGGTATACTGTCGTCGCGCTTGTCGTTGCCGTGCTTTTGTTTTTGCGCCAAATGAAAAAATAGTGATGGCCCTCGCTTGGTGGAGTGGGGGCTTTTACACTTCTTCCGCAACTGGATATTGACGCGGATCGAAACGTATGGTAAAATATAAACAGAACCTGCAAATTTAAGAGAGGTTGGTGCTTGGACAACATGCTGATTCGATTTGTGACAATTTCTTGCTTGGCAATCTTAGCGTTGGAGCTTTTGTTTGTATTGATTAACGTTGTGACCAAAAAGCGGCCGCAACGCATTGCGTTTTTGAGAAGCTTTAAAAAGGGTAAATGCGCGGTGATATATTTGACCGCCATTCCGCTGTACTGGGTTGGATATCTTCATGCCGGTCATGGGTATCTTGCCGCGTTCTTTGAGGCGATCAACGATATCATCGGTCTGGTCGTTTTGAGATACAATACCGAAGATATCAGCGCATTGATGCAGGTGGACCCCCTATACAATTTTACCATTTATTTTTGCTTTGCACTGGTTGGAATCAACGCATTGATTTTTACAATTTCCTTGACCAATCAGCATATTTGGTGTGCGATTCAGGCCTTCAAGGCGATGCTGACAAAGCGGGACAAGCTGTTTCTTTTCGGAAACAATCCGGAGAACGTTTCCATCTATCTCAGCGATAAAGAGCGGAACAAGGTGATCATCGACGAGATCTCCGAGGAGAGCAGCGAGAAGCTGTACATGGAGCGCATTGCCTTTATTTCTACGCATTCCTATGAAAGGCCGATTCAAAAGCTGTTTCGTCTGGCCAAGAGATTTGACCGGGAATATATTTTTGTGGTTAACACGGGAGACGACGAGAAGAATCTTATGATTTGCCGCTCGATCATTGACAGCATTGAGCAAGTAGAGGAGGACGTGAAGCAGCGCCTGTTCTGGAAGATGAAAATCTTCGTTTTTGGCGACCCCAGATTTGAAACCATATACGGAGATATCGTTTCGCAGGGCTTCGGATGCATCCACTACGTCAACAAGTATCAGAAAATTGCAATTGATTTTATCGATCAGTACCCGCTGTCGAAGTTTCTGGATGAAGAGCAGGTTGATTACGCTACGTCGCTGATCAGAGAGGACGTGGATATCAACGTTATTTTGATCGGATTTGGAAATATCAACCAGCAGCTGTTCCTGACCTCGGTTGCGAACAATCAATTTTTGACCCAAGGCGCGCAGACCCCCGAGCTGAAGAAGGTAAAATACCATATTTTTGATAAAGACAAAGCCCAAAACAATAAGAATCTGAATCACAACTATTATCGTTATACCAACGAATGCGCCGATTGGAAAGAGGAAGATTATCTGCCGCTGCCCACACTTCCTGCTGAGGAAGCCTATTACCTTCTGGACATCAATGACAGTGATTTTTACAATCAAATAAGACGCGTTGTTACCAGGTCACCCAAGGACGTCAGTTTTGTCGTGATTGCATTCGGCTCCGACCTGGAAAACATCGACATGGCACAAAAGCTTGTAAAAAAGCGTCAGGAATGGAATCTGGACAATCTCATCATTTTCGTCAGAGCACGCACGTGGCGCAAGGAGCAGACCTTGCTGGAAAATAAAGGATGCTATTTTATCGGCAACGAAAACGAAGTCGTATACAATATTGAAAAAATCACAGGAGATCGTATCTTCCGTATGGCTCAGATGAGAAACGAGGTGTACGATCTGGAGTATAGCATCACGCACACCAAGGACGTCGTGATCGATGCGGCGTACGTTGCAAGAAACCACGAAAACGCATATCGTAATTGGCATATGAAAAAGTCGCAGATGGAGCGGGAATCCAGCTTGTATTGCTGTCTGAGTCTGCGCTCCAAATTGAATCTGATGGGCTTGGATTATTGCCTGGCCGACAGCTCTGACGCCACGGGGCTGAGTGAGGAGGAGTACATGGCGATATACGCCGGGGAGGATAGGCCGGATACTGCTAAGTATCATACTACCGCCAACGGAAAGCCGATCGTTCATTATGCCTTGGTCTTTGCTGATTCGAGAAGAAGAAATATGGCCATCCACGAGCATCAACGCTGGAACTCCTTTATGATCAGTAAAGGCATGATTCCCGCCAGTCGCGCTCAGATTATGAGCGAAACGGCGCTTGATAAAAATGGGAAGGAATATTACACGAACGGCAAAAATTACGCGGTGCGCAGACATGGCAATCTGACTACGTTTGAGGGACTTGTGGAATTCAGACGGATTGTGGCGGCAAGAGACGGCTGCCCGGAGGAAACGGCAGACGTGATCAAGTACGATTATCAGCTGCTCGACGATGCCTATTGGCTGTTGCAGTCCAACGGCTATAAGATTGTTAAGAATGTTAAGTTGAGATGAATGAACATGGAGAAGAAAATGGCCTACGAGATTTTTATTTCATATAAGTGCTCGGATGAGGAGGGAAACAGAACCCGTGATTTTGCTATTGCGCAGGAGCTTTACCTTGCTTTGACTGACATGGGGTACAGCACGTTTTTTTCTTCTAATACGCTGGAGCAGATTGGCAGTTCCCGATATAAAGCAGACATTGATTCAGCATTGGACGAGACCAAACTTATGATCGTCGTCCTTTCCAAGGCTGAATATGCTTCTTCACAATGGGTCCAATATGAATGGGACAGCTTTTATAACGATTATCTTTCCGGTTTTCGCAGTGAAGCAAATTTGTTTACCCTGACCGTGAATCTGGATATAAAAGATCTTCCAAGAACCTTGCGAAACGTGCAAAACTTTGATTATAAGGACGGGTTGGCACATGTTTGTGAGTTTGTGAAGAATGCGATCCCTAAAAAAGCAGAGGTTGAGCGAGCTTCAGAACCGAAAACGACAAAAGAGAAAAGAATTTCCATCATAACGGGCAAACAAGTTACCGCCGAAGATATCGCGCAAGCGGCCTATCTCGACAGACTGGTGTATGATGATATTTATCTTGTGACCATTGATCAATGCGCAGAATGGATTGCTGCCAACCCTGATATATACATATTGGCCAAAGATGTGCATACCGACCGGTATATTGCCTACGCGAATCTTATGCCCGTTACGGACGAGTGTTATGAGCGTATCAAAAAGGGAGATTTTATTGATACGGGCATCACGGCGGATATGATATTGAGCTATGATATGCCATTTCCGTACAGTTTGTATTTTTCATCCATCGTCGTTCATCCCGAATATCAAAACACGGAAGTGTTTATGGAGATGTTTAATGCGATCGTTGACAAATTTGTTACCTTGGGCGAGCATGAGGTGTTTATTCGGCGAATGATCGCGGATGCCGTGACGCCAAACGGTGAGAAGTTCTGCAAATTGTTTGGCATGAAAAAGCTAAAGGGAAGCGATCACGATTCATCCCTTTATGAAATTACGATGATCCCCCCAAAGTTCAGAATTTTGTCAAAGAAAACAAAGGTTTTATTTGATTACTATCAAAGAAAATATACCGATGCCCCATACTTGTTCACTGAAACAAGTGATAGCGATTCAGAGTAATCTGCAAAGGCATTGTATTTTCAGATGGAGAGTAAAACGAATATGAGCGCTTTGTCAGAAATAAAAAGAATTATTGAAGAAGCTGAGAGCATCGTGTTTTTTGGCGGTGCGGGCGTTTCGACGGACAGCGGTATTCCCGATTTCAGAGGTAACGGCGGTCTTTATATCGATACGGACGAGCTTGACGAGGAGCCGGAGACGATCCTGAGCGCGGCGTATCTTTATCGACATCCGCATAGGTTTTTCCGCTACTATCGCAATCGTATGCTCTATCCGCACGCCGAGCCCAACGAGGCACATTTTGCCTTGGCCAAGCTGGAAAAAGAGGGAAAGCTGACGGCGCTCGTTACACAGAACATCGACGGCTTGCATCAAGCGGCGGGCAGTGTCAACGTCATAGAATTGCACGGCTCAGTTCATACCAATTTCTGTATCAGATGCGGAAAACAGTACGGCTTGGAGCACGTACTGGAGAGTGACGATATTCCGCGCTGCGCCGCGTGCGGTGCTTTGGTGCGCCCTGACGTGGTGCTGTATGGCGAAAGTCTTAACAACGAGGCTTTTTCCCGTGCGGCGGAGGCGATATACAACGCGGACGTGCTCCTCGTCGGCGGAACGTCGCTGACGGTTCATCCGGCCGCCTCGCTCGTTGATGAATTTGTCGGTGAGCATTTGATTATCATCAATAAAACGCCTACGCCATACGACGAGTATGCCGAGTACGTAATACGTGAGTCGATCTCCGAGGTAATGGAGGAATTGGTTGATTGATCGTGAGGAGCCCGGGGGGAGCGGAGGGCATGTGTTGCCTCTTTCCCGGGCGCGAGCTTTTGGATAATCAACGAAAGGTATCTATGGCAGGTATGATACGAAATCATAATTCCAAGCATAAAGAATAAGAAGATATTGACACGAATTGAAAAAAGGTATAATAAAAATATATACGACGCTATTTGGCGGCCGTACGGGGAGGTATCCATATGCAGAACGGAAGAGCGCATTATTTTGCGTTTATCAGCCACAAAAGCAAGGACAGCAAGTTTGCTTTGCAATTGCAAAAATTTATCGAGACCTATAATCTACCTTCGCAGGTACGCAAGAGAACCAATGCGCCAAAGCGCTTGACTCCGATTTGCGCGTATGAAATGGACTTCACAAGCAATCCGCTGCTTGATGAGATGACAGACAAGCTTCAAAAATCGCAGTATCTGATCGTGCTGTGCTCAAAGGAGCTGATGAAAAGCGGAACGAAATATATCAACTACGAGATCGAGACGTTTATTCGCCTGAAAAAGGAAGAGGGCAAGGACCCGCTCAAGTATATCATTCCGATTATTCTGAGCGGCTCGTTTGACGATCCCGAGCACGATTGCTGTCCCGAAGCACTCAAGGCGCTGGGAGATAACTGTCCCATCGCGCTTGATCGACAGAAATACAAAAGCGATCGGGAGCTCTTTTTGCATGCGATCTCCGGCATGCTGGATATTGACTATGCCGTGCTGCAAAACCGCGATTCCAAGCGCCGTCGCTGCCAAGCTGCGGTACTGGCTTCCGTAGCAACGCTGCTTTTGGTGCTTTCGATCGGCGCGCTGGACTATTACGTTCCCAAGCATCGTCATTATCAGGATTTTGTTATACAAAACGGTTTGCCTGTCGGTATTGGGGAACTGTCACGGGGAGAATATCAGCGCATGAACGCGCATTACGTCATCACCGAGCAGCAAAGAAAGATCACGCAGCTGACCTACGTCAACGCCTACGGTCGTATGATCGATCATGAGAATAACTGGCTGAATGGTGACAGACCTGCCAAGTACGTTTTCACGTATGCGGACTCCGAACTGGCATCCGTGACGTATTATAAAAGCTCCAATATTCCGCTCTACGTTGTGCAATACTCGGGGGCGTCCGTTGCCGACCTCAAGAAACCGTATGATCTTAGCCAGCCCCATTATTTAAACCTTAATTTTGAAAGCTCTTTGGATGGCTTTTTTGCAACGGATGTAATCGCTCACAGCGGTATATCCCGCATTATTTACGAATATGACGAGAACGGTTACGTCATAAAAGAAACGTATCACGCGGACAGCTCTGGCCGTCTTGTCAGCTCCAACGACGTTTTCGGTAAGGAATATGAGTTGGATGAAAAAGGCCGTGTTCACAAAGAGTACTTCCTTGACGCCGACGGTGGCCACCGTCAAAATATGGAAGGTGTTTTTTGCAAGGAATACGTTTACGATGAGCAAAATCGCCTGATTTCCTACAAAAATTATGATGCCAACGGAAAGCTGGTGGCGAATGTCGATGGCGTAATGCATCTGGTCAGAACCTACGATGAAAACCATAATATTAAAACTGTTGAGCTATATGATGAGACGGGCGCGCTCCTTTACGTTCCGGCGTACAACGGAGCCAAACAGGTTCAAACGTATGATGACCGCGGCAATCGAACTCTTATTTGCTTTTACGACGAAAAGGGCGAAAAGGCTGTGATCCTTGGATTCAGCGCTACGCGATTTGCCTATGATAAGAATGGCCTTGAAATCAGTTGCACCTATCTTGATCGTGATGGCAATCCAACGGCGCGCACCGATATTGGCGTTGTCGAAGAGCTGAAAATTAGGGACGATAACGGAAATCCGGCGGAAATGCGTTATTGCGACGCCGATGGAAATCTTGTCAATTCCAATGATAACTATGCCCGTGTGGAATATGCTTATGATGAGCGTGGTTTGAAAATTAAAGAGCAGTATTATGACAAAAACGGCAATGAGGCCAACTACGGTGGGTATGGCTATTCGGTTGTTACCTGGGACCATGACGAAAGCGGCACTGAGTGCCTCAGAGCATACTGGAATGCGGCAGGAGAGCCGGTCTGCATTCGAAACCATCCCGTTGAGCATGGCTATCATAAGCGCGAAATCGTCTTTACTGTTTCCGGCAATGTCGGGACCTGGACGATCCGTCATTATGACGAGCAGGGGCGCTTGGTGAAAAGAATAACGCCGACGGAAGACCGAAACGCTGCCGTGGAAGAGGTGGTGATTCAAAACGGAGAGATTACTTTGATTGCCAAGTATGACGCTGAAGGACGTCCAAGCGGAGCGCAAACGGAAATCGAATATACCTCCACGGCGCAGGGAACGCGGATCAAAACGTTAAATCAAATCAACGAAAAAGGTTTTTTGGATATCACGGAGATATCATATTATGATGCCCGTGGCGTGCTTGTGCAAGAGGATAAGCAGATCTATTATGCCGAGAGTGAGCGGGTTTCCGAAAAAGTCATATCCTACTATCACAGTTCCGGAATGATTGATTATGTGCATGAAATTTTATACGACCAAGACGGCGAAGTCTATAAATACTTTGATGGCAATGGGAAAATTATTCGTAAAGAATCTCATGGCTATAGAGATGTTTACCGAAAGCAGATAGTGGAATACCACGAGGATGGATCCATTACCTATACCAACAATCGGCATGAGGGAACAGAAGCGAGCAGCACCCTTGTTCACGTGGATATTACGAAATGCGATGCGAGTGGGAATGTGCAATATGAGTATTACATGGAAATAATTGATGTTTGTGAGGAAATTACTGTAGAGTATCATAAAGACGGTACGATCACCGAGACTTATTCCAGACATGCGGGTGCAGATGTGGGCAGCCCGGTGGTTAATAAAGAAATCACGAAATATGATTCGAGCGGTAATATTATCTCGGTGCAAAAACCAAAAATATGAGGAATAAAAGCTTCTGATAATTGTTGCTGTAAAACCAGAAAGGAGAAATACTTATAACTTACCTTGACCGTTATCAAGGCAAATACTTCTCCGTTCTGGGCGACTCGATGAGCACGCTGGAGGGCTATAGCCGACCCAAAGACGCGGCCTTCTACGACGCAGCTCGAAAGTATGAGTCGGGCGTCCTGCGCCCCGCTGACACTTGGTGGGGAATGGTGATCGATCACTTGGGAGGGCGCCTTTTGGTGAACAACTCCATATCCGGCAGTATGGTGTGCAGGCGCTCCCCGGATCAGAGTCCGAGCTATGGGTGCAGTGACGAGCGGACGTCGGCACTGGATTGGGACGGAGATCTGCCGGACGTGATCCTGGTGGCGATGGGCATGAACGACTGGGGCTGTGGCGCAAAGGCGAGACCTGAAGACGGGGAAGAGAGTGAAGATCTTTCCGTCTTTTCCGCTGCCTACGCTCGTATGCTTGAAAAGCTGAAGGCAAACTATCCCACATCCGAGATCTGGTGCTTTACACTTCCCGTAAGCACATGCACGCGAAACGCGAATTTCGTGTTTCCGTACCGTTATGCGGGGCGGCATATAGAGGAGTATTGCGAGGTCATTCGTGCCTGCGCAAAGGCTCAGGACTGCCGCGTGATCGACTGGTATTCCGCGGCCGATCCGTATGACACGATCGACGATTTCCACCCGAACAGGGAGGGAATGCAAACGCTTGCTGACGCGGCGATCGCACAGCTGTGACCCCAAGAGAAGGCTCCGCGATCACGGATACGTGCACGTATGAGGCGTGCGCGACTATGGTTGGAAACGAACTTATATCAAACGACGGCAATCCCCCCAAAAGGGGGATTGTTTTTAATTCGCGTATATTGACAAAAAGCGGGAAACGTAGTACAATATATAGGAATATAATTATATGTTTGGCAGCGATACGAGCACTTGCCGCCAAAGCATGAACAGGGAAGGGATGTGGACATTCTGAAAAAGAGCATTTTGCTTGAATACGTAATGAAATGTGCTGATGAGCTGAGAAACAAAGACGGGAAAAAGGCGGTATCTGCCAACTATTTCATTATTTCGTTGCTCAAGGTTGTCAAGGAGAAGGAAAACAACGCGCTTCCTGAAGAATTAAACCGGGTGGACGTTGCGTTGGAATTGACCAAGTTCTCCGATTTTTTGAAGACTCACGGAATCAATTGCGACCGGGCCATTGACGATTTGTCGACTTCGGTTCATGCAGAAGCCTATAATCCGTCGATGGATGAATTCATTTTCAGAAAGATCAATTACACGATTGAAACTCGAGCCCAAAGCGCCGGCAAGGAAGTTATCGACGTTGACTTTTTCGTGAATATGATCATGGCGGAGCCCACGGAGGCCATCCGCAAATATTTCATTCCTGCCAAGTCCAATGCAGAGGAATCGTCTTCCGGCAACGAAGAGTCGTCTGATCAGAATAGTCCCTTCAAAAAGGCAAGCTCTGAGACTGAGCAGGAGCCTTTGCCCTCAAAAACGGGCTCGGCGGCTGAGAAGGTGCAGCCTCAAAAAGCGGAAGAAGCGAATGGAGCAGCCTCCGGCATTCAACAGTTGGATGAGTCCATTCGTATGGCTCAAAAGATACAAACGATTCTGACGAGCAAGATCTTTGGTCAGGACCAGGCGATCGATTCGTTCGTTTCCGGTTATTTCCGCTCCGAGCTGATGTCGCAGTCGAGAAAGGAAAGCAAGGCGCCGCGCGCAACCTTTTTGTTCGCAGGCCCTCCCGGTGTGGGTAAAACCTATCTGGCTGAAACGGCGGCGGAGGCATTGGGACTGCCGTTCAAACGCTTTGACATGAGTGAGTATTCCGATAAAGAAGCAAATATTGAATTTTGCGGATCGGACGAGGTATATAAAAACAGCAAGGCCGGTAACGTGACGAGCTTCGTAAGCGAAAACCCGAGGTGCGTGTTGCTGTTCGACGAGATCGAAAAGGCACATATCAACGTCATCCATCTTTTCCTTCAGTTGCTGGATGCGGGACGGCTGAGAGACAACTACACGGATAAGGAAGTCTCCTTTACCAACGCTATCATTATTTTTACGACCAATGCCGGTAAGAATTTGTATGGAGATCCTTCGGTGACCAATCTTTCCGCACTGCCTCGTAACAAGGTGCTTAAGGCACTGACGACAGACGTCAACCCCGAGACCAAGATACCGCTGTTCCCGGCGGCGATCTGCTCGAGATTTGCCTCCGGCAACGTGGTGATGTTCAATCATCTGGGCGCCAACAATCTCTTTACCATCGTCAAAAACGAGCTGCAGACCAACGTGCGCGGTTTTGCTCAGGCTACGGGTATTGACTTTGAGTTCGATGACAAGGTCGCCTCGGCAATTATACTTTCCGAGGGTGGCAAGGCGGATGCCCGTACGGTCAAGGGACGTGCCAACGCCTTTTTCCACGAAGAGCTGTATGAACTGTTCCGACTGCTGTCTTCCGAAAAGATTTCCGGCTCTGTGGAGTCGTTGAAGAAGATTCACGTTGACGTGGCTCTGGAGGGAGTTCAGCCCGAGATCGCTGCTATGTTCGTAAGCGACCGGACCCCGGAGGTCTTGGTATTTGCGGATGCCTCGATGGCTGCTAAGTGCTCCTCGCAGATGAAGGACGTTGTTTGCCACGTGGCTGACAGCATCGAGGGTGCTAAGGAGATTCTGTTCAATCACGATATTTCCATCATTCTGTGCGACGTTGGCTGCAGAGCGAGACCCTCGGACATGAAGGTTCTGAACATAGAGGATATTGAGTCGGCCGGACAAGATTTTCTGGAATACGTTACGCAAAGATATTCGCTTCCCGTCTATCTCATTCAGTGGAATGCGGGAGACATCAGCAAGGAGGAATTTTTGTCCTTTGCCAAGGCGGGTGTTCGCGACGTTCTGACGCTGGATTCGCAGACGGACGATTTTGAGCATCAGGTGCTTCATAAGTGCGCCGCTGCCCATCAGCAGGGAACGATGCTCAAGCTGGCTTGCGCCAACAAGGTCGTCACCTACAAGACGGCGCAAACGATTTCCATGGATCAGACGACGGCGTCGATCTATTTGTACGATTTCGATCTGAAGCTGGCGGCGGACACCGAAGACTCCAAGAGCGTTTTGGATAATATTTCCAAGCCCGATCTGTCGTTTGACGACGTTATCGGCGCGGAGGATGCCAAGCGCGAGTTGCAATACTTCGTGGAGTACTTGAAGAATCCGGTGAAATATATGCGCAAGGGGGTGCGTGCGCCCAAGGGTATTTTGCTGTACGGCCCTCCCGGTACGGGCAAGACGCTGTTGGCTAAGGCAATGGCGGGTGAGTCTGACGTTACCTTCCTGACGGCCGAAGGCAATCAGTTCCTGAAGCGTTACGTTGGCGAAGGCCCGGAGGCGGTTCATGCACTGTTCAACGCGGCGAGAAAGTACGCTCCGTCTATTTTGTTCGTGGATGAGATCGATGCCATCGCCAAGGAAAGAACGGGCGACGGTCCTTCTGCAAACAGCGCGGATATCCTGACTGCTTTCCTGACACAAATGGACGGCTTTAACACGGATACCTCCAAGCCGGTATTCGTGCTTGCGGCAACCAACTTCGACGTGGAGCCCGGCGGCAAGAAGAGTCTGGATCCCGCGTTGCTTCGCCGCTTTGACCGTCGGATCTACGTGGATCTGCCGAGCAAGGAGGAGCGCAAGCAGTATCTTGAAATGAAACTGTGCAAGAACAGCATGGTTCAGCTGAGCCCGGAGCAGATCGATAACATTGCGTTAAGATCGACGGGCATGAGCCTGGCCGACCTGGAATCCGTTTTTGAAATGGCACTGCGAAATGCGATCCGCTCGGAAAGCGGTATCGTTGGTGATGAGGCCTTCGAGGAGGCTTTTGAAACCTTCAACAGCGGTGAGAAAAAGGAGTGGAATCCCGAAACGCTCAAGCGCGTTGCTCGCCACGAGGCAGGTCACGCACTGTTGTACTGGCTCAGCGGAGAGAAGCCGTCGTATCTGACGATCGTTGCCAGAGGAAATCACGGTGGCTATATGCAGCACGGTGACCACGAAGACAAGGCCATTTATACCAAGAAGGAATTGCTGGCCAGAATCCGCACCTCGCTTGGCGGTCGTGCCGCTGAGATCGCGTATTACGGCGCGGAGGATGGTATGTCTACCGGTGCAAGCAACGATTTGTATCAGGCAACCAGACTGGCAGAGCAAATGATCTGCAGCTACGCGATGGATGCAACCGTGGGAATGTCCTATATTGATCCGGAGCGCATTGATCCTGCTATTCGCGAGAAGGTGAATGCGATCCTGGAAGAGCAGTTAGCGCTGGCGGTGCAGACGATCAAGGACAATCAGGGTGCGATTGACACGATGGTCGACGTTTTGATGGATAAGAATCATCTCAAGGAAAAAGAAATCGACGAGATCTTCAGCACCAACGTTCAAAACGCGTAAGCACGTAACCGATTTTTCAAATACAGAAACGGAGGAAAAGTAAACATGGCAGAGGATATGAGAAAGGCAAAAGAAGTATTTGATACATTGATCCGTATGTTGGACAACAGAGGCTGGCATTACGAAAAGGATGAGGATCGCCTGCTGATCGCCAGCGGTGTCAGAAGTGAGGATCTGCCCATTCAGTTTATCGTGGTCGTAAACCCCCAACAGCAGGTCGTGCAGTTTTTGTCGCGCCTTCCTTTCAAGGTGGCGGAGGACAAGCGCATTGACGCCGCTATTGCCGCATGTGTTGTAAACTACCGCCTGTGCGACGGCTCGTTTGATTACGATATTGAGGATGGCAGCATCACCTTCAGATTGACTTCCAGCTATCGCGAGAGCACGCTGGGTGAGGATTTGTTTGAGTACATGATTATGGTTTCTGCAAAAACCGTGGACAGATTCAACGATAAGTTTTATCGACTCTCTGAAGGAATGATGACGCTTCAGCAGCTTATTGAGGAAGTGAATTCTTAATCAAAGAGAAGATAAACCGCCCAAGGCAAACGCCTTGGGCGGTTGTTTTGCCTTTGCTGACCGACGCGGATGAATGGGCGTCGTCTTTGCTCAACCATTGACTGATCGAAGCTGTTTGGACGGTCATGCAATCAAGCAAATGGGATAGGCGTATGATGTTTGTAAAATAAGCGACCATCGGTAAAAGCACGAGCGCGAGCGGGGGGATGCTTGACAATTTTGGCGCGTGTATGTATAATAATAGAGGATTTCCAATCTTTGGCTCTTTTGGAGGACACGATGAGACACTATTTGATTGACTTTTTTAAGACGTTTGATTATGAGGCGGAGGATGCGGCGGTTTTGCTGGACGTCTACGACCGTATCATGCAAAACGATAAGACGCGCGAGCTGTGGACGCAGGCGCTGGCCATTTACGACGAGACTGTTAAGTGCAATTATCCCGAGATCCGTGACAAGGCGGACGAGGTGGCGCAGGCGCTGTATCTGCACGAATATACGACCGAGCTGTTGATTTTTATTTG
>SVRN01000002.1 GCA_015064805.1 Oscillospiraceae bacterium
TGGTAGATATGTTCTACGATTTTACAAGAGATGAAAACCACTCTATCCTTATATCCTCGCACATCGTCAGCGACCTTGAAAAGCTCTGCGACTACGTGGCGTTTTTGCATAAGGGAAAGCTCTTGCTTTGCGAGGAAAAGGATGTACTTTTATCCGAATACGGCATCATTCATTGTACGGTGGAACAGCTTTCGGAACTTGACAAGAATGTGATAAAGTACAGAAAAGAAACGCCCTACGGTGCTGAGGTCATTGTGCCGCGAAAAGATACGCCCGAAGGCTTCAAGTTAAGCCCGATAAGCATTGAAGAACTGTTCGTATTTATGGTAAAGGAGGCGATGTGATATGAAAGGTCTATTACTGAAAGATTGGTATATGATGAAAAAATATTGTCGGTATTATCTTTTCGTCAGTATCGGATTTATCATTCTTTCCATGATAAGTAGTGGCAATATGTTCTTTGTTTTCTATCCTTGTTTGCTCTGCGGTATGATTCCCGTTAATCTGCTTGGTTATGATGAACGTAGCCGTTGGACGGAGTATGTCGGCACATTACCGTACACAAAAACTCAAATCGTATCCGCAACGTATCTGATTGGCTTGTTCACTCAAATTGCGATGCTGACGTTAATTTGCATCGCTCAGGGAGTAAAAATGGGTATTGAAGGTGCTTTCGTTTTGAAAGAGTTCTTAGTGCTTATGATGCTTTTGCTGGTAATGGCAAGCGTTGCATCATCGCTGACTCTCCCATTCGTTTTCAAATATGGAGTAGAAAAAGGACGCGGTGCTTACTATGTAATGATAGGCGTGGTGTGTGCCGGAAGCATTATCGCAACTACCATCTTTAAGGAAGGTTTGCAAAATGAAATTCAACTAAATGCCTTTTTACCTGTTTTTTGTCTTATAGGTGTCGGAATATATGCGCTTTCCTGGTATTTATCTATTGTGTTTTATAAAACAAGAGAAATATAGTAGACATATTCAATAATTTAACGAATACCAATCTTTTAACGATTAGAAAGGCACTACACCTTGATTGGGAGTAGTGCTTTTCTGCATTTTGAGCTTTCCTCAGCACAAGATATAGGCACCACAAATATCGTAATGCACCAACAAAGCAAAAAAGCCCTTGATTTACAAGGACTTTCGACTAATATTTAACGATAATCCATTTCACCTAACGGTGAAATAAAAAACAGTAGGTCGATACGATTGTATCAATCTACTGTTCCTTATTTGGTGCGGGCGAAGGGACTTAGGAACCCCGTTTTGCGCTTCAAGATAGCAGAAGCGGAGCGCAAGCATGGCGCAAAACAAGCAAATGCGCGGCATTTGCGGGGCCCTACGTCGGCACGTACGAACGAAGCAACAAGGGGATGAACCACAGGTTCATCCCCTTGTTGCTTGGTGCGGGCGAAGGGACTTGAACCCCCACGGTGAAACCACCAGATCCTAAGTCTGGCGCGTCTGCCAATTCCGCCACGCCCGCGTGCGGATACTATTGTATCACAAGGAACGGTAAAAGTCAAGGGCGAGGGCAAATTTTATCGTACGAAGAGAGTGACGCCGTATAAAAAACAGGTGGCGCGTCAAAAATAGGCATGAGATCGTCGCGATGCGGCGGATGGGAGGACGTATGATGTTGACTTTACGGGGCAAGGGCGTCTCGGGCGGCGTGGCCATTGGGCGCGCGAGGCTGTTACACAGAGAAAAAATGAAAATTAAGCAGTACGCGGTGAGCGACATCGAGGCAGAATGGCGGCGCTACGAGGCGGCGCTGACGAAAACGGTGAGCGAGCTGGAGCGGCTGTACGAGTGGTCGCGCGAGGAGATCGGGCATGAGAACGCCCAGATCTTCAGCGTCCACGCTATGATGGCGCAGGATGAGGATTTCAACGATGCAGTCCGGACGATCATTGTGGGTCAAGGCAACAATGCGGAGTATGCCGTTTCCATGGCGGCCCAGCAGTTCTCAAGCGCCTTTGCTGAAATGGACGACGCCTATATGCGAGAGCGTGCGACGGACGTTGGCGATATCGCCCAGCGCATTTTGCAGAATCTGACGGCTGGGCGGCAAGGTGAGGCGACAGACAAATCGGACACGCCGACGGGGGAGGGAGACATCATCTGCGCCGAGAATCTGACACCGAGCGAAACGGTACAGCTCGACCGTCACAGCGTCAGCGCGTTCGTCACGGCGCAGGGCTCGGCCAACTCGCACACGGCCATTTTGTCCCGCACGATGGATCTGCCTGCCGTGGTTGGCGTTGGCGATGGGCTCGGGGCGATCGAGGACGGTGTCATTATTGCGGTGGACGCGGACAACGGAGAAGTGTACGTCGACCCCGACGCGCCTACGCTGCGTGCTTTGCGCTTGCGCATCGAGCAGAACGCCCATGCGCGCACGATACTGCAAAAGTATCGGGGCAGGGAGAGTCGGACGCTGGACGGACACCGCATAGAGATCTGTGCCAACATCGGCGGCATCGAGGACATGGAGGAGGTCATTCGCAATGACGCAGACGGCGTGGGGTTGTTCCGAAGTGAGTTTCTCTATCTCGGGCGGACGGATTTTCCTTCGGAGGAGGAGCAGTTCGAGGCCTACCGCCGCGTACTGGAGCGAATACCGGGCAAGCGTGTGGTGGTACGCACGCTGGATATCGGCGCAGACAAGAAGGCAACCTACTTTGGTCTCGCCCCTGAGGAGAATCCTGCGCTGGGCATGCGTGCCATTCGCATCAGCCTGACGCGCCCGGACGTATTTTTGACGCAGGCACGGGCGCTTCTTCGGGCGTCCTGCTACGGCACGCTGGCCGTAATGTTTCCCTTCGTCACCTCAACGGAGGAGGTTCGGCGGCTGATGAGCCTATGGGAACGCGCCAAGGCCGATCTGCGCGAGCGGGGCGAGGCTTATGCAGATCGGGTGGAGATTGGTATCATGATCGAAACGCCCGCTGCGGCGATTATCAGCGACCGTCTGGCGCCGCTCGTGGATTTTTTTAGCATCGGAAGCAACGACCTGACCCAATACACGTTGGCGCTTGATCGTCAGAATGCCGCGTTGGACGAGTTTTGCGACAGTCATCACGAGGCGGTGCTTCGTCTGATCCGCCACACGGTGCAAAGCGCACGCCGCGCGGGAATCTGGGTGGGTATTTGCGGCGAGCTGGGGGCTGATCTTGCTCTGACCGAGGAGTTTTTGCGTATGGGCATTGACGAGCTCTCGGTCACGCCCACGTCTGTTTTGCCTCTTCGGGAGCGCGTGTGCACTTTGCGGGTGGAGCGGCAGGAGAGTATGGTGGACGATTACACAAAAACAGGAGGAGAGCTATGAGCTTGGGAGCAAAACTGAAAGGGCTATTTGGCGGTGGTGCCGGTACGAAAAGTAAAGAGATCGTGCTGTCCTCGCCGCTGACGGGGCGAGTGATTCCGCTGGAGGAGGTCAGGGACGAGACCTTTGCTCTGCGTATTTTGGGCGATGGCGTGGCCGTTTGCCCTTTGGGAAAAGGAGAGCTGCGCGCGCCTGTGGACGGACGGGTGGAGCAGGTGTTTGATTCTCACCACGCGCTGACGATGATCACGGCCGACGGCGTGGAACTGTTGCTTCACGTCGGTATCGATACGGTTGAGCTGGGCGGCAAGCATTTCGAGCCGCGAATCAAAGAAGGAGATGCTGTCAAGGCGGGAGACGTGCTGTTGAATTTTGATACCGAGGCCATCCGCGCGGCAGGATATGATCTTACGACGCCGATGGTCGTCGGCAATAGCGACGAGTATGAAATGCGAGTGATTGCGAGCGGTGACGTGGGCGCTGGAATGCCCTTGCTCAAGCTGATCAGAAAGGGAAGGAAGGCATGAAGGAATTTGAATTTGTCATTGGCGATCCGCTGGGGATTCACGCGCGTCCTGCGGGTATGCTGGTCAAGGAGGCGCAACGCTTCAGGAGTGACTGCACGATGGTGGTGGAGCGCAACGGCAAGAGTGCGTCGCTCAAAAAGCTGCTGGCCGTTATGGGCTTGGGGGCAAAGGGCGGCGATCGGATCAAGGTCGTCGTGCAAGGGAACGATGAGGAGGCGGCGGCCAAGGCGATCGAGCGCTGGCTGAAGGAAAATATGGGGTGACCGATGGGGAGAATGCCGAAAGGCGTTCTCCTTTTTCGATATTGCGGGAGATTCTTTTGATTTCGTGAGCAATCCCTATTGACTATGCTCTTTTTTACCCTTATAATAGTATTAAAGCTGGCTTGCTTTCCGGGCTTGAAAAAAATTTTTTCAACTTTTTTTGAAAAAGTGGGAAGATTTTCGTTTTTCGTGCGTCTATGTTTACGTAAGACCCAAAAAAACGGAAGGGAGAATGAAAAAATGAAACGAAACATTCGAATTTTTGCAATGATACTGGCTCTGCTTCTCTGCATGAGCACGCTGCTTTCCTGCGCGGCCTCCGCACCGCAGGACGGCGAGATCGGCACCAACAAAGCCCCCGGCAGCGGTTTTCTTGACGGTGTGTTCGGCGGAGGCGCCAAGGACGAGGCTATGTCACCCGATGCTGTGCCCCCCATGGAGGCCCCGGGCGGTGATTACGACTATGGCGATGCTGAAGTGGAAGGCGGCTTTATGGGCGGTGACGGCACGGTTGGCGGCACGAACGGCAGCGGCTTTGAGCAGCAGGCAGGTCAGCTGACGGGCGCGGAGTGGAACGACAACGACCACTTTTCTGACTTTGTTGATAAGATCAATGCCCAAGGAAACGGTTGGTATGAGATTGCCTCCAAATGGAATCAGATCGCAACGAAGCGAATCCACGTGCGACTCCATAACGGCCAGGATAAGGCGGTGCCGCTTGCCGTGGTTTCTCTCTTGAATGCAGAGGGTGATGTTCTTTGGACAGCCGTGACCGATGCGGACGGTGATGCTTATCTGTTTTATCACATTAGTTCTACGATTACGTCTTCGATGGAATCCTTGATACCTGCGAGTATTCAGGTGTCGGCTCCGGACGGCAAGCGCATGACGCATCAGCTCCAAGGAAATGAAACCGAGGTCGTTTTGGCTTTGGATACTACCGCTGATGTGACCAAGCTGGACGTTATGTTCATGATCGACACGACGGGCTCCATGGGCGACGAGCTGGAGTATCTCAAGGCCGAGATGGGCGACGTCATTCGCCGCGTGGCGCGTGAGAGCAACGTTTCCGTTCGTACCAGCGTCAATTTCTACCGCGACAAGGGCGACGAATACGAGCTTCGTTACTTCGATTTCCGCAGTGACGTAGACGAGGCCGTAAGCATTCTGGCCAAGCAGCGCGCGGCGGGTGGCGGTGACTATGAGGAGGCGGTGGATACCGCGCTGGATTACGCCATCAACCAGGCGCGCTGGGATGAGGATGCCGTGAAGCTGATCTTCCTGGTGCTGGACGCACCGCCTCACTACACGGCCGATACGGTTCGCATCATCAACGACGCGATCACGAAGGCGGCAGAAGAGGGTATTCGTATCATTCCCATCGCTTCCAGTGGCGTGGACGAGACCTGTCAGGTGCTGTTCCGCACCTGGGCGGTTATGACGGGCGGCACCTACACCTATCTGACCGATCATAGTGGTATCGGCGGCTCGCACGACAAGCCCGACGTCGAGGAGGAGACGGTAGAGCTGCTCAACAACATGTTGGTGAGAATTATCAAGGAATACGTGGAGGGAAAGCCGGAGATTTCGGACGTGCCCGTTGAATAGGAAAGTTGAAAATTGCAATCGTTATGCGGCGGCAGAGCAGAGATGCTTTGCCGCCTTTTTTGTGGGGAAGGAAAGTTAGCTTTAGATTTAGCAACTTCTCCCTCCGCATGCGTGTCCGTAGGGGAAGCCGCTGAAAATTTACGCTTGCCTCCGTGCTTTTCGCCGCCTTCACCTTGACAAATTATTATAAGTATTATATAATATTATATTGAGCATCTGTACCCCATGGGGATTTTCGCTCAAAGAAATTCTGAATTTCAGAAAGGCTTGCATCAAGCAAATGAACCAACAAAAACCATCTCCCACCGCGCAAATGACCAACGATGAGATCATGAAGCTGTTGCGCGAGGAAAACGACCGTCACGCTCTTGCGAACGAGCGTCGGCGCGCCTATATATTGACCTTTGGATGCCAGCAAAACGTGGCCGACAGCGAAAAGCTCTCGGGTATGTGCGAGGCTATGGGCTATGAATTGACCGATCGTGCCGAAGAGGCAGACCTGATCATGGTCAACACCTGCGCCATCCGCGAGCACGCCGAGCAAAAGGCGCTGTCCGTCGTGGGGCAGTACAAGCACTTAAAGGCCAAAAAGCCCGATATGGTGATCGGCGTTTGCGGCTGTATGGTCGCGCAGGAGCACCGCCGCGAGACGCTGCGCCGCAGTTATCCGTACGTGGATTTCGTCTTCGGCACGACCGTTTTGCACCATTTTCCGCGGCTTCTCTGGGACAAGCTTCGCTCGGGCAAGCGTATGTTTTCGCGCGAGAGCGAGAATGATAGTAAGGTCGTGGTCGAGGGCTTGCCCATCAAGCGCGACAGCGACTACCGCGCCTGGGTGTCCGTCATGTACGGCTGTAACAATTTCTGCTCGTATTGCATCGTGCCTTACGTGCGCGGCCGCGAGCGCAGTCGCAATAAAGATGAGATCATCGCCGAGGTCAAGGATCTGATCTCTCGCGGCTATCGCGATATCACCTTGCTCGGACAGAACGTCAACTCCTACAACAAGGGGAGCGAGGACGGCTACGATTTCGCCGCCTTGATACGTGATCTGGATGCGATCGAGGGCGACTACACGCTGCGCTTTATGACCAGCCACCCGAAGGACGCGACGGTGGCGCTGATGGACGCGATGGCAGAGGGCAAGCACATTGCCCGCCACTTCCATCTGCCCATGCAATCGGGCAGTGACGCGATTCTTAAAAAGATGAACCGTCATTACGACACCGAGCGTTATCTGTCCATCGTGGACGGCCTGCGCGCGCGGATGCCCGATATCACGATCACCTCGGACATTATCGTCGGCTTCCCAGGCGAGACGGAGGAGGACTTTGAGGCGACGCTCGAAATGCTGCGCCGCGTCAAGTTTGACATGCTGTTCTCGTTCATCTATTCGCCCCGTCCGGGTACGCCCGCCGCGGCGATGGAGGATCAGGTTCCCGACAAGGTCAAAAACGAGCGGTTTGACCGTCTGCTCGCGCTTCAGAACGAGATCGCGGCAGAGAAGAATCAGGCCATGGTCGGCACGACCGTGCGGGTGCTGTGCGACGGTGTGAGCAAAAACAACGCCGCCATGTACAACGGCCGTACCGAGGGCAACAAGATCGTGTTCTTTGAAGGGAACGAGGAGGACACGGGACGTTTCGTAAACGTCCGCATTGACCGCGCCGAGGCGTTCGCGCTGTACGGCGAGAAGATAAACTGAAAATCAAATCAAAAGGAGATAAAAACAATGGACATTTTTGAAATGGCGGCGGCGCTGGGCGACGCACTCAAGCAGGACGAAAAGCTGGTCGCTCTGGAGGCGGCACGCAAGAATTATATGGAGGACCGTCAGCTGCAATCTCTCGTCATCGAGTACGAGGTACAGCAGACGGCGCTGCAGAAGGAAGCAGGCCGCGGCGAGGATTACGATACCCATCTGATCGATATGATCCAGAACCGTATCAACGAGCTGTACGAGGCTATCACCAAGCACGAGACCTACCTGGCGCTTGAGAAAGCACAGGAGGAGGTCAATGCCCTGATGAACAAGATCAACGGCATCATCACCACCCACATCACGGGCGAGGAGCCCGGCTGTACCCACAACTGCGCGACTTGCGGCGGTTGTCACTAATGCAACAAATCAAAGGCAGAGGAGCTGATGCGACATGACTCCCATGATGGAGCAATACTTTGAGGTAAAAAATCAATATCGCGACTACGTACTCTTCTACCGTCTGGGCGATTTTTACGAGATGTTCTTTGACGACGCCATCCGCGTCTCGCGTGAATTGGAGCTGACGCTGACGGGGCGGGACTGCGGCGAGGCCGAGCGCGCGCCCATGTGCGGCGTGCCCTTCCACAGCGCCGATACCTATATTGCCCGTTTGATCGAAAAGGGCTATAAGGTGGCCATCTGCGAGCAGGTGGAGGATCCGGCGCTTGCCAAGGGACTGGTCAAGCGCGAGGTCGTGCGTGTGATCAC
Organism: Oscillospiraceae bacterium; assembly: GCA_015064805.1. Lineage (GTDB taxonomy): Bacteria > Bacillota > Clostridia > Oscillospirales > CAG-272 > SIG644. The sequence goes on from SVRN01000002.1 coordinate 8,200, forward strand.
GCCCGGCACGCTGATCGAGCCGACCATGCTCTCCGAGCAAAAAAACAACTATCTCTGTGCCGTCTATTTTTCCGAGGAGGGCAACGGCGTTTGCTTTGCCGACGCCTCGACGGGCGAGCTGTTTGCCACTGTCTTGCGCGGCGCGAACATGGAAAGCCGACTGCTTGCCGAGATGGGCACCTACCGCCCAAGCGAGGTCATTTTCAACCTGCCTCGCAGCCGTGCGGCTGCAGCGACTGAGTTTGCACAGTCGCATCTGAAGGCGGTATTGACCGACGCACAGGCAAGCCGCTTTGAATACGGCTCCTGCCGCGAGAGCGTAGCCGAGCAATTTGGCGCGACGCTTCGCGAGGGCATTTTGGAGGACCGTCCGCTCGTTTGCGCGGTTGGCGGTCTGCTGGATTACCTGCGCGAGATGCAAAAGAACGATCTTAGCGCTCTTAAGGAGCTCAACGTCTATACCGAGGGGCAATTCCTCGAAATGGATCTGAACACCCGTCGCAATCTTGAGTTGACCGAGACCATGCGAGCCAAGGAAAAGAAGGGCTCGCTGCTTTGGGTGCTGGACAAGACCCGCACCGCGCCCGGTGCGCGTATGCTTCGCCAGTGGATCGAGCATCCGCTGCTGAACGTTGCGGCCATCGAGGAGCGACAGGGGGCAATCGAGGAGCTGGTCGGCAACTATATGCTGCGCGAGGAGATCTCCGAGCTGCTCTCAGGCGTGCTGGACCTCGAGCGTCTGAACACCAAGATCGTCTACGGCACGGCCAACGCCAAGGATCTGCGGGCGGTCGCGTCGACTATTTCGATTCTGCCCGAGCTGCGTGAGAAGCTGTCGGACTGCCAAAGCCGTGCAATGAAGCGCATCCACACGGAGCTTGACACGTTGGAGGATATTTTCGCGCTGATTGACCACGCCATCGTTGAAACACCGCCGTTTTCCGTCCGCGAAGGCGGCATGATCGCGCCCGGCTACAACGCAGACATTGACTATCTGCACAGCGTCATGACGGACGGCAAGAGCTGGATCGAAAAGATCGAGGCCGAGGAGCGCGAGGCGACGGGCATCAAGACGCTTCGCATCGGCTACAACAAGGTGTTCGGCTATTACATTGAAATTACCAAGTCGCTGGTGTCCCAGGCACCCGACCGATACATCCGCAAGCAGACGCTCTCGAACTGCGAGCGCTACATCACGCAGGAGCTCAAGGACAAGGAATCCACCATTCTGGGCGCGGCCGATAAGGTCTGCTCGCTGGAATACGAGGTATTCTCCCAAGTCCGTGCCGTGGTGGCCGAGGCAGGGGAGCGACTGCAGAAAACGGCGGCGCTCCTGGCCGAGCTTGACGTTTACCGTTCGCTCTCGCAGGTGGCCGCGACCAACCATTACGTGCGCCCGACGGTCGATCTGTCCGATCGCATTTCCATCGTGGACGGCCGTCACCCCGTCGTCGAGCAGTTCGTCAAGGACAGCTATTTCGTCCCCAACGACACCGAGCTTGACACGACGCACAACCGCCTGATGCTTATCACGGGCCCCAATATGGCGGGTAAATCGACCTACATGCGCCAGGTGGCGCTGATCACCGTCATGGCGCAGATCGGCTCGTTCGTGCCGGCGCGCGAAGCGACGCTGGGGCTTGTTGACAAGGTGTTCACTCGTGTGGGCGCGTCGGACGATCTGGCCAGCGGACAGTCCACCTTTATGTTGGAGATGAACGAGGTCGCCTACATCCTGCGCAATGCGACCAAGCAAAGCCTGATCATTTACGACGAGGTCGGACGCGGTACGTCCACCTTTGACGGCATGAGCATCGCCCGCGCTATCGTCGAATATACCAACAGCAAAAAGATCGGTGCCAAGACGCTGTTCGCGACGCACTATCACGAGCTGACCGTCATGGAGGACGAGTTTGACGGCATCGTCAACTACAACATCGCCGCCAAAAAGCGGGGCGACGGTATCGTGTTCCTTCGCAAGATCGTGCGCGGCTCGACGGACGATAGCTACGGCATTGAGGTTGCCAAGCTGTCGGGTCTGCCGAACGAGGTCATCAAGCGCGCCCGCGAGGTGTTGGCGACGGTTGAGGCATCTGCCGTTAATCTCAGCACGAGCGGAGATAAGGGGAAGACGCCGGTGAAGCCTGCCGAGGATGATATGACGCTGTCGCTTCAGGATTGCATCAACGAGCAGGTGATCGAGGAGCTGAAGGCTGCCGATTTGAATACACTCTCGCCCCTGGAGGCAATGAATTTGTTGTTTGGATTGCAGAGAAGATTGAAAAACGGTTGAAATTTCTAACATCTTCTCCTACGGACGCGCATACAGCTTCGCGCTGCGCGGATGGCAGGAATGCCATTTCTTTGCCTCGTCGCAAAGAAATGGCGAAAGAAACGCGGGCATCTAATTCAGTGCTTATGGGAAAGTTGAATTACCCGCTCCCGAAGAATTTTGCAAGCAAAATTCTTCCCATAGAAAATAAAATTTTTTCTGGGCCTAATGCCCTTGGGAAACCCGCAAGACCTATTGCTTCCATTATTTGCCGCGCGTGTTGGCGAAATTTGAAGCATTGAATCAAAGAATTTTATGTCTATTTCTTGATGCGCCATGTAGCGCGGCACGGGAAGGGGAGATCCAAGAGGGAACGTCTTGGCACGTTTTCTTGGTTACTTCTTTGACGTGTGTCAAAGAAGTAACATCAAAAAGACAAACCGCGAACGCGCGCAGCTCGACAAAGTCGAGGTGGGCAGTGTGAGCGTCCGGCGGCGCAGTCAGTTAAAACTTTAGACTATCCTAAATATTTATCGAAAAGGAGGTGCCGATGTGGGCAAAATAAACGTACTTGATTTTTCCGTCGCGAACCTGATCGCCGCAGGCGAGGTCGTTGACCGTCCTGCCTCCGTCATCAAGGAGCTGATGGAAAACGCCATCGACGCCAAAGCGCGTCAGATCACGGTCGAAATTCAAAACGGCGGCGTGACCTTCATGCGCGTATCCGACGACGGTTGCGGCATGGAGCCGGACGATTTGCCGGTGGCCATTCGTCGGCACGCAACCAGTAAGATCAAGGATGCGAGCGATCTTGAGGCCATTCTCACGCTCGGTTTCCGCGGAGAGGCACTCGCCGCCATTGCGTCGGTGTCGGATATCCGCATTCTGTCCAAGCAGCGTGAGGCCGAGATGGGCGCGGTGCTGGAGGCACACGGCGGCAATATCGTCAGCCTGACGGAAACGGGTTGCCCCAACGGCACGACCGTCATCGTCGAGGCGCTGTTTGCCAACGTTCCCGCCCGCCGCAAATTCCTCAAGCGCGACGTTACCGAGGCCCAGGCGGTCACCCAGGCCGTCGAGCGGGTGGCGCTGTCGCATCCCGAGATCTCCTTCAAGCTGATCGTCGACGGTGACATCAAGCTGCACACCGCGGGTGACGGCAAGCTGCAAAGTGCCGTTTACGCCGTATTCGGTCGTGACTTTGCGGGCCGCCTCATCCCCATTTCGGGTGAGTACGAGGGCATCGGCATCAGCGGCTTTATCGGTCGCCCCGACAACGTCAAGGGCAACCGCAACTACCAGAATTTCTTTATCAACGGGCGCTGGATCAAGAGCAAGACCGCCATGGCGGCGCTCGAGCAAGCCTTTTGCTCCTACCTCGCCCCCGATAAATACCCGACCTGCGTCATGAATCTGACGCTCAATCCCGCTCGCGTGGACGTCAACGTGCATCCAGCTAAGCTGGAGGTCAAATTCAGTAACGAGAAAATGATCTTCGAGGCCATCTACTACACCGTGCGCCATGCGCTCGAGCAAGACGAGGTGCGCCCCGAATTGAAAATACCCGGGCAGAAAAAGGAAACGCCGACGGCCGCACAGACGGTGGCGAACAGCCGCCGCGTGTCGGATGCCTTCGCGCCCGTGCGCGATCACCGAGAGGAATCGATTGCGCGTCGACAGATCGGCATTTCCACGCCGCCCGCGAGCACGCCGCAACCGCCCAAAAAAGACGCTTTCGTTCGTTTGACGGCCGAGGAGTACGTTCGCGAGTATCTGGGTGGAGACAAGAAAGCGCCCGCTCCGACCAAGAGCAGTGCACCGAGCACGCCGACGCCCCCAAGCGTTCCTGCAAGCACTCCGCGTGCAACCGAAGCGCCCGCGCCCATGCCCGACATCCCAACGGATATTCCTATGCCGAGCGACGCCGATGCACCGCCCGTGAGAGAGACGGATGCTCCGTCAGCCCCCGTATCACAGGAGCGCGAGCAGCCGACCGCGGCGCTCGTGGAACAGCCGCCCATTCCCGCTGACGAGCTGTCGGCACAGACCGAGCAAGCGCCTGCCGTGCCTGACTACCGCATCGTGGGCGAGGTGTTCCACTCTTACGTGCTGGTCGAAATCGGAGACAGAATGCTGGTCATTGACAAGCATGCGGCTCACGAGCGTATTCTGTTTGAACAGCTCAAGGAGAAATTACATAGCACCGACCCCGCGTCGCAGCTGCTCATGCTGCCCATTGAGGTCATGATGATGAGCGACGAGGTCGAGGTGATCGCCGAGTACCGCGAGGAACTGGAGGCCATTGGCTTCTCCTTTGAGACCGCACGCAACACCGTCAGCATCAGCGCTCTGCCCATCGGCATTGACGCAGGCGCGGCGGGAGATATGCTGTGCGCAATCGCCGATCGCATCAAAAACAACACGGGAAGTGCCACGCTCACCCGCGATATTCTGTTTGAAAAGGCATTGTATCAGGGTGCCTGCAAGGCCGCTATCAAGGCAGGGCGCATCTATGCCGAGGGTCACGTCGAGTGGCTGGTAGCGCAGATGATGAAACTGCCCGATATTACATACTGTCCTCACGGAAGACCCGTGGCGATGGAGATGACCAAGCAAAATCTGGATCATCAATTTGAACGAAGCTAATCGGAGAAAGGCTGACGATATGACGGAAAACGAAATGATTACGACACATGCGGAGGAGGCTACCGAGCAAACTGCGCCTCCCGCCCCCTTTGATAACGGGCGCAATTCCAAATTTGAGCTGTTGACGATGGACGGACGCGCCCGCCGCGGCGTGCTCCATACGGTGCACGGCGATATTCAGACCCCCGTATTTATGAACGTGGGTACCTGCGCCGCCATCAAGGGCGGTGTCAACACCATGCAGCTGCGCGAGCTGGACTGTCAGGTCGAGCTGTCCAACACTTACCATCTTCACCTGCGTCCCGGTGACAAGCTGATCCACCGCATGGGCGGTATCCGCAAGTTTATGAACTGGGAAGGCCCCGTGCTGACTGACAGCGGCGGATTTCAGGTATTTTCGCTGTCCTCGCTCCGCAAGATCACCGAGGAGGGCGTCAAGTTTGCCTCGCACATTGATGGTAAGCGCATTTTCATGGGTCCCGAGGAGAGCATGCAGATCCAGTCCAATCTTGCCTCGACCATTGCCATGGCGTTTGACGAGTGCATTGAAAATCCTGCGCCCTATAAGTACGTCAAGGACTCCTGCGCCCGCACGGTGCGCTGGTTGGAGCGTTGCAAGGCCGAAATGGCAAGGCTCAACGCCGATCCCGAGACCATCAACCGCCATCAGCTTCTGTTTGGTATCAATCAGGGCTCGACCTACGAGGATCTGCGCATCGAGCACATGAAGCAGATCGCCGAGATGGATCTGGACGGTTACGCCATCGGCGGCTTGGCCGTTGGTGAGGCGACCGAGGATATGTACCGCATCATCGACGCGGTAGAGCCCTATATGCCCAAGGACAAGCCCAGATATCTGATGGGCGTTGGAACTCCCTGCAACATTCTTGAAGCGGTACACATGGGCGTAGACTTCTTCGACTGCGTCATGCCCTCCCGTAACGCCCGCCACGGCAATCTGTTTACCTGGCACGGCAAGATCAATCTGTGCAACGAAAAATACGCGGAGGATCCCAGACCCTTTGACGAGGGCTGTGGCTGTCCCGCCTGCCGCAACTACAGCCGCTCCTACGTGCGCCATCTCATCAAGGCCAAGGAGGCGGTCGGTATGCAGCTGGCGGTCACCCACAATCTGTATTTCTACAACAACCTCACCCGCAAGATCCGAGAGGCACTGGACGGCGGCTACTTTGAGTCGTTCTACCAGAAGTATCGCAACATTCTCGGTGAGCGCTTGAACGACTGATGCGGAGGGGAAAAATGATCAAAGCGGTCATTTTTGATATGGACGGCACGTTGTTTGACACCGAGTCGGTCTACGTCGACGCCTGGCGACGGGCGGGCAGGGAACTGAACTTTGCTCCCATCGAGCAGGCCATCACCGCTTGCACGGGGCGTAACGCCAAGGATACCAGACGGTATTTTGAGGACAATTTTGCCGATCTGATCTCGTACGACGAATTCATGGTCGTCCGCACTCGCTATTACGAGGCGGCTATCGCGGAGCGGGGTGTGCCGATCAAAGAGGGTGTAGTCGAGCTGCTGGAGTATCTGAAGGCCAACGGCATTGGCATCGCGCTTGCTACGGCCACCCGCACCGAGCGAACGCTGGACAATCTGGAGCGCACGGGGCTTCGTCCTTATTTTGACGTGCTGGTCACGGGTGATATGGTCGAAAACGGCAAGCCGCATCCCGAGACGTTTCTGACGGCGGCCGAGCGGCTGGGCGTGTTGCCCTGCGAGTGCATCGGCGTGGAGGATTCCTTCAACGGCGTTCGCGCCATCCGCGCGGCGGGCATGTTTACGATTATGGTGCCCGATACCGTACCGCCAACGCCCGAGATCGAGGCGCTGTTGGACGCCAAGTGCACGACCTTGCACGAGGTTCGTCCCATCATTGAGAAAATCAATCAAAGCCAAATATAAAAACAAAGGAGAGTAGTGACATGATTCTTGAAAAGAAGCTGTTACAAGAGGTGCTGGCGACAGCCATGACGACCGGCGCTGACTTTGCGGAGATCTATGCCGAGCGTACGCTCAACGACAGCGTACATCTGCTGGACCGCAAGATCGATCAGATTTCCAATAACGTCGTATCAGGCGCAGGTATCCGTGCCTTCAAGGGAACGCGTACCGTATACGCCTCGACGAGCGATCTGAGCCGCGAGGGCTTACTTCGCTGTGCTCGTTCGGTTGCGGCTGCTATGGGTGAGGGCAACGCGCCCATCTCCATTTGCCTGACCGAGCGTATGTTCCCCAACATCCACCCCGCGCGTATCATTCCGTCCTCGGTGGAGAGCCGCGCCAAGATCGATCTGCTCAAGGCAGGCTGTGAGGCGGCGCGCACCTACGACGATGCCATCGTGCAGGCAACGGGCACGCTGATGGGCGTGGATCACACCATTCTGATCGCCAACAGCGAGGGCCTGCTTACCTCCGACCGCCACATCCGCACCCGCATGGCCGTTCAGGCCGTTGCCAGCGAAAAGGGCGAGAATCAGAGTGGCTTCTACGGTCCCGGCCGTGGTATGGGTCTTGAAATGTTTGAATTCATCGATCCCGCTGAGATCGGTCGCACGGCCGCTGCACAGGCGATGGTCAATCTGCGCGCCGATTACTGCCCTGCGGGTAAGATGACGGTTGCCATCGAGAACGGTTTCGGCGGCGTTATCTTCCACGAGGCTTGCGGACACTCGCTGGAGGCAACCTCGGTTGCCATCGGTAACTCCGAGATGGCAGGCAAGCTGGGTCAGCAGATCGCCAACGAAAAGGTGACCGCGATCGACGATGGCACCATCCCCGGCGCATGGGGCTCGGTCAACATCGACGACGAGGGTACGCCCACCCAGCGCAACGTCCTGATCGAAAACGGTGTGCTTAAGAGCTACATGATCGACCGCCTCGGCTCTCGCCGCATGGGTCTGCCCATGACGGGTAACAGCCGCCGTCAGTCCTACGCTTATGAGCCCACCTCGCGTATGACCAACACCTTCATCGACAACGGTCCCGACAAGAACGAGGACATCATCGCCTCCATTGAGTACGGTCTGTATGCCAAGAGCATGGGCGGCGGCTCGGTCAACCCCTTGACGGGTGCCTTCAACTTCTCGGTCAGCGAGGGTTATATCGTACGCAACGGTAAGATCTGCGAGCCCGTACGCGGCGCGTCGTTGATCGGCACGGGTGCTCAGATCCTGAAGGATATTGACATGGTCGGTCAGAATATGGCAACGGGACAGGGCATGTGCGGCTCGAGCAGCGGTAGTGTTCCTACCGACGTAGGTCAGCCGCTCATCCGCGTTTCTTCCATTACTGTCGGCGGACGGAATTGAGAGGTGTTAGTATGAACTTTGAACAAATGAAAGAATATTTGATTGCCGCGGCTAAAGCCGCAGGCTTGACGGAATACGAGATCTACGCTACCTCGACCAGCGAGGTCAGCACGGAGACGTACAAGAGCGAGATCAGCAGCTTTTCCTCGGGCGAGAGCGGCGGTATCAGCTTCCGCTGCATCGTGGACGGCAAGATGGGCTACGCCTCGAGCGAGCTTTTGACCCGCGAGGAGATGGAAGCGCTGGTTGACCGCGCCATCGACAACGCAAAGAACATCGAAAACGACGACGAGGTGTTTATTTTCCCCGGCTCGGAGAGCTACGAGGCTGTCAATGCCAAATCTCCCGAGATGCCCGAGGCGGCAACGCTGAAGGACTGGGCGCTTGATCTGCAGGCCAAGACGTACGCTGCACACCCCTCCGTCAGTGACGGTACCCAGACGGCCGCTATCGCGTTTGAGTCCAGCATCATGCTGTGCAACTCGCACGGCTTGGAGCTGACCAACCACGTAGGCTCCAGCGGCGTGTATATCGACGCCGTCGTTAAAGAAGGTGACGAGGCTGTCAGCGGCTTCAAGCTCAAGAGCGGCAGAAACGCTGCGGAATTTGAAGGTCTCCCTGCCGAGGCTGTTGCGGAGGCACGCGGCAAGCTGGGTGCAGGCACGGTTGAGTCGGGCAAGTACGATTGCGTCATCAGCGGCGACCAAATGCGCTCGCTTCTCTCGGCCTTCTGGTCCATGTTCTCGGCCAAGATGGTTCAGCACGGCATGTCTTTGCTGAAGGGCAGAATCGGCGAGAAGATCGCCGCTGACATCGTCAACGTGACCGACGACCCCCGACGCCCCGAGTGTGACATTCAGACCTCGTTTGACGGCGAGGGCGTGGCAACCTATCGCAAGAGCATCATCGAAAACGGTAAGCTGTGCACCTATCTGTACGACCTGACGACGGCCAAGAAGGACGGCGTGGCTTCTACGGGCAACGGTCAGCGCGGCTCCTACGCGTCCTCCGTATCCATCGCGCCTTACTGCTGCTGCCTGGAGGCAGGCGACAAGTCGCAGGACGAGCTGTTTGCCGCCATCGGCGACGGTCTGTATATTACCGAGCTCAAGGGTATCCACGCAGGTGCCAACGCAGTTACGGGTGACTTCTCGCTTGAGAGTGCGGGCTTCCGCGTCCGCGACGGCAAGCTTGCTGAGCCTGTCAAGACGTTCACCATCGCAGGCAACTTCCTTGAACTGCTGGGTAGTGTTGACGCGATCGGCAACGAGGTTCGCTTTGGATTTTCCAGCGGCTTTACCTCCTTTGCTTCTGCGGACGTACTCGTTCGCGGTGTCAGCGTGGCAGGTAAGTAAGATAAAAGCAAAAGGGGACTTGAAAAAGTCCCCTTTCTTTTCGCATAACGAAAAACCGCACATCCAAATGGATGTGCGGTTTTTCTGAACTCACGCAGTGAGCCCTGTTACCATAAAGACACGCCGGTCAAGTAGCATCCGCGCGGATGCGAGGACATTACTTAATTTCGACGGTAGCGCCAGCCTCAACGAGGGTAGCCTTGATCTTTTCAGCCTCTTCCTTGGAAGCGCCTTCCTTGATGGGCTTAGGAGCACCCTCAACCAGGTCCTTAGCGTCCTTCAGACCCAGACCGGTCAGCTCGCGGACAACCTTGATAACGCCCAGCTTGTTGGAACCGAAGGAAGCCAGGATTACGTCGAACTCGGTCTTCTCTTCAGCAGCAGCTGCAGGAGCAGCGGCAGCAACAACGCCTACAGGAGCAGCGGCAGATACGCCGAACTCAGCCTCAACAGCCTTAACCAGCTCAGCCAGCTCAAGGATAGTGAGGGACTTGATTTCTTCAAGAATGTTATTGATCTTTTCCATTTTAGTAAACCTCCCGAAATATCAGATAGTTTTAAATTTTTTGCGGTCTTTACCGCTTGCGGTATCGTACCGCGGGGAAAATAGTTACGCGATTAAAAATTTACGCAGCCTGCTGGGCAATTACGCCTCTGCAGGAGCAGCCTCTGCGGGTGCTTCTTCTGCTGCAGGAGCAGCCTCGCCGTCTTTGTCGACGATAGCCTGCAGAGCATAAGCCAGACCGTACAGAGGAGAACGGATACTGCCAAGGAGCTTTGCGATGAGCACTTCCTTGGAAGGAATCTCCGCCAGAGCCAGAACCGTCTGTTCGTCGACGACCTTACCATCCAGGTAACCTGCGATGATCTGGAAGCTTTCGATCTTGTCGGCATAGCTCTTCAGGATCTTTGCAGGTGCGATAGGATCCTGACCAGCGATGGCAAGAGCGGTCATACCGTTGAGGTAGGACTTCATGTCTTCCATGCCGTTCATTTCGCAAGCTCTGCCCGTCATCGTGTTCTTCATAACGACGTACTTGATGCCTGCTTCACGAAGTTCCTTACGCATCTTAGTGTCATTCTCTACAGTAATACCCTGATACTTTACCAGGACACCTGCGGGAGAATTTTTGATGGCTTCAGCCAGATCAGCGACGATCTGCTTCTTCTGTTCGAGAATCTTATTGCTGGGCATTCGGTTTCACCTCCCATTGTGAACTGAAAACAGTCACCCGCCAGCGCGGGCAACAAAAAAATCTTTCTCCGTCAGTGCCGAAGCTCTGCGCAAAGAAAGATCCATAAAGCGGCATGCCGCCAGTATACAGAATTCTTCCTCGGCAGGAGAGCTTGTGGCTTTTACGGAAACCTGCTGTCTTCGGATAACAGAGGTATTATAGCTTACTCTCCTGCTTTTGTCAAGAGGTTTTTGAAAAAAAGTTGAAAAAATTTCAAAAACGTAAAAAACGCGATTATTCCTCGCCAGTGGCGTGGTTTTCCAGCACGCGGCGGGCGGCTTCGATCAGCCGTTCACGTAGCCAGTCGGGCTCAAGCAGCTTGACGTCGGCATCGGCGGTGAGAAGCGCGGCGAGGAAATGATCGACGTGATGGAACTCGCAAGCGTAGCGATTCTCGCCCTTGCGGGAAACGATGTAGTTGCTCAGCTCAAGCGCGGTCAGCTTATCCTGCAGCTCGATCGTTGCCGTATAAGCCAGTTGCATCTGAATAACGCCAGTCTCGGCACCGAACAGCGACAGCTCGTCCTGACCGGGCAGGGGAGAGGCGTAGTTTTCGTCGTTGTCTGAGGTGATGACGATGGGCAAGGAGAAGGCTTCGGAATAGCGGTAGCCCTTGTGCTCGGGGCAGTATTCCAGCGGCGCGCCCAACTTGCGCATCAAAAAGTCAACGTCTCGCTGTGCTTGACGATGCGAAATGTGAAAACGTTCGGACAGACGCATGGCGTTGGGATAGGACATATCCATAACCTTTTTGTGAAACCATTGGATACGCAGGTTGGCGTTTTTGGTCGTGTTAGCCATGAGATGGATGATCCTCCTCGGGTGTCGTTGGGGATGCTTGGGGAGCGGAATCCGATTCTGTGGGAGAAGATTCGTCGGGGGCGGTTGCAGGCCCCTCCTGATCGTCAAGAGAGGGCTCGCTTTCTTGATCTGCAATCATCTCCTCGGGTGGTTGCTCCTGCTCGTTCGGAATATCGATGACGTGATAAGAGAAGATGCGGGCAAGAGCGTACAAAGCCACAGCTAGTGCCGGCAGAGAATGAACCAGCACATCCGTGCGTACGATGCCGCCAAGCGGATAAGCTGCAACGAAGGAGATGCTGCACGAGAAGCCGAAGAACAGCGCCAGGGCGGCACAAACGGTATATCGGATCGAGCGGCGGGTGTCGTTCAGATGATTGAGCTCAACCGTCATGAAAAGCAGAACGGCGATCATGGCAGCCTGTTGCATCGTTTTCAGTGGGCTGTTCATCGGGATGGTCCAATCGAAATATTCCGTGACCAGAACGAAGACGCAATACAGATGCGTGCCAAGGCCGAGGACCATGACCTTTTGCTTGTTCGGAACGGCAAAGTAAACGGCGGCCAGTAGGGCGCCTACGATGCGAAGCAGCGCCTCGTAGGACGTGGCGGTGTAATTGACTGCCTCCCATGCGACGACACCAACGAAGACCAGCGTGGCGAGAATCGAAGCGATCAGGACGGTCTTGGTCTTGACGGTGACATCGGGGGAGATAGCCCGGCGCTGTGTTTTTTCACATTTGCGAGCCAAAATGACGTAGGCGGCGCAGAGCAAAAGAAACAGGGGAACCACTATATATAATAATGTAGAAAAAACGTTGGAATCGCAGTACCCTACCGTGCGGTCAAAAAACAGACATAGGGAAGGGACGCGGAGCAGAGCGGCGATCAGCGTCATCAGCGTGGCGCCGAGGGCGAATCTGCGATAGAGCGTACGGATATCGTTCATGAATGTGTGTCCTCGTTTGAAGAAAAGTGTACATACTTATTATACCGCCACTTTATGAATAAAGAATGAACAAAGAAAAGAAAAGACCAAAAAAAGTAGCGCAATCTATGCAAAAAGCGGATGAAAACGCGCATTTTTGTAAAAATATCACAAAAACGCCTTCGATGCCCGGAATTTTTCGACGCTTGATACGGTATTTTTGGGGTGTGAAAGGCATAAAAAGAGGGCAAAATCTTTGATTTTACCCCTGTTTTGTGCAATGTGACTATATTTTCGCGCGAATTTCATCAAAAATTCGTTCGGTATTATACTGACAAAATTATTCGAGAGGTATTGACGATTTGGCAATTTTCGTGTATAATTGTAGGGCTTGATATGCGTTGAAGCGGGAGGTTGCCACGCGAGCGTGGGTAATTTCCGCCGAGTATGTCCGTTGATCGGGCGCAGATTTGAGCGAGCACCGCTAAAAACAGCGATTTGTTACCTTCGCTGTGCGTGCCTTTCCCAAGACCCGGATAATCGCACAGATGCCATGTGCTGGTTTCCGTTTTTAAAAGGAGAGATATGAAACACGCGGCGCGGTGTTTGCAAGGTTGCCCCAATACGAAAAAACGCGATCTCGTTCCGTTCGCCAACATCTTATTATATAAGGGCTGGCTGCGAGGTCGGGCAAATCTGAAAAGGAGGCAAGTACAATGGCAGTAAAAGAAAAAATCAGAGTCAGACTCAAGAGCTACGACCACAAGCTGATCGACACCGCAGCCGAGAAGATCGTGGAAGTTGCCAAGAGAAACGGCACTGAGGTTTCCGGTCCTATCCCGCTCCCTACTGACAAGGAGATCATCACGATCCTCCGCGCAGTACACAAGTACAAGGATAGCCGTGAACAGTTCGAAATGCGTACCCACAAGAGACTGATTGATATCATCAAGCCGTCTCAGAAGACCATTGACGCTCTGATGAGCGTTGAACTTCCCGCGGGCGTTGAAATCGAGATCAAGCTTTAATCAAGCGGGCTTGAACGATACCACACCCCGGTACAAAGAAAACAGCCGAGTGCGCGGTCGGCATACCGCAAGCGATCGGTAACTTTGTGAATCATGTTGGCACCAATACGCAAGGGCGCACGTGTCAACCAATAATTTGCAGGAGGAAAACAAAATGAAAAAGGGTATTATCGGTAAGAAGATCGGTATGACGCAGATCTTCGACGAAACCGGAAACATGATCCCGGTTACGGTAATTGCAGCCGGCCCCTGCGTTGTTACGCAGAAGAAGACTGCAGAAAAAGATGGTTATGACGCTGTTCAGCTTGGCTTCGGCGAAGTCAAGGAAAAGCACCTGACCAAGCCTGAGAAGGGCCACCTCGATAAGGCTGGCGTTTCTTACAAGAAGTACTTGAAGGAATTCCGCTTGGAGGATTGTTCCGCACTGAACGTTGGTGACACGATCACCGCCGATACCTTCGCCGCTGGCGATAAGGTCGACGTTACGGGTATCACCAAGGGCCGCGGTTACACCGGTGCCATCAAGAGATGGAACCTGCACAAGCTGAGAATGACGCACGGCGTTGGCCCTGTGCACCGTCAGTCCGGTTCTATGGGTGTTATCGACCCTGCGAGAATCTTCAAGAATAAGAAGATGGCCGGTCAGTACGGTAATGAGCAGGTCACCGTCCTCAACCTCAAGGTAGTAAAGATCGACAGCGAAAAGAACCTGATCGCAGTCAAGGGTGCTATTCCCGGCGCTAAGGACGGCATCGTGTTCATCCGCGATTCGATCAAAGCATAATGCGGAAGGAGGATACAAACAATGCCAATCGTAAAAGTAATGGATATGACCGGCAAGGAAGTCGGTGAGATCACGTTGTCCGAAGTTATCTTCGGTGCCGAGATCAACGGCGCTGTTCTCCATGCCGCAGTCAGAACTTATCTGATGAACCAGAGACAGGGCACCCAGTCCACCCTGACCCGCACTGAGGTCAGCGGCGGCGGTAAGAAGCCCTGGAGACAGAAGGGTACCGGCCGCGCTCGTCAGGGCTCGACTCGTGCTCCTCAGTGGACCCACGGTGGTGTTGCTCTCGGCCCGAAGCCCAGAGATTACCGCCTGTCCATGAACAAGAAGGCAAGACGTGCTGCTCTGTACAGCGCACTGTCTGCTAAGGTTGCTGAAGGCAGCCTGATCGTGGTAGACGACATCGTTTGCAACGAGTATAAGACCAAGACGATGGTCAAAATGATCAACGCTCTGGGCGGTGCTCGCAAGCCTCTGATCGTTCTTCCCGAAGTAAACGGCATGATCGTTAAGAGCTGTGCCAACATTCCCGGTGCCAAGACCGCGCTGGCTCACACCATCAACGTCTACGACATCCTGAATGCTGACAAGTTCATCGCCTCCAAGGCAGCGATCGAGAAGCTTGAGGAGGTATTTGCGTAATGAAAATGGTACAGGATATCATCATCAGACCCATCATTACCGAGGCAAGCATGGATAGACTGGGCGACAAGAAGTACACCTTCGAGGTTCGCCGCGATGCTACCAAGGCCGAGATTGCTGCTGCAGTCGAGGAGATGTTCAAGGTTGACGTTGCTGACGTTAACACCATCAACATGAAGCGCAAGCCGAAGAGATACGGTGTACACTTTGGTTACACCTCGGCTTGGAAGAAGGCTATCGTAACGCTGAAGGCTGATTCTAAGCCCATCGCGTTCTTCGAAGGCTTGAACTAAGAGTAGGAGGTTAAAGGAATATGCCTACTAGAAAGTATAAACCGACAACGCCGTCCAGAAGAAATATGGCGGTCCCGACCTTCGAGGAAATCACCAAGTTCACTCCCGAGAAGAGCCTGATTTCCATCAAGAAGAAGCACGCAGGTCGTAACAGCTACGGCCGCATCACCGTTCGCCACAGAGGCGGCGGTAACAAGATCAAGTACAGACTGATCGACTTCAAGCGTCAGAATGAAGGCGCTTACAACGTCATCGGTATCGAGTACGACCCCAACCGTACCGCTTACATCGCTCTGCTTCAGAACGAAGCCGGCGAGAAGAGCTATATTATCGCTCCCGAAGGCCTGACGGCAGGTGACACCGTTTACTGCGGTCCCGAGTCCGATATCAAGCCCGGTAACACGCTGCCCCTTGCCAACATCCCCGTTGGTACGTTCATCTACAACATCGAGCTGTATCCCGGTAAGGGCGCTCAGCTGGTTCGTTCCGCAGGTGTTGCAGCACAGCTGATTTCCAAGGAAGATAACGGTATGGCTCAGGTACGTCTGCCCTCCGGCGAGGTCCGTTATATCCGCCTTGAGTGCAAGGCCTCCATCGGTCAGGTCGGTAACATCGAGCACGACACCATCAAGCTCGGTAAGGCCGGTAAGACCAGACACAGAGGTATCCGTCCTACTGTTCGCGGTTCTGTTATGAACCCCTGCGACCACCCCCACGGTGGTGGTGAAGGTAAGTCCCCCATCGGTCGTCCTTCGCCTGTCACTCCTTGGGGTAAGCCCGCTCTGGGTTACAAGACCCGTAACAAGAAGGCGAGAACGGATAAGTTCATCGTCAAGCGCAGAAATGGTAAATAAGGAGGGAATATAAAGTGAGCAGAAGTTTGAAAAAGCCGCCTTTTGTGGAAGAAAAGCTGTTCAACCGCATCGTGGCTATGAATGAAAAGGGCGAAAAGAAGGTCCTGAAGACCTGGTCCCGCGCCTCCACCATATTCCCGGAATTCGTTGGTCACACCATCGCCGTTTACGACGGTAGAAAGCACGTTCCGGTTTATGTAACTGAGGACATGGTTGGTCATAAGCTGGGTGAGTTCGCTCCCACCCGTACCTTCAAGGGTCACGCGGGCAGCAAGACGTCCAACAACGGTAAGTGATAGGGAGGAAGAATTATTATGGAAGCAAAAGCACATCTTAGATATGCCAGAATCTCTCCCCGCAAGGTTAAGATCGTTCTTGACCTGATCAGAGGCAAGGATGCCGGCACTGCTATGGCAATCCTGAAGAACACCCGCCGCGGTGCTTCTGAGTACCTGATCAAGCTGCTGGGTAGCGCAGTGGCAAACGCTGAAAACAATTTCCACATGGATTCTTCCAAGCTGTACGTGTCCGAGTGCTTCGTCAACGCGGGCCCCACGCTGAAGCGCATCATGCCCAGAGCTAAGGGCAGTGCCGACAGAATCCTGAAGAGAACCAGCCACGTTACCATCGTGGTTAAGGAAAGAGACTAAGAAAGGAGATACGGTTTCAATGGGTCAGAAAGTTAATCCCCACGGTCTTCGCGTGGGCGTCATTAAAAACTGGAGTTCCAGATGGTTCGTAAAAGACGAAGTCTTCGGCGATACCCTGGTTTCCGACTATAATGTTAGAAAATACCTGAAGAATGAACTCAAGGAAGCAGGTATTTCCAAGATCGAGATCGAGCGCGACGGTCATCGCGTTCGCGTATTCCTCAACGTTGCAAAGCCCGGTATGGTTATCGGCCGCGGCGGTGAGCAGATCGAAAAGTACAAGACCGCTCTTGAAAAGATGGTTGGTATGCCTGTCGCTCTCAACGTCGTTGAGATCCGTCAGCCCGACCTCGATGCACAGCTCGTTGCTGAGAACATCGCAGGCCAGCTGGAGCGCCGTATCGCGTTCCGCCGCGCTATGAAGATGGCGATCCGCAACACCATGAGACTGGGTGCCAAGGGTATCAAGATCACCTGCTCCGGCCGTCTGGGCGGTGCAGAAATCGCAAGAAGCGAGCATTACCATGAGGGTACCATCCCGCTTCAGACCATCCGTGCCGACATCGACTATGGTTTCTGGGAAGCAGACACCACCTACGGTAAGATCGGTATCAAGGTCTGGATCTACAAGGGTGAGATCCTTAAGGACGTCGAAAGAACCTCCGTCGCTGCTCCCCGTGATCAGCGTGGCGATCGCAGAGACCGCAGAGGTGACAATCGCGGCGACAGACGCGGCAATCCCAATGGTGGCCGTTTCAACCGCGGCGACAGAACCCCCAGAGAAGGAGGTCGCAAGTAATTATGTTAATGCCTAAGAGAGTAAAATTCCGTCGCGTACAGCGCGGAAGACTGAAGGGTAAGGCACTGCGCGGCAACACCATTTCCAATGGTCAGTATGGTCTGGTCGCAACCGAGCCCGCTTGGATCACCGCAAACCAGATCGAGGCTGCCCGTATCGCAATGACGCGTTACATCAAGCGTGGCGGTAAGGTCTGGATCAAGATCTTCCCCGACAAGCCTATCACCGAAAAGCCTGCTGAAACTCGAATGGGTTCCGGTAAGGGTTCGCCTGAGTACTGGGTAGCAGTTGTTAAGCCCGGTCGCGTTATGTTCGAGATGGACGGTGTCGCTGTGGACGTTGCTCGTGAAGCAATGCGTCTGGCAAGCCACAAGCTGCCTATCAAGACCAAGTTCGTGGTCAAGAACGAGGAGGTTTAAGCAATGAAAGCAAGTGAAATCAGAGAACTGACGGCTGAAGAGCTGTCGGCAAAGCTCAAAGAGCTGAAAACTGAGCTTTTCAACCTCCGTTTCCAGCATGCGATCAACCAGCTTGACAACCCCCACAGAATTGTTGAGGTCAAGCGTGACATCGCGCGCGTGATGACAATTCTTCAGCAGAAGAACGCATAAGGAGGAATGAGTCATGACACAAGAAAGAGCTCTTAGAAAAACCCGTGTGGGTATGGTTGTCAGCAACAAGATGGACAAGACCATCGTCGTCGCTATCGAGGACAACGTAAAGCACCCTGTCTACGGTAAGATCATTAAGAGAACCTTGAAGGTTCACGCACACGATGCAAACAACGAATGCACCATCGGTGACAGAGTCGAGATCATGGAAACGAGACCTCTCTCCAAGACGAAGAGATGGAGACTCGTCCAGATCATCGAAAAGGCGAAATAATTTAGTAGATACGGCAAATATCGTATTGAATAGGAGGATTATTCAAAGTGATTCAGCAAGAAACTAGACTGAAGGTTGCTGATAACACCGGTGCCAAGGAGCTGCTGTGCATTCGCGTGCTGGGCGGTTCGGGTCGCAGATATGCCAATATCGGCGACGTTATCGTGTGCAGCGTAAAGAAAGCTGCACCGGGCGGTGTTGTTAAGAAGGGCGCTGTCGTTAAGGCAGTCGTTGTCAGAAGCGTTCACGGTCTGCGCCGTGCAGATGGTTCCACCATCCGCTTCGATGAGAATGCAGCCGTTATTATTAAGGAAGACGGAACCCCTACCGGTACCCGTATCTTTGGGCCGGTAGCAAGAGAGCTGCGTGAGAAGGATTATCTCAAGATCCTCTCCCTGGCTCCTGAAGTACTGTAAGGAGGTATCGCACAATGGCTAATTTGCATATCAAAAAGGGCGATATCGTTCAGGTCATCTCTGGTGATGACAAATTTCGCGTTGTCGACGGTAAGGAAATCGGTGTGAAGAGCGCTGAGGTCATAGCTGTTGCCCCTGCAGAGGGTAAGGTTCTCGTCAAGGGCGCGAATATTATCCACAAGCACGTTAAGCCCCGCAGACAGGGTGAGACCGGTGGTATCGTTGACGCTGAGGGTGCGATCTACGCATCCAAGGTCGCTCTGTACTGCCCCAAGTGCGGTAAGGGCGTTCGCGCACACGTTGAAGTGATTGACGGCAAGAAGGTTCGTGTTTGCTCCGGCAAGGACAAGGACGGCAAGCCCTGCAATCACAAGTTCGATTGAGGAGGTAGCTGACAATGGCAAGACTCAGAGAATTTTATAACGCCGAAGTTGCTCCTGCTCTGATGAAGGAGTTCGGTTACAAGTCCGTTATGCAGATCCCCAAGCTTGACAAGATCGTTGTCAACGTTGGTGTGGGTGATGCAAAGGAAAACTCCAAGGCTATTGAGAGCGTTATGGCTGACATCGCGCTCATCACCGGCCAGAAGCCCGTTCCCACCTACGCAAAGAAGTCTGTCGCTAACTTCAAGCTCCGTGAGGGCATGAAGATCGGCGTTAAGGTTACGCTGCGCGGTGAGAAGATGTACGAGTTCATGGACAGACTGTTCAACTTTGCTCTGCCCAGAGTTCGTGACTTCAAGGGTATCAACCCCAACGCTTTCGACGGCCGCGGCAACTACGCTCTCGGCCTGAAGGAGCAGCTGATTTTCCCCGAGATCGAGTACGACAAGGTCGACAAGATCCGCGGTATGGATATCTGCTTTGTCACCACGGCAAACACGGATGAAGAAGCAAAGGCACTGCTCAAGAAGATGGGCGCGCCCTTCGCAAACTGATAGGGAGGTAACTGGCAATGGCAAAGAAAGCTATGATTCTGAAGCAGCAGCGCGAGCAGAAGTTCTCGACTCGTCGTTACAACCGCTGCAAGATCTGCGGCCGTCCGCACGCTTATCTCCGCAAGTACGGCATCTGCCGTATCTGCTTCCGTAACCTTGCTTACAAGGGCGAAATCCCCGGTGTAAAGAAGGCATCCTGGTAATTCAGTTTCCCCGCCACAGGTGTGGCAAAAAATACAACTCCCAACTATCGGAAGGAATCAAGACACGATTTACCACCGATATGCCGCCGAGGGAAAACCTCGGCAGCAAGATAATTTAACTTGCATAAAGGAGAAGAAAAACTATGCAAATGTCAGACGTAATTGCAGATATGCTCACCAGAATCCGCAATGCCAGCAACGCTAAGCATGCAACTGTTGACGTTCCTGCATCCAACATGAAGAAGTCCATCGCGGACATCCTTGTCGCAGAAGGCTACGTTAAGAGCTACCAGATCATCGACGACGGTAAGCAGGGCACGATCCGCATCACCCTGAAGTACCTCGCCGGCAAGCAGAAGGTCATTCGCGGTATCCGCAGAGTGTCCAAGCCCGGTCTGCGTATCTACGCATCCTGCGAGGATATGCCGAAGGTTATGAACGGCCTGGGTGTGGCAATCGTTTCCACCTCCAAGGGTATCATGACCGACAAGAAAGCTCGCCAGCTCAATGTCGGCGGCGAAGTCCTTGCCTTTGTTTGGTAAGAGAAGCGGGAGGTAGAACAAATGTCTAGAATTGGTAGAAAGCCTATTACAGTTCCCGCAGGTGTTACCGTCACGCTGGGCGACGCTAACGTCGTTACCGTGAAGGGTCCCCTTGGAACTCTTACTCAGCAGTTCAATGCTAACATGCAGCTGTCTCTGGACGCAGGTGTCCTGACGGTTGCTCGCCCTGACGATGAGGCTGCAAACAGAGCCGCTCACGGCCTGACCCGCACGCTGCTTGAAAACATGATCGTTGGTGTATCCACCGGTTATTCCAAGACGCTGCAGATCGTCGGTGTCGGTTACAGATGCGCTCTGCAGGGCAAAAACCTGCTGCTCAACCTCGGTTACTCGCACCCCATTACGGTAGACGCTCCCGAAGGCATCACCTTCGAGGTTCCGGATACCAACACGATCATCGTGAAGGGTTACGATAAGCAGGTTGTCGGTCAGATCGCCGCTGTCATTCGTTCCAAGCGTAAGCCTGAGCCTTATCACGGCAAGGGTGTTAAGTACTCCGACGAGGTCGTACGCCGTAAGGCAGGTAAGGCCGGCGGTAAGGGTAAATAATGAAAGGAGCGTAATTGAAAGATGGTTTCTAGAAAAGATAGTAACAAGGCTCGTCTCAAGAGACACAAGAGAGTCAGAGCACACATCTCCGGCACCGCTGCTTGCCCCCGCCTGGCTGTGTACCGTTCGAACGCTAACATCAGTGCTCAGATCATTGATGATGAGGCCGGCCGTACGCTGGTCAGCGCTTCCACCTACGGTAAGGGCTTTGAAGGCAATGGCGGCAACAAAGAGGCTGCTCGCGAGGTAGGTAAGGCAATCGCCGAGAAGGCAGTTGCCATGGGTATCACCGAAGTCGTTTTCGACCGTGGTGGCTATCTGTATCACGGACGTGTATCGGAGTTGGCTGACGGCGCTCGCGAGGGCGGCCTGAAGTTCTAATCGAAAGATTAGTCCGGTTTGTACACTGTTCAATCAAACAAATTGAACATCATTTGGAGGAAAAAATGAATAAGATCAATCCTGCAGAGCTCGATCTCCACGAGAATCTCGTAGCTCTGAACCGTGTTTGCAAGACAGTCAAGGGTGGTCGAATCGCTCGTTTTGCCGCACTGATGGTAGTCGGTGACGGTAACGGCCATGTCGGCATCGGTCTTGGCAAAGCAGCCGAGGTTCCCGAAGCAATCCGCAAGGGTATCGAGGACGCAAAGAAAAATATGATCACCGTTTCCCTGAAGGGAACGACCATCCCCCACGAGGTTATCGGCGTATTCGGCGCAGGTAAGGTTCTTCTGAAGCCTGCTGCCCAGGGTACCGGTATCATCGCCGGTGGTAAGGTCAGAGCGGTGCTGGAGGCTGCCGGTATTTCCAACATTCGTGCGAAGTGCCTGCGCTCCAATAACCCCACCAACGTGGTGAAAGCTACCATGGCGGGACTTGCTCAGCTTCGCAGTGCGGAGGAGGTCGCTAAGACCCGTGATATCTCCGTTGAGCAGCTGAAGGGATAAGGAGGGGCGAACAATGATTAAGGTAACTTTGAAGAAGAGCCTGATTGGCACGCTCCCCGCTCAGAAGGCAACCGCTCAGTCGCTGGGTCTGACCAAGATCGGTAAGTCTATCGTTCTTGAGGAAAACGCAGCAGTAGCGGGCAAGATCAAGGTCTTGTCTCACCTGGTTACGGTTGAAACCGTAGAAAAAGCGTAAGGAGGTAAAACAATGAAACTCCATGAACTTTCTCCCGCAGAAGGCTCCGCAAAGAAGTCCTTCCGCAAGGGCCGCGGCCCCGCTTCCGGTAACGGTAAGACGGCAGGCAAGGGCCACAAGGGTCAGAACGCTCGTAGCGGCGGCGGTGTCCGTCCCGGCTTCGAGGGTGGTCAGATCCCGCTTTACAGAAAGCTGCCTAAGCGCGGCTTTACCAACCACTTCGCTAAGAAGTACGCAATCGTTAACGTAAGTGACCTCAACCGCTTTGAAAATGGTGCCGTAGTTGACGCTGAGGCACTGCTGGCTGCTAAGATCATCCGCGACGTCCTGGACGGCGTTAAGATCCTCGGCAACGGCGAAATTACGAAGAAAGTCACCGTTAAAGCCGCAGTCTTTTCTGCAACTGCTAAGGAAAAGATCGAAGCAGCTGGTGGAACGACTGAGGTGGCATAAGGATGATTCAGACGTTAAAAAACGCATGGAAAACCCCCGAGCTGAGAGGTAAGATCCTCTTCACTCTTCTGATTCTCCTTCTGTACCGTCTGGGTGCAAACATTCCCGTTCCTTTTGTTGACGCAGATGCCATGAAGGCTACGTTCGATATGCAGAACGGCCTGCTTGGATATATGAATTTGCTTTCGGGTGGCGCACTGGCTCAAGGTACGCTGTTCGCCCTGAACGTATCTCCCTATATCACGGCATCCATCGTTATTCAGCTCCTTACCGTTGCGCTGCCTTTCATGGAGCGCTGGTCCAAGGAGGGCGAGGCCGGTCGTAAGAAGATCAACGCCGTTACCCGTTACACTACGGTTGGCTTGTCGCTGATTACCGCAATCGGCTACTATTTCCTGCTCAAGGGCGATTCCACCGGCAGCTATCTGACCAAGAACGGTCAGGGCTGGTTCGGCGCGATCGTTATCATCGCTTGCTTCTGCGCAGGTTCGTCCCTGATCATGTGGTTGGCTGAAAAGATCAATGAGAAGGGCATCGGCAACGGTGTCTCCATGATCCTGTTCGTCAACATTCTGTCCGGCATTTACAACTGGCTGGTCAGAACCTGGTATTCCGTCTTCCCCCGCGGCGATTTTGGTAGCTTCGTTGCCACGATCTCCGGCAAGATGACCTTCTGGGATACCAGCTGGTGGGGTCTGATCAAGGCTCTTCTGGCAATTGCGCTTACGATCGCCAGCGTCTTTGTGATCGTATGGTTCACCGAGTCTGAGCGCCGCATCCCGATCCAGTACGCAAAGCGTCAGGTTGGTCGTAAGATGTACGGCGGTCAGTCGAGCAATCTTCCCCTGAAGATGAACATGGCAGGCGTTATGCCCGTTATCTTCGCAAGCTCGATCGCTTCGATCCCCGCAACCATCGCATCCTTCTGCGAAAAAGACACCTGGATGTACAAGTTCGCCAACGAATGGTTCAATCCTGCTACCTGGCCTTATCTGGTAGTCAGCGTTGTCCTGATCTTCCTGTTCTCCTATTTCTATATTATGATCTCCTTCAACCCTGTTGAGGTTGCGAATAATATCAAGAATCAGGGCGGTTCGATCCCCGGCATTCGTCCCGGCAAGCCTACGTCCGACTATATCAAGAAAATCCTGGGTCGTATCACGACGCTGGGTGCTGTATTCCTCTCGCTCGTGGCAGGCATTCCTATGTTGATCTCGATTATCAACGTACTCGCCGACCCCACCGGTCAGGATATTTCCAAGC
Source organism: Oscillospiraceae bacterium (assembly GCA_015064805.1). Classification (GTDB taxonomy): domain Bacteria; phylum Bacillota; class Clostridia; order Oscillospirales; family CAG-272; genus SIG644. Next base: position 32,234 of record SVRN01000002.1, read on the forward strand.
AGTTCTCGGGTATAGCATTTGCCGGTACCTCGATGCTGATCGTCGTTGGCGTTGCTCTGGAAACCTTCCGCAGCCTGGAATCTCAGCTTGCAATGCGCAACTACAAGGGATTCCTTGATTGATTCGCTACTTCCATCGGAGGCAACGTATGAATTTGATTTTAATGGGCGCTCCCGGCGCGGGTAAAGGTACCCAAGCCGTGAAGATTTCAGAGAAATTCAATATCCCGACGATCTCTACCGGTGACACGCTCCGCCGCGCTATTGCAGACGGAACGGAAATGGGACTCAAGGCTAAGTCCTACATGGACGAAGGCAAGCTGGTTCCCGATGCCGTGGTGATCGGAATTATCAAGGACTATCTGGCAACAGATGCCTGCAAAAACGGCTTTATTCTCGATGGTTTCCCTCGCTCGCTGCCCCAGGCAGAGGCGCTGGACGCCATGGGAGGCAACATCGACGCTGTTGTCAGCATTGACGTTGCGGATGACGTGATCGTGGAACGCATGAGCGGCCGCCGCGTGTGTGCTTGCGGTGCTTCCTATCACGTCCGCCACAATCCGCCCGCAGTTGCGGATGTGTGCGATAAATGCGGCTCTGCTCTGTACACCAGAGCAGATGACAACGCAGAAACGGTTAAAAACAGATTGCAGACCTATCATGATCTGACCGAGCCCATCGCGGAGTATTACAACGCGAAGGGCAAGCTGATCCGCGTGGACGGACAGGGTGCGGTTGAGGACATCACCGCCCGCGTCTTTGCCGCGCTGGAGAGCATCGAGGCTTGAGCATGATACAAGTCAAAAACGCGCTGCAGATTGCAGCTATGCGTGACGCGGGTCGTATCACGGGCGAGGCTTTGCTTGCCGCCCGTGACAGCCTGCGCGAAGGTATGACCACCTACGAGCTCGATAAAGTCATTCACAACTATATCGTGCGCGCGGGTGCCAAGCCTTCCTTCCTCGGTTACAACGGCTTTCCCGCCAGTGCCTGCATCAGCATCAACGACGAGGTCATCCACGGCATTCCTTCCAAGAAGAGAGTGATCCGCGCGGGCGACATCGTAAAGATCGACGTAGGTGCCTATTACCGCGGCTTTCACGGTGACAGCGCTCGTACCATTGCGGTCGGCGAGGTCAGTGATACGGCAAAGCGTTTGATCGAGGTAACGCGCGAGAGCTTTTTCAAAGGTGTATCGGCCATCGCCGTGGGCAATCGCCTCGGTGACGTTGGCCACGCCATTGATTCCTACGTGGTGGAGAACGGATTTTCGACGGTCAAGCGCTATATCGGTCACGGTATCGGCACGGCACTGCACGAATCTCCCGACGTTCCCAACTACGGCACGCCCGGTCGCGGCACGCGCCTTTGCAACGGCATGACATTGGCAATCGAGCCTATGGTCAACGTCGGTGCGGAGGGCGTTCGTGAGCTGTCGGACGGCTGGACGGTAGTGACTGCAGACCATTCGCTGTCTGCGCACTACGAGAACACCATCGCTCTGGTCGGCGACAAGGTTGAGATCCTGACGCTGATCGATCCGCAATTCTGATTACCGTAAGCACACGTTGCAATTTGTTAAGGAGGAATTATTATGTCCAAGGACGACGTAATCGAGTTTGAGGGCATCGTTGTTGAGGCACTGCCCAACGCGACCTTCAAAGTCAAGCTGCCGAATGAGCATATCATTACTGCTCATATTTCCGGAAAGCTGCGCATGAATTATATCAAAATTTTGCCCGGTGACAAGGTAACCGTTGAGGTTTCCGTTTACGACCTGGAAAAGGGCCGTATCACCTGGCGTGCGAAATAAGTTTAGAAAGGGTTGATATCCTATGAAGGTTAAACCGTCTGTTAAAAAGATCTGCGAAAAGTGCAAGATCATCAAGAGACATGGCAAGGTCATGGTCATCTGCGAAAACCCCAAGCACAAGCAGACTCAGGGCTGACCCTTGCCACAAACAAACCAATTTAGAGAGGTGAAAAGACATGGCTCGTATAGCTGGTGTTGATATTCCTAACAACAAGCGCGTTGAGATCGCCCTGACCTACATCTACGGCATCGGTCGCAAGAGCGCTAACGATATTCTGGCTCAAACCGGAATCAATCCCGATACCCGCGCAAAGGACCTCACCGAAGAGGACGTTGCTAAGCTGCGTGACGTTATCGAGAATCAGTACACGGTAGAGGGTGACCTGCGCCGTGAAGTTGGTCTGAACATCAAGAGAATGCAGGAAATTAACTGCTATCGTGGTATCAGACACAGAAGAGGTCTTCCTGTCAGAGGTCAGAGAACCAAGACCAATGCAAGAACTCGTAAGGGTCCTGCGAAGACCATCGCGAACAAGAAGAAGTAAAGGAGTGGCATAGAGATGGCTAATGTAAAGAAAGTTGTCAAGAGACGCCGCGAGAAAAAGAATATTGAGAAGGGTGCCGTTCACATTCAGGCTACCTTTAACAATACGATCGTTACGATCACCGATGCACAGGGCAACGCACTGTCCTGGGCTTCCGCCGGTGAGCTCGGCTTCAAGGGTTCCAGAAAGTCTACTCCCTTTGCTGCTCAGTCTGCATCCGAAACGGCTGCAAAGGCTGCAATGGAGCATGGTCTGAAGACCGTTGAAGTATTCGTGAAGGGCCCCGGTGCAGGCCGCGAATCCGCTATCCGCGCACTTGAGGCAGTTGGTCTGCAGATCACTCTGATCAAGGACGTAACTCCCGTACCGCATAACGGTTGCCGCCCGCCCAAGCGTCGTCGCGTATAATTTTACTGGAGGTACAAAGATTATGGCAAGATATACTGGTCCTGCGTGCAAGCTGTGCCGCAGAGAAGGTACGAAGCTGTTTCTGAAGGGCGACCGTTGCCTGTCCGGCAAGTGCGCTATCGACCGCAGAAACACGGCTCCCGGTCAGCACGGTGCTGCTACCAAGAAGCTCAGAGAGTACGGTATGCAGCTGCGTGAGAAGGAGAAGACCAAGAGATACTACGGCGTTCTCGAAAGACAGTTCGTTAACTATTTCGAGGAAGCAGACCGCACCAAGGGTATGACTGGTGAAAACCTGATTTGCCTCTTGGAGCGTCGTCTGGACAACGTCGTTTACAGAATGGGTATGGCAGCATCCCGTAAGGAAGCTCGTCAGCTGGTTCTGCACGGTCACTTCACGCTCAACGGTAAGAAGGTTAACATTCCTTCTCTGATCGTTAAGGCCGGCGACGTGATCTCCGTTAAGGAGGCTAGCCGCGCTAGTGTTAAGATCAAGGCTCTGGCTGAGGAACTGGCTACCAAGTCCGCTCCCAAGTGGCTGGACGTTGACAAGAACGGTCTGTCCGTTAAGGTCGTTACGCTGCCCGCTAGAGATGACGTTGACTTCGAGTTCAACGAACAGCTCATCGTCGAGTTGTATTCCAAGTAATATCCACCGCGTCCAAGAATGGCTCGGTGGTCTTGGATCACTCGAGCTGCACACGCACCAAAGCAACCGCGCTTTACCCGCGGTTTGCAAACTATGAAATTGAGGAGGGTTATTTGGAATGATTGAGAAGCCCAATATCACAACAGTCAACCTGAGTGATGATGGTAAGAAGGGCGAGTTCATTGTAGAACCGCTGGAAAGAGGATTTGGTACGACGTTGGGTAACTCCCTGAGAAGAGTTCTTTTGAGCTCTTTGCCCGGTGTTGCTGTTACCAGTATCAAGATCGACGGCGTTTTGCATGAGTTTTCTACCATCCCCGGTGTTGTTGAAGACGTAACCGAGATCGTTTTGAACGTTAAGGGTATCGTAGCAAAGCTGCATGCCGCAGGCCCCAAGACCGTCGTAATCGACGTTGTCGGCAGCCGCGACGTTACTGCAGGCGATATCAAGGCAGATTCCGATCTGGAAGTGCTCAATCCCGAGCATCATATCTGCACCGTTGGTGAGAACGACCGCTTCTACATGGAGCTGACGTTCGATGCCGGCCGCGGATATATCTCGCAGGAGCGCAACAAGCAGATCCGCAATTCCGCCGCAGGTGCTACCAGCGCCCCCATCGGAACGATCTACACGGACTCCATTTACACACCGGTTTACAGCGTAAGTTATACGGTGGACAACACTCGTGTTGGCACCATCAGTGACTACGATAAGCTGACGCTGGAGGTCGAGACCAACGGTACGATCTCCGCAAGAGAAGCGATTTCGCTTGGCGCCAAGATTCTCAACGAGCATCTCAACTTGTTTGTCGAGTTGTCCGACGAGGCAAAGAAGGCAGAGATCATGGTGGAGAGCAAAGAAACCAAAAAGGAAAAGGTCCTTGAGATGACCATTGAGGAGCTTGACATGTCTGTCCGTAGCTTCAACTGTCTGAAGCGCGCAGGCATCGATACGGTGGAAGATCTGACCAACCGTACCGAGGAGGACATGATTAAGGTTCGTAACCTCGGTAAGAAATCGCTTGAAGAAGTCATTCAGAAGCTGCATTCGCTGGGTCTTGATCTCAAGAGAGAAGAAGAATAAGCGAATTGCATAAACTATAGGATAGCAGAGAAGGAGGGGTTTTACAATGCCCGGAACCAGAAAACTTGGCAGACCGACTGCCCATAGAATGGCAATGCTGCGCGGTCTGGTCACCCTGCTGCTTGAGAACGGTCAGGTCGAGACGACTCTCGCCAGAGCAAAGGAAGTTCGTTCTCTCGCAGAGAAAATGATTACACTTGGCAAGAAGAATACGCTTGCTTCCCGCCGTGCTGCTCTTGCATTCATTACTAAGGAGGCTGTTGTCACTAAGGTGTTCAACGAGCTGGCTCCCAAGTATGCAGAGCGTCAGGGTGGTTATACCCAGATCTTCAAGATCGGTCCTCGCCGCGGTGATGCTGCCGAGATGGCAATCATCAAGCTGATCGAAGACTAATTCTGAACGATCACAATAAAAGAACAGCCGTAAGGACTCCTTGCGGCTGTTCTTTTTATCACCTCAATGAAACAAATTCAATGTTTTTGGGTTGATATCACATGGAAAGTATGAAAAAATACGTGTATAATGAAATTGATAACATTGAAAGCGAGGGGTGTTGTATGAAAAAAACGATGCAAAAGATGCTGGCGTACTTGGTTTTCCTTGCTGTGGCCCTGGGAGCCATTGGTTCCACACTGGCTGTTTTTGCCGCGGACGATCGCATGCCGGGAGAGGACGAAGGTCTATATAATTTGTCGCTTTTGGGAAGTGCGACGGCGACGTTTTATCAGACCTTGTCTGAGGTTTGCCCGCCCGAAAACGCGATCGACGGGGACGTAAACACCCGATGGAGCGTTTACGGTGCAAGCAACTATACCCCAAATGCTATTATGGTTGATCTTGGACGGATTTGCAGCATCGAAATGCTCAATTTGCTTTGGATGAATCCTGCGCGAACCTTCACGTATGACGTTTACGTGACGGACGAGCCGACCATCGTCGACAGCGTCTTTTCACCTTCGACGGAGCCGGTTCTCAAGGACGAGATCGGGAAGGGCTGCACGCCCGACGCGCCCGCGTATGATACCGTGACGTTTGATGCACCGTTGGAAGGGCGATACGTCACGTTGAATATCACCAAAGCTGTCGACAACGCAGGCGGACATACCGTCGTTGCTATGTACGAGTTTGCCGTGATGGGCAGGCCGCTGGAGCTGGAAGGCTTTGACGTTGTCGCTTTTTATCCGCAGGCAACCTCGTATGCGGACGTTGGCACGCCGATCTTGGCGCTGGGATTGTCCCAAACGGTCCATGCGATCTTGCAAAACGGCAACGTGCGTTCCGTTAAAGTAAACTGGAACAGCGCCGATTATCGTGCCGACGTAGCGGGAACGTATGTGCTCGAAGGCGAAATTGATGCGTCAGAGCTTGCTTTTGTGGCCAATCCGCAGGGATTGACCGTGAAAAAAACAGTCGTTCTTGACACGCTGAGCCAAACGGGACGAACGGAGTATCCGCTTAACGACGGTTGGCGCTTTTTCAAAGGCACGCTTGCCAGCGGTCATGCGACCTCGCTTGATGAGCAGGCGTTTGCAAGCGTCACTCTGCCGCACACGTGGAACGCTGAAGATGGGGCAGACGGCGGGAACAATTACTACCAGGGCGACGGTTGGTATCGCCGTGAGCTTTCCTGGCGCGAGTCGTTTGCCGAGAACCGCGTCTATTTGTACTTTGAAGGTGTCAGCCGTGAGTGCTGGGTATACGTGAACGGCGAGCTGATTGAGACGCATCGCGGTGCTTATACGGCGTTTTACGTGGATATTACCGATCATTTGAAGAAGGGCAATAACCTCGTTGCCGTTCGGGTCAACAACAAGATCACCGAGGATCTTGCCACGCAAGTGGGGGACTTTACCCAATGGGGCGGTATTTATCGCGACGTGTCGTTGATTGTCACGGGCAAGGCGCATATTGACACCTCGGATCTTGGCTCAAACGGTCTTTCCATGACCACGACTGACGTCAGCGATCGGCGTGCGACCGTGACGGTCAGATCCAAGATCTGTAATGATAGCGCGGATGAAACAACAGTGACGCTCCGATATGATCTCTCCATTCCCGCTGACGGCAGTATTGAGTGGATCGACGAGATCCCGCGCGAATGGCTCCCCTTTGATCCGGCCGACATGAGCGTGCCTGGGGGCAAGATCGTTTACCAAACGGAAAAGACGATTACGCTTGGCCCCGGGGAAACGTATCCGTTTGAGCATACCTTTACGGTGTCGAATCCCCATCTTTGGAACGGCTTGGCCGATCCCTTCCGCTATATTGGTACGCTACAGCTGACCTGCGACGGCAAGACGACTGACACGGTCAGCGATTATATCGGATTCCGTTCCTTTACCGTCGATGCCGATTCGGGTGCGTATCTCAACGGAGAATCGTACAATCTGCGCGGCGTTTCTCGCCATCAGGACAGAGCGGGCATGGGAAGTGCCATCACGGCCAAGGAGCATAACGAGGACTTTGCCATGATCTACGAGATGGGGGCCAACGCGGTGCGTCTGGCGCACTATCCGCAGGCTGACTATTTTTACGATCTGTGTGACCAATACGGTATGATCGTATGGGCAGAGAATGCATTTGTCAACTACGTCGGCGGCGAGGGGAGCTATGAGCAGCCCGATGCGACGCGCAAAGCCTTTGCCGACAGCGTGCGGACGCAGCTGCGTGAGCTGATCCGTCAGCAATACAACCATCCGTCTATCGTGGTATGGTGCATTCAGAACGAGGTACAGCCCGAAAACGCGGCGTTCATGATCCCGTTTTGTCAGGAGCTGACCGACATTTGCCATGCCGAGGACCCGACGCGTTACGTCACTCAGGCTACGGCCAACGGTTCCAACTCGGGCTGGCCGTCCGATCTGATCTGTACCAACCTCTATCCCGGCTGGTATTACAGTGATTATTCACAGCTGAAATCCTATATCGATCGTTTCCGTTCCTCGGCACTTGGCCGTCCCGTAGGCATCTCGGAGTACGGTATCGGTGCCAATTTCCTGCATCATTGCGAGGGATATCCCGCTATCGTTTGCAAGGCAGATATTTTGTATCAGTATGAGGAATATCAGTCCGAGGCGCACGAGTCCTTTATTGCGCAGATCAATGAGATGGACTATCTGTGGTGCACCTTCGTCTGGAATATGTTTGATTTTGGCGCGGATCAGCGGTATGAAGCGCAGGTCTCCGGTATCAACAACAAGGGACTGGTTTCGTACGACCGCACCGTGCGAAAGGATGCCTTCTACCTTTACAAAGCAAACTGGAGCGATCTTCCCACACTACATCTGAACAGCAGTCGCTTCCTCTACCGCGAAACGGACAGCATCGTCGTCAAGGCGTACGCCAATTGTGACAGCGTTTCGTTGTACGTCAACGGCGAGTTGATCGGTACGATGACGCAGGCAGAGCTGGATCAGCCGACCGTCTTTATGTGGCAGGATATTGCGCTCAAGGGCGGTGAGAATAAGGTCAAGATCGTTGGCACTCGTGACGGCAAGCAATACACCGACGAGGTCGTATGGCATTACATCAGCATCGACTCGGACGTCTATACGGTAAACGAAGGCGCGATGCAGTTGATGTTGCCCACCAAGCAGGTGTACGTGCAGAATATTTCGGATGATCTGTTGCTCAACGTGGATATGGCGATCACGGTCTATGCCGAGGACGGTGTCAGCATCGTAACCGAGGGAGAAATGCGGGAGGGCATGACGGTCAAGCTCGCCTACGGTGAGATTGAACGCACGTACGCCGTCGTTCGCGACAATCTATCGCTTTACGGCACGGCTTCCGCCACCATGACTCAGGATGGCAACGATGCCGCTAACGCCATTGACGGACGGGAAAATACCTATTGGTCGTCCTATGGTTCGAAAGAATTCCCCCAAAGTCTACAGATCGATCTGGGTGACGTTTATGATCTGGCAGAGCTGCGACTGTTGTTCTACGGCGCAGGACGTCAGTATTATTATGACGTCTACGTCACGGACGACGCCGTGCTTGGCGGTGAAAGTGGGGACGAGCCAATGTTCCGCCAACTGACGGGACACGGCTTTATGATGGCTGAAGGCGCGGCATACGATTACGATATTATCACGTTGCCCGAAGGCACGAGGGGGCGCTACGTGACCATTACCGTGACGGGCTGTAACCAGGGCGGTGTAACTGCCGCGGCTATTTGGGAGGTTGGTGTGTACGAGGTGCGCGAGAAGGAGGGCGATGATCCCGAAGATCAAACAAAGCCCGACGAGCCTACAAAACCGGATGATCCAGTAAAACCCAACGTGCCTACAACGCCTGAAGATCCTGCAAAGCCCCAAGAGCCCCAAGAGCCCCAAGAGCCTACGGGCGGATGCCGCTCAAGCGTTAGCGGTGGCATTGCTTTGGTGCTAGTGTTCACGGCTTTTGGACTTGTCAGAAAAAGAAAAGAGTATTGATCGCAAACAGCGGCATCTTCAAAAGAAGATGCCGCTGTTTTAGTCAGTCGTATCAATGAGAGCGGTGCTGCCGTAGTGCTGTTTTTTATACGTCAGCGGGGAAATGCCGACCGTTTTGCGGAACAGCTGGATGAAGTTGGAATAATCCGAAAAGCCCGATTCAAAGCAGGCCTCGGTGACGCTTGCTCCTTGTGAGAGACGCTGCTTGGCGTGTGATAGCTTGAAATTCTGCAGATAGGCGTAGGGGGTAATACCGATATGAGTGGTAAACAGCCGCGTCAGCTGCGAACGGCTGATACCGAAATGAGAGCAAATCTGTTCCAGGGTACGGGTGGTGGCAAAATTGGTGTGGATGTAGTTGACGATCTTGACCAAGATCGTCGGGGAATTGGCATCGAGCGGCATGGTCGTTGCCTGCTTGAGCATATTCTGGATGGCGACCAAAATGCGCAGAGAGTTACCGTAGATCAAATACGGCACTTCTGGAGCGTTGTCGCGTACCGCGGTGCTGATCTGGCAGAGCTTATCCATGATGGACTTAGAAAAAGCGTGAGGGAAGACCAGGTGATTGGCACTGGCCTTTGGCGTGTCGAACAGAGCGGTGATAGGGGGCTCACAGGGAATACCGGAAAAGGCATTGGGTGTAAACCATACCATATATCGCTCTTGATAGGGTGAGGTCGAAATGAGGCTGTGAAGCTGGTTGGGGCGATAGAGCAGGATATCACCGTGACGCGGGCTGTAAATGCGATCGTCAATCAGAATGTTACAGCTTCCGTCCAAATGCAAATACAACTCGTATACGCCCTGAGAGAAGGGACCGAAAAACTGATTGACGCCTGAAGAGCTACGGACGTGGCTGAAGGTGATAAAGCCTTCCTCCTTGGCAAGTGAAATCCGAACCTCCCGTCGCAAGCAAAAGGTGCTCGTCGTCTGTTGTTGTGTGCCGTCCATTGTTTCGCCTCCCTTGATTCACTGTATTCATTATAGCGAAAGCAGTGGAATTTGTCAATGCGTCAGGTGATGAATTGCCCCAGGTTGCGTACCAGCGCCTGCATTTCCTCGCGCGATTGGACACGGGAGGCTTGCTTGATCAGCTCCTCGCGCGCGGCGTCGGATAATTTAGCGTAGTCCGTCATGGCGTGCATATTTTGGGCAAGGGCCATCATCAGCCCCGTGGGAAGGGGCGCGTCGGCCGCGTTTTTGTTGCTTGTTTGATCGTTCATGGTAAGATACCTCCATGCTTATAGTATGGGATGGCAAAGAGAAGTGCATGCTCTGATCAGGCAAAGGCAAGTTTTGGAAGGGAAGAATGTAAAATTTTTAACGAATTTCCTCACCTTTTGCCATAAATCCCTTGCAAATAAACAACTTTTCATGTATAATAGGAGTGTTAGGCTTTTGATAGCACAATACTATAGTCAAGAAATATCCCGACAGGCGAAATCGCACGTGCCGAGATCAAAAGAAAGGATTTATCATGTCAGAATGTACTCATGACTGCTCGACCTGCTCGAGCAACTGCTCCTCAAGACAAGAACCCCAGTCGCTGATCGCTCCTTTGTGCGAGCTCAGTAACGTAAAGCACGTGATTGGTGTCGTCAGCGGTAAGGGCGGCGTCGGTAAGTCGCTGGTCACCTCTATGCTGGCGGTCAATATGCAGCGCGAGGGCTACAAGGTCGGTATCCTCGATGCCGACATCACCGGTCCCTCCATTCCCAAGGCCTTTGGTCTGAAAAAGCCCGTGGAAGGCGACGGTCAGTATATGATCCCTCCCTCCACCACGACGGGTATTGATATTATGTCGGCCAATCTGCTGCTCGACGACGAGGAAAAGCCCGTGATCTGGCGCGGCTCGCTCATCGCAGGTACGGTCAAGCAGTTCTGGACGGACACCATCTGGAACGACGTTGACTATCTGTTCGTCGACTGCCCTCCCGGAACGGGCGACGTTCCGCTGACCGTTTTCCAGTCTATCCCGCTGGACGGTATCGTGATCGTCACCAGCCCGCAGGAGCTGGTCTCCATGATCGTGGCCAAGGCCGCTAACATGGCCAAGATGATGAACGTTCCCGTGCTGGGTCTGGTTGAAAACCACAGCTACGTCAAGTGCCCCGATTGCGGCAAGGAGATCCACATCTTTGGCGAGAGCCACATCGACGAGGTTGCCGAGAAGTTCGGCTTTGACGTACTGGCTCGCATCCCGCTGGATCACAAGCTGGCCGCTTTGGTCGACAAGGGCTGGATCGAAATGATGCAGAACGATTATCTCGACGCGGCAACGCAGGTGCTGATCAACCGCACCCAGAACAAGCAGTGATCGACATTTTTCCACCAAAAGGAGAATTTACAATGAAAAAGCTCAACAAACTCAAGAATTTCAAGGGAGTGCAGGGCCCCGTCGTGACCGTCGTCATGGACGGTGTCGGTCTTGCCCCCGATAGCATCGCCAACGCCGTTAAGGGCGCGTACACCCCCACGCTGGATATGCTGATGAGCAACTATCCCATGGTTTCGCTCAAGGCGCACGGCACGGCCGTTGGTCTGCCCTCTGACGACGATATGGGTAACTCCGAGGTCGGTCACAACGCGCTGGGTGCCGGTCAGGTATTCGCACAGGGCGCAAAGCTGGTCTCCAACTCCATCGAGTCGGGCAAGATGTACGCGTCGGAAACCTGGAAGACGCTGATCGGCAACGTCAAGGAGAAGGGAACTACGCTGCATTTCATCGGTCTTTTCTCGGACGGTAACGTTCACTCGCATATCGATCACCTCAAGGCAATGCTGACGCAGGCCAAGGCTGAGGGTGTCGGCAAGGTTCGCGTTCACATCCTGCTGGATGGCCGCGACGTTGATCCCACCTCCGCGCTGGATTACGTTCTGCCCTTCGAGGCGTTCATGGCCGATCTGCGCGACGATAGCTTTGATATTTGCATCGCGTCCGGCGGCGGTCGTATGAAGATCACCATGGACCGTTACGAGGCAAACTGGGGCATGGTTGAGGCCGGCTGGCAGACTCACGTGCTGGGCGAGGGCCGCACCTTTGCTTCGGCTGAAGAGGCTATTACCACCTACCGCGCCGAGATCCCCGGTATTCTGGACCAGGATCTGCCCGCGTTCGTCATCGCCAAGGACGGTCGTCCCGTCGGTACGGTCGAGGATGGCGACAGCGTGATTTTCTTTAACTTCCGCGGCGACCGTTCCATCGAGATCTCCAAGGCGTTTGACGGTGACGACAGCTTTGACGCCTTTGCCCGCGTTCGCGTTCCCGACGTTCTGTACGCCGGTATGCTGGAATATGACGGTGACCTGCACATTCCTCACCGCTTCCTCGTCAATCCCCCCGAAATCACCAACACCATGTCCGAATATCTGGCAAACACGGGTGTTGCTCAGTTGGCAATTTCCGAAACGCAGAAATACGGTCACGTCACCTACTTCTGGAACGGCAACCGCTCGGGCAAGTTCTCCGAAGAGCTGGAAACCTATATTGAGATTCCCTCCGACGTCGTTCCCTTTGAACAGCGTCCCTGGATGAAGTGCGCCGAGATCACCGACACGCTCATCGAGTGTCTGGAGAGCGGCAAGTATCGCTACCTGCGCGTCAACTTCCCCAACGGTGACATGGTTGGTCATACCGGCTCTCTGCTGGCAACCCGTTGCTCGATGGAGGCGCTGGATCTCCAGCTCGCACGCATCCTGACCGTCATTGACAATCTGGGCGGCGTGGCACTGATCACGGCTGACCACGGTAACGCCGACGAGATGTTCGAGATTGACAAGAAGACGGGCGCGCCCAAGCTCAACAAGAAGGGCGAAATGACCCCCAAGACCTCCCACACGCTCAACCGCGTTCCTTGCATCCTGTATAACAACGTTTGCGCTGACGCTTATACCGTCAAGGCAGACGAGGGCCAGTTCGGTCTTGCCAACGTAGCCGCTACCATGGTCAATCTCATGGGCTACGAGGCACCCGCAATGTGGAACGAGTCCATCATCGAAGTAAAGTAAGATGACGGAAAAGGAAAAGCGGGATCTGGGGCAGATCTACAATCCCAACTACGATCGTGAGCTGGGGCTGGAGATCGTTGCCTGCAAGCAGCGTTGCTTTGAGTACAATCAGCTCGGCCCTGTTCACATGGACGAGCGCGCCGCGATGATCCGCGAGATCTTGGGAAAGACCAAGGAAAACGTGACCGTGCTGTCGCCCTTCTGGTGCGACTACGGCTACAATATTGAGGTGGGTGAAAACTTTTTTGCCAACCACAATCTCGTCATTCTCGACGGAGCCAAGGTCACCTTTGGCGACAACGTGTTTATCGCGCCCGATTGTGGCTTTTACACCGCAGGGCATCCCGTCAATATCAACGACCGCAATGCAGGGCTGGAATACGCCAAGCCCATTACGGTCGGTGATAACGTCTGGATCGGCGGCGGCGTCAGGGTTCTGCCCGGCGTGACCATCGGAAGCAACGTCATCATCGGCGCGGGAAGCGTCGTAACGCACGACATCCCTGACGGGGTGATCGCCTTTGGCAACCCTTGCCGCGTGCACCGAGAGGTTTCGGATGAGGAGCTCTTCGGTCTGAAACAACAATAATAGCAAAGAAACGGTACTTTTCGTGCCGTTTCTTTTTTTGAAAATATGAAAAAATATTTTTATCAGCCCTATTGACAAGTCGATAGGGCTATGCTATACTAAAAGTGCACTATATGAGATAGTACAGTTAATGCACTTTTTCGGAAAGGAAGGGATGTCATGCTACTGATCGATAAATTTTCAAGCAAGCCCGTTTACGAGCAGCTCATCGAGGGCATCGAGCGGGATATCCTCATTGGCACGTTTGCCGAGGGGGCACAGCTGCCGTCGCTTCGTGAGATGTCGGCGATGCTGTCGGTCAATCCCAATACCATACAAAAAAGCTACGCCGAGCTGATGCGACGGGGCATCGTTCAATCGGCTCACGGCAGCGGCTGTTACGTTGCCGTAGGCGCCAAGGAGATTTTGCGTCGAGAGGCGGCAGGCCGACTTGGCGAGCTGAGCGCACTCGTTCGCGAGCTGAGGCTGGCAGGCCTTAGCGCACAGGACATCATCGCCGCCGCGACTGAGGCGGCAAACGAACAAAACGAAGGTGAAGGAGGGAGAGCACAATGATCGTTGCCAATGAGATTACCATGAAATTCCACACGCCGGGTAAAGAGCCCTTTGTCGCGCTGGATCGCTTGTCCTGTCAGATCCCCCGTGGCTGTATCTACGGCATGATCGGTGCCAACGGCTCGGGTAAATCGACCTTTTTGCGTCTGCTTTCGGGCGTGTATCGCCCTGCAAGCGGCACCATCACGATCGACGATATGCCCGTCTGGGACAATCCCGCGGCCAAATCGCGCATCGTTTACATCCCCGACGATTTGTATTTTTTGCCCCAATCGTCCATGAAGGACATGGCGCGGATGTATCGCGCGCTGTATCCGAGCTTTAATTACGATCGCTTCCATAAGCTGAGCGAGACCTTCAGGCTTGACCCGACGGCCAATCTGAACACCTTTTCCAAGGGTATGCGCCGTCAGGCGGCGGCCATTCTGGGGCTTTCATCCATGCCTGACTATCTGTTCTTTGACGAAACGTTCGACGGCCTTGACCCCGTCATACGAGGCCTGGTCAAGCAGGTCATCTACCGCGACGTCATCGAGCGCAACACGACGACCATCATCACCTCCCACTCGCTCCACGAGCTGGAGGACACCTGCGACCAACTGGCGCTGCTGCACCGCGGCGGTATCATTTTCCAGTCGGACGTTCAGGATCTGAAGACCTCGCTCTTCAAGGTGCAGACGGCCTTTGCCTCGCCCTTTACCAAGGAGAAATTCGAGGGGCTGAACATATTGTCCTACACCCAGATGGGCAGTGTTTGTACCTTCATTCTGCGCGGCGACCGAGGTGCGACCGAGGCGCACATCCGCGCGATGTCGCCGCTGTTGCTTGATATTTTGCCGCTGACGCTGGAGGAGGTCTTCGTCTACGAGATGGAGGCGCTGGGCTATTCCTTCAAGGATATTTTGATGTAAGGAGGTCAGGACCGTGAAAAACAAGATATTTGATTTTCGTTTGTATCTGCAGGGGCTTGGCCGCCTGCGCGTGATTGGCATTGCTTTGGCAATCCTGTGTCTGACCGTTTCCATCCTCGTGCCGACGGTGCGTTGGCTGAACGGCCCGAGCAATTACTATCGGATCGAGCATCCGATCGACGGGGATGAGCTTATCGTAGAGGGCTCGTCGCTGACGCAGTCGGAATTAGAGCGGCTGGACGGTGAGGGGGAACTGACCTATTATAAGATCCCCGAGACGATTTCCGACCGCGCCACGATCGTTCCCGTGACGGTGGCGTCTTATCTCTCGCCCGTCCTCGTGCTGATGATGTTTGCCTTTTTGAACAAGCGCAAGGAGTCGGATTTTTACCATGCGATTCCGTTTACCCGCGGCTGTGTTTACACCAGCTTCGTCGCGGCCATCTTGACTTGGATGTGGGGCGTGCTGATCGTCAGCAGCCTTTCGGCCGCGCTGGTCTGGGCGCTGTGCCCCTACGTGACCTTCTCGTTTGGCGGGCTGCTCACGCATATGCTGCTCGCTTGCCTCAACGCCGCGTTGCTGGCCGCTTTCACTGCGGTGGCCGTATCGCTGACGGGCACGGCGACGACAGCCGTCGTTACCACCTTGCTGGTCATGTGGTCCTGGCGCTTGGTTCTGCTGTTTGCACGGATGAGCTTGAGCGACTTGCTCCGTATCACTCCGATCAACAGTATCCTGGGCGGTTATCTCAAGTTTTCGTTCCTGCTGCCCATCTCGATCATCGTTGGTGAGGTCACGACACCCATGGTGATCTATGCCGTGGTGATCACGCTTGCGCTGTTTGCGCTGGGCGGCCTGCTTTACAGCAAGCGCCGCAGTGAGCTGGCAGGACGCTCGGTGCCGGGGCGTCTCGTGCACAATCTGTTGCGCTGTCTGATCACGTTGCCCCTGGGCTTGCTGTTGACCTATCAGTTTATTGGAAGCAGTGACTTTACCACGACGCTGGTCGTTTTCATTTGCATGCTGCTGGTATTCTATCTGTACGAGCTGCTGACGACCAAGAGCGCCCGCCGTATGTTCCGCGCGACACCTTGGCTGGGTGCTGTGATCGGCGTTTGCATCGTCTTTTTCGGAGTGATGCACCTGAGCGCTTACGTGGAAACGCACGAGCGCACCGACGCTGACCGTATCAAGTCGGTGGAATTTGTGAATAACGCACAGGTACGAGAGAACAACGTGGTCATCAACGCGTATGAGCTGAGCCAGATTTGCAAAACGGACGATGCCGACGTGATCGCCGGCGTATCGGAGGCGTGGAGCAAGTCGAGCGGATGGCAAGCTTTCGATGAAACCTCGGTTACCGTTCGGATCAAGCTGAAGGGTGGTCGAACGATCACGCGGAACCTTACGTTCAACAGAGCCGAATTTGCTACGATGATGGGCAATCTGCAGAAAAAAGAGGCTCCTAAGTCCGTTCCATCGTACGATGAGGTTACTGCGCTTCAAATCAGCTCGTATGGCGGATACCGTTCGACGGTCATTCGCGTGTCGGGCGAGTGGAGAGCGCGTCTGCTGCAAGCCCTGGAGGCGGACTATAACAGCATGACAGCCGCGCAAAAAATGGAGTGTTTTACCTATTATAAAGAGTCGATACTGGCTCAACTGCAGATCACAACGGAAAAGGATGGCAAGACGGCGATCTATTCGTACGGCGTTCATGGGAATATGACGCGGACGATGAGCCTGCTGTACGAGATATACGGCAAGTCTGCCTACGGACGTGCCGAGGCGGCAAAGAGTGCGATCCACGACTGGGACACGAAATCGCAAGTCACGATCCGATTCTATTCCGTGGACGGTACGCGCTTGGTGAACAGTACGTTCTTGGAGAGAGAAAACGTCTGCTCCAACGGAAGCGCTATGAATCATACGAGTTACGTATTGCTGAAGGGGATTGATCGCGCGAAAAGCGAAAGCGGCACGGGCCGACGCTTGATCGTTTACATCAGCGGCTTTAATCGGAACACCTACGACAATGACTATTTCGACATTCGTTTTCCCGTCAGCTTGACCGAATCCGAATGGATCGCATTGTTTGGAAATTAAAATTCAAACCGAGAGTCGCCTAAATGGGCGGCTCTTGGTTTTAGCAAACAAAATCATTGACACCCGTGGCGAATTGTGTTATACTATATAAGATAAATGCTTTTACCACAGGAAAGGAATTTGACGAAATGGAAAATAATAACGTACTCGCCGTCGTTGGCGGCAAGCAGATTACGAACGCAGACGTGGACGCGATGATCGCCTCCATGGGACAGCAGGGCCAGGCCTACATGAGTCCCCAGGGCAGAGCCATGATTCTGGAGGAGCTGATCGCCCAGAAGCTGCTGCTTTTGGATGCCACTCGCAATCTCTTTGAGCGTGAGCCCGCCTTCAAGGAGCAGCTCGCACGCGTCAAGGAGGACCTTTTGATCAACTACGCCGTTGGCAAGGTAGTCTCGGGTGTCCGCGTTACCGACGACGAGGCAAAGAAGTTCTTTGACGAAAATCCCGACCAGTTTATGGGTCAGGAGACGGTCAGCGCCAGCCACATTCTCGTTGACAGCGAGGAAAAGGCAAACGAACTGCTCGCCAAGATCACGGCAGGGGAGATCAGCTTCGAGGACGCCGCACGCGAGAATAGCTCTTGTCCTTCCTCCCGCGAGGGCGGAAGCCTGGGCGAATTTGGCCGCGGCCAGATGGTGCCCGAGTTTGATAGTGCTTGCTTTGAAATGGAGGTCGGTGAGGTTCGCGGCCCCGTACAGACGCAGTTTGGTTATCATCTGATCCGTCTGGACGGCAAGAAGGCGGCAGAGCCGCTGCACTTCGGTGACGTGCGCGAGGCCATCACCCGTCAGCTGACCATGGAGAAGCAGCAGGCGGCGTACCGCTCCAAGATCAATCAGCTCAAGATCTTGTATCCTGTCGAGCGCTGATCATACAAAAAAGATACAACGGGGGTTAGCAAGTCTTGCCCCCGTTTGACGTAACGAAGCCAAAAGGAGGTTGCCCGTATGACGAATATAGATCAAAGCTGGGAGGAGCTGCAGGCGCGCTGTCGCGACTGCCGTGCTTGTCCTTTGGGCGAGAGTCGAACCAATAACGTGTTTGGCATGGGTGACCGTCACTCTCCGCTCATGTTCGTGGGCGAGGCGCCCGGCGAGCAGGAGGATGCCACGGGCATTCCCTTCGTCGGTGCGGCGGGCAAGCTGCTCGACCATTATCTTTTTGCGGTCGATCTGCCCCGAGATCGTGTGTATATTGCCAATATTCTCAAATGCCGACCGCCCCGCAACCGCGATCCCGAGGAGAGCGAGCAGGAGGCCTGCATCGGATACTTGCGTGAGCAGTTTCGTCTGATCCAGCCCAAGGTGTTAGTCTGCCTTGGCCGCATTGCCGCCATGAAGCTGATCAAGCCCGATTTCCGCATCACGAGGGAGCACGGCAAGTGGTTTTATAAGGGCGGCGTCTGGATGACGGCGGTGTATCACCCCTCGGCGTTGTTGCGTGACAACACCAAGCGAGAGGACACGCTGCGCGATATGTGGGCTATTCGCCAAAAGCTCGAGGAGCTGGGCGTCGCGCCCGAGGTGGAGGAAACGAACGAATGAACGAGCAAAACAAAGGTGCGGCGTTGCGCATTGGCGGCGTGACGTTGCGTCACGGACTGATGCTTGCGCCCCTGGCGGGGGTGAGTGATCATCCTTTCCGCCGCATTTGCCGCGCACAGGGAGCGGAATTTACCGTCAGCGAGATGGTTTCGGCCAAGTCGCTGTGCTATGAAAAAAAGAGCCGCCGTGCAAGCGTGGGAGAAAACTCCAAAAGCGCGCCGCTGGCCAAGGTCTGGGCAGACGACGTACCCATGGCGGTTCAGCTGTTTGGCAGTGAGCCCGAGTTTATGGCCGAGGCCGCCGCGATGGTGGCCGAGGGCTCGTACGCAGGATGTACGAGCGAAGCGCGCCCTGCCGCGATCGATATCAACATGGGCTGTCCCGTGCATAAGATCGTCTCCAACGGCGAGGGAAGCGCGCTGCTTCGTGATATTCCGTTGGCGGGACGCATCGTGCGTGCCGTTTGCACGGCAGTCGATCTGCCCGTGACGGTCAAGATCCGCATCGGCTTTGACGCCGAGCATATTTGCGCCGTTGAGATGGCCAAGGAGCTGGAGGCGAGTGGCGCGAGTGCCATTTGCGTGCACGGACGCACGAGAGAGCAGATGTACCGCCCCGGCGTTGACCTTGAAGCCATTGCGGCGGTCAAGGCGGCGGTGTCCGTCCCCGTTATTGGCAACGGAGATATCATGAGCGCGGCCGACGCGCTGAATATGAAAGAAAAAACGGGCTGTGACGGCCTGATGATCGCCCGCGGAGCGATGGGAAATCCGTGGCTGTTTGCCGAGATCGCCGCGGCCTTAGAGGGACGCGAGTTCGTGCCTCCGACGCTGCAGGAGAGGATCGAGACGGCGCTGTCACAGATGGCGCGCATGATCGAGGAAAAGGGCGAGAGAGTCGGCTTTGCCGAGTCCAAAAAGCAGATGGCCTGGTACATCCACGGCGTCACGGGCGCCGCCGAGGCGAGAGGGCGCCTGATGACGGCGACGAGCCCGAGCGAAGTGGAGACGGTCATGCGAGGGCTGATTTGAAAGCCGATTGAAGAAAGAATGATGATCGTAGAGGGGCACTGTGTGCGCCCGTGGGCGACCGCAGGTCGCCTCTACGGTTGCGTATAAATAAAGTCAAAATTCATGGAAAGGAGGGACGGTTCGTGTTTGACAAGAAGGACAGCAAAGAATTGCAAGCGCAAATACGCGCGGCGCAGCAAGGCGACGAGCGGGCGTTTGAGCAGCTGTTGACGCTGCTGGAAAGGTCGGTCTACCGTCTCGCCTTTTCGATGCTGCGGCACAAGCAGGACGCCGAGGACGCAACGCAGGAAACCTTCATCAAGCTCTGGCGAACGCTGCCGTCCTACCGTTTTGAGTGCCCGATATTACCGTACGTGCTGAAAATGACCCGCACGACGGTGCTGGATATGCAACGGAAACTTGCGCGGCGGGCCGAGCACGAAACCTCGCTCACGGTCGAAAACGAGGCAGGTGAGCGGGTGGAGATGGACGTGGCCGACACGGACGACCAAAGCGATCCCGCGGCGCATCTGTCAAAAATGGAGCTGATCGCCCAGGTGCGGCGCGCCATTGACGAGCTGCCGCCCGAGCACCGCGAGATCATCCTGCTCAAGGATATGCAAGGGCTTTCTTACGAGCAAATTGCCCGCGCGCTCGATATTGAAGCGGGCACGGTGGCAAGCCGGTTGGCGAGAGCGAGAAAAAATTTAGAGAAAATTTTAAAAACACGGAAGATTTTCTGATTTCGTGCGTCTATATCAGTGAAGAGAGAAAAATTTACGAAACGTGAGGATAAAAACAATGAAAGGACAAGATCGGCGCGGACGGCGCGTGAGCTGTGAATGGGTATCACAGCATCTCGACGCGTATCTGGACGGTGAATTGAATCAAGCACGCGCCGATAAGGTACGTGCCCATCTCGACGTATGCCCTGCGTGTGCTGCGCAGGCAGAGGAGGGACGCGAGATCCGCGCGCTCATTGCCGCGTGCGACGACGTAGCTCCCGATGCGGCCTTGCATGACTCGATCATGCGCTCGGTCAGAGAGCAGCCGCGCGACGAGCGGACAAAGCGCGCACGGCCTTCAAGCGTCAGAGCAAGACGTATAGGTGGTGCGCTGATCGGCGTTTGCCTGGTAGTTGCGCTGATGCTGTTGCCCGGACCGCTGTTTCAGGCCAACGCGCCCCAAGAGCCCTCGTATGACGCTCCGTCGGCCAACGCCCCGGATTTCAAGGAGCCAGACAGTATGAAGCCCGACTACGACGGCAGTTATGGCGGCAACGGAAGTTATGACGACGAGTCTCCTGACGTAGCACCCTCCCCTCCCGCGGATGACGCCCCGTCTGCCGAGGAACCGGAGGATCCCGTAGAGGGAGGAATTGGAAGCATTCTTGGCGATGAGATCCAGCTGTGGCGCGAGGATTTCACTACCTCCGAGGGAGGCGGCCTATGGGCAACCCTTGAGGGCGAGTGGATGAACGATACGACGTATCTGTATATCGACACCCATGCCGGTGAATTTTGTTTGATTACCAAAGGAATTGAATACTACGGCGACGCGTCGCTTCACGGCGATCGCTTGCTGTTGCAGGCGGAAAACGGCCTGCGCATGGAATTCAAGGTCAGAATGGAGGGCGATACGCTATGGTTGACGCGACTGTCGTAACGAAGCCGTTGCTGCTTGTCAGCGATGACCGCGCGCTCGTCCGCTTGATCCGTCTGGAGTGCTCCGAGCTGTCTTTGCCGCTCGAGGTGGCAACGGCGTTTCCTGAGCACACCGAGGACCGCACGCTGCTGATCGACCTTGACAGCATCAGCATCGCGGATGGTCTGATCATCGGTGAAGGGCAGACGGTTGCGGGCATTTGCCGCGACGTCTCCCAGCTCCCGACCGAATGGCAGGCGCGGTTTTCGCATCTGCTACAGCGCCCCTGCCCGACGACGCAGCTGCGCGCCCTGCTGGCCCATCTTTGCGGCCGAGGAGAGATGCCGACCATCGCCCCGAGCGAGAGTCGAGTGCGGACGGTGACGAGCACAAAGGATTTGACGCTGGCCATGCTGGACGACGCCAGGCTGCAATGCGGCGAGGACGTGCTGCGCCTGAGTCCCACCGAGGCGGCGATGATGCGCATCCTGATCGCCCATCGCGGCGAGATCGTCAGCCGCGAGATGCTGGAGGAGGCCTTGCGCGGGGATGGTAAGACGGACAGCAACAAGATCGAGGTCTATCTTTGCTTTTTGCGCCGCAAGATCGAGCGCCCGCTGGGGCTTCGATTGATCACCACCGTGCGCGGAAAAGGGTATCGGCTGGAGTAATTGCTGAACAAGTATTGACTCGAAGATTTTTCCTCAAGCAAACAATATCCGCCGAGATCCTTCGCGCTGCCGCCCCGTTGCGTCATTCTGAGCGAAGCGAAGAATCTCGTGAGGCGGCTCCGCTCAAGGATGACGCGGCGGGGGAGCCTATCGGGTTCTTCGATAAATATTCAAACAAAGAAAGGAAGATCGGTATGAAAAAAGTAGTTCCTGTCTTGTTAGCGGTTCTATTGGCATTTTTCTGCTTTTGCTTTGTTGGATGTGAGCCGGAGGAAGCAAAAGATCCAAACAATGATATTTCGGACGAAAACAGCCAAAACGAGAACGACCAAAACGAGAACGACCAAAATGAGAACAACAATAATTCGTGTTATGATGATATCATGGATGCGAAACCTGTGATTTATTTGTATCCGCAAGAGGAAATGGATGTGCAGGTAACGCTTGATTATAACGGTCAGCTTTGGTGCACCTATCCTGCTTACGGGAATGGTTGGAGTGTCACCGCTTACCCCGATGGGACGCTGATCGATAAGAAAACGGGGCTGGAGTATTCCTATTTGTTCTGGGAAGGTATTTCCAACGTTCCGTACGATATGAGCCGCGGTTTTGTGGTCAAGGGTGAGGACACGGCGACCTTTTTACAGCAAACGCTGGCCGCGATGGGGCTGACGCCCCGCGAGTATAACGAGTTTATCGTCTACTGGCTGCCGAGGATGCAGGGCAACGCCTACAACCTCATCACCTTCCAGACGGACGTTTACATCGAAAACGCCAAGCTGACCATCACGCCCAAGCCCGATAGCATGCTGCGCGTATTTATGGCTTACCAAGCGCTGGAGGAACCGATCGAGATCGAAACGCCCACCATCGAGCCGTTTGAGCGCGAGGGCTTTTGCGTCGTCGAATGGGGCGGGGCGGAAGTGGAATAAACGATATCACCCGTAGGGGAGGGCCTTGTGTCCTCCCGCGATGGAGGTACAAAATGGAGAAAGGAACGTGTGCTATGAAGAAATTTAGTCTGATTATTTTAGCGTTTTTGCTAGTCTTTTCCTGCTTTGTTGGGTGTAAAGATAACTCGCCAACCGCAGATTGTTGGGAGGGAGAGTACAAAAACGGAACGATTGATATGAAGCATGTGTATTCGGCAGATACCACGATCACCCTTCATATCAAGAATATTGTAATGAATGATGAACATCCGGAGCAAAGTGAGATTGAGGTGGAAATAGTTTCGTCGATAGATCAGACGGCCACGCTCGTAGCCATATCCCGACAAAGCAAAGATAACATTGGCAGTATGGAATACATAGATCTTGAGCTTGCCAAGGAAGTGCCGAACACAGTTAAAATTCCGTTTTACAACTTTTCGCAGATCCCGTATTTTTTACTCACCTTGGAAGTTGATCATACGTACGTTGAGATTAAAATGTTTCCTCAATAAAACCAAAACACCATAGACTTTTTCACGGTCTATGGTGTTTCTCTGTTTTCAGAATTTTACTCTCTCAACCTTGACGCACTTGCCCGTCGAGGGATCGACGGTGAACAGCGCGCCGCAGATGGTGATCTCGCCCTCGGCCACCGTGAAGTGGGCGGGCATATGATGGCGCATCTTGGTCAGCACGGCCTCAATTTTGGTGCCGAGGATGCTGTTGACGGGCCCCGACATACCAAGATCGGTGATATAGCCCGAGCCGCGCGGAAGGATGCCCTCGTCGGCCGTCTGCACGTGGGTGTGCGTGCCGAACATGACGGCGATACGGCCGTCAAAGGCGTGGGCGATGGCCAGCTTTTCCGAGGTGGCCTCGGCGTGGATGTCGAGCAGGGCAAAGTCGTATCGGCCCTCCTCGCGCGCGAGGATCTTTTCCACCGCCTCAAAGGGACTGTCGAGCGGCTCCATGAAGGTCGTTCCGTTTACGTTGATGCAGAGGACGCGCCAGCCGCAAATGTCGCGGATGGTGTAGCCACAGCCCGGAGCGGCCGGGGGGTAATTGGCGGGGCGGATGATATCGTTTGGATTGTTGTCGAGGAAGGGGTGAAGGTCACGCATGGTGTAGGTGTGATTACCCAGCGTGATGAGGTCGACGCCGCAATCCAGGATTGCCCCCGCGTCGTGGGCGTTCAAACCGTGGATGTCGGTGGCGTTTTCTCCGTTGGCCACGACGAAATCGACCTTCAGCTCGCGGCGCTTTTGCCACAGCGAGCGTCTCAGGACGTCGATGGTCTTCCCACCGACGATATCGCCCAGCGCAAGAATATGAAGCATATACGATCCTTTCTATCTCCCGTCAGAAGGGGAGCAGCCCGAGGTGTTCCAGCAAAATCTTCGTGCCGATAAGGATGAGCACGATGCCGCCTGCGAGCGAGGCCTTGTTTTTATAGCGTGCGCCGAATTTGTGACCGACCAGAACGCCCAGCGCACACAGGGCGAAGGTGGTGACGCCGATAACGGCGACGGCCAAGAGCAGATTGACCTGCAAAAAAGCAAAGGTGATGCCGACGGCCAGCGCGTCGATGCTGGTAGCAACCGCCATCAGGGCGATCTGGCGCACGTCCAGGCGCTCCTCCTCTTGCGCTTGCTCACAGCACTCGCAACCGCTCTTTTGCTCTCGAACGTCGCAGATGACGTCGTAGATCATCTTGCCACCGATGATGGCAAGCAAGGCAAAGGCGATCCAATGGTCGATGGCGACGATATAGTCACGGAACTGACTGCCCAGCAGATAACCGATGGCGGGCATGAGCGCCTGAAAGCCGCCGAAGAAGGCGGCGATGATGAGCAAATGCCGCCAGTTGACGCCGCGGCGCATCTGAAGGCCGCGACAGATCGACACGGCGAAGGCGTCCATCGACAGCCCCACGCCGGTCAGAAATATTTCAATAAATCCCATGATAAGCCTTTCTACGTCTGCCATATGATAGAGAAGCAGACTGCACTATTGTAGCAGAAAAGAGGGCGATTGTCAAGCGTTTTCGCCCGAGGGCGTTTTCTTTTTGCCCAGCTTTGCCCAAAGGGGGAAGGAGAGGGGCCAGACGACGCCTGCGAACACGACGACGAGGAAATAACGCAGCGCGGTTGCCGAGGCGTGACCGCCGAACAGAGAAAGCAGGGGCGCCTTGAGCACGGCCTTGATGGCCAGCGCCAGTCCTGCGCCGACGGCCAGCTTGCCGACCTGACCGAGCAGAGGTGCTTCGCATGAAAAGTGCAGCCACTTTTTGTCGGCGATGCAGGCGGCGAGAAGGCCCAGCGAACAGCCCAGCATGGTGTAGGCGTTCTTCTGTCCCGAGGCGAGGTTATGGGGATCGATATCCGCGGGGAAGGGGAACAGCTCGGTATACAGCACGAAGCCGATCGAAATCAGCACGGTCGCGCCAAGGGCGATCAGCACGTTGCGGTCGTTGGCGAACAGACGCTCGAGCAGCGGGTAGAGCGCAAGGACGAGCACCGCACCGACAAGCAGCGACACGCCGACGTCAAGCGGCGTATGAACGCCCAGATACATACGGGAAAGTCCCACCAGCAAAATGATGACGACCGAGGCGATACGCAGCCACAGCTTTTTGGTGCTGTAGGCGATGCAACCGAAGGTGTCGGTGACGTTCTGGGTGTGTCCGCTGGGGAAGGAGTAGCCCGTGGCCTCCTCGATCGCGCTTTCCACGACGGTGAAGTTGGGATCCTTGACCCAGGGGCGGGGGATGCGGAAGGTCAGCTTGAGCACCTGATTGATGGTGATGCCGAGAAAGCCGATGAGCAGGAAAATGTAGCCCTTCTTTTTATCAAGGCACCAGAAAATAAGCAGGGCGATGGCAAGAAAAATGGTTTCCTCACCGATCATGGTAATGACGGACATGACGGCGTCCAGAAA
Organism: Oscillospiraceae bacterium; assembly: GCA_015064805.1. Lineage (GTDB taxonomy): Bacteria > Bacillota > Clostridia > Oscillospirales > CAG-272 > SIG644. Next base: position 58,083 of record SVRN01000002.1, read on the forward strand.
GGGATTGCGAATGGATTCAAGCCAGTAAAGGAATGACATAATTACCTCCGTGTTACAGTTGCTCCGTCAGCTCGATCGAGCGGCCGAGCGGGAGCGAATAGATGCAGACGTGATCGGGGCGACGGTCAAAGAGATCGTTGACTGCCTCAACGTATATGCGGAGCTGATCGGCGTGACGCGAGAGCATCTGGTCACGAATGGCATCCGTATCGTCGCTGAACAGACGATCCGTTTTGTAGTCGAACAGCCAGAGCTCACCCTGCGCGTCCTCGATGATAAGATCGATCGAGCCCTGCACGTACAGCGTGTAGTCTTCCAGCTGCTCGGCGAGGCTTGCGTTGCGCGTGAGGAGTGCGTATGGAATGAAGCGGTCGAAATGCTGCTCGCGCCAAATGCTTTTGGCATGGGCGGCCAAGGAAACCAGGTCGCTTTCGCAAAGGGCTTTCAGTTGCTTGCGGTTGAGAATGTCCGCGGCGCGGCGCGGCAGAAATTTATACTCGACCAAGCGGGCAATCTCGCTCTCGGCGTCGCCGTCCTGCAGACGCAGGAAATCGCAATGCTGCAAGAACAGGTGAGTCGCGGTGCCTCGCTCGGCGGCGCTTGCCTTGTTGTCAGAGCTGAGCAGTTCGGCAAAGGGTACTTGACAGCCGCGCATCAGCTCGATACGTTGGCGGATGGCCTCTTCGCTGTCGCCTCCGCCAATCGGGTCGGTATGGTCCTTTTCGCCTTCATCGTCTCCGCCGAAATCCTCAGGCAGCCAGACACCGTCCAGCATGGCCGTGCGAAGCTTGGACGCGGCGGCCTTGGTCGGGAGAGTGCGAAGCAGGGCGCGAGGATCGTCGTAGGTGCGGTGGCGCTCGATGATGGCGCGGTAACGCTCACGCTCTGAGGAGATGGGCGCCGGGGCAGCTTGATCGGTGTTTTCGTCGTTGGGAGGCGTAACGGGATGGGGGTGACGGTTGAGGTCGCGGTTGAGAACCTTCAGATCCCACAGCGGTTCTTCGCCCCTTGCTTTCTCGTGATCCAGCGCGGCGAGAATCCAGGTCAGATAGTTGCCGGCGGAGAGAACGGAGTGGCGGGTATTGCTGCCAATGGCTCTTGCGCGAGCTATGGGAGTAGCCGCGCTTCCGAGCAGACTTGCGGTGACGTACAGTCTCTCCTGAGCACGGGTCAGCGCAACGTAGAGCAAGCGCATTTCTTCCTCGGTACGGCGCACGTCCAGAAGGCGGCCGATGGCGCGGCGGGTGACCGTTTCACGCAGCTCGGCGGTTTCGGGCATATAGATTTTGGCCGCGGCGCCCAGGTGCGCGTCAAACATAACGGTGGAGCGCAGATCGTCGTCATTGAAGCGGACGGAACAGCCGCAGACGAAGACGATGGGAAACTGTAAGCCTTTGGATTTATGCATGGTCATGATGGAAACGGCGTCGTCACTGCTCTGCAGACCGGCCGCGCTCAAGCCGTCCTTGCTTTTAAGAACGCGGCGCAGATATTGCATGAACTGGTAGAGGCCGCAGAAGGAGGCGCTTTGATAGCTTCTGGCCTTATCATACAGCGCAAGATAAACGGGAGAGGTAGCCTTGTCAACGAGGAAGGGCTCGCCCGAGAGCTGGCGGAGCAGTCGATCAGCGGGAAGAGTTGCCGCAAGGGAGCGCCAATGCTCCAGTTTGACAAGAAACGCGCGCAGCAGACGAACGGTCTCGGGAGAGAGGTCGGACGCTTCGCTCTCCTCGCTGACCGCGGCGCAAATGTCGTCGTAGAGCGATTTTTCATTGGCTCGATCGCGCAGAATGAGCAGATCGGACAGAGCAAAGGGAGAGCCCTCGGCCGTGAGCAGGCCGGTCAGAGGAACGTCGTCGCGCGGGTTATCAATGACGGACAGAAGATTGACCAGCAGCTTCAGATCGGGATCGCTGTTCAAATCGTCCGAAGCGGCATAGGAAACGCGGATGCCGTGAGCTCTCAACGCCTCGCTGATATCCTTCGCCGCTGACCAACCGCGCAGCAGAATGGCAACGTCGCGGGCGTGGATGGGAGAGCCGTTCGTGTGCGTTTCCTCGCGGATTAGACGAGCGATCTCATCGGCCACGTAGACGGCCTCGGGGCTCAGGGCGGTGGCAGGATCGGGGTCGGGAATGCGAAGTGCCTTGGGCGGCGTTTCAATCAGAACGACCTGCGTTTTGTGGGTAGGACGGTCAGGATCCTTACCGTACTTCAACTCGTCCTGTGGCTGATAATTCAGCGACTCGGTGCACACGCGGAAGGTGTGTCCGCAGACGGTATTGGCAAATTTGATGATGGCGCGGTCGCAACGGAAATTTTCTGACATAAAGACGCAACAGCCCTTGGAGGTGTCCTCGGGGGCGTCCTCTGCTTTTTCAATTGGGGTGAATTTTTTGCGGTAGCCCGAGAAAATGGAGGGCTCCGCGCCGCGGAAGGTGTAGATGCTTTGCTTGATATCACCTACCATGAATCGCTTGCCGCCTGCGCCAATGGTGGAGAAGATCAGATCCTGTACCGTGTCAACGTCCTGATATTCGTCGATGTAAACGGAATCAAAACGATCGGACAGCGCACGGGCCACGTCGGTGGGATTGCCGTTTTCATCCAGCAACAGCTGAAGCAAATAACGGCGAACGTCCGAGAAATCCATTACGGCACGGCGAACCTTCAGCTCACGAATGGCACGGTCGTAATCGCACAGCAAGGTGTACAGCATACGCTGGGTACGTGCGGTGCGCAGCATCTGCTCGCGCATTTGCTCGGGGGGATCGGCAAAATAACGGCTTGGCAGCGAGCGCAACGTTGCGACGATATCCTTGCGGGCGTCCTGAATTTCCTTGATGTCGGGGAAAATGTCGCAGGCATTGGTAACGCTCTTGAGTGAAATAGCCTCGTATGCCGTCGCTCGCGCGGCTGCGCTTTCCCAAAGTCCCGCTTTAAGATCAGCAAGGATCTGCTCGGCGGTGTCAAGATCGTTGCCGAACGAAGGGAGATAATTCTTTGCGGTCTGAGGGTTCGTTGCCAGTCTTTGGCAAAGTGGACGGATCACGGAGCAGTGATATTCCAGCTCCTCGCACAGCGAGGCGGAGAGAATTTTGGCTTCGTCCGTCTCTCCAAAGGGAAGCTCGGCTTGCGCACAAAGGCGATCAGCCCCCATGCGGAGCAGCTCCAGCCCCTCGGGGAAGGCGATGAGCTTTTCAAACAGTCCGAGCAAAACGGCGGCGGTGTCGCCACGATCGCGATTGGGCAGCAGATCGTCCATGGCAAGAGCGAAGCCGTTGCCTGCCAACGCGTCGAGCGGAGCGTCGCTCACCGGCTGTTCGGCCGCCGCGGCGGCATAATGCTGCTCGATGAGCTGATTGAGCAGCTGCTCTTTGATGGGCATCAACTCGCTGTCGTCGGCAAGGCGGAAGGTGCTGGGCAAGCCCAGACGCTCGAAGTTGGCGCGCACGGGCTCAAGATAGAAGGAGTCGATGGTGCAAATATGGGCGCTTCCCAGCGCGACGAGCTGACGATAGAGATATTTGTCGTCGGGGTGAGCGGCGATGGCGCTTGAAAGCGCCGAGGAAATGCGGGCGCGCAGCTCTGCCGCGGCGGCGCGGGTAAAGGTGACGACCAGCATGCGCGAAATATCGGCGGTGTGCTTGCCGTTTTCATCCACCTCAAGCAGGGAGCGAATGATGCGCTCGGTCAGCGTGGCAGTTTTGCCTGAGCCTGCGGCGGCAGATACGAGAATATCGCGGCCACGCACACTCATGGCACATTGTTGTGCGTCAGTCCATTTTGTTTTTGCCATATGCTGACCTCCTTATCGTTGCTTTGGATGGACGGCGTCGGGACAGCCGTCCTTGATGCTGCAATAGCGGCAGGCATCCGCGCTCGGCTTGCGGGCGGCACGGCCGCACAGCATATCCAGACCGATGCGGCGCAGGGTTTCTCTGATATCCTTTTCCAGTGCGGAGAGCTCGTCGGGCGTGGTCAGTGCCTTGCCTGACAGCTCGCCTTTTTTGCTACGCTTGATGCCGGCCAGATAATCGGGGTTCATTTCGTCATTCATGGCAGCGAGAATATCGCCGTCGTTGATCAGCAGGCCCGCACGGTTTGCGGTCGGCTTGCCGCCGTTGTCGCTGGTGGCCACGTACAGGGCCCCCGCGGGTTGAAATTCCTTAGGACGGCAGAGAAGGAACAGATAGATCATCAGCTGCAGATTGAAGCCCTGGCGGAGCTCCTGCAAGGAGATGTCGTGCGCACTGCTCTTATAATCGATAACGCGCAGATAGATCTCGTCGCCGCGACGGTAAAAGTCGACACGGTCGATCTTGCCGCCAAGAAGGATTTTCTTTTTGTTTTCAAGCGGAATTTCGTAGGGCGCAGGGCCGTCTGTCGTCTTTTCGTTGATATTCAACTCTAACGCGCAGGGCGAAAAGCGGCTGTGAGAGAGCTCGTACAAAACATCGCGAAGCAATAAGAGTGCAAGGGATCTGAGCTTGCGGAAGACGTGAAGGGTGCGCAGATCGGACGAGGATACGCCGGGCAAACCATTCAGGTATGCGTCGACCAGACGATTGGCCAACGGATCGATCTCCTGTTCGTCCGGCAGATGGAAGACGTTGTTTTCGTCCAGACAGCGGCGCAGGAATTGCTCGAGCAGATAATGGATGAAGGTGCCGCTGTCGGCGTAGTCGATGCGGGCGACCTCACGCTCACGCGGGGAGAGAAAATACGTACAGTAAAAGCTGTAGGGGCAAAGCACGAAATCCTGAATCATGGATTGCGTCAGCCAAAGCTCGTTTCCTTGGAACAGGGCCTTCAAAAGTGGAGCGGGCAGGTCGTGCACGCTGGGCTCAAGCGGCGCATAGAGCGCACCCTCTCCGTCGAACGGCGCGTCATCTGCATCCTCGTCGGACGCGTCGGCATCGTGCGGTCGAGCGACCTGCTTTTCGGGGGCGATCATCGACAGGTCAAAGTCCAGCACCTGCTCCTTCAGATAGGGGAAGAGGAAGAACAGGCGGTTGTAGGCTACGGAGGCGGTCTTTTCCTTTCCGTCGGTTGAGGAAAGAATGGTAGAAACAAACAGTCGATGGGTGGGCTTGGTCATGGCACGCCAGACGAACAACAGCTCGTTGGAGGAGCGCAGCTCGCTTCGGGAATCGAATTCGATACCAAGGGCGCACAGTTGATCCTTTTCTGCGTCGCTGAGCAGTCCCTCGTCCGAAATGGCCTTGGGAAATTCTCCTTCGTTCAGACCAAGCAGGAAGGAAACGGCGACGTTTTCGACGCGCAAGGTATCGGCAGAGCCAATGGTGACGCTGTCGTGCAGGGAGGGAACCGAGGCGATCTCGGTCTGGGCGAACACCATGGACAGCGCTGTGGTGAATTCTTCGACGTCCATCGTCGCTTCGGGCAGATGAACGCTCATCTGTGTCAGCGTTTGCAGCACGGTGTCAAAGACGCGGACAGTCTCGCCCGCCTGCTTAAGATATCCTGCGGCCAGCTCGTCGTGCGCAAGACGTGCACACTGATCGGACAGATCAAACGCCTGCATCAGATCGTACAGCGCCTCGCAAAGTTCGGGCAGAGTACGCTCGCCAGAGGTAGCGCCATGAAGACGCAAAAGGGGCGTCATGATGATCTCACGCACATGGTTTGCGGCAGCGAGAATTTCACGGCCTCGCGTTGAGATTTTTTCGGTATAACCGTCGGGATTACGCGTCCATGTGGGCGCGGCAAAGGCAGAACCGTTGATATTCCAGGTGGCGACGTATTGCTCAAACAGATCCAGCTCGTAGGCAGATACGGGGCATAGTCCCGTTTTGAGCATGGTCAGAACGTCCTGCGTCTGGAAGCCGTACGTGACGGCGCGCAATGCGCTGAGCAGTAAGCGGGACAAGGGCTTGTCAGACAGCGCGGTTTTCTCGGAGAAATAGTAGGGGATACCGTATCTCTCCAGCGCCGCGTCGAGAATGCCGCGGTAGGAGGCGGCATCGCGTACGGTAATGGCAACGTCGCCGTAGCGGTAGCCTTGATGAACGAGATCGAGAACGTGCAGCGCGGTTGCCTCAGCCTCGGCGTAAACGTTGGCGCAACGCAACACCGTAATGTCGCCGCGATCCTGCTCGTCGGGCAAGACAATGCTGTCCTGTGTCAGTGACAGATTCCAGAGATTGCGCTCCAAAAGACGCAACTCGGCGCTGTGGCAACGGTGATTCTCCGTGAGCACGTGGCGCTGAACGTCAACACCCTCGCGCGCACCAAGCTGTATCAAGCGACGGCAGGTATCCTCGACGCTGTCCTGTGAGGGCTGATCCTTCAGGTGGTCGTCCGTGCCAAGGGTGATGAAAACGTTATCAGCCTGACGCAGCATGGCGCGCAAAACGGCGTATTCCTCGGCGGTAAAGCTGGTAAAAGAATCGATGTACACGTTGCCGCCCGCGAAGTAGTTATGATGCTTGAGGACCTCGCAAAGACGGGTCAGCTCATCTCCCTCGGCACCGTCGCATACCTGCGAGAGCAGATTATCGTAGGACGCGTAGAGCAGAGCGAGGTCGTATAGCTTAGGACGCAATGCGCTGTCCTCGGGCAGCTGTGCCGCGCCTGTTTCCAGCATAGTGGGGGTGATGGCGTTCTGACGCAGATCGTTGATAGTCTGGAGCAACAGCGTCGTCAGATGCGCGTCGGAGCGGGGGGAGACGGTGTTGTATTCCTGCAAAAGACCGTTCATCTCGCGCAGGTTTTGCCACATCAGAAGAGAGCGGATGCCGCTTGACACGGGAAGAATGGCCGCGCCGCCGTAGCGGTTGGCGACCTCGCGGCAAAGACCGGTAAAGCCGGTGATATTGAAGGTCAGACCTGCGCTTGTGGAGAGCTTGGGCAGAATGGTTCGCTCGCTGAGGTTGGCCTGTTGTTCGGGAATGATGAGCCAGGCGCGACGCCCTGCGGCGACGTCGTCGGCGATCATATCGGTAAGGCTGGCGGACTTGCCGCTGCCGGCACCGCCAAGGATCAAATGAAGCACGTGTCAGTCCTCCTGTCGTTGGGATTGTTTCAGCATCAGATTGCGGCGGATGACCTCGCGGCCGCGCCAAGCGTAGGCGCGACGGGCAAAGGCCTCGTCGCTCATGCTGTCTAAAATATCTACCGTCAGATGCGGGATCGCGGCGCGGTGGAAAAAGGGAATGGCTGTATAGATCGTGCCGCTGTTTTTGGCGTGCGCCGTGTAGGGGCACACCTCCTGGCAAATATCACAGCCCCAGACGCTGTCAAAGCACAGCAGAGCGTCACGCTCCTGCTCGTCAAGCTCGCCTTTCTTTTGCGTCAGGGCCGAGCGGCATTCGCCGCCCTCGCGCTGCATGGGGCAGGCAGAGAGGCAAGTACCGCAGGCGTGGCATTGACGGCTCTCGGGGGGCAGAACGGTCGGCGTGGGCGTCAGAGGCAGATCGGTGATGATCTCACCGAGAAAGACGTAGGAGGAGTAGCGATTGGTCAGCAGCAGATGGTTCAGTCCGCGCACGCCCAGCCCTGCGTCAACGGCGGCGGAGATTTCGTCGATGGCAGAATGATCGACAAAGCCCGCAAAGCGGTGGTCGGGAAAATCCGCACGCAGACGGGGCAAAAGCTCGTCGTACAGCTGAGCGAAAAAGAGGTGATAGTCTTCGCTGACGGCATAGGCGGAAAGGTTGCGCGTGGGATCGTCTGCCGCGGGCGTCAGATAAGGAACGGCAAAGATCTGGACGAACAAGGCATTTCCTTTTTCCATCTCAAATCCCGCGCGGCTGAGCAAATAGGGCTTGCGCACGTCGCAGGCGGTCAAGGGCAAAACGCCCGTCAGCTCAATGCCGTACGGCAGCAAATACGAGGACAGATCCATACCGAACTCCTTTCTATAATAATTTTTTATTTAACTATAAATATATTATACAACATTTTTTCGATCAACACAAGGGAAAAGGTACTTTTTTTGCCTACTTTCAAGCACTTTTTGTCAACTCGTCATAAAATAGTCACAAATATGGTTTATAATGAGAACATAAAATGAAAATGTTTCTCAAGACGGCTTGAGAAGCTCGCGCAAATGAAAGGAAGAGTAGCGATGAATCAGAATCATTGGGATGACAACAATGATACGAATCAGAACGACTGCAACGAATATACATCTTCGCAAACGGTGACGTCCTCGGAAGTTAAGACTCAAAAAAAAGCAAGCCGCGTTGCCATGATCGTGGCTGTCACGTTGCTTTGTGCCGCTTTGTGCTTCGGCGCAGGCGCGCTTGGCGCTATGATGGTCGATGCAACGTACGACGGCAACGATGCCGCTTGGCAAAATCCTTCAAACGAAGGTGACGTTACGTTTGACGCTCCCCACGGCGGCGTCGGAGCGGCGATATCCGACGATGAGGATGACGTGCAGCGCAGACCGTTGCCTGAGATCGAAAAAAGCAACGGAGTGAACACGCTGACCTATGCGGGTTCGGCGGGAGACGCAGCCTACGGCACGCTGGCCGAGGCGTATGCAGCGGTGGCGGATACCGTGGTGGAAATCTCAACGGAAACCGTCGTTAACGGCGGCTGGCTCGGCAATTACGTAAGCAGCGGCGCGGGAAGCGGCGTGATCGTATCCAGCGACGGATATATCGTGACCAATCACCATGTCATTGACGGCGCGGACACGGTAACGGTTCGGCTTAAGGATGGAACGGAATATCAGGCCAAGGTCGTTGGTAAGGACTCCTTTACGGATATTGCCGTGATCCGTATTGAGGGGAATGGCGAATTTCCCGCAGCAAGACTGGGCTGCAGTGCCGATCTGATCGTCGGTGAACCCGTGTTTGCCATCGGCAATCCGCTGGGCTCGCTCGGCGGCACGCTGACCGACGGCATTATCAGTGCGACGGCGCGCCAGATGAGCATCAACGGTCAGAATATGACGCTGTTGCAGACCAATGCGGCGGTCAATCCCGGAAATTCGGGCGGAGGTCTGTTCAACATGGCGGGCCAGCTGATCGGCGTGGTCAACGCCAAGTGCTCCGAGGACGACGTGGAGGGGCTGGGTTTTGCCATCCCGGTCGACACGGCGTACGAGGTGATCTGTGAGCTGATCGAATACGGCTACGTGCGCGGTGTGGTTGACTCGGGACTGACGATCTACGACGTTTCCAACACGCTTACGGCATGGAAAAACTTCGGATCGACCCGACTCGGGGCTTATATCGTAGAGTCGAGATATACGGATGAGCTGCAATTCGGCGATTATCTGCTGAATATCAACGGCACGCCCATTACGTCGGGTGCTGACCTGGAAACGGTGCTTGCGGATTGTACCGTAGGCGAGACGGTCACGGTTGAGGTCGTTCGGATGCAAAAGAAAAATCAGGACGGCAAGACGGTGCTCGTCGAAACGACCGTCAGCGTATCGCTGGTCCTCAGAGAATACGTGCCGACGGACGCGGACGTCCGATTTGACACAAAATAAAGGACTTTGTAATAAATCAAAAGGAGCGTGGACGAATGTATCATATCCTGGTTGTCGACGACGAGGTACGCATCCGTACCATTATTAAAAAATACGCAGAATTTGAAGGCCACACCGTCAGCGAGGCGGGCAACGGCATGGACGCGGTGCTCTTGTGCCGCAGTCATACCTACGACTTGATCATCATGGACATCATGATGCCTGAGCTGGACGGCTTTTCGGCCTGTCGTGAGATCCGCAAGATCTGTCAGACGCCGATCATTATGCTGTCGGCACGTGGCGAGGAATACGACCGTATCAACGGCTTTGAGGTTGGCATCGACGATTACGTCATGAAGCCGTTTTCTCCCAAGGAGCTGATGCTTCGCGTCAATGCGATCATGAAGCGCGTACAGAGGGCAAACGAGAGCGTGGCGGGCACACAGCGTCAAAACGAGATCGTTGAGCTGGATGGCGGCGGTCTTAAGGCTGACATCACGGCGCGCCTGGTTTACATTGATGGCGAACGAGTGGATATGTCGCCCAAGGAGTACGATCTGTTTTTCTATCTACTGGCTAATCGCAATATTGCACTCTCGCGCGAAAAGCTGATCTGCGAGGTGTGGGGCTACGATTTTTATGGCGACGCCCGCACGCTGGATACGCATATCAAGCTGTTGCGCCGCAGTCTGGGACGCTACAGCGCTTACATCGTAACGCTTCGCGGCGTTGGTTATCGCTTCGAGGGTAACTGATCGGGATAGGGTAGCAACACCACGAACGGAGGTGCGTAATGACAGCATCGGATAAAAAAGAAAACAAAAAAAACGGCAAGGCGCGGATACACCGCGCCTTGTGTTGCCGCGGGACCAATAAAAAGGGCGTCGGTATTCAGTGGCGTCTGATGGGATATCTGAGCGTGTTCGTTGCCTTCAGTATTCTCGTTTTATGGGTATTTCAGGTCTGGATGCTGGTTCCGTTTTATGAAAACGTAAAAAGGCGCGAGATGCAACAGACCGCCGACATTTTGTGTGCGGTGCTCGGCAACAATCAAACGCTGCAGGAGCCGGATCTGATCACTTTGAAGGATTCCGTTTGGGATTGTGCGGAGGAATACTCCATGTGTATTACCGTCTGGCGAGTGGAGGATGGTCGGGCACGTTACGTAACCAAGGCGGACGTGTCGGATCATTGTATTATACACAAGGTCAGCGGCGGCCGTCAATTCGGCGAGCTGTACCGTTATGCCGATGAGAACGAGGGCTCCTATTCCTGTAAAGTCAAGTTCCACAAGGACGGCATGATTTGGATGGACGATGAAAACAACGTCCATACGCCGGACGGCTCACATCCCGGTCAATGGGAGGAAAGCGACACCGAAGTGCCTGAGGGCGACGTTTTCCCCAGTGACAACAAGGACGTGTCGGCGATCCACATGAGATTGACCCAGGGAGCAGACGGCAAGGAGTATATTATTTTGCTGGATTCCGAACTATCGCCCGTCAGTGCGACGGTATCGACGCTCAAGGCGCAGTTCTACCTGATCGCGGCGCTGCTGCTGGGAGCGGCGTTGCTGCTTGCCTATCTGATGTCGCGGCGTATTTCCCGCCCTTTGGTGCGCATGAGTGAAACGGCGCGCGGGCTGGCAAAAGGAAAATACGACGTTCGCTTTTCCGGTCGTGGATACCGTGAGACACGCGAGCTGGCACAGACGCTGAACTTTGCAGCCGAGGAGCTGTCCAAGATCGACCGGCTGCAAAAGGAGCTGATTGCCAATATTTCGCACGATCTGCGCACCCCTCTGACCATGATCAAGGGATACGGTGAGGTTATGCGCGATCTGCCGGGCGAAAACACGCCCGAAAACGTGCAGGTCATCATCGACGAGGCAACGCATCTGTCCGAGCTGGTCAACGACCTGCTCGACCTGTCGCGCCTGCAATCGGGTATCCGTACGCCCGAGCGTGAGGTGTTCGATCTGACCGAAACGGCACGGGCCGTTTTGCACCGTTACGACAAGCTGACCCACCACGGCGGCTATCATATTTCGTTTGAGGCAGAGAAGAACGTGTTGGTCGACGCCGACCGCGTCATGATTCTGCAGGTGATCTATAACCTGATCAACAACGCAATTAATTACTGCGGTGAGGACAAGGTGGTCGAGGTCGTTCAGTCGATCGAGAGCAACGGCACCGTTCGCCTGAGCGTGCGTGATCACGGTGCGGGCATTGCCGAGTCTGAGCTACCGCACATCTGGGATCGCTATTACAAGGTGGATCGTGTCCATCGCAGCGCCATGATCGGCACGGGTCTTGGCTTGTCCATTGCCAAGGGCGTGCTGGAGGCGCACGGCGCCGAGTACGGTGTCAACAGCGTACAGGGTGAAGGCTCGGAGTTCTGGTTTGCCTTGCCCGTAGCAGAGCAGGATGAATGGAACGAACATGAATTGACAGAGGAAGAATGACGATGGAGAATCAAAGCTTATATATTAGCGCGTTGCGCTGTCCCGTTTGCGGCGCGGCCATGACGAAGGATGCCGCAAGTGGCGCGGGCATGCTGCTTTGCGGCGGTGCGCGGCGACATACGTTCGATATGGCGCGAAGCGGCTACGTGCATCTGGCACCACGCCACAGCGGCGGTGGCGATGCCAAGGCTGCCGTGCGTTCCCGCACCTCGTTTTTGAGCGCGGGATATTACGCCGTTGCGGCGGACGCGCTGTGCGCGCTGGCCGGGGAATACGTGCCCTCGGGATTGATCGTTGACGCGGGCTGTGGGGAAGGGTATTATACCAATCGCATGGCGGCGTGCGATCGTCAGGCTTATGAGGTGTGCGGATTTGATCTGTCGCGCGATGCGGTGGATGCCGCGGCCAAAGCCGCTCGCCGCGAGGGGCTGAACGTTCATTTTGCGGTTGCGAGCTTGTTTGAACTGCCCTTGGCGGACGCATCCGTCGACGCGGTGGTCAACATTTTCGCGCCGTGTGCCGAGAGCGAATTTTGCCGTATCCTCAAGCCGGGGGGCGTGCTCATTTTGCTTGGTGCGGGCGAGCGGCATCTGTTGGGGCTCAAGCGTGCGATCTACGAAGAGACGTACGAAAACGCCGAGCGCGCCGATCTGCCGACGGGTATGGTGCTGTGCGAGCAGAGAACGGTGCGCGACGAGATCGAGGTCGTCGGCCATGAGCAGATCGCAAATCTCTTTTCCATGACGCCGTATTATTGGCGCACCTCTGTTGGAGATAAGAAAAAGCTGGAGGCACTTGAGCGTCTTCACACAGAGATTGAATTTGATTGCCGCGTATATCGCAAGAAATAAAGAAAACCAGCAGTCGGACTGACTGCTGGTTTTCCTGTTATCTTCTTTTCTTCCTGCGCTTTTTGGGAGCGTAGGAGCCTAAGATCGCGCCGAGGAGCGAAAAGGCCATCACACCGCCGCGCAAGCCCCAACGAATACCCGAGGGCCATGCGCCGCGCAAGGCATCTGGCAGTAGATAGGAAAGCACGAAATAGACGAACAACAGCCCAAGACCGTTGAATACGCCGCAAAGCAAGGGCGAGGCGCGACGGGCGTGGTAGGTCACGAGCCCACCGATCAGCGGGCACAGCGCCAGCACGCAAAGCGCGAGCGGCATGACGAGCGCGTCTGGGTCGGCGGTGGCGTAGGCGATGCCTGCCGCGAGGGCGGACAGCACGGCCGTGGCCGCAAGGGCAATCAGGCACCCGCGTGCGGTCGCTTTGCCCCATTGCGCAAGGGTGCTCGTATTTTCGGTTGCGTGATCCGACGCGCGCGTCGGCTGTTTGGCTCTGCTTGGGCGTTTTTTCGTTGTTTTCATATTCTGCCTCCGTTTTGCTTGTCTTGCTTCAATGTATGCGCGGATGGAGGAGAATATGACAAAAAGAAAACGGGCTGATATCAGCCCGCTATCTTACTTGTCGGATTTTTCTTCGTTCTTTGCTGCCTTTTCAGCCGCCTCAACGGTGTCAGCCGCATGGACGTCAACCGAACGAACGGCGTTCTTGAGAATGTGCAGCTTGGTGCGATCCTTACCCGTTTCGATGACGACGGTTTCCTCGGTCACCTTAACGACGCGGCCGATGATGCCGCCGATGGTGGTGATCTCGTCACCGATCATGAGCGAATTGCGCATATCGTTTGCCTCGCGCTCCTGCTTTTTCTGGGAGCGGTTCATGAAAAAGAAGACGGCAACGACGGCGACCAGCATCAGAATGGTGGGGATGATGCTGCCCGTGGGATTGGGGGTCTCGCCTTCCAGAAGCTTCAAAAAGATCATACGTTCCTCCTTGGAATATACATTATTGATACTATTGTACCCGAAATTGGTAAAAAAAGCAAGAGGTAATTGTAAATATTCTGTGTTTTTTTGTGCGGACGGAAAGTTGGCTTGGGCTATTGCAAAAAATAAATTTGTATGCTATAATAAACTATGTATGCATACCAAGGAATGGAAGGGAGCGAAACTTATGGCAAAATGCGAATATCTGGAGTGTGGCAAGGTACACAATACCCACGGATGCCACGGATGGGTCAAGGTGGAATCCTACTGTGATTCACCCGCGGTGCTCGCCGCACTGCCGCAGGTCTACCGCTACGTCGGTGGTCAGTATCTCCCTTTGCGCGTGCTTCAGACGGGACGCAAGCAGGAAACGGTGCTGATGCAGCTGGAGGGCGTTGACGATATGGACAAGGCCGAGCTGCTCAAGGGACAGGTGCTGTACGCCCGTCGCGCCGACATTCCGCTTTCTGCCGACGCGTATTTTCTGGCCGACCTGCCCGGTCTTGCCGTTATCGACGCGGATGACGAGAATAAGATTTACGGCAGCGTTAAGGAGGTCAGCTTTGCGGGCGCTCACGATATGCTGGTCGTCAAAACGCCGTCGGGCGAGCGACTGCTTCCTATGGTGGATGCCTTTTTGATCCGCGTGGACGTGGAGCGTGGCGTGTTCGTGCGCCCCATCCCCGGACTGCTGGAGGATTGATTGAATTTTGATTTTTTCTTGAAAGGTGGTGGATCTTATGCCCATGCGATTTGATATTATGACGCTGTTTCCCGAGCTCGTGGATACGGTGCTTGGCTCCAGCATCATCGGGCGCGCCCAAAAGAGCGGGGCACTGACGGTTGCAACGCACCAGATCCGCGACTATTCCGAGGACAAGCACCGCCGCGTGGACGATACGCCTTACGGCGGCGGCAAGGGTATGCTGATGGCGGCACAGCCCATCTGGAACTGCTATCAGGCCGTGCTGGCGCAAGCGGGCGAGGACGAACGCGTCCGCCGTCACGTCATTTACCTGACGCCGACGGGCAAGGTGCTGACCCAACAGCGCGCGACGGAGCTGGCGCGCGACTACGATCACCTCATTTTGCTCTGCGGTCACTACGAGGGCGTGGATCGCCGCGTGGTGGACGAGATCGTGGATGAGGAGATCTCCATCGGCGACTACGTGCTGACGGGCGGCGAGATCCCCGCCTGCATTCTCACCGACTGCGTTGCCCGCATGGTGCCGGGCGTTCTGGCCGATGAGGAATGCTACGAAAAGGAAAGCATTGCTTCGGGATTGCTGGAGTATCCGCAATACACCAAGCCTGCCGTATGGCACGGGCGCGAGGTTCCTCCCGTTCTTTTGTCGGGAGACCACGCCAAGGTGGATGCGTATCGTCTGGAAACGGCCATCGCGCTGACCGAGCGCAACCGTCCCGAATTACTCGAGGCCTGGCGAGCGGCGCATCCGCCCGTCGAGCCAAAAAAGAAACGACGCAAAAAAACGGCACAGCCTACGGTGGACACAGAGCCGCCCGTGGACAGCGCCGCGCAAGGGGAGGTGTCCTGTTGAATTATTCCAATCGACGCTCGTCGCGCCGCAAAAATGGCGTGATCTTGCATGGGCTTCACACTGCCTTTGCCTGGCTGTATGCGCTGATATTGAATAGTGCGCTCGGCCGTTATATGACCAATTATAAAAAAACGAGCGATGCGCTGTCCGACGGTTTTTTGCGCCGCTCCTTGCGCAGTAAGCGCAAAAGATCTGACCGTTTGACCTTCCGCTTTCGCCAGACGTTATCGGGCATTGTCGAAAAGAGTATGTTCTGCCGACTGGTAACGGCGATCGAGCAGGCGCTTCTGCAAAGCAGTCTGAATTCTTACGGTATATTTTTACTGTTCTTCGGTTGCTTTGCCATCGTCGCGCATTACGTGCCGACCAATCTTGTGCCTGAACGCGCTCAAATCGGCTATCTGATCACGGGGGGGCTGATGATACTGGCATCGTTGCCGCTGTTTGCTTCAACCCGCTCACTGGCGCATTCCCTTCGCACCAGCCGTGTGTTCCGCCTTTTGCTGATTGACACGCTGGGTATTGCCGAGGAGAGATTCCGCTCCTATCAGGAAAAAGGAACGGAGCACTATATTGTCGCGCTCGTCTGCTCGTTTTTGTTCGGTGCACTGACCTTTTTGTACCCGCCCGGGCTGATTCTGACCGTCATGGGCATCGTTATTTTGATTTTGATGATCTTGCGCGATCCCGAAATCGGTATGCTGCTCTCGGTTGCACTTTGTCCCTTTATGACGCTTGCTGAGCGTCCGACGCTGTCGCTGATGATGCTTGTTGCTCTTTCGCTGTTCAGCTTCATCGTAAAGCTTTTGTGCGGTAAGCGCGTATGGCGTTGGGAGCCGACCGACGGAGCGGTGCTTTTGCTGATTTTGATGTACCTGTTCGGTGGTATCATCACGCGCGGCGGCCGGGCCTCGCTTCATAGTGCGCTGATGTATGCGGCGCTTATGAGCATCTATTTTATGGTTGCCAATCTCGTTCGCTCGCAGGATGGCGTGCGCCGTCTGATTCACGTGCTGATCGGTTCGTGTACGGCTGTGGCGCTGATCGGGCTGTGGCAGCACTTCTTCACGACCGTTGAGGTCGCGTATCTGGATCTTTCGCTGTTTGCCGATCTGGGCGGCCGCATATATGCTACGTGGGAAAATCCCAATATGCTGGCCGAATATCTGGTGCTGCTGATGCCGCTTGTCCTGGCTCGTCTTTGCACCAAGGGACGCGTGCTTCGCGGCTTTGGCTATGCGATCTGCCTGATTCTGCTCGGTGCCTGCCTGATCTTCACCTGGTCGCGCGGCGCGTGGCTGGGCGCGGTCATATCGATGTTTTTGTTCCTACTTTGCCTGAATCATAAGGCGTTGAGTTATACCGTGGTTGCGGCACTGCCCGTGGCTACGCTGTTGCCCCTCATTCCCGAGCGCATCACCCGCCGCTTCTTGAGCATTGGCAATCTTTCTGACAGCTCCGTGCTCTACCGCGTCAATCTGTGGCAGGGCATTAAGGATATGCTGTCAGAGCATTGGCTTACCGGCGTCGGTGTCGGCGAGAGCGCGTTTTGTACCGTCTATTCCCACTACGCACTGCCCGGTATCGAGTCGGCCATGCACGCGCACAATCTGTATCTGCAATTGCTTTGCAGCTTCGGCGTGATCGGTCTTGTGATATTTGCCGTTACTATGCTGCTGTGGTTGCGCCATGCGCTGGAATATTACCGCTTTGGCGAGTGGCGCGGATCGCGTCTGGTCGTTCTGGGCGGTGTCATGGGCGTTTTCGCGCTTCTGATCATGGGATTGTTCGACGATATTTTTTACAATTATCGCATTTTCTTCATGTTCTGGACGGTGATGGGATTGGTCACGGCACAGCTTCGTGTCGGTGAGCGGCAATCGGAGCGCTCGTATAACCCCGTCGACGATGAGCGCACGCAGGGTGAAGTTACCTTCCGCTTCCATTGAGCGGAATCAATACAGGAAAGGATAAATTGTTATGGCAGAAACTAATAACCGCCAGCCGGATGAGATCTCGCTGGGTGAAGAAAAAGAAGCCCGCGCCCGTGCCCGCGTCAAGCGCAACGTTCAGCGCGCGCGCAAAGGAAACGGCTTGAATCTGTTTGATCTTTTCGTAATTTTCGTCGTTTTGGTCATCGTCGTGTTATTGATCTTAGGCGTTCGCGTGACCGATCTGTTTGGTTCGAGAACGGTTGGCCGCGCTTGCCGCCTGGAATATCAGGTGTGTTTTTCCTCCGTTGACGACTCGTTCGCAAGTGCAATCGCAAAGGGCAACGGCTTGTACGATGCCGACACCAAGTCGGGCATGGGTACCGTTTCGGCCGTTGAGGCAACGCCGAGTAAGGCGCTGACGCTGATCGCCTCATCTTCTACGGAGGACAAAACAGGCGAGCTGATCATACTGCCCGGCCGTGTGGATATCACGGTGACGGTGGTGGTCGACGCGCTGTACGTGGAAGGCACCGGTTATACGGTCAACGGCAGAGCGATCCGCATTGGCAACTCGTATACGTTACGTTTCCCCGGTTACGTGGGGAACGGTGTGTGCATCAATCTGACGGAAGTCGGAAACGCAAAGTAAGGAGGTGGCAAGCATGAAAACCGAAGAAAAAAACACAAAACGCTTTTGGCGACGCGGAAACGTGCTGGATATTGCCATCATTTTGCTGGTGCTGGCGGCTGCTTTTGCCATTGGGTACCGCTATTATCAGACGGTGACGGAGGAAAAGAACGACACGCTTGACACCGTCATGGTGACCTTTGAGGTCAAGAGCGCACAGAGCGCAATAACCAAGGCAATCAAGGCGGGCGACGTTGTATATCTTGATAGCGCTGATTCGGCCTTGGGGCAGATCGTCGTGCATACTGCGGCAACGGACGGAACGCCCTTTTCCGTGAGCGCGGCCAAGGTCCTTGTTCAGGATGCAAACGGCAATTACGTCGAGGTCACGGTGCCGGACGATTCATCGATCGTTGATTTTGAGGGAACGGTATCTTGCCTTGGCTTTGTGGATGAGAACGGCACCTTCCTTTTGGACGGACGTACCCCTATCACCCCCGGACAGAAGATCGCCGTTTATACCGAACAGACCTCGTTCACTTTGACGGTTGTTTCGCTGATTCCGATTGAATAATCAGACGCAAATCGACGCTCTTTGACCGAAAACGTCGGAAAAAACGCATCTTCTGTGGAATTTATGACATAATATCGTGGGCAGTTGCAAAAAATTTATGAAAAAGCACCACAAAGTTTTGCTTGATTTCGTGCGACTTTTTTGATATACTAAATATAGAAAAGTATGCTTGTCGGTTTGTGCCGATCGAGCAACCAGCACACGATAGATAGTGTTACGTTTTAAAATATGAAACAGGAGTGGCAAGGATAGTATGATTTCCCGCGAGGTTGTTATTGTCAATAGCAGCGGTCTGCACGCAAGACCCGCAACCTTCTTTATTCAGAAGGCTAATTCGTTCAAAAGCACCATTTGGGTGGAGAAGGACGATCGCCGCGTCAGCGCGAAAAGTCTGCTCGGCGTTCTTTCTCTCGGCATTGCCAAGGGAATGTCCATTACGCTGATTGCCGACGGTCAGGACGAGGTAGCGGCTCTTGACGGTCTTGAGCAGTTGATCGGCAGCGGATTCGACAATAACTGAATTATCGGCTCGTAAAACGAGCAAACAAGACGGCGAGAGCGCAAGGGCATAAGGCCCGGCACCGAGGGTGCTATCAGGTGCTCGCGCCGTTCTTTTTTACAAAAATCACAAGGAGGTGCCCCGTGCAGGACGAACAAAAAAACGTGCCGACACGACTCAGTCGTGACGAGCTGTTGCAAAAAGCCAACGAGCTGCCGCTTTGCCCGGGCGTCTACCTGATGCGCGACCGCGGCGGCAAGGTCATTTACGTCGGTAAATCGCGCAAGCTGAAAAACAGAGTATCGCAGTATTTCCAAAACGGCGAGAAGAACGTGAAAACGGCGCGCATGGTATCGCTGGTTGCCGATTTCGACTATTTTTTGTGCGATACCGAGATCGAGGCGCTGACGCTGGAAAACGCGCTGATCAAGCAGTATTCTCCGAAATATAACATTCGACTCAAGGATGCCAAGTCCTATCCCTATATCAAGGTAACGGCCGAGGAGTATCCGCGGCTCGTCATGACTCGCACCCGCCAGTCCGACAAGGGCAAGTATTTCGGCCCCTACTCGGGCGTGGCGACGGTGTTTTCCATCATTGACACGCTCAAAAAAACGCTCGGTCTGCCCGATTGCAAGCATCGCTTTCCTCGCGATATCGGCAAGGTCCGTCCTTGTCTGTATTATCAGATGGGACGCTGCTGCGGCGTTTGCACGGGGCAGGTCAGTGTGGAAGAGTATCAAGCTCGCATTGACATGGCCGTTGATATTCTGCGCGGCAAAACGGCACAGGTCAGACGGCTTGCTGAGGAAAACATGCTCCGCTGTGCCGAGGAGGAGCGCTACGAGGCGGCGGCGACCTACCGCGATACGCTTCGCGCGCTTGACCGTCTGTCCGACCGACAGAACGTGGTGGCCGCGCCCGACACCGAGCAGGACGTGGTGGCGCTTTACAGCGACGATATCTGCTCCTGCATCTCGGTCTTCTACGTTCGCAGCGGTGCGGTGAGCGATAAGAGCGATTTCGTTTTTGGCCGCGATCAGCTGACCGAGGCGGGCGACTTGAGCGCCTTCCTTTGTGAGCACTATCGCGTTCGCACCTATATTCCGCACGAGGTGCTGCTCTCCTTCCCGATGGAGCAGGAGGAGCTGGAAACGCTCTCGGCCTATCTGACGGAACTGGCGGGGCATCGCGTGATCGTGCGCGTGCCCGAGCGCGGACGCTTGCACACCCTTTGCCGCATGGTCGAGGACAACGCCCGCGAGCGCGCGGAAAAGCACCGTGCCGCGCTGGAGCGTGACGACGGAACGCTCATCCGTCTGGCACAGCTGTGCGGGCTGGAGGTCTATCCCGAGCGCATCGAGGCGTACGATATCTCCAACCTTGGCACGGAGCATCTGACGGCGGGCATGATTGTCTGCCGCGACGGGCAGTTCCGTCGGTCGGACTATCGCACCTTCCACATCAAGACGGTGCAGGGGACGGACGACTACGCCAGCATGCGCGAGGCGCTCTATCGCCGTTTGTCGCATCTGAGCGACGAGGACGGCTCGTTCTCGGTGGCGCCCGATCTGATTTTGCTCGACGGCGGTCGCGGACACGTGGGTGTGATCCGTGAGCTGCTCGACGAGATGGGGCTGGACATTCCCGTGTTCGGCATGGTTAAGGATGATTACCATAAAACACGCGCGCTTTGCACCGATACCGAGGAGATCAGCATTGCCCGCGAGCAGCAGGTGTTTATGCTGCTGTACCGCATTCAGGAAGAGGTTCACCGCTACACCGTTTCCCGCATGGACGCGGCCAAGCGCAAGACGCTTAAGACCTCGTCGCTGGAGAAGATCCCCGGCATCGGAGCAGTCAAAGCGAAAAAGCTGCTCGGCGCACTGGGCGGGCTTGGAGCCATCAAGCAGGCGAGCGTGGAACAGCTTGCCGCCGTCAAGGGCATCAGTGAGCGGGATGCCAAGGCAGTGTACGAGTATTTTCATTCGAAAGAGGATTGAGGCTCGGCGGAGTAAGCAGCCATAAATACAGCAAAGCAGGATGCCCACTTTTTCTTTTGACACACGAGGCGCAAAAGAAAAAGTTATCAAAAAGAAAACGCCGAGAGCATTTCGCGCTCTGTGGAGCGCGAGGAGGGCTACGCGCCCTCCACTGCGCAAGCTTTTGAAAAAGCTTGACCAAAACTTTTACATGGGTTAAGCCATCATTTTCGGTAGAGCGAGTGGGATGCCGAGTGAAACGAGGATAGGCCCCACGAGCTTGCAGGAGTAACGGCAGAATAGCGCAGGAGCTTTCCCCTTTAGCCACCAACATTTTCTATAACGTTTTTGAAGATTCCAAAGAAACTTTTTTCAAAAAGCTTCTTTGGCCGCCGGAGGCATTAATTTATGATGCGAATTATCACAGGCCGCGCGCGCGGCACACATTTATATACGCTGGAGGGCGAGACCACGAGACCGACGTCCGAGCGCGCCAAGGAGGCGGTGTTTTCCATGCTGCAGTTCGAGCTCAGGGATCGCGCCGTGCTCGATCTGTTTGCCGGCTCGGGGCAGATGGGCCTGGAGGCTATCAGCCGCGGCGCGAGCAGAGCCGTTCTGGTCGACGCGTCGCCCAAGGCGGTCGATATTATCAAGAAGAACGTCGTCAAGACGCACTTTGAGCAGGAATGCACCGTGCTGTGTGCCGATTACGCCGACGTTTTGCGTGCTCACCGCGCGGGGATGCCCGAGCGCTTTGGTCTCGTCGTGCTCGATCCGCCCTATGCCAAGCGGCTGGTCTGCCCTGCGCTTGAACTGCTGCTGAAGGGAGACTGGCTGGAGGACGGCGCGTTTATCGTGTGTGAGAGCGCCGAGGAGGATATTTTCGAAGGGCATGAAGCGTTGGCAGCGCGTTTTGAATTTCGCCGCCGCGCCAAATACGGCGTGGCCTACGTGAGCGTGCTGTGCTATCACAAGGAGGAGAGCCATGAATAATGCAATCAAAGCGACCGTGGCGCTTTTGCCGGGTAGCTACGACCCCATCACCACGGGGCATATGGACGTGATCCGCCGCGCCGCCGCGCTGTTTGACCGCGTGATCGTGGCCGTCATGACCAACGATATGCGCGCCTACGTGGCTGACGCCAAGGTCAAGCAGTATATGTTTTCCATGGAGGAGCGCACTGAGATGGCGCGTCTTGCCTGCGCCGAATTTGGCAATGTGCAGGTCATCTGCTCGAACGGTCGGCTCATCGATCTGGTCGACGAGGTGGGCGCTGACGTCATTGTCAAGGGCGTTCGCAACGAGGCTGACTATGCTTACGAGCAAAAGCACGCGCTCTACAACCGTGCGCACAATCCCAAGGCCGAAACGCTGTATCTGCCTGCCGATCCCGCGTACGATCATATCAGCTCAACGCTGGTGCGCGAGAGAATCGAAGCAGGGCAGAGCATCGACGATATCGTGCCTGCCGCTGTTGCGGAGTACGTTCGCCGCATGGGCAAGTGAGGTGCGGCATGGAGCATTTGATGGACGTTGATTTCGATAAATACAAAAAGAAAAAGCCGCAAAAGAAAGAAAAACCGACCAACTGCGAGAGCTGTGTGCATTACGACTACGACGAGGATGTCGACGCTTACGTCTGCGGCATGGATCTGGACGAGGACGAGCGCATTCAATTTTTAGAACGCAATACCCGCGCTTGCCCCTACTATCGCTATTATGACGAGTATAAGAGCGTACAAAAACAGAACTGACGAGGATGCCATGAAACTGATCGAAAACCAAACCTTCGACGCCGAGCGCGCGCTGTACGAGAGCGACGGCTTGACGGTGAAAAACTGCAAATTTGACGGTCCCGCCGACGGCGAGAGCGCCTTTAAGGAATGCCGCGACGTGCGGGTGGAGGATTGCTATTTTAATCTGCGCTATCCCTTCTGGCACGATACGGGATTACATATTGCTACGTCCGAAATGACGCCCCTTTGCCGCGCGGCGCTGTGGTATTCGAGCGACGTGGATATCGTCGACACCAAGCTGCACGGCATCAAGGCCTTGCGCGAGTGCGCTGACGTGAGATTGACGAGGTGCGATATTATCTCGACCGAGTTTGGCTGGTCGGTGCAGGGGATCACCATGCAAAGCTGCCGTGCCGAGGGCGAGTATTTCATGATGCGCTCGACGGGCTTGCGCTTTGACAGTGTGACGCTCAAGGGCAAGTATTCCTTCCAGTACATTGAGGACGCGGAATTTGTCAACTGCAACTTTGACACCAAGGACGCCTTCTGGCACGCCAAGCGGGTGGTCGTGCGGGACAGCGTTATCAAGGGCGAGTATCTGGCGTGGTACGCCGAGGACATCACCTTCGAGCGTTGCCGCATCATCGGCACCCAGCCGCTGTGCTATTGCAAAAACCTGACGCTGATCGATTGCGAGATGATCGACACCGATCTGTCGTTTGAAAAGTCGAGCGTGCAGGCGATCTTGACCGCCCCTATCGTCAGCATCAAAAATCCCCTGTCGGGACGCATCACCGTGCCCGCGGTTGGTGAGATCATCCGCGAGGACGAGCGATATCAGGCCGAGATCGTCGTGACGGGAGAATAAAGGAAAACGGACACCAATTTCGGTGTCCGTTTTTTGCAAATTTCTAAAAAATATGCTATAATTATTTTGACGGACGCGACGTGAACACTCTTTTTCCGGTATATGTAGGTGAAGGGATCCCGAAAACATGAGCAAGGAGGACGGCCATGACAGACGAAATGATCGTAGAGCTATACTGGCAGCGCGACGAGCGGGCCATCCAAGAGACCGAGCTGGCCTACGGCGGATACATCCGCTACGTTGCCTATGCCATTTTGCGCGACGAGAGCGACGCGGACGAGATTACCAACGATACCTATCTCAAGGCCTGGAACAGCATACCACCCCAGCGGCCACAGCCTCTCAAGGCGTTTTTGGGGCGCATTGCCCGTCAGTTGTCCCTCAATCGCGCCGAATACAACACAGCAGAAAAGCGGGGAGGCTCGCAATATCCGCTGGCGCTGGATGAGCTGCTTGAATGTATCGCGGACAAGGATGCCGCGCCCGACGCAGCCGAGCTGATTGCCCTGCGCGATGCGCTGAATGCATTTTTACGCACGCTCCCGTCGGATGCGCGGCGTATGTTCATCCGCAGATACTGGTACATGGATTCCATTGCCGATATTGCGTGGGATTTTGCCGCAAGCGAAAGCCGCGTCAAATCTACGCTGGCCCGCGCACGAGCCAAACTGCGCAAAACACTCGAAAAGGAGGGCTTTGACGTATGAAAAATCGTGATGTGATTGATGCTTTGAGCAATATTGATTTTGATCTGATCGAGGACGCAGGGCGGGTGACGCGCAAGATGTCCATGCGCCGCAAAGTTGCGCGATGGTCGAGCCTTGCGGCGTGTGTGTGCTTGGTTTTGGCGCTGATTCCCGTGCTGTTTAAGCCGTCATCGCCGCCGACTCCGGGGGATACGGAAACGCCGCCGACGCAGGATACACCGCCTTCTCCGTCCAGCAACGGCAACCATACGTTGCCGCGATATGAGATTTTTGAAAAGAATGGTGAATTTTACGTAGCTTTTGATCAAGCTACGCTGTCAGAATCATTCATAAGCCAAAATTGTGAATTGGGAAGTGTCACCTTTTCTTCTGTTGAAGAATTCAAAAAGACAGTAGAAGAAAAGGCCTTTAGCAACTCGCAATTACTGATCATGTACAAGGCGTTTCCAAAGAATAGTGATGGGACGATAAAAATTTGCGATGTTAACAATTTGAGAGTTCCGCAACTTCCCGAGGACCTTGAGTATGGTGGGGTCAGTTGGATAGGAGAGAACTACTCATATCATTTACAATCGTCCGGTGGCATTCATGGTTCTTTTCATTGCTATACAGATGATGTTTATAAACGGAACTATATCGAAGAATATGAAGAGTTCTTTTCCAGGGATACTATTCGTTTGAAAGGCAGGGACTGGGAAGAAGAAAGAAATGCTGACATATACTATTACAGCACTTCCACAGCTTCATCAAAAAGAATAAGATATACTTTGCATAATGAAGCGAATAACGAAACATTGATAATCGATGAGCAATATGTTCTCTCTTTGAACCATAACTTACTTCCCACGTCAGATACGGTTCCTCTTTCTATTCATATCTATGGGGGTAGAAGCGGAAGTCATTTTGTTATATATTTAACCGACTTCACAGAACGTCCCTCTGTAGAATGGCTTGCGCAATTCGGGACGGAATTATATAATGATTAACTTGCGGGCAGAGTCACGTTTTTGTGGCTCTGCCTCTTTTTCAAAAACTTACAAAACCCCCTTGACAAAGCTGTCTATTCGTGATAGACTATAGATGCAGTCTACTGACGATAGACAAAAAGGAGGGCATCTGATATGGAAGAAATGAGACTTGGCATGGTGGAGGCGCATTTTGCCGACATCGTGTGGCAGCACGCGCCGCTTTCGACCAAGGAGCTGGTGGCTCTTTGCGAGCGCGAGCTGAACTGGAAGCGGACCACCACCTATACGGTGCTCAAAAAGCTGTGCGAGCGGGGTATCTTCGCTACCGAAAACAGCGTGGTGAGTGCTCTTGTATCGCGCGAGGATTTTTACGCCATCCAGAGTGAAAAATTTGTGGAGGACACCTACGCGGGTTCGTTGCCTGCTTTTATCGCGGCGTTTGCCACGCGCCGTCGTCCGAGCGAGCAGGAGCTACAAGAGATCCGCCGCATGCTGGACGAATTTGGAACGAAAGGGGAGTAAGCGATGGATGCTGTCTTTTTGAAGCTGTTGAACATGAGCCTGACCGCGAGCTGGATCGTTTTGGCGGTGCTGGTGCTTCGTCTGCTACTCCAAAAAGCGCCCAAGTGGATCAACTGTCTGCTGTGGGGCGTGGTTGGCTTGCGTTTGATCTTTCCATTTTCCATCGAGAGTCTGTTCAGCCTGATCCCGAGTGCCGAGCCGCTGCCGAGCGACCTGCCCATGACGCAGACGCCCGCCATTGACAGCGGCTTTGAGGTGATCGACGAGGTGGTCAATCCCATCATTTACGATTCGTTCGCGCCCACGCCGACGATCAGCGCCAACCCGCTTCAGATCGTGATTGCCGTTGCGGCCATCGTGTGGCTGTGCGGTCTTATTGGCATGATCGTCTACGGTGTGATTTCTTATCTGCGCCTGCGCTTGCGAGTGAGAGCGTCCATCTGCCAGGACGGCAACGTGTATCTTTGCGACGATATTGATTCACCTTTTATTCTCGGTGTGATCCGTCCTCGCATCTATCTGCCCTCGGGCATGACGCAGGAGCAGATGGGCTACGTCATCGGGCACGAGCGGGCGCATCTGCGTCGACTTGACCACGTCTGGAAGCCCATCGGCTTTATCCTTTTGTGCCTGTATTGGTTCAATCCGCTGCTGTGGTTGGCGTATATTCTTCTTTGCCGCGACATTGAAAAGGCGTGCGACGAAAAGGTGATCCGCGACATGGACGACGAGAGCAAAAAGGGCTATTCCGAAACGCTGGTGGCCTGCAGCGTGCACCGCCGTGCGGTCATGGCCTGCCCCTTGGCCTTTGGCGAGGTCGGGGTCAAGGATCGCATCAAGTCCGTTCTGCATTACAAAAAGCCTGCCTTCTGGATCATCCTCGTGGCGGTCGTCGCGCTGATCGTCACAGGCGTGTGCTTTTTGACGGATCCGCCGGGCAAGTTAGAAGACCCGCCTGCAGGAACCGAAGGGCCGACGGAGAATGATTTTGTCGACATCGACTATTACGAGTGGACGGGCGAGTATAGCAAAGAAGCATTTCTCGCTGCAGTTGATGGATACGTGCACAATGGAAAAACCCCCGTGGTATATCCCGACGGTACTATATTGCGAAATGTTCAGATTTCTGTCCCCTTTGTCATCAAGTCGTGCGGTGTGATAGCCCTCGGACGGGTAGCGGACGAGGCAGAAACGGAATATCAGCAGAGGACATACACCGGTGTTCGCACCTACGTGGAAGGATCAACCGCATATATTGACGTGAGTTGGAAGCATCAATCTGCAGACTATGATTCGCCTGAATATCCAAATGAGGTATGGTCATATGTGGTTAGAATCACGGATATGGAGGATGTGAAGCATTACTACTATTTTCGCGTAGATTATGGTGCCTTTTGGAAAAACAGCGGCACAACCGCCGACGGCGTGAACTGGTTTGTTGGTACCATTTTGGAGATCAACGACGATTCTTTTTTGGTCGAGCCTGCTGAGGGCACGCCCGAACGCAAGAGCGCAGACAGAATTATGGTGTCTCGTGCAACGAGCAACGACGAGGATGACCTCGTGATGCCGTATTTGCGCAAAGGTGAGGAGATCTACGTCTATTACACGGGAGGTATTGCCGAGTCTTATCCTGCACGGATCAATAAGGTGCGCATGATCGTACCCAAGTGGGCAACTGTTGTCGAGCAGCCCGAAAGCAGTATTTTTTACGACATTGATAACGATGGGCAAAAGGAATACTGTGTCATTGGATACGGGCCGGAGGAGGACGGCAAGTATATTGTGGTTATCCGCGCATGGAACGAGGATGCTACGGTGCTGGAATATTCCAATTATTTTCTCTCGCCGTATATCTATAGTTCTTTGATCATGTGTTCCGATGGCACTCTTTGGGTTGGCGGTGGAACGGCATGGGATGTGAGCATAAATCCTTCTTCTGAGATTCCAAGGCAGATCACCGTTGCAGACGGAAAAATGCTGTTTACCTACCCGTATGCGTATCTTACCATCATGACGTACGACGAGGTGGTTGCCGAGCTTGGCGAGCCGTTGGGTGAGCCAACGAAGCAACAGGGGTATTATGAGGGGAAGGCGTATACGATCTATATGTATGAGTTTCCTTTCAATGAGGAATGGAACCTGCGCATAGACTTCAATGAAAAAAATATTGATGTTGGCGTAAAACGTCAATACGCATATCACTATTCGCTCACCCCCAAGGAATAAATAAAGCAAACGTCCCCACTCGCAATTTTTTGCGGGTGGGGACGCTGTCGCTTGTTGCTTATTCAATAATCCCCCCGCCGACGAGTAAGTCTCCGTCGTAGAACACGACGGACTGGCCGCGGGCGATGGCGCGCTGGGGCTCGTCAAACTCGACGCGGACGGTGCTCTCGCCCGTCGGGTAGACGGTCGCGGGGGCGGCCTTGTGGGCGTAGCGGATCTTGGCCTCGACGCGCATGGGGGCACTCAGGGTGTCAAAGGGAATGAAATTGACCGATTTTGCTGTCAGGGTGCGGCTGTAAAGCTGTTCGTCGTCGCACAGCACCACGTCGCCCGTCTGCGCGTTTTTGTCGCAGACGTACATGGGGCGGCCGAGGGCGATGCCAAGGCCTTTGCGCTGGCCGATGGTGTAGTGCAGCATACCGGGGTGGTCGCCGAGCACGTTGCCGTCGCGGTCAACGAACTTGCCGGGGGTGGCAACGTGACCTGCGTAGCGGCGGATGAAATCGGCGTAGTTGCCGTCGGGAAGGAAGCAGATGTCCTGCGAGTCCTTACGGTCAGCACTTGCAAATCCGTGGGCGGCGGCGATCTCGCGTACCTCGGCCTTGGTCAATTCTCCCAGCGGAAAGCGCACGCGGGAGAGGACGTCCTGCGAGAGCGACCACAGCATATAGGATTGGTCCTTTTTTTCGTCGCGCGCACAGTAGATGAGATAGCGGCCGTCCTGCTCGCAGATGCGGGCATAGTGGCCCGTGGCGGCGTATTCAAGGCCGTTGGCTCTGGCGAAGTCGATCAACGCGCCGAACTTGATGGTCTTATTGCAAATAACACAGGGGTTGGGGGTGCCGCCGTCAAGATAAGTGCGGACGAAATCGTCGACCACGCGATCGCAGAAGGTGCGCTCCAGGCGGCAGACGAGATGGGGGATGCCAAGACGGTCGGCCACGGCGCGGGCGTCGCGGATGTCGGGGGTGAGATCGTCGGTCGTGCCGTCGGCGGCGGGGATGGGATCGCCGTCGCAAAACAGCTTCATGGTGACGCCGGTGACGGCAAAGCCCTCTTGTTGCAGAAGGAGGGCGGCCACGGCGCTGTCAACGCCGCCGCTCATGGCGATCATGGCGGTGGGGGAGGGATGTATCATGTGGTACCTCGTAATCATTGAGATTTTATACAACTTCTTCTTTTGACGCGCGTACAGCTTCGCGCCGCGCTGTGTCGGCTTTTAAGTCCTTTCTTTGTCGCTGAACAAAGAAAGGACCAAAGAAAGTCAGCTCGGACGTTCCCTCCGAGGCCTCCCCCACTTTGCCGCTCTGCAAAGTGGAAAAGGAGAAAGACAGGAGTGCTTATTCTGCATCGCTCGACGGGATGCCAACACGAGCGGCAGATATGCCAAAGCAAGAAATTTTGCGGGTTTCTTAAGGGCATTAGGCCCTTAAGTTCACTTTCTTGGTTCGTTCTTTCTTGAATGAGAAAGAATGAACACAAAGCGGTGCACCGAGCGCGCGAAGCTGGGCGAGGCTGTAGGAGAAGTTGCGAGAAAATCAGCTAAACTGCCTTTCACTCATCCCACCGATGCTCATGCAACTCGCCCTCGGTCTGAAATCCCTCAAACTCCCACTGCCGCAACACTTCATAAGCCGCAACGGCAACGGAATTGGACAAATTCAGCGAGCGCAGCGTCGGCAGCATGGGAATACGAACGCAATCCCCCGGATGTTGCAAAAGTAGTTCCTCGGGCAAGCCGCGCGACTCGGGCCCGAACATCAGATAGATCTCGCCCTCGTAGTGTGCGTCGACGTGGCGCGTTCTGCCCTTGGTGGTGAAATAGAATACGTGTGCATCGGGGTGTTGCTCGTAAAACGCCTCGACGTTGTCGTAATAGGTAATGTTCAGCTTGTCCCAATAATCCAGTCCCGCGCGGCGCAAGTGCTTATCGTCGGTCGAAAAGCCAAGCGGGCGGATCAGGTGAAGATCCGCTCCCGTGATGGCGCAGGTGCGGGAGATGTTGCCCGTGTTGGCGTGGATCTCGGGCTGATACAGTACGATGTGTAGCTTGTTCATGGAAAAGCAAACCTCCGTGGATACGGTGCGACGTTGCCTTTATTGTAGCACAGCATACGGCGCGCGTCAAGAAGCGATAAAAATGTTCCATAAAATTTACAATTATTTTTCTTATTCTACACATATATGCTGTATAATAATTTATAATTATATGCATTTGTGCGCGGTGCTTTGCCGCGCTGACCATACCAAAGGACACGAAAGGATGGAATGACCCATGTCTTTGATTACGAAAATTTTTGGAACTTACAGCGACCATCAGCTCAAAAAGCTTGAGCCCATCGTGCGCTCGGTTGAAGCACTGGCGGATCGATACGCTGCCATGAGCGAGAGCGAGCTGCGCGGCGTGACCGAGGTTTTGCGCGGTCGTCT
Source organism: Oscillospiraceae bacterium (assembly GCA_015064805.1). Taxonomy (GTDB): domain Bacteria; phylum Bacillota; class Clostridia; order Oscillospirales; family CAG-272; genus SIG644. The sequence goes on from SVRN01000002.1 coordinate 88,465, forward strand.
TGCCGCGGGTGAAACGCTGGACGATATTTTGCCCGATGCCTTTGCCGCCGTGCGCGAAGCCGACTGGCGCGTGCTGGGCAAGCGCCCCTTCCGCGTGCAGATCATCGGCGGTATTTTGCTCCATCAGGGACGCATCGCCGAGATGAAAACGGGTGAGGGTAAAACGCTGGTTGCGACGCTGCCTGCCTATCTGAACGCACTGTCGGGCAAGGGTGTGCATATCGTTACGGTCAACGACTATCTGGCACGCCGCGACAGCGAGGAGATGGGCCGCGTGTACGGCTATCTCGGGCTCAAGACGGGTCTGGTCGTTCACGGTCAGAGCAAGGCGGAAAAGAGAGCCGCCTACGCCGCCGACATCACCTACGGCACCAACAACGAATACGGCTTCGACTATCTGCGCGATAACATGGTCGTTTACAAGGAAAACATGGTTCAGCGCGGCCATGAGTTTGCCATCGTCGACGAGGTCGACTCCATTCTGATCGACGAGGCGAGAACGCCTTTGATTATTTCGGGGGCCGGCGAGGAGAGCACCGATCTGTACGACCGCGCCGACCGCTTCGTCCGCACGCTTCGCAAGTTCGTTATCAAGGAGATGGACGACAAGGAGGAGCAGGACGATATCGACGCGGATTATATCGTCGATGAAAAGGCCAATCGTGCCACCCTCACGCCCCGCGGTGCCGAACGCGCCGAGCGTTATTTTGAGCTTGAGAATTTCACCGATCCCGAAAACTCGACCATCGCCCATCACGTCAACCAGGCCATCCGCGCTCACGGCTGCATGAAGCGCGACGTCGACTATATCGTCAACGATAAGGGCGTTATCATCGTCGACTCGTTCACGGGTCGTCTGATGCCCGGTCGCCGCTATTCCAACGGCTTGCATCAGGCCATCGAGGCAAAAGAGGGCGTCAAGATCCAGAAGGAAAACAAGACGCTGGCGACCATCACCTTCCAGAACTATTTCCGTATGTACCGCAAGCTGTCGGGTATGACGGGTACGGCGCTGACCGAGGAAAACGAGTTCCGCGAGATCTATGCGCTGGACGTGGTCGAGGTTCCCACCAACCGCCCCATGATCCGTAACGACCGTCCGGACGCGGTCTACAAGAACGTCAAGGGAAAATACGACGCCATCATCCGTCAGATCGTCGAGTGCCACGAAAAGGGTCAGCCTATTCTGGTCGGTACGGTCGATATTGAAAAGTCTGAGCTGCTCTCCAAACTGCTCAAGCACGCGGGCATTCCGCACACGGTGCTCAACGCGAAGCTGCACGAAAAAGAGGCTGAGATCGTCGCGCAGGCAGGTAAGCTGGGCGCGGTCACCATCTCGACCAACATGGCGGGCCGCGGTACCGATATTATGCTGGGCGGTAATCCCGAGTATATGGCCAAGGCCGAGATGCGCGAGATGGGCATTGACGAGGTACTGATCGCCTCCTCGACGGGTACGGCCGAAACGGACGACGAAAAGGTCATGAGCACGCGGGCGATCTTCCGCGAGCTGCATGAGAAATATAAGAAGGAGATCGAGCCCGAGGCACAGAAGGTGCGCGAGGCGGGCGGCTTGTTCATTCTCGGTACCGAGCGTCACGAGTCCCGTCGTATCGACAACCAGCTTCGTGGCCGTTCGGGCCGTCAGGGTGACCCGGGTGAATCCCGCTTCTATCTGTCGCTGGAGGACGATCTGATGCGCCTGTTTGGCAGTGAGCGTATTCTGACCATGGTTTCCAACATGGGTCTGCCGGACGATATGCCCATTGACGCACGCATTTTGTCGGGTGCCATCGAGTCGGCGCAAAAGCGTCTGGAGGATCAGAACTTCAAGCGCCGTAAGTACGTGCTGTCTTACGACGACATCATGAATCAGCAGAGAAATATCATCTACAGTCAGCGCGGCGAGGTGCTCAACGGTCAGAATATCACCGAGACCATCCAGCGCATGATCGAAACGACGGTGAGCGAAACGGTGGCCCGTTATACCTCGGGTGAGGCGCACGCCGACTGGGATCTGGTCGGACTTCGCAACTATTATATGGGACTTCTGACGCAGGAGGGCGATTTCAATTATACGCCCGAGGACGTCAAGAGATTGCGCCGCGAGCATATCAGCGACGAGCTGATCGTCCGCGCGCTGGAGGTATATCACGGCAAAGAAACGCTGTTCGGCGAGGAGATCTTCCGCGAGGTTGAGCGTGCGATCCTGCTTCAGAACGTCGACCGCGCCTGGATGGAGCACATCGACGCGATGGACGACCTCAAGGGCAGCATTGGCTTGCAGTCCTACGCCAACCGTGATCCCGTGGTCGAGTACCGTATTCAGGGCTTTGAGATGTTCGACGGTATGGTCGGTGAGATCCGCGAGAACACCGTGCGCATGATCCTATCCGCCGTGCCGCGCCAGAAGGTTGAGCGCGTGCAGGTGGCCAACCCTCTGACCGAGGGCTTTGAGGGCGCTAAGACGGCACCCAAGAGAATCGTACTGACACCGCGAACCAACGCGGCCAAGGTCGGTCGTAACGATCCCTGCCCCTGCGGTAGCGGAAAGAAATACAAGAAGTGCTGTGGCGCAAACGCCGCAGGCTCGGATGACGAATAAACGGCAATCCAAGTGAAAGGAGGGAGCGACTTGGGCTGGGGACTTTTGTTCTTTGGTTATTTTCTTGAATATATTTTGGGTATGAACGCCATGTTCGCTCCCTTCGTTCACGTGATCGGCTGTGCGCTGATGATCGTTGGCGCCAACGGGCTCTCACGCTACTGTCGCAGCTTCAAGCGGGTGTGGGTGAGTGCGTGGGCACTCATGGTGCCTGCCGTGTTGCGTACGCTCGTTGATCTGAACGCGCTGTTTGCCTGGAATATTCCTTTTGTGGGCGGCATCTTAAAATCGGCGGTCTATTGGGCGAATCTTTATTTGATGGTTCTGTTTCACGTCTTTTTGGCACTGGCCGTCAAGGAGCTGGCCTTGCGCGTGGGCGTGTCCAAAAACGCCGTGCGCGCCGTTCGCAATCTCGTTATGATGGCGATCTACGTGGTGCTGGTCCTGATACAGACGATTTTTCCCGTGGAGTCCGTGCTCCGCGTGCTGTATCCCGTGACGCTGCTCGCACAGCTGATCTGGGTGATCTGCAACTGCGTGATGCTGTATTCCTGCTATATGCGCATTGCGCCTGCCAACGAAAGCGACACGCGCCCGCCATCCCGCTTTGCTTTTATCAACCGCATGCGGGCAGCGTTTGAATCGCACGAGCAAAAGGCCATTGACGCCGACCGCGCCTATCATGCGGAAAATGCTCGCCGGGCCAATGAGAAACGGATGGCACGCAGCTCTCGCAAGCAAGCGAAAAAGCGCAACAAATAGAGTTGATCTTAAAAAGGAGTCAACGAATGACGAAACAAACCACTGCTTTACAAAAAATCAACTGGCGTATGGGGCTTTGGCTTCCTGCCGTGATCATATTGAGCAATCCGTATCTGCACGTGCTGGACCTGATGCCCGATGCGATCGGGTACGTGCTGTTGCTGATCGCGCTGCGCCGCGTGTCTGCGCTGGACGAGAGCTTCGGCGAGGTGGCCCGTGCCTTTAAGCGTTTGGCGTTGCTCAGCGTCGCACGCCTTATCGGTTTGGTCTGGGTATATACCGCAACGAGCGCGAGTGAGCAGCCGACGCTGATCCTGATCTTGTGCTTCGTGTTTGGCGTACTGGAATTGATGACCGTACTGCCTGCCTGCCATCAGCTGTTCCGCGGCTTGTCCTATATTGGAACGCGACTGGACGGACGCATTATTTTTGAAAACGCGCACAAGCGTAAGCTGGACCGCTTGACGGAGCAGTTGCGTCGCGCCGAGCAGACGGGCGAGTGGAGCGAGGAGCGTTGTCGCAAGGTCGATCGCAAGCTGCGCCGACTGGCAAGACGCTCGAGCGGCGACATTACCGACAGGATGTGCTTCGTCTGCCAGTCCTTTGCCGTGGTCAAAACGGTGCTTTGCGTCCTGCCCGAGATGGCGGCGCTTTCGCAAGCGCCCTACGACGCGGGTGCGACCAATTTCAACTGGTACGCCTACATCAACGGCTTCCGCGCGATGGCGTGGTTGACCGTTTCGATCGTCGGCATCGTATGGTTGTGCCGCGTGACGGTGTACTGCTGTCGCATCGCCAAGGATACGCTGCTGTGGGAGCAGCTGGCGCAGGCGTGCGATGAGGACGAGCGTCAACACCCCGAGCGTATTCCCAAAAAGAGATTGCGCTCTGCCATGATCTGCCTGACCGTTGCCTTTGCCTTTTGCGTCAATCTGCAAATGGAGGGCATCAATTATCTGCCCGGTTTCGTCACGCCACTGGCGATGCTTTGCGCGGTTGCCTTCCTCTGGCCCTACCTGGCGCGGACGGTTCGCCTCGTTTGTACGACGGTCTATTCGCTCGGCGCGTTGGTCTCAATCTATTTTTACGTATCCTGCCTGAAATTTTTCACCGAATACGATATCGTACAATACAATTACCGTTGGGACGTGCGTGAGGCCTATGACGCGCTCGTGCTGGGCAATATGTGGATGGAGCTGGCCTTCATGCTTTTGACGCTGGTGGCAACCTGGGCACTTCTTTGCTCGCTCATCGGCCGTTATGCGGGCAAGAGCCATATGGGCACGCATCAGTATACGTCGGCGCAGCTGGATACACAGCGGAAAAGAGCACTCAAAAGGTATTTGTTGGTTCCCGCGATTTTGGGCGTTGTCATGATCGTCGTGCGCGCGATATATTACGCCGGATTGCCCGAGGAGGGCATGATCTGGGTGGCAGATTTTGCCGTAGCGGCGGTGTTTGCCGTGTTCGCGGGGGTGCGCATCTGGAACGTGCGCGACGAGCTGAACGTCGAGCATATGCTGAATCTGTCTTGATATTGGTATAGTCGAGGGCAAAAGCTCGCATACTATTCTTGCCATTCGAGTGAATGGCGAAGGAGAGTATTATGATGCAGAATCAGCAGAACAATCAAAACAAGAACCAGAACAACAATCAGAATAACAATCAGAATAACAATCAGAATCAGAACAACAACCAGAATTATCAGAATAATCAGAATAAGAACCAGAATAAGAACGAGCGCGAGGAAAACAGACGCGAGTTTTGATCGGTTACGAAAAACGGCAAAAAGAGCGGCGCGAGCGCCGCTCTTTTTGCTTGACAAACGGAGTGGAATATGATACCATAGTAGCAAATAAAGGAGGGATGGAAATGTTGAAAACCAAAACGCAAAGGCTGACGCTGACGGGAATGCTGATGGCCGTCGGAATTCTTTTGCCCTTTGCCACCTCACACGGGTTTGGATTGGCCGGAACGATCCTACTTCCTATGCACATTCCCGTATTTCTGTGCGGCCTTTTGTGCGGCCCTCTTTACGGCGCGGTCTGCGGGCTGTTACTGCCTGCGTTGAACTGCGTACTCACGGGTATGCCTGCTTTTTATCCCATGCTGCCCATTATGACGGCGGAGCTGTTGGTCTACGGTGCCGTCAGCGGTTTTGCCTATCACAAAACTCCATTGTCCAAAATAAAATTCGGCGTGTATCCTGCCATGCTCATCGCCATGGTTTGCGGCAGAGTGGCGTATGGCTTGACCTTTCAATTGTTACTTATCATCAGCGGACAGCTGAAGGCGCTGACCGTCTGGGCGGCTATCGCAACCGGCTTGCCCGGCATCGTGGTACAGCTGTTGTTGGTTCCGGCGATCGTGTTGGCTATTCGCAGATATCAGCGCGTCGGTGGACGAGCGGCGGTACAATCGGCCATCCATCTGATCGAGCAGAATACGGCGGCCTGCGTCGTCATTCGGGAGGGTGTCATTGAGCGCACCGAGATGGGGCGGGGCATCGGTCCCGTGCTTAAGCTGTACGATGAGGGCACGCTCAAGGGAGCCTTCGTTGTGGACAAGATCATCGGCAAGGCGGCCGCGATGATCATGACCGAGGGCGGCGTTAAGCGGTGCTACGGTCTGACCATGAGCCGCGCCGCCTACGATTGGCTCATCGCTCACGGCGTTAAGGCGGACTATCGCGCGTGCGTGGACGTGATCATCAACCGCGCGGGCGACGGCATGTGCCCCATGGAAGAGACGGTGCTGAACATGAACGATGCCAAGGAAGGTATCGAGGCACTGCGACGGAAGCGGGCAGAACTGATGGCGAGTCAAAAGTAAACCGGAATAGAAAAACCCCGATGGATGAATGAACCGATCCGTCGGGGTGATTCTTTATTTGATTTTCTCTTCGCGATAAACGTCGCCTTCCAGCGTGTAGAAAATCACGCGATCTCCGTCGATGATGACGTAGCTGTGCGGCGAGTTTTCCTTGGGAAGGGATACCGAGCCGGGGTTGATGTGAAGATAGACTGTGCCGTCGTCGGCAGTTCGCCTTTCAAATACGGGAACGTGGGTGTGACCGCCCAACAGGACGTCGCCCGCTCTCATGGGAGGCACGTCGTGATGGCCGTGCGCGGCGATATAGGTGCGACCGCCCGCAAACAGACAGGCGGTTTCGGAGAGTATGGGAAAATTCAGTACCATCTGGTCAACTTCGGTGTCGCAGTTGCCTCGCACACATACGAGTGAGTCGCGCACATCGTTCAAAAGAGCGATCACCTGCTTGGGGGCGTAGCCCGAAGGCAGATCGTTGCGCGGACCGTGATAGAGCAGATCACCAAGCAGTACCAGGCGTTCTGCGCCCGAGGCTTTGAATTGTTGCAACAGCGCGGCGGTGCATACGGCGTCACCGTGTAAATCGGAGGCGATCATCCATTTCATAGTAACAATCCTTTCTCTTTGCGCAAAAATCAGATGTTGGCAGCCAAATCACCAAGGTACTTGAAGGTCGCTGTGGCGTCTTCTTTGAAGTCCTTGATGTGAGCCTCCATGCTGATGTTGCCCGTATAACCGGCATCTTTAAGAGCGGTCAAAAACTGAATATACAATGATTCGATCTTTTGGGAGCCGGGCTTGGGATACACGCGGGTACCGGGCTCTGCCATGTGGATATTGAATACGTAATCCTTGTACTTGACCAGATTGGAGAAATCATCGCCGTCCTCATACATATGGTACATATCGGGATTGATTCCGAGATTCTTACATTCGGGCAGACGACGAATGATATCGTAAGCATCCCCGACGGAGTTGATAAAATTGGTCTCTTCACTGCGAATAGGCTCGAGGGCAATCTTGATGTCGTACTCGGCGGCCATGGCGCAGAAGCGGGCGACCAGCGCGACAAATTGATCGATAGCTTCGTCACGCGACATACCGTCGGGAATGTTGCGAACGCCGCCGGCACCCATGCAAACGGTCTTGCAACCAAGAGCCGCTGCGCGTTTTAAACCGCGGCAAACGAAGTCACAAATCTCTTGTGTCTGTTCCTCGGTGCCGTATATAACGAAGTTAGAGGGAAGCATATTGTTCATCGAAACCACCGTGAGGGGCGTGGAATGCAGAACGTCACGCTCATGGATGAACTGTTCCTCGCTCATATTGGTGTATACCATAAAGTTAGCTTCGATGTGCGCTCCGCCGGCCTCGCATATGAGAGGTGCGTTGAGCAAACTTGTGCATGCGCCAAATTGAATGTTCATGTGGAAAAGTCCTTTCTTTTGTAAATATAAAAACGTAAATATAAAAATGGGTTCAGAGATCAAGCGTTGTCCTCGCGAATGAGGACGCTTTCGATCTCGCAGACGTACATCTGATGATAATCGTTGGCGGGGTAGTAGGCGTGGATGACGGCAGGATCGAGAAAATTTTCCTTTTGCAGGCGGCCTGCGTACATTTGACGGCACAGCAGAACCACGCGCGCCTCGGCGGGGAAGGGCGTGCCGTTTTCGTCCTCGATCATGTGCAATCCCGTGGCAAGGTATTTATCTTCATCGCGTCCCGAATGCGAGCCCATGTAGGCAAGCGCGCTATGATGATCCTTGTCGAAAAAGGCGAGGGACAGGCGGTTGGCGCGTTCGGTGATGTCGAACGTATAACGCTGCGGACGGATAAAGCAGACGGCAACCTGCTTGCCCCACAGAACGCCGAAGCACCCCCAACTGGCCGTCATGGAGTTGGTTTTCTCGCCGTCCGAGGCGGAAATGAGCATCCACTCGCGACCAATGCGGTCAAACAGCGGGGAAAATTGAGCAGCGGGCACGGAACGAAAATCAGACATAACGATACCTCCCGAACGTTTTACTACCATATATTATATCACGCGCGCGCGAAATGTGCAACTGTTTTTAGTTGATTGTCTCCGAATTTGCTTCTTTTCTTGTGCAAATTGCTGTTACGTGTCGCTGATGAAAAGCGACGCGCTGTTAAATTTCACAAAACTGAAAAAATGTGAAAAATATTTTAAAAAAACGCTTGACAAAAAAAGGGGAGGGTGATATAATATCAAGGCTGTCCGCTTGAAGGGCAGCGAAATCGCGAAAGCGAAGAAACGTCACCACGCAAAGGCGAGCGCGCAAATATCCGGAGGATATTTGCTGAACTCACCACGGAGTGGTGAAAAAAGAAAATCGCAACCGGGTACAGACAAATACCGCAAGGTATTTGTTGAACTCGCGAAGCGAGTTCGGTCA
>SVRN01000003.1 GCA_015064805.1 Oscillospiraceae bacterium
ATAAAAAGTACACAGCAGTTTTTCATATAACAAAAACAGCTTGAGAGGTGAGAGATTTCTGACATAATTTAGACGAAAGGCACCACTTACTATTTAAGGAACAAGTCCTAAAATAGAGTGGGAATAAGGGAGCGCGTGGAGAAAACTTCTTGATGAGCCGCTTGCGGCTCGGTTTTCCCCACACCCCTTTCAAGAACTTATAGTAAGAAAAAAACAGGAACGTAGCCGGAGCAACGTCTCCTGCCGCTCGTGGTGTCTGCCGTCGGGCGATGCAGAAACAGATGATATGTCTTTCTCTTGTTGCTCTTTGAAGAGCGGCAATGCCGGGGGTTCCCAGGGGGAACGCCTGGGCGTCCTTCTTGGTTACTTCTTGGGACGCACCAAGAAGTAACACAAAATCTCAGCGCGGCGCGTTGTGCCGCGCCGAACAATCGGCGCACGAGTGCAACAAAGTTTGCCATCTTCTCTCGTCGATCCCCTAATCTACAATTATTACAGAAGGAAAACACTATGGAAAACACAAGAAGAGTCGGTACCATTTCCCGCGGCATCCGTTGCCCCATCATCCGTCAGGGTGACAACCTCGCCGCTATCGTCACCGAAAGCGTCCTCGAGGCTGCCAAGAGCGAAGGCTTCGAGCTGCGCGACCGTGACGTTATCTCCATCACCGAATCCATCGTCGCTCGCTCGCAGGGCAACTACTGCAGTGTGCAGAACATTGCCGATGACGTCAAGGCCAAGCTCGGCGGCGGCACGGTCGGCGTTATTTTCCCCATTCTGTCCCGTAACCGCTTTGCCATCTGCCTGCGCGGTATCGCCATGGGCTGCAAAAAGGTCGTTCTGATGCTGTCCTATCCCTCCGACGAGGTGGGCAACGAGCTGGTCTCCTTGGACAAGATCGACGAGGCGGGCGTCAATCCTTACAGCGACGTGCTCTCTCTTGAGAAGTACCGCGAGCTGTTCGGTGAGAACAAGCACGAATTTACGGGCGTAGATTACGTGGAATACTACGGCAACCTCATTCGCGAGTGCGGTGCGGACGTCGAGATCGTGTTTGCCAACCAGGCAAAGACCATCCTCAACTATACCGATCACATCATCAACTGCGATATCCACACCCGTGCACGCACCAAGAGAATCCTCAAGGCGGCAGGCGCCAAGGTCGTCTGCGGTCTGGACGAGCTGATGACCGCCCCCGTTAACGGCAGCGGCTGCAACGAGACCTACGGTCTGCTCGGCTCCAATAAGTCCACCGAGGACACCATCAAGCTGTTCCCCCGCGAGTGCCAGGATCTGGTGCTGGACATCCAGGCGCGCGTGCTCGAGGCAACGGGCAAGCACGTTGAGGTTATGGTCTACGGCGACGGCGCCTTCAAGGACCCCAAGGGCAAGATCTGGGAGCTGGCCGATCCGGTCGTCTCTCCTGCGTTCACCAACGGTCTTATCGGTACGCCCAACGAGCTCAAGCTCAAGTACCTGGCCGACAATGACTTCAAGGATCTGTCGGGCGAGGCGCTTCGCGAGGCGATCTCGGCAAGCATCAAGCAAAAAAGCGACAATCTGGTAGGCAACATGGCTTCTCAGGGCACCACCCCCAGACAGTTGACCGACCTGATTGGCTCTCTGTGCGACCTGACGAGCGGCTCGGGCGACAAGGGTACTCCCGTCGTCCTGGTTCAGGGCTATTTCGATAACTATACCAACTAATTCAAAAGCGGAGAGCTGTTTTTACGGCTCTCCGCTTTTTTGATGAAAACGAAACGTGGAACAATATACGATAAGAGGTTGATATTCGAGCGAGAATATGTTATAATGTGATTACTTCAACGAGGAGGAGACTTTCAATGAAACATTGGACGTTAAGAAAAAACATCAAATTGGCGGCTGTACTGGGCATGATGCTGTTGCTGTGCCTGGCCTTGTTCGTCGGCTGTGACGAGCAGACGGATCACACGCATACGTGGAAGGATTGGGAGTTCGTCATTCAACCGACCTGCGAGAGCAAGGGCTCGCAAGAGCGCGTATGCTCGGAATGCGGTGCAAAAGAGCAGAGCTACGTTACGGAGCTCGGCCACGATCTGGAAAAGCACGCGGCCAAGGCACCCACCTGCACCGAGGCAGGCTATGATGCCTACGAGGCTTGCAAGCGTTGCAGCTATACCACCTTTGCGGAAAAGGCCGCGCTCGGTCACGAGCTGACGAAGCACGCCGCCAAGGAACCCACCTGCACGGAGACAGGTTACGACGCGTACGAAACGTGCGGTCGCTGTGATTATACCACCTACGCGGAGAAGGCCGCGCTCGGTCACGAGCTGACGGAGCACGCCGCCAAGGAACCCACCTGCACGGAGACAGGTTACGACGCGTACGAAACGTGCGGTCGCTGTGATCATACCACCTACGCGGAGAAGGCCGCGCTCGGTCACGAGCTGACGAAGCACGAGGCCAAGGCGCCCACCTGCACGGAGACAGGTTACGACGCGTACGAAACGTGCGGTCGCTGTGATCATACCACCTACGCGGAGAAGGCTGCGCTCGGTCACGAGCTGACGAAGCACGAGGCCAAGGCGCCCACCTGCACCGAAGCGGGTTACTATGCGTACGAAACGTGCGGCCGTTGCGATCATACCACCTACAAGGTATGGGAGCCCGTCGGTCACCTATACCAAAAGGGCGAATGTCAGTACTGCGGCGACAAGGATGAAAGCTTCCGCGAGGAGACGATCACTCCCGTGGATCAAGACCTGATGCCCGTCCCCGAAGGCTCGGCCAACATGTTCGGATACGTCAAGACGGTTGTGGATGCATGGGGCAATTACCTTTTCTACGGTGTGTATCTCCCGGACCGTCAAAATACGGCGAGCTTGGAGCTGACCTACGGTCCGTACGGCCCTCTTTCTATGGAGATGTATGAGATGGACGAACTCATGTATAAGTGCGTGATGACGTATGATGAGCGAGGCTCGATCCTGTCGATGACAGTAACAGCAGACGAGGAGAAAGCAACGGTTCAGTTTGCAAGCACGTACGACGCCGCCGGTCTGCTGGTATCTCAGGAGCTTACGCTACCCGGAATCGATGATTCCCTCCATATTGATTACGAGCACCTGGAGGATGGCACCTGGAAGGCAACCTATAAAGAAGATTCGTATGGGGTCTCGTATACTTGCAAGGGCTGGTTCCACGTGCTGAAGGTCACGGAATGGTCCCAGCGCTATTATTGCGAGGCAATCGCAGGTGTTATTCCTCCGGCTTTGTCCTATTTCGTGCCGGATTACTGGCTTGAGACGCTATATATTCGCTACACGTCAGATGGTGAGATCTCTTATAAAGAGGAAACGACCTATAACGAGCGCTACCAGGAGCTTTCCACCATTTGCACGGACGGGGAAGGAAACCTGATCGAAAAATCGGAATACGAATATGACGAAAACGGCATCCGAAAGAGCTATTCCGTCCATGATGCCAATGGAAACTGCACGGAATGGGAAACGTACGATGAAAACGGAAGCTTAGCCGAATACGGGAGCTTCCGCGATTGGGATGGCGACGGCATCTACGACGAATATTACGAGGGCGTTGGCTACAAAAACGAGAACGGCTGGTATAGCAGACAGGAAAAGCTGCGCATTACGTATGACGAAGAAGGCAACGTCATGGGCAGCGTTCGCTATGCGCACGATGAGAAAGGCCGCGTCATATCGGAAATTGAATACGACGCGAACGACGTCGCTGTAAGTGCATGGCAGAGGGAATATAATGATCACGATGATATCGTATTCGAAATCCAATACGACGCAAACGGTGAAATTGTATACGGGACAAGATACGAATACGAGTATTACGAAAACGGAACGATCAAACGACGGGTCGCCATCGACGCCAAGGGTCCGACGACGGAATGGATCGACTACGACGAGGAGGAACGCCCGTTCCGAAGCGGTGGCTGGTACGACTGGGACGAGGACGGTATTTGCGAGGAGTATTCGGAATATGCCTACTTCGAAACGGAGGATGGTTGGCGAACCCGTGAGGTCATTTTGACCGAAGAATACAACACTGACGGAGAGCTTGACTGCGTTTGGAAGTATGAATATACGGAAACGGGTATTCTGACTTACAGAGTTTGCGAGGATCCCGATGGCGCTGTCATCAGCTGGAGAGAATATGACGCGGAGGGTAATCCCCTCAAGTCCGGCTCCTGGTACGACTGGGACGAGGACGGTATTTGCGAGATTTATGGCGAAGACATGTATCGCCAAACGGAGGATGGCTGGTACGAATCCGTCCCCTTGGTCTGGATATTTTACGACGCCAACGGAAAAGTCCAATACTTAAGGGAGTACGTGTATAACGAAGAGGACGTTATGATTGCCGAGCTCGTCAGGGATGCCAACGGCTTTGTGTTTGATAAGAGAGGATACGACGAGAACGGGAATCTCCTTTGGAGCTATACTTGGTCGGACTGGGATGACGACGGTATTTATAATGAGTACGTGGAATATAGCTACCGCGTAACCGAAGACGGCGAATTGGAAAGCATGCCCCTTCTTTACCGTGAGTACGACGCCAACGGAGAACTCATACTAACCTATGAGTACGTGTATAACGAAGAGGGAATTGCGACCGAGATGTTCGCCACGGATGCCAACGGCTTTGTATTTGATCGGATGAAATACGACCAAAACGGCAATCCCATCTGGGAAGCTACTTGGTTTGACTGGAATGACGACGGTATCTACGAGAATTATTTGGAATATATCTACCGCGTAGCCGAAGATGGTTGGTGGGAAAACCTGCCCATTCTTTCCAAAGAGTACACCGACGATGGAGAGCTTGTCTATATTTGCGAATACTCGTATGATGAAAACGGTAAGTTAACTTATCAGGTACTCAAGGATGGCAACGGCAATATCCTTGATGAGACAATATACGGTTAACTCATTTTTCGAATAAAAAGCCAAAAGCGCCGAGCGTTCACAGTGATGTGGGCGCTCGACGCTTCTATATGGGCGGCGATCCTCGTCCCCCTTGACTTTTTTTGCGATTTGTATTATAATGGAGAAAACCCAAACGAAAGGAGCGACCGTTATGCAACTGCAGGAATCGGGAGAGATGTACCTGGAAACCATATATACCCTGACGCAGACGAAGGCGGCGGTTCGTTCCATCGACGTCTGCGAGCACATGGGCTTTTCCAAGCCCAGCGTCAGCCGCGCCATTGGACTGCTCAAGGCGGGCGGCTTTGTCGTGGTGGACGAAAACGGGCACCTGTCCTTGACCGAGCAGGGAAGAGCGGTAGCCGAGCGCACCTACGAGCGGCATACGCTGCTCAAGTCGCTGTTCATCCGACTTGGCGTGGACGAGGCCATCGCCGACGCGGACGCCTGTAAGATCGAGCACCACATCAGCGACGAGACCATGACGGCGCTCAAGAAGTATCTGGAGACGTTGAAATAAAAGGAGAAAAAATGGATCGCAACGATATCATCGCAGCGCACAAATTTTGTACGAACCATAAACAAGAATTGCAAAAGGATCACGTCTGCGGATGCTTTTATTGCTTGAAAATTTTTGATCCTGCCGAAATTGAAGATTGGATCCCCGATACCAAAGGGACGGCGAAGTGTCCGTATTGCGGGATTGATTCTGTAATAGGCGAACATTCCGGCTTTCCGATTACAAACGAATTTTTGTCAAAAATGAAAGAATATTGGTTCTAAAAAAAACCCCGACAGACGTTGAAATCTGTCGGGGTTCATTTTATCAATACTGCGCCGTGATCCGATACGTCTGGATGGATTCCAGCGCGCGCTCGACGTAGGCGTCGAAGTCCAGCCGCTTCTCCTGCGCCTCGACCTTGGCAAGCTCGGGCTTGGTGCGGGGGTGCTTGGGGGTGAAGACGGTGCAGCAATCCTCGTAAGGAAGGATGGACGTTTCAAACGTGCCTATCTTGTAGGCGATCTGGACGATCTCCTCCTTGTCCATGCCGATGCAGGGACGGAAGACGGGGCGGTTGGCCAGAATGTTGGTCACGTGCAACGCCATGGGCGTTTGCGATGCGACCTGACCGAGCGACTCGCCCGTAATGAGCGCCTGACAGCCGTATTTGTCGGCCAGCTTGTCGGCAATGGCCATCATGTAGCGGCGGAGCAAAAGGGTGAAATAATCCTCCTCGCAGGCCTTGACCAGCGCCTCCTGAATTTCGGTCAGCGAAATGACGTGCAGATCGATCGTACCCGAGTAAACGGCAACGAGGCGCGCCAATTCCATGACCTTCTCTCTTGCTTGCTCGCTGGTATAGGGGAAGGACTCGAAATAAACGGCCTCCAGCTTCATGCCGCGCTTGGCCATCATGTAGCCCGCGACGGGGGAGTCGATGCCGCCTGAAAGCAAGAGCATTCCCTTGCCGCCCGTGCCGACGGGAATACCGCCTGCACCCTTCATCTGTCCTGCATGAACGTAAGCGCCCAGCTCGCGGATCTCCACGCGGACGACCACGTCGGGGTTATGAACGTCAACCTTGAGCCAGGGGCAGACGGATAAGATCGCGCCGCCCACCTCGCGGGAAATTTCAATCGAGCCGAGAGGGAAGGACTTGTCGGATCTGCGGCCCTCGACCTTGAAGGTGCGCTTGCCTGCCAGCTTTTCGGGCAGGTAGCTCTTGGCCAGCTCGCAAATGGCGTCCATGTTTTTTTCGCACATGACGCTGCGACCGACCGACACGATACCGAACACCTTACGGGCGGCCTCAAACATACCGTCCACGTCGGCGTTTTCATCCTTGGGCTCGACGTACAGCGTGCTCTGGGCACGGTAGACGTCAAAGTTGCCGTAGCAACGGGCGCGAATGCGCAATTCTCTGGCGAGCGTGTCCTCAAAGTAGCGCTTGTTGGCGCCCTTGAGCAGGATCTCGCCGTATTTACAAAGCAGAATTTCCTTCATGATTACGCCTCTTCCTCGCCTTGCTCGACGGTCTCCTCGCCGTCCTCCGGGATTTCATCGACGGGGGTGAGCAGCTCCTGCGCGGTTTCCAGATCCTCTTCGCGGACGAAGACGTCGGTGCCGTACATATTGTAGCCCGAGATGACGCGGACGACGCCGCCCGCACCGCGGTCCATCAGACGGTAAGGGATCTCCGCGCTGCGAAGCATGGCCTCAATGGCGGCCAGCTCCTCGTTGCTGTGTGCCGTGGTGAGCAGTGCGCCCGTTTCCTCGGTCGTTTTGACGGGCTTTTCCAGCCCGAACAGTTTATCCAAAAAAGACATGGTAATCTCCTTTCAGGGAGGCAAATGAAAAGGGGCTGTGAAAGCCCCTTGACAACCCCCAATAACTTTGATAAGGTTGGTGGCTTACGATTTATGGGTATTTGAGATCAAACGGGCACTTCCTCGGTGTCGGCCTCGGTGACGTCCTGCTCGCCCAGTACGACCTCATCCTCCTCGGGAATAATGTTGCCCGCCTTGTCGTGGTGGTGCACCTCGTAGGTGGGGACGTCCAGCGGCGCCTCCTGCTCGCCCTCGTAGTAGCGGGGGAACAGCTTGTGCCAGACGCGGCAGCAAGCAAAGGTGTCGGCAACGGAGGAGTGGGGAATACCGTCCCAGGTCACGCCAAAGCATTCCATCGCGTCGACGAGTGCTGCGTGGCGCACGTCGGGGCGATGCTCGTGGGTGAAGCGGACGAACTCGTTGGCACAGCAGCGAACCTTGTCGTGCAGCGCCAGCTGCTCCTCTTCGGTGGCGTAGATCTTTTTGATGTGGCTGTAATCGGTGGAAACGCCGTAGGCGATCAGATTATCGGCGTTCTCGAAGATCTCCTTGATGCGGGGGGTCAGCTCGGCCAGCGTGGGTGCGTCCTGCACCATCGCGGGGGTGATGCCGTGGATCTTTTCGGTGCGCTTCCAGCGCTTGGTGTGAACGGGCTTGACCAGCGTGTCCATGATGAGCTTCTCGTTGCCGTCGACGATGGAAATGGAAATGATCTCGTCGTGGTTGTAAACGCCCGTCAGCTCCAGGTCGAAGAACAGCACGCGCGAGGGATCCATGGCGTAGTAGGCGGAGCGGTGGGCATCGCCCTCGGCTCTTCTCTCGGCCAGGTCAAGCTCGTAGCATTCCTTGCACAGCTTGCGGCGGTAGCGGACGTCCTTGCCGCAGCGCACGCAAAGCAGCGGCAGGCGGTTGGCCGTTCTCTTGTCGTAGAAATAGACAACGCTCTTGTCGTTTTTGCGGGTAAAGGCGACGGGCTCCTCGACCGTCTCGTACATCATCTGCGAAAGGCGCTCCTTGGTATAGTAGCCGTAGGAAGCGGCGCGGCGGGTGCTCATGCGGTAGATGATGGTGCCTGATTCCAGCGTCATTTCCTCATCCTCGCGCGGCTTTTGGGGGCGAGGGGCAGCGGTGGGCTCGAACTCCTCGCTGCGGTCGCGATACCACAGCTCGGGAGGCGTTTCGGTGACGCGGGTGGGATCGAAGTAATAGAGGATGGTACCGTCCTCGTTGCGGTCAAAGGCAACGGGATCGCCCTTGGGCGAGAGGTGCATCTGCATCAGGACGCTTCGGGTGATATACTTTTGGGAATCGGCATCTTTCTTTTTGATGCGGGGGATCTTGGCGCCTGAGCGCAACGTGATAAATTCTTTCAAGCAGTCCTCCTGCGCCGACCGTCGTTGTTCTACGCGGCGGCGTGTCTTTTTATATTTTTTACCGACAAACGCAAAAAAACGCCTCCGTCGGACAGCATACTCATATTATTTTAACATAGATTAAAGAAAATTGCAATAGGGAAACGGCGGTGGATATGGAGGAAATGGTAAGATTTTACGGAATATTTACAACTTGGGGGCGTATGATTTTTTTACTACTTCTTCTACGGCCTCGCACAGCTGCGCGCGCTCGGTGCGCGGTTTATGCCACTTCTTGGCGCGCCCCAAGAAGTGGCGGAAGAAGGGCGCCAAGGGGTCTAATACCCCTTGGATTCCCGCAGCGCGAAAAAGACGTTGCGCTGCCGCTCCACTCATTTTTTCGCGAAGTGTTACAGCTTCCGGTTTTGTGAGCGTGGCTTAAATAAAGTCACGCTCACGAAAGACGCACGCAAGAGAGATAGCAAAATCTTTTGCCATCTGCTACGCGCCCTTGCTCAACCAAATTTCAAACAAAAACGATTTTGCCTTCTCCGCCTGCCGCTCGTGGTGGCAAGGCGGCGAGTGATGTAGTAACAGTTTATATTTTTTCTTCTGCTTCTCTTTGAAGAGCGGCACGGAAAGGGAGATCCAAGAGGGAACGTCTTGGTTCCCTTTCTTTCGCCATTTCTTTGTGGAACGACAAAGAAATGGCATTCAAGCCTGCACAGATCAGCGCGCGGCGAAGCCGCGCAGTATGATCGTCAAAAGAAAAAGTTGTAAATCATTCGGCTTTCATTTCCTCGGCACGACACGGTGCGTCGCGCTGTGCGAGCCCGTAGAAGAAGTAGCTAAAACTTCAGATTACCTCAATCAAACAACATCTCCGACAGCACCGTATTGCTCACGGAAAAACCGCGGTCGGTAAAATATATCCTCTCGGGCGTGTCGACAAGCAACCCCGCCGCAACGAATTTCTCCGCCGCCGCGGCATAAAGCTCATCAAACTCCTGCCCGAAACGAGCGGAAAAATCTTTCTTGCTCACGCCGTCGGAAAGCCGCAGGCGCAGCATCACGTACTCGTCGCGCGCAGTCGTTTCGTCCAGCGTTTCCTCGGGCTCGGTGATGTCTCGCCCTTCAAGATAGGCGAAAAGATCACGGCTATGCCCCGTGCGAACGGCACCGACCAGCGAGTGCGCCGCAGGGCCAAAGCCCAGATAGTCGTCCATGCTCCAGTAATGCAGATTGTGGTGCGAGCGCTTACCGCCTCTGGCGAAATTGCTGATCTCATATCGCTCGTAGCCCGCGTCGCGCAGGCGAGCGAGCAGGAGATCGCTCATCTCGCACACCGCGTCCTCGTCGGGCAGGGGAAGGGTATCTCCCGCCTCAAAAAAAGGCGTGTCGGGCTCGACGATCAGGCTGTAGGCCGAAATATGCTCGGGTGCAAGAGAGAGGATCTCGTCCAGCGTGCGGCCAAAGCTGTCGACCGTCTGGTGCGGAATGCCGAACATGACGTCCAGCGAAATATTGTCGAATCCTGCCGCGCGGGCGGCGCGGTAGGTTTTTTTGGTTTCTTCAAAGGTGTGAATGCGGCCGAGCGAGGCGAGCTCCTCGTCGATCGCGCTTTGCGCGCCGATGCTCAATCGGTTCACGCCAAGCCGACGCAACGCGCACAGCTTTTCTTCGTCTGCCGTCGCGGGATTGCACTCGACCGTGATCTCAACGTCGCCGTCGAGGACGTAGTGCGCGCGTATGGCGTCCAGCAGTCGGGCAAAATGAGCGGGCGAGAGCAGCGTTGGCGTGCCACCGCCAAAATAGATCGTGTCGACGTTGTGGTCGGTAGCCTCGGACGCGCGGCTCGTCAGCTCGTCGCAAAGGCGGGCGACGTAAGCGTCCATCGTAGCGTCGTCCTGTCCCGCAAACGAGCAAAAGTCGCAGTACAGGCACTTGCGGCGGCAAAACGGGACGTGAACGTACAGCCCAAGCGGCTTATTTTTCTTCATCGTCCAGCTTGAGCACCGCCATAAAGGCCTCGGGCGAGATCTGGATGCTACCCAGCTGGCGCATCTTTTTCTTACCCTCCTTCTGCTTTTCAAGCAGCTTTTTCTTACGGGTAATATCACCGCCGTAGCACTTGGCAAGGACGTCCTTTCTCATGGCCTTGACCGTCTCGCGGGCAATGACCTTGGCGCCGATGGCGGCCTGGATGGGCACCTCAAACAGCTGGCGCGGAATGTTGTCCTTGAGCTTTTCGGCGATCTTGCGGGCGCGCGCGTAGGCCTTTTCCTCGTGAACGATGAAGGACAGCGCGTCGACCTTTTCGCCGTTGAGCAAAAAGTCGAGCTTGACCAGCTTGGACTGTTCGTAGCCCTTGACCTCGTAATCAAGCGAGGCGTAACCGCGCGAGCGGCTCTTGAGCGCGTCGAAAAAGTCGTAGACGATCTCACCCAGCGGCAGGTCGTACAGCAGCTCCACGCGGGTGGGATCCAGATGCTTCATGTCGATAAACGTGCCACGGCGATCCTGACACAGGTCCATCAGATTGCCCACGTAATCGAGGGGCGTGATGATAGAAGCGCGGACGATAGGCTCGTAAGCCTGGGTGATCTCGTCGGAGGGCGGGTAGTTGGAGGGGTTGTCGATCATGACCGTCTCGCCGTCCCGCTTTTCGATCTTGTAGATAACGCTGGGGGCGGTGGTGATCAGATCGAGATTGAACTCGCGCTCAAGTCTTTCCTCGATGATCTCCATATGGAGCAGACCAAGGAAGCCGCAACGGAAGCCAAAGCCCAGCGCGATGGAGGTCTCGGGCTCAAACAACAGCGCCGCGTCGTTGAGCTGCAGCTTTTCCAGCGCGTCGCGCAGATCTCCGTAGCGGGCACCGTCGGCGGGATAAATACCGGCGTAGACCATGGATTGCGCGGGGCGGAAGCCGGGCAGTGCCTCGGCGGCAGGGCGGCTTTGGTGGGTGACGGTATCGCCCACGCGAGTGTCGCCCACGCTCTTGATGGAGGCGGTGATATAGCCGACGTCACCTGCGCGCAGAATGTCGCATTTCTTCAGGCCAAAGGGCTCAAGCGTGCCGACCTCGACGACGTCAAAGGTCGCGCCCGTGCTCATCATCATCATTTTTTCGCCCGCGCGAAGCGATCCGTCGCGCAAGCGGACCATAACGACGACGCCCAGGTAGCTGTCGTAGTAGGAGTCAAAAACGAGTGCCTTGAGCGGAGCGTCCTCGTCGCCCTCGGGGGCGGGGATGTCGCGTACGACGGCCTCGAGTACGTCGGGAATGTTGATGCCGGCCTTGGCGGAGATTGCCGGGCACTCCTCGGCGGGCAAGCCGATGACGTCCTCGATCTCGGCGCGGCACTTGTCCACGTCAGCGGCGGGCAGGTCGATCTTGTTGATGACGGGAACGACCTCCAGGTTAGCGTCGATGGCAAGGTAAGCGTTGGCCAGCGTCTGGGCCTCGATGCCCTGGCTGGCGTCCACGACGAGCAGAGCGCCCTCGCAGGCGTTGAGCGAGCGGGACACCTCGTAGTTGAAGTCGACGTGACCGGGGGTGTCGATCAGATTGAGCGTGTAGACTTCACCGTCGGGGGCGGTGTAATCCAGCTTGACGGCACGGGCCTTGATGGTGATGCCGCGTTCGCGCTCGAGGTCCATATTGTCGAGCAGCTGGGATTCCATATCGCGCTTGGAGACGGTTTGGGTAGCTTCGAGCAGGCGGTCTGCGAGCGTGCTTTTACCGTGGTCGATGTGGGCGATGATGGAGAAATTGCGGATGTGGTTCATTCGCTCGTTGGTGTTAGGCATAGGTTTTGAATCCTTTGTTTTATTTTTTGGCGGCGCAGATGCCGATACATATTTTCTCATCATATATTATAGCGGAAATTTTTTGGTTTTGCAATAGGGAGGGGGAATTTTTTACAACTTCTCCTACGGGAAGTGCGCGCCACAACGCGGCGCGCTTTGTGCTTATGCTACTTCTTGGCGTTTCCCAAGAAGTAGCCAAGAAGGAAACCCGGCCGTTCCTTCCGGGGCCTCCCTTACCGTCCGCCGTTCTGACAAAGAACGGCGGAAAGGCGAAGCTTCGCAAGCCTCCTCCATCTTGGGCGCATAAGCGCACGCCCAAGATGGGTTCGCATGGCAAAAGCTGTTGCTTTCTCGTCCTGTTTGAAATCTTATCTATCACAGGGAAAGAGGCAGTAACGATCATCTTTTGCGAAAGCGGAGTCCGTGCAACTTTCGTGAGTGCGACTTTCTTTAAGTCGCACTCGCAAAAATTGAAGATGTAAAACTTCGCGAAAAGATGAGCAAAGCGGAGCGCCGCGACCTTTTCGCGCTCAGGGGTTCTAAGGGGTATTAGACCCCTTAGTGCCTTTTCTTCGCCTATTCTTTGCGGCAAGGCAAAGAATAGGCATAAAAACTGCACAGCGCGGCGCGAAGCTGTACGCGCGTAAAGAGGAGAAGTTGCAGAAGGTTTAGCTAAACTTTTCACATCTTCGTAGCCGGGCTCACACTGCTGCGCGCGTTCGCTATGCATCATTTATGTTCATTCTTTGCCGCGCGGCAAAGAACGAACCAAGAAAGCGCGCCCAGGCGTTCCCCCTGGGAACCCCCTGCATCCCGACGGCTTGGGAATAGCCGTCGGGGCTTTTTGTGTCGGCAAGCCTCCTCCATCTTGGGCGCATAAGCGCACGCCCAAGATGGGTCAGCATGGCAAAAGCTGTTGCTTTCTCGTCCTGTTTGAAATCTCATCTATCACAGGGAAAGAGGCAGTAACTATCATCCTTTGCAAAAGCGGAGTCCGTGCGACTCCCGTGAGCGTGGCTTTCTTTAAGCCGCGCTCGCAAAAGCTGAAGATGCAACCTTTTGCGTCGTGCTGCGCGCTTGCGCGCCCGCAAAGACGCACTGCGGGAATCCAAAGGGCATTAGGCCCTTTGGCGCCCTTCTTCCGCCACTTCTTGGGGCGTGCCAAGAAGTGGCATCAAGTCGGCACGGCGAGCGCGTTGTGCGAGCCCCGAGGAGAAGCTGCAAAAACTTTAGCCAAACCCCTCACATCCCCCCACTCCTCCCTTGACATTTTGCCCCCAAATCGCTATAATAAAATCAAGTAAAACCGCAAGGAGGCTTCCACCATGTCTTTTTATCCCGGACTTGTTTCCATCTCCTTCCGCCGCTACTCGGTGGATGAAATTTTAGACGCCTGCAAGAGCGCAGGCCTTTCCTGGATCGAATGGGGCAGCGACGTCCACGTGCCCGCAGGTAACGCACAAATCGCCGACGAGGTCGCCGCCAAAACGCGTGCTGCCGGATTGACGACCATCGCCTACGGCTCCTATTTCCGTCTGGGCGGAAACACCCTCGCCGAGTTTGCTCCCTACGTTGACAGCGCCAAGCGCCTGGGTGCCCGCGTCATCCGCGTTTGGGGCGGTGTCAAGGGCAGCGCCAAGATGGACGAGACCGAGCGCGCACAGCTGGTTGCCGACGCCCGCGCCATTGCCGATATGGCAGCGGCCGAGGGCTTGATCGTCACGCTGGAGTGCCACAGCGATACCGTGACCGATCACTACGAAAGCGGAATTTCCTTCTATGAGGAGGTCAACCATCCTGCCCTGCGCGCCTACTGGCAGCCCAGCCAGTTTTACGACGAGGACTACAACCTGACGGCGGCAACGTTGTACGCGCCCCGCACCGAATGCCTGCACGTGTTCCAGTGGAGCAGAACGGCTCGCCATCCGCTCTCGGACGGCAATGAGATCTGGGCGAAGTACCTGGGTATTTTCCGCCCCGAGGCAGAGAAGCGCGATATCGGTCTGCTGCTCGAATTTATGCACGACGACCGCCTGGAGACGCTCGCGGAAACCGCCGCGACGCTCAAGGGCTGGATCGGATAAATTTCTTTTAAAAAATCGGAAGGTCTGTTGCTTTTTGCCCTGCTTGTGCGTAATCATGAACGTACCGCATGGACGGTCGCAACCAACCGATGAAGGAGGACAAACGTGAAAAAATATCAGATCGCAAATAAATGGCGCTTCGGTATCGCCATAGTTTTATGGGTTCTTGCGGCGGTAATACTGGCAATGGGAATCTATAGGTCTTTTTTCTTGACAACCTTAGCACTCCCTGCAAATACTTGCGAAGAATTGTTTGGATGTACTCCAAAAGAATTTTTCGATTTGGACTTGGATTTGTATGACGAAACGAGAGATTTTCGAACTCACGCATATGTTGACAAACAAGGAAAGCTGGTGCTTCGTTTGTCGCAGAATCAAATTGATGTGTGGCTACTTTCGTTGAAGCAAGACATTATTGATATAGAGAGGCAACATGAAACTATAGATGTTTCGGATGATTATTATACAATTACGATTTATGGTTATGAGGAAACTGTAGATAAAGATTCTAAAATATCAATGGCTCTTACACACACAACCGCAGTGATTCGTTTTTTGACTGACCAGCCCCCTACATATAAGGTGATTTTATTGGATGGCGCTACCGGCCGCGTTATTTGGTCGCAAAGTATGGACAGTGATGGGAATCGCGAATGCGGATATGAGAGCGGCTATGACTTCGGTGAAATATACGAAGAATCAAAATAAAAATTCCAAGTGAGGTTTTTATGGAAAAGCATCCGACTGTGAATAAATGGCGCGTCGGCATCGCCATAGTTTTATTGGTTCTTGCGGCAGTAATGCTGGCAATGGGAACCTATATGCAGTTTTTCATCACAACCTTGAAAATGTCCGAAAATAATTGCGAAAAACTATTTGGATGCACTCCGCAAGAATTTTTCGAGTTGGAACTGGAGTTGTATGACGAAACGAGAGATTTTCGAAAGCTCGCATACGTTGACAAACAAGGACAGCTGGTACTTCTTTTGACGCAGGATCAAATCGACGTGTGGCTACCTTTGCTGAAACAAGATGTCATTGATGCCGAGAGGCGAAATGACAACATCGATATTTCGGATGATTGTGCGACTATAACGGTTTCTTGTTATAATGAGACAGTATATAGCGACGTTCAAGAAGCAGTAGATATTACGCATAAAATGGCAATAATAAGCTTTTTGAATACCGGGGATTACTCATATGAGTTCGTAATCAAAGACGGACTTACAGACATTATTGTTTTGGCTCTATCTCCACTAAAGGAAGATTCCCTTGAAAAAATCAACGAAGTTTTAGATAGAAATACTTTTGGCAGTATATCAGAGAAGAACGAGTAGATGCTATCGCAACTGAAAACGCTTTCAAAAACCGCCGCGACGCTGAAAGGCTGGATCGGATAAACAAAAAGCGCGCCATCTTCCAATCGTGGGAAGGTGGCGCGTGTCTTTTTATTCTTTGATCTCCAGATGCAAGCGACAGCGCTCGGCCTGCGCGCCTCGAATCTCGACGATATAGTCCAGATCCAGCGAGGCCGCCTCACTCAGCAGCTTGTTGTCGATCCTGAGGGTGTGAACGCACACCTCAAAGGGCATAAACGGCGTTTTGTAGGTGCAGAAATGGCGCTTGTTCGGCTCGAACACCAGCGCGGTGCTGACGCTTCCCGAGCGGAGCATGGTGACAAGCTCGGGCTGGGAGCGCATAAACGAGAGCTGGGAGGAGGTGCCCGCCATACCCGTCAGCTCGCTCTCCTCGTAGCTGAGCGAGAACATATCGTCGGTCAAGCGCAATCTGGCGTCGCTGTACATTTCCATGCTCTGGGGGCCTTCGTCGTCGTCCTGCGGCTCCAGCATGCTGTTGACGAACACGTCGGCCTCGCTCATGCCCGTGGCAACGTCCTCAAACAGCTGCGCCGCCACGCCGTGGCGCTCGGTGCGCAGAAAAATTCTGACTCTTTTTAGCATGATGCGCCATCCTTTCTTTGCTTCATAACCCACACCTTGAGCACGGCTGCCTGCGTTTTGGCGTCGGCGATCTCGCCGCGCAGGATCATGTCGACCATGTCGGAAAGCGGAATGCGCACGACGTCGACGAACTCGTCCTCGTCGGGATCGGTGTCGCCAAAGGTCAGTCCCTCGGCTAAATACATATCAATGACCTCGTCGACAAAGGCGGGGGTGGACAACAGCTGACCCAGCGAGGTCAGGCGGTCGCACCGTGCGCCCGTTTCCTCGCGCAGCTCGCGCAAGGCGGCCTCGACGTGGTCCTCCTGCTTGGAGTCCAGCTTGCCCGCGGGGATCTCGAGCAGGACCTTGGCGTGGGGATAGCGGAACTGGCGGACGCAGATGACCTCGCCCTCCTCCGTCAGGGGAACGACGCAAACGGCGCCGACGTGGCGGATGACCTCGCGCAGGGCGTGGGCCCCGTTGGGGAGGGTGACGGTGTCTTTATATAGATGGACGATTTTGCCGTCGTAGATGAGCTCGGAGGCAAGGGGCGTTTCGATGAGGTGGGAGTCATTCATAGCGGGGAGATCCTTTCGGGGGAGATTTTGGGGAGTGTAGCTAAAGGTTTAACAACCGTTTCTATTGACGCTCACACTGTGCCTTCGGCACGCGTTCGCTGTTCGGTATGAATGCCATTTCTTTGTCGTTGAACAAAGAAATGGCGAAAGAAACGCGAGCATCTAATTCAGTGCTTATGGGAAAGTTGAATTACCCGCTCCCGAAGAATTTTGCTTGCAAAATTCTTCCCATAGAAAATAAAAATTTTTCTGGGCCTAATGCCCTTAAGAAACCCGCAAGACTTCTTGCGGTCTGCACCTGCCGCTCGTGGTGGCAAGGCGGCGAGCGATAAGGGAAAAATTTCTATATCTTTCTCCTGATGCTCTTTGAAGAGCGGCAATCGCAGGGAGGGCCCGGAGGGAACGTCCGGGCGCGTTTTCTTGGTTCGTTCTTTGCCGCGTGGCAAAGAATGAACGCAAAAACCGGTACAGATCAGCGCGCGATGAAATCGCGCAGTATGATCGTCAAAAGGAGAAGAAGCTGAAGTTTTCTTCCTTACGCCATCGTCTCCAGCATCTTAAGCGTGACGCTGTACTTGGTCGGCTGATCGTTGACAAACGCGAGATATTCATCCTTCATATATTCCGACATACGGTGGAACTCGTCCTGCTGGCTGCCTGCGATGTGCGAGGTCAGAATGATGTTGTCCATCTCAAGCATGGGGCTGTCGGCAAGCGGAGGCTCGGGGTCGGTGACGTCCAGCACGGCCGTCAGCGTAGGACGCTCGGAGAGAGCCCGAACCATGTCGGCCTCGACCACCTGCGCGCCGCGTCCGGTGTTGATGAAGGTGCCGTAGTCGGTCATGGCCGCGAACATATCGTAGTGGATCATTCCCTTGGTCTGCGCGTTGTTGGCCAGATGGTTGGACACGACGGTGCACTCCTTGAACAGCGTCATCAGATCGTCCACCTGCTCGACGCCCAGACGAGCCGCCTTTTCGGCGCTCATAAAGGGGTCGTAGGCCAGGACCTTGAGGTGATACGCCTTGAGCATTTCAGCGACCAGCGAGCCGATCATGCCGCAGCCAATCAGACCTACGCTGCAGCCGTAGTTGCCGCGGTGGGAGGTGGTAAGACGGCCGCACTCGGAGCGTCTGGTCTTGCAGATCTGCACGTTGCGGAAAAAGCCCTTGTTGGCCAGAATGATCTGGGCGACGGTGTACTCTGCCACGGGCACGGCGTTGGCCGCCCAGGCGGAAAAGACCTGAATGCCGCGATTCAAAAACGGACGGGCAAAGGCCTGCACCGAGCCCGCCGCGTAGAATACGGCCTTGAGCGAGGGGAGATACTCTGCGATCTGCTCCTCGCTCAGCGCGGGCATGGTCCAGGTGGAAAAAATATATTCGGTGTCGGTCAGCTGCTCGCGGTATTCCTCCAGTTGTCCCTTGGACAAAATGGTGTCGACGCCGCAGAGCGCCTTGAGCTCCTCGCGCAGCTCTGCGCTGTAAACGGCCTTGAGCGAGCCGGGGTTTTCGACCAGATAAATCGCCTTCATGATGATCCTCCTTGTGATGCAGCGTTGTGCTTGCTTCGTTTTCTGTATTGTGAGGGCGTGCAGCCCATTTCACGCTTGAAATAGCGGGACAGACTGCTCATGTCGGCAAATCCGACCTTCTCGCAGATGTCCGTGATGCTCAGATCGGTCGTCTCCAGCAGCTCGCGCGTGGCGGCGATGCGACAGAGCAGGTGATAATTTTTGATGCTGTAGCCCGTGATGTCCTTGAACAGATGGGCCAGATAATAGGGGCTCAGATGAAATTCACGCCCGAGGGATTCCAGCGTGGGCGGGTCGGTCAGCTCGCGCTCGAGCCGCGCCTTGATGCGAAGCACTGTTTCGGCCCGCTTACTCTCGGTGCGCGGAAAAAAGTCGGGCGAGGAACGATAGAGTGAGAGCAACGCGGAGCAGAGCAGGCGATCGGGCTCGTCGGCAAATTCAGCGTCCTGCCGCTCAAATTCGGCCAACAGCAGTCCCAACAGTGCCTCCAGCGTCGCCGTATCGCCGCACAGCGGCAGCACGTGGCAAAAGCCGCTCGGGCGGTCGGAAAAGACGGACAGCAAACGGAAATTGCCGTGCAGACCGACCTTGTGGGGGTAGACGTTGAGCGTGTACCGTTCGTACACCTCGCCGCACACGCTGACGGCGTGCTGCTCGTGGCAGCCGATAAAGACGACGGACGGGCGATCGACGGCGTAGCGATGCCCCTCAATATCAAAGACGACCTCGCCGCGGCGGACGTAGAGCATCTGGTGATAACCCGTGTGCGTGTGGACGTGCGACGAGTCAAGATCGCACGCATAGCGCACGTTCTGAATCATAGACACAGCATCGCCTCCTTTTTCGTTCAAAGCGCAATTTTTTACTATAAAATCGCAACAAAAGCCTTGCCAAAACGCAACAAAACTCTTATAATTGAATTATACCGCAGCCTGCGTTCAAAGTCAAGAGCTTTTGGCAAAGGCGAAAAATTTTATCCATTCCAAAAAAGGAGCACGGGGCGACCCGTGATGACGATGATGGCATACAACGTTCCAAAAAATGAACAGCAATACAGAACCCTTTGCACCGAGGCGAGCGTGACGCTGCCTTGGGCGGAAAAGACGGACGTTCTGCGCACGCCGCTGAACGTGGGAGGCAAGATCGCTCCCAACCGCATTGCCTATCAGCCCATGGAGGGCTGTGACGGCACGCCCGACGGTCGCCCCGACGAGCTGGGTCTTCGCCGCTACGACCGCTTCGCCAAGGGCGGCGCGGGCATCATTTGGGCCGAGGCCATGGCCGTGATGCAGGAGGGTCGTGCCAACCCAAGACAGCTTTACATCAACGAGCAGACCGCAGACGATTTTGCCCGCTTGGTCGAGCGGATCAAAACGACTTGTCTGAAAGAAAACGGCTACGAGCCGCTGGTCATCGCCCAGCTGACGCACTCGGGGCGCTACAGCAAGCCCGAGGGCAAGCCCGCGCCGCTGATCGCCTACCATTGCGCGACGCTGGAGGCAAGCAATCCCATCGACGACAGCCGCATCGTGACGGACGATTATCTGGAAATGGTACAGCAAAAGCTGATCGAGGGTGCGATCCTGGCCGAGAAGTGCGGCTTTGACGGCGCGGACATCAAGTGCTGTCACCGTTATCTGCTTTGCGAGTTGCTCAGCGCCTACAACCGCGCGGGCAAGTTCGGCGGCAGCTTTGAAAACCGCACCCGACTGTTCCGCACGGCGGTCAGTGAGTCGGTTCGTCTTTGCGGCGGCGATTTTCTGATCACCTCGCGCATGAACTTGTACGACGGCTATCCCCGCCCCGACGGCTTTGGCGTGCGCGACGACGGCACGACCGAGCCCGACATGACCGAGGCGATCGCGCTGTGCCAAGCGCTGCGCGACAGCGGCGTCAAGCTGTTGGACTTCACCATGGGCAATCCCTATTTCAATCCCCACGTCAACCGTCCCTACACCCGCGGCGGCTACGAGGCGCCCGAGCACCCGATGGTGGGCTGTGAGCGCATGCTCAAGGGCACGGCCGAGGTCGCGCGTGCCATCCCCGAGGTGGCCGTTATCAGCTCGGCCATGACCTTTATGGGCTGTGCCGCGCCCCACGTGGCGGCGGGCTGCATCGAGCAGGGATGGTTCGCTTTTGCGGGCTTTGGCCGCCAGACACTAGCCTATCCCGATCTGGCCGTCGATATTTGCAAGACGGGCGAGCTGAACGATAAAAAGCTGTGCCTGGCTTGTTCCAAGTGCACCGAAATTATGCGTAAGCCCGGCGGCACCCCCGGTTGCGTCGTCCGCGACGCGCAGGTCTATGCGCCGATTTATAAAGAGTTAGTGCAGAAGTAAGGGGCGCGTGTAGGGAAACTTTTTGAAAAAAGTTTCCCTACGACCCTTCAAAAACTTTCCAAAAAGGAAAAGGAGCGTAGCCGGGAGAACTTCTCCTGTCTCTGTAGGGGGAAGGGCGTATGCTGCTACGTAGGGCGGGAGCTTTGCGGTCGCGCTTGGCGCGATGCCCGTGTTCAGCGGGCAAGCAACGCTCGGCATCTCGGCGCACGCCGAGATAGGCTGCCGCGAGCGGCGGGGCCCTCTCCTCGCTTACGCTCGGCATAAATCTGCTCCGCAGATTTACTCCGTCCCCCTTCCCATCCGCTCCACCATATTAGAAACCTATGAGAAATAATGCCTGCCGCGCGTGTTGGCTTGATTTGAAGAACGCCCTGTGGGAGTTGAATCAAATCTCGTCATTTGCTTTGCAACGCGGCACGGAAGCGGTTTCCAAAGGCGGCAGCCTTTGGTTCGCTTTCTTGGTTCGTTCTTTCTCGAATGAGAAAGAATGAACACCAAAAACCGGTACAGATCAGCGCGCACCGTAGGAGCGCAGTATGATCGTCAAAAGGAGAAGCTGTAAGAACTCTAAATTACAAAAAGGAGACCATCCCCATGAAACAATGCGCTATCATCACCGGTGCCCTCGGCGGCATCGGCTACGAAACCGCCAAAACCTTCCTCTCCCGCGGCTATACCGTCGTGGGTATGGACGTCCGTCCCGCCGCCGATTGCGAGGAGCAAATTTCCGCTCTCGGCGAGGACTTCGTCTACGTTGCAGGCAATCTCGCAAATGCAGACGACCGTGCGACGCTCGTCGAAACCGCGATCAAAACGGCCGGTCGTATCGACGCGCTGGTCAACGTCGCAGGCGTCGCGCCCAAGGTGCGCCGCGACCTGCTCGAGATGACCGAGGAAAGCTACGATTTCGTCATGGATATCAATACCAAGGGAACCATGTTCTTGACCCAGCTTGCCGCCCGTCAGATGCTCACGCAGGAGCGCGACGAGAGCGGTGTGCGCGGGTATATCGTCAATATTTCCTCCTGCTCGGCCTACACCAGCTCAACCTCGCGCGGTGAGTATTGCGTGTCCAAGGCAGGCACGACCATGCTGACCATGTTGTACGCTGACCGACTGGCGAGCGAGGGTATTCCCGTCAACGAGATCTGTCCCGGCATCATCGCCACGGGCATGACGGCGGTCGTCAAGGAAAAGTACGACAAGCTGATTGCCGAAGGGTTGGTGCCCGCGGGTCGCTGGGGACAGCCCAAAGATATTGCCAAGGCGGTCATGGCTCTGTGCGACGGCACGCTGGGATATACCACGGGGCAGTCGATCATTGCCGACGGAGGAATGCATATTCGGAGGCTGTGAGGTAAGGGTTAGTTGTGCTTATTAACAACTTCTCCTATCCATGGGCGCGACACGACGCGTCGCGCTGTGCGTTTTATGCTACTTCTTGGCATTCCCCAAGAAGTAGCCAAGAAACGAACCAAGGGGTCTAATACCCCTTGGTACCCCTGAACGCGCCACGAGGAAACACGGTTTCCTCTGATTGTGGCGCGAAGTGTTACATCTTCAAACTTTGCGTTCGCATTTTAAAGAAAAATGCGAACACGGAAGTAGCCCGCGATAAGCGAAAGCATATGATTTTGCTTTCTGCTACGCGCCCCAGTTCAACTAAATTTTGAGCAAAAACGATTTTGCATTCTATGCCTGCCGCTCGTGGTGGCTACACTTGAGGCGCAGTATCAGAGTATGATATGTGATCTCTCTTGTTCTTCTTTGTAGAGCGGCAATGCCAAGGGAGTTCCAAGAGGGAACGTCTTGGCGTGTTTTCTTGGTTCGTTCTTTGCCACGAGGCAAAGAATGAACATAAAAATCGGTACAGATCAGCGCGCGCTGAAAGCGCGCAGTATGATCGTCCCAAGGAGAAGTAGTAAAAACATTAGAACACACCGAAAGGATGATACTTTATGAAAACCATCACCCTCTCCACCGCTATCATCGGTACCGGCGCCGCCGGCTATAACGCCGCTTTGCGGCTCTCCCGCATGGGCGAGACCAATATCGCCATCTTCACCATGGGCGTCATGAACAGCACCTCGCGCAATACGGGCTCCGATAAGCAGACCTACTATAAGCTGTCCCTCGCCGGCTCGGCTCCCGACTCGCCCGAGGCCATGGCTCGCGATCTGTTCGGCGGCCGTTGCGTCGACGGCGACCACGCCCTCTGCGAGGCCGCGCTGTCATCACAGTGCTTCTATCAGCTTGCCGAGCTGGGCGTGCCCTTTCCCGTCAATCGCTACGGCGAGAGCGTGGGCTATCAGACTGACCACGACGTCCGCGGCCGTGCCACCAGCGCAGGGCCATTGACCTCCAAGCTCATGACCGAGAGCCTTGCACGCGAGGTTGGGCGTTACGGTGTGACGGTGTACGACCGTTCCCAGATTGTCAGCATTCTCAAGGACGAGACGGGCGAGGCGCTGGGCTTCGTTGCCCTCAATACCGCCGCGACGGAAACGAACGATCGCCTTGTGACGGTCGTCTGCAAGAATATCGTCTGGGCCACGGGCGGTCCTGCGGGTATATATGCCGACTCGGTCTATCCGCTCGGTCACGTCGGTTCGACGGGCGTCGCGCTCGAAGCGGGCGCCAAGGCCAAAAACCTGACCGAATGGCAGTACGGGCTTGCCTCGGTTGCCCCCCGCTGGAACGTGTCGGGTACCTATATGCAGGTGCTGCCGCGCTTCGTGTCGGTCGATGCCGAGGGCAACGAATATGAATTTTTGAGCGAATATTTCACCGATCTTGGTGAGCAGCTCTCCCGCGTGTTCCGCAAGGGCTACGAGTGGCCGTTTGACAGCCGCCGTGCCCGTGACGGCTCGTCCGTCATCGATTTGCTGGTCTACCGCGAGACCAAGCTGCGCGGCCGCCGCGTCTATCTCGATTTCCGCCGCAATCCCGCAGGGCTGGACGAATTGCCCTACGACCAACTGGACGAGGAAGCGCGCAAATATCTGGAAAATGCCGGCGCTTGCTTCGGCACGCCGATCCAGCGTTTGGATCATATGAACCGCCCTGCCATCGAGCTGTACGCCTCCAAGGGCGTGGATATCACGAAAGAAATGCTGGAGATCGCGCTGTGCGCCCAGCACAACAACGGCGGTCTTGACGTCGATCTTTGGTGGCAGACGGAGGTTCAGGGGCTATTCGCCGCAGGCGAGGTCGCGGGCACGCACGGCGTTTACCGCCCCGGCGGAAGTGCCCTCAATGCAGGTCAGGTAGGCTCGCTTCGAGCCGCGCAGTACATCGCCCGCAACCGTTCGGGCTTGCCGAGTGAGCAGGCGGTAGCCGCCATGACGGATCAAGTCGAAGCTGCGGCGGGCGAGCTGAGCGCCCTGTGCGATAAGCTACTGTCCAACGGGCAGTCGCAGGGCGACAATACGCAAGCGCTGCTTGCCGAGCATCGCGCCGACATGAGCGCGTGTGCCGCGGCGATCCGCAACGTGTCCGCCATGAAGACGCTGATCGAAAAGAACCGCACGCTGCTCTCTGAATTTGACAGCCGCGTGGCCGCGGTTGGCGCGCTCGGGCTGGCCCGTGCCTTCTCCTTGCGCGATTCTCTCATCACCCAGATCGCGGTGCTGTCGGCTATGATCGACTACGTCGGCGCGGGCGGCAGATCGCGCGGTTCGGCGCTCTACAGCGCGGCGGACGGTCAATCGGCCAAGGGCCTTGAGGATGAAGCGAACGGTCTGTTCCGCTATCTGCTTGACGACGGCTCGCGGGATGGTGTGACCCAGACGCTTTGCTACGACGCGGCGGGTATGGATTGCCACGCTGTATGGCGTGACGTGCGTCCTCTGCCCGAGAGCGGCGGATTTTTCGAGAACGTCTGGAGAAGCTATCGCGAAAACGGAAACGTGTATTAAATAAACGAAGAATAACCCTCCTTTTTTCGGGGAATACTGGAAATACCGAAAAAAGGAGGGATTTTTTATGACGTTAAGTACCAAGGAAACCAATTTGCTCAAGGACATGAAGGGGCAGGAGCAGCTCTGCATCGAAAAATACGAAAAATACGCGTCCGAGGCCTGCTCGACCGAGCTGAAATCGCTGTTCCACGCACTGGCCGATGCTGAACGGACGCACCTGACGACGGTTACGGACATGATGAACGGCAAGGTCGGTAGTACGGGCGGCTCTGGCAGCTCGCCTTTGAGCGGCGTGAGCTGTGGCAAGGTGTCGTATGAGAGCGAGGACTGCAAGAAAAAGGATGCTTTTTTGTGCTCGGATATGCTCACGACGGAAAAGCACGTGTCGTCGCTGTATAATACGGGCGTGTTTGAGTTTTCGGACGTGCAGGCGAGGAATATGCTCAATCATATTCAGTCGGAGGAGCAACAGCACGGGCAAAAGATCTATGAATTTATGAATGCGAATGGGATGTATCAGTGAGGAGGCAGGGGAGTTTAGCTAAACCTTCCACAGCTTCGTAGCCGGGCTCACACTGCTGCGCGCGAAGTTTTGTGTTCATGCTTGCATGACGCCCGCGTCTGGCGGACGAACAAAACTTCTGTATTTCGCCTTGGCGAAATGGGCGCTCGCTGTACCGATTTGATGCTACTTCTTGGCCTTCCCCAAGAAGTAGCCAAGAAGGGAACCAAGGGGCCTAATGCCCCTTGGCACCCCCGAGCGCGAAAAGCCGTTTCGCTGCCGCTCCACTCATTTTTTCGCGAAGGTGAGCAGCTTCAGCTTTTGCGTCGGCGTTTTCAATAAAAACGCCGACACGGAAGCAGCACGCAAGCAGGGAAGCAAATCCTTTTGCCAACTGCGACGCATTCGAGTCTAACTAAATTTTAAGCAAAAACGCGTTTGCCTTCTCCGCCTGCCGCGCGTGGTAACTTCCTTGAAGCACAGCATAAGCGAGCGATATGTCTATCTCTTGATATACTTTGTAGCGCGGCAGGGAAGCGGTTTCCAAAGGCGGCAGCCTTTGGTTCGCTTTCTTGGTTCGTTCTTTCTCGAATGAGAAAGAATGAACATCAAAACAGCACAGCGAGCGCGTGCCGAAGGCACAGGGTGAGCGTCCGTAGGAGAAGAATGGAACGCTTTTACTTTCTCTCGTTCGACCAAAAATCCCACCAAACCTCTGATGTGTTCGGTGGGATTTGTTAATTATTCGTCGTTCGTGAGGTCTCCGTTGCCGCTGACCGGAATGGGATCCCCAAGATAGGTGGGTTCAGGTTTGAACAGGCACATGGCAAAATCCTTGCATCGAGCCAACACCTCACGAGCGTCGCGCATAGACTGGCCGCTGTAGGTGCGAACGTCGGCGGCAACGCCGTAGGCCTCCAGACCGAACTGTCGGGCAATGTACAACGCGCGATACAAATGATATTCCTGTGTGACGATTACGACCTTTTCCGCTTTGAAAATCTCTTTGGCGCGGTACATAGTTTCATACGTGGAAAAGCCGGCGTGATCCATAAAAACGTTCTCGGAGGGAACGCTTCGCTCCAAAGCGTATTGTTTCATCGCGCCGACCTCGTTGTAGTGCTCGCGGCCGTGATCTCCGCTCATCAGAAGCTTGGGCGACGCTCCGTTGTCGTACAGATCGACACCCACCTGCAATCGGTCGTGCAGCATGTGGCTTAGACTGCCGTCATCTCGGACCTGGCAGCCCAACACGATAATACAGTCTACGCCCTCCAGGTTGCAGGCTTCGTCTGCGGTGAGTAGCCCGGCATTTCCTACAGCTTTTACGTATCCGTTCACGCCGAAAACCATTGCGACCCCCGAGAGAAACAGGCCTGCCAAGATTATACAGGTGATGATAAAGCGCTTACGGAGCCTCATTTCGTGCATCCTCCAATTCCTTGATCCTCGCCTCCAGCCGCGCGATCTCCTGCGCCACGGGGTCGGGAACGTGAACCTGGTCAACGTCGTCGCTGACGCGCCGTCCCTGCTGACGTACCACGCGCGCAGGCACACCGACGGCGGTCGACTCGTCGGGAATCTCCTTGAGCACCACCGCGCCCGCGGCGATCTTGGTGTTGTCACCAATGGTAAACGGGCCCAATACCTTCGCGCCCGCACCGACCATGACGTTGTTGCCCAGCGTCGGGTGACGTTTGCCGACGTCCTTGCCCGTACCGCCCAGCGTCACGCCCTGATAGATCGAGCAGTTGTTGCCGATCTCGGTCGTCTCGCCGATCACCACGCCCATGCCATGGTCGATGAAAAAGCCCTTGCCGATGGTCGCGCCGGGGTGGATCTCAATGCCCGTTGCGGCGCGGGCGACCTGGCTGATCAGACGGGCAGGGAAGTAGTGCTTGGACAGATACAGCTTGTGAGCCACGCGATAGGCTAAAATCGCGTGCACGCCCGAGGATAACAGCAGCACCTCAACGTCGCTCTTGGCGGCGGGGTCGCGCTGACGCACGGCGGCGATATCGTCGCGGATCTCGGCACGGATCTTGTCGGGCACGAGCGCCAGCCGACGCACGCGTCGCGAAGTCCGCTTGTATAGGCCGCGCAGGGCGGAGTGAACGGTTCTCAGTTCGTTTTCAATATCAAAATCAAACATAATCAGCCTCCAAAAGGGCGTAAAATGGTGTAAAATACAAGCGAGCGTCGAAGCGACCAAAAGGGCGCCGTCGAACGCGTTTGGTACGACATGAACAGGCGCGAAGCCCTGCGTGTTTTGGCACTTTTTGTGCAAAACGCGCATAATGGTAAAATTTGACTTTTCCTCAGATTGACCGCCAAAATCAAAGATCGAATGTGGAAAACTCTGTGGAAACTGTGTAAAACATTGATGTTGCCGTGTGTTTTTGGTGTCGGTTATTTTCTTGGCTTGTTGAAAACTCTTGTCAAGAGGAAAATCGTCGATTTTTCATTTTCTGTGGATTGAACAACGACACGCCGCGTCGTACTACGACATTCGGCATCGTATTTTGTCAAAGCGAGCCGATCAATTGCTCCAGCGCGGCGTAGCCCTGCGGCGAGAGCTTGAGTGCGCGATCGGCCTCGTTGCAGGCGGCGATCATGCGGCGCACGGCCGTCTCACCAACCGTCGCGGCGCTTTTGCGGTAGAGCGACACCTTGTACTCGTGCAGCTTGAGGATGCTTGCTACCTCAGCAGGCGTTTTACCCTCTCGGGTGAGCAACAGAACGGAGAGCATATCACAGCCCGTGCGAATGACCTCTGCCAGAATGAACAGCGGCTCGACGCGACGGAACTTGAAATCGGCCAGAATGTCCAACGCCCTTGCGGTGTCCCGATCCATCAGCGCCCCTGCAAAGGCAAAGGCGTCGTATTCGGCACTCCGACAGGCGACGGTGTGGATGTCGGCCGCGGTGACGGCGGTGCGATCGTGGGAAAGGACGTAAAAGCTGATCTTGTCGATCTCGCTGGCCAGCGTCATCATGTTGCGGCCACAGCAGTCGATCAGCGTCTGGCAGACGTCGGGCGTGGCGGTCGCGCCGTTGTGCTCGAAGTGGCGGATGCACCACCCGAGCAGCTTGGCGGGGGTACATCGTTCGTAGCGCACGGGGCGGAGCGAGGCGCACAGCTTATTGAGCGTTGCCGAGGGGCGCTTGGGCAGATAGCCCTCGTCGAGGTTGCCCGATGCGACGGGAAGAAGCACGGTATTGTAGTCGTATTCCTCCAGTTCGGAGAGCACCTCGCAAAGACCGTCGAGCTCGCTTGCTCTCATGGCGTTAATATCCAGTCCGCGCAGGAGAATGACCTTGCGTTCGGCCATCATAGGCAGGCACATCAGTGCCGAGCGCAGCTTTTCGGGGTGGAAATCAAGCGCGTCGAGAATGATCTCGTTGAAGCAGGCGAAGGACGGATCGCCCAGCAGCGTCTCGCGCGCGTAGGTGACGGCGAGGTTTTTCAGATAGTCCTCCTCACCAAAGAGCAGATAACCCGTTGCGGGGGTGGACTTGATCTCACGGCGGAAATCCGCGTCCTTGAGGATATTCAATTCGGCCATAAGATCACCTCCCGAGGTTTTTTCTTATTATAGCATATTTACAGAGGAAGTGCAAGGTGTTTTTTTCGACGGGGGAGTGAAATGTTTGTTTGGCTGAAATTTCTGCTGCTTCTCCTTTTGACGCGCACACAGCGTTGCGCGTGCGCTGTGCGGTTTTGATGTTCATTCTTTGTCATCCGGCAAAGAACGAACCAAGAAAGCGCGCTCGGACGTTCCCTCCGAGACCTCCCTATCTCCCGACGGCTTTTTGAGAGCCGTCGGGGCTTTTACTCTCGCAAGCTTCGCCATCTTGGGCGCATAAGCGCACGCCCAAGATGGGTTAGCATGGCAAACGCTTTTATTTTGTCCCCCGCCGCGCGTGGTAACTGCCGTCGGGAGATGCATAAAAGATGCAGATGTTTTTCTCATGAAGCACGTTGAAGCGCGGCGCAGAGTGAGGAGGGAAACGATAGCCTGCTTGCAATAGGAGGCGGGGCTTTGGCTCCGCCGACGCAAAACGCGCAGACGCCAACACGCCTTTTGGTAACCACCAAAAGATAGCGAGAGTGGCAAGTCTTGCGGGTTTCTTAAGGGCATTAGGCCCTGATTGAATTTTTATTTTCTGTAGGAAGAATTTTGCAAGCAAAATTCTTCAGGAGCGGGTAACGGAACTTTCCCATAAGCACTGAATTAGATGCCCGCGTTGTTTTCTTGGTTCGTTCTTTGTCGGATGACAAAGAATGAACATCAAAACCGTACAGCGCAGCGCGAAGCAGTATGCGCGTCCGTAAGAGAAGGAGTAAAAAATTTAGCAAAACAAAAAACGCCTCCCGACAGTGAAAAACAACTGTCGGGAGGCGCACTTTCTTTATTATCCCTTCACCAAATGATACGCAAATCCCGAAATCTCATCCGCAAGGTAAATAAACGTCAGCGAGCCGTCCTTATCGTATCTTGCCGAGGACTCGTCAAACTTCGCGCCTCTGCGGGAAAGATGATAAACCGCACGGTCAATGTTGGGCGTTGCGATGGCAATGTGACCCATCGTACCGCGGCCGGGCGCCTTCATGAACTCCAGCGGCGTGCCCGCAAAAATGGACACGGGAAGCTCTCTGCCCGCATAGCCGAACAGACGGTCTGCCGTCGCGGCGCTCTCGCGGCACTCGGCCTCATCCTTGCAGTTGATGCCCAGATGCTCAAAGCGCAGATTCAGCATGATATCGACGGCCTCGCGCGCCAGCTTCTTGATGCCCTCAAAGTTGCCCTCAGCCAGCATCTTGGCGGGGACCATCCAGCTGCCGCCGCAAGCGATGATGCGGTTCCAAGCTAGATAATCACCCGCGTTGGCGGGGCTGATGCCGCCCGTCGGCATAAAGCGTACGCTGCCGTAGGGTGCGGCCATCGCCTTGAGCATATTCAGACCGCCCGATGGCTCGGCGGGGAAGAACTTAACGACCTTCAGACCCAGCTCCATGGCCTGCTCGATGCCCGAGGGATTGTTGATGCCGGGCATGACGGGAATGTCGCGCTCAACGCAGTATTTGACGACGGTGGGATTGAGACCGGGGCTGACGATAAACTTCGCGCCTGCGGCAACGGCCTCGTCGACCTGCGCGGTGGTGAGCACCGTGCCCGCGCCGACCAGCATATCGGGGCAAGCCTTGACCATCTCGGCAATGGCTTCGGCAGCGGCGGCCGTACGGAAGGTGACCTCAGCGCAGGGCAGACCGCCCTCGTCCAGTGCGTGAGCCAGGGGTGCGGCGTCCTTTGCGTCGTCGATCTTGATGACCGGTACCAGACCGATCAGGGATAATTCTTTAATTACGTCCATGATATGTATGCTCCTTTTATATATTTTCTGTTCCGTTTGTTTTTATGCCTTGTATTATATCTTGCTTTAAGACCG
Source organism: Oscillospiraceae bacterium (assembly GCA_015064805.1). Taxonomy (GTDB): domain Bacteria; phylum Bacillota; class Clostridia; order Oscillospirales; family CAG-272; genus SIG644. The sequence goes on from SVRN01000003.1 coordinate 30,785, forward strand.
TGGCCTTTTTTTCTGTCCCGTTCTCATCCGTTCCCGATAGTACCAGGCTCCCGTCTTGCAGCGCAGTTTGATGTGCCGACGCGATGCCATATGCTTTTGAAACATTCCAAAACAATTTTTGGTCATAATCGAAGCAAAAGCATTCATACGGGCACGCCCAATAGCATCCTTCGAAGATCAAAAACTCGTCCAGTTGCTTGACATCGACAATGATAAAAGATTCTTCGCCGCGAACGACATTTTCGGGGAAATACTCGTATTCTTCTGCAAGCGTGTCTGCATTTAGCAAGGTGAAGCCGTATAGTGTTTTCCTAAAGCATATGAATCGCTGACCGTGTATGACGACGGGATAAAAATCGCTGTTATAATCGTGATCCTCGTAACAGTCGCATTCGTATTGCAGGCTGTTCTTTTTCAGCACCACGTGCGCTTTTTCTCTCCGATGATGGCGGTCGTTATATTCAAACGCGTCAACCTCTATTTCTACGTCGAACACCCTTTTTGAGATATGCTCGGAAAAAGTAAAATCAAAGCCATCGATATATTCCGATACGTATTTTTCGACAGGCCGCATAGAATTACCTCCTAACCAATATCTCTTGGAGAAAGATCCGTTTTTTTGTTTGATCGGTGATGTGAAAGCCTCCCTCCGGGAGGGAGGGGGACCACGAAGTGGTGGAAGGAGCCCGCGTTATCAGGAATCTGCCTAAATTCTATGATTTACGCACTCTCCCTCACCCGACTCCGTCGGGAGCTCCCTCTCGGAGGGAGCCTTGATGTAGATCGTGCTAACAAAAAATTCCTCGGACGGCGTCCGAGGAATTTTTTTATCCCGCCGAGCCGTGTGACCGGAGATTGAGAAACCCTGCTCCAAGCAAGGCGGTGCCCTGTCCGTGGCTTTACTGCTCCCAGCGTCCGCGTCTTCTGCCGAGACAAGTCAATCGGGGAAAGAGCGGGAGGTCTGCAAACCACCGCGGAACCATTCTCCGGGCTCCTTTATTCATTCGTAGGTCCTAATATCCGACCATCACGCACTAAGCAGGAATTTTTACGGAAAGATCAGTCCTCTGCGTCGAAATCGACGGTCGAGAACATATCGTCGAAGAAATCGGCCACGCGGTCGAACTCCTCGTCGTCGTCGATGGTGAACAGCGACTCGTCGCCGTTTTCGTCCACCTCGCTCTTGAGAATGACGTACTCGAAGGTGTCGCGGTTTTCGTCCTCGGCCTCTTCTGCGGGGATCATGGCGTAGTACATCACGCCGTCAACCTCGCCCGAGCCGATCAGCTCAAAATCGCTCTCGTTGCCCTCTTCGTCCGTCAGGGTAAATTTCTCGATCTGCTCCTCTTCGGGCAGCTTGTTCTGTTCGCTCATACGGAAATCCTCCGTTTCTGTTTTTACATTTTCATGATATCCGCCGGTGATCTCCGTCGGTATCTTTATTTTACATGATTTAGGCCTTATTGTCAATGCCCTTGGGCGATTTTCCGCATTTTCAACAAAACCGCACCTCAGAACAGCGGGCTGAAGGTGCGCAGGATGGCGTCGATCAGACTTCGCCAGAAGCGCAGATGCCGCTTTTTGCTCTCGCGGACGACGACGCGGCTTAGCTCCATCGTTTCAAGGCAGTCCTGCTTGAGCGCCATGACGGCCTCGCCGCCGTAGAGCAGCGTGCCGCATTCAAAATGCAGGTACAGACTGCGGTAGTCCATGTTGATGGTGCCGACCACGGCGATCTTATCGTCGCACACGAAGCTCTTGGCGTGCAGAAAGCCGGGGGCGTACTCGTAAATTCTGACACCGGCCTGCATCAGGGCGGGGTAATACGAGCGGGTCAGGCGGTAGGCGGTTTTCTTATCGGGAACGCCCGGCGTGACGATGCGCACGTCCACGCCCCGCTTGGCGGCGGTGCAAAGCGCGGTCTGCAGCTCGCTGTCGATGATCAGATAGGGGGTGAAGATATACACGTAATTCTCGGCTTGAGCGAGAATTTCAAGGTAGACCGTCTCGCCCACGTTCTCGTCGTCCAGCGGGGAGTCGGAGTAGGGAACGACGGCGGCGGGAGAGCCTTCGGCGGGGGTCACGGAAGCGTCGGGAAGGAAGGGGGAATAGTCCGTCTCGGTCGGGCGGAAGGCGTTCCACAGATTGAGGAACATATGAACGAAGCTGTGCGCTGCCGCGCCCTCCAGGCGCAGTCCCGTGTCCTTCCAATGACCAAAGCGCACCTTTTCGTTGATATACTCGTCGGCGATATTGATGCCGCCCGTGTAGACGACGCGGCCGTCGATGACGGTATATTTGCGGTGGTCGCGGTGGTTCATAACGATGGACAAAAAGGGAATGATACGGTTAAAGCCCAGCGTTCGGATGCCCTGCTTTTCGGCACGAGCAACGAAGGACAAGGGCGTTGCCGCCTCACAGCCGATGTCGTCGTAGATGATGCGAACGTCGACGCCCTCGGCCGCCTTGCGGGAGAGCACGTCGAGCAGCTTATCTAACATTTTACCCTCGGCAATGATAAAGTATTCGAGGAAAATATAGTGCTTTGCCTGCTCCAGATCGGCAAGAAGTGCGGGGAACAGCTCGTCACCCAAAGAATAGTAGGTCGCGCTCGTGTCGGTATAGGCGGGATAGGAGCCGTGACGGGCAAGATAGTCGCAGGTCGCGCCAAAGCGGGGCGGCAAGCCCTCGGGCGAGCGGGCAGGCGTGGGAGACGGATGCGCCTTTTCCACGGTCTCGATCTTATTTCGCATCCGGCGGGAGAGATGCTTGTTGCCGAAGACGCCGTAGATGAGCAGGCCGAACAGCGGCAGGGCACACAGCACGATGATCCAGCTGATCTTATAGGCTGGATTTTCCTCGCGGCGGACGATATAAAGGGCGAGAATCAGGCTCAGCACGGTAAAGAGGATATTGATACCGACGGCGTACTGAGACAAGCGAAAGACGAACCAGCAGAGCCAGGCGAGCTGGATGGCGAGGAGCAGGCCCGTCAGGGTGATGCGGTTGAGGATCTTATGGAGGAAGTGCCGTGCGCGGCGGGGGGATTGTTTTTTTGACATGGTATGCTCCTTTCTGCGGGGAGTTGGGAGAGACTGAATTTTTTAGAGCTTGTGTAGCCGGAAGGGCGCGGCACAACGCGCCGCGCTGTCGTTTTTGCCACTTCTTGGGGCGCCCCAAGAAGTGGCGGAAGAAGGGCGCCAAAGGGCCTAATACCCTTTGGAAACCCGCAAGACCTGTTTCTTTCGCTATCTTTTGGTGGTTACCAAAAGGCGTTGTGGCGTCTGCAATTTTTGCGTCAGCGGATCAAAGATCCGCTTCCTATTGCAAGCAGGCTATCATCTTCCACTTCATTCCGTGCCGCGCTGCAAGGAAGAAGACGAGAAAAACATAAAAGTTTATTCTGCATCTCTCGCCGCTTTGCCATCACGCGCGGCAGGCGAAGGAAGAAAAAGTTTTTTCTTTCTCGGTAGGGGCTGGCGCCTCGACAGCCCGTTTTGGTGGCAGGCGGGGAAAGCAAAATCGTTTTTGCTTGAAATTTTGTTGAACTGGGGTGCGTCGCAGATAGCAAAAAAATTTGCTTTTTTGCTTGCGTGCGACTTTCGTGTTTGCAAGTTTCTTTAACTTGCAAACGCAAAAGCTGAAGATGCTTGCTTTCGCGAAAAGATGAGCAGAGCGAGAGCGCCGCGACCTTTTCGCGCGGAAGGGAGGTCCCGGAGGGAACGGCCGGGCTCGTTTCTTGGCTACTTCTTGTCGAGTGACAAGAAGTAGCATCCACGCAAAGCGCGCCGCGTTGTGGCGCGCCCTTCCGGCTACACAAGCTCTGAAAAATTCAACCTCCCCTGCTCCCCCGCTAAAACGCCGCAGGGACTGCCCCAATAGAACAGTCCCCGCAAAATCAAACGATTATACAATCAAATCTCTTTGCCCAGAATTTTCACCGACTTGACCAGTCTCTCGCACTTGATCCATTCGGTCTTACCGGGGCACAAACGATACTGGCCAATGGTCGCAAAAATGTACCATGCCGAGGTCGTGCCGTTGTCCTCGTCGCCGGGATAACCCGCGTCGCCCGAGTTGAAGGCCTCGGTCGCCAGCTTCTTTGCCCAGTAGTTGGTCTTGTCCTGCGCGCCCAGAGCGGCAAACAGGAAGGGCAGGTGGAAGGAGGGCTGGTTGGAAATGGCCATCTGACCAAAATCAACCGCCGCCATCTCGGTCATCTCGTGGATCTCGTTGTTGTAGCCGAATACGCGGTACTTGGGAGGCGTGTTGAACAGCTCGTCGAGCTTGGCGATCAGCTTATCCTTGCCGCCGTGCAGCTCTGCCAGACCCTCGATATCGTGAGGAACGGCAAAGGAATTCTGCCATGCCGAGCCCTCGGTGTACTCACCGCCCCAAGAGCAGGGATCAAAGAACTCTGCCATCTTGCCCTCGGTGTCACGGCCGCGCATGAATCCGCTGGTGGCATCGAAAATGTTCTTGTAGTTCTTGGAACGAGCCATGTACTCGTCGACCAGCTCGTCGTGGCCGAGCACCTTGGCGACGGTGGCGATGCACCAGTCACCGTACGCGCTGTCCTGGGTCAGGTTGACCGACTCGCGCTGCTCGTTGCGAGGCATATAGCCGTACTTGAGGTAAGAGGTCGCACCGTTACGGCCGTAGCGGCGGTCGGGGGCGTCGTTATTGGCGTGGTGGATCATACCCTTGAGTGCATTTTCCAGCACCTCGCGTTTACCGATGCCGTTGACGGCAGCCTCGGCGATAACGGCGTCGATCAGGGTACTGGGCATACAGCCGACCTCGCCGAGCGAGGGCCATCTGGGCAGCCAGCCGCACTCGAGGTAATCGTTGACGAAGCCCTCGAGCATTTCAGCAAACTCATCGCGGGCGATGAGGGTGTACAGCGGGTAAACGGTACGGTAGGTATCCCAGAAGCCGTTGTCGGTGTAGCGAACGCCGGGGCGGACCTTACCGTCAACGGGGGTGTAGTGAACGGGGTTACCGTCGGCGTCCAGCTCGTAGGCCTTGTGGGGGAACAGGAAGGGTCGGTACAGGCAGGAGTAGAAGGTCTTCATCTGCTCCTCGTCGTCCGTTTCGATCTCGATGCGGTGCAGCTTTTCCTCCCAGTTGTTCTCCGCCATGTTGCGCAGAACGTCAAAGGAATAGTCGCCGCACTCGCGCTCCATGGCGGCAACGGCCATATCCTCGCTGATGTAGGAGATGCCCAGGCGCGCCTCAACGACGCGGTTCTTGACGGCTACGTGGATGCAAGCGCCTGCGCCCTCGCCTGCGGCGTAGGTGCGCTCGGTGTCGACGACGTCGCCGAGGAACTTGACGACGAAGTACATTTTGAAATCAACGGCGACGTCCTGGCTGTGACCGTCGGTCGTGCCGTACAGCGTGTTGGTCGCCTCGTCGAAGCGGTAGGTATAGTTGCCCTTGACGGGGAAGAAGGACAGGTACGAGGGGCGATCGTCACCGTAGGTCAGACGGATGGCACCGCCGCGCTCGGTGGGCGTCAGTTCAAAGGTGCAGTTGGAGCGCAGGAAGGTCAGCTTGAGGTAGTCGGGGCGCTGGACCGAGTCCTGGATGCGGTAGCCCGACCAAGCACCTGCGGCGCTGTTGGCGACGACGTCGTTCTGGGGGGTCATGACGAAGGTGCCGTAGTCGTTGATCCAGGGGCTGGGCTGATGGGTCAGACGAACGCCCTCGGCAAATTCGTGCTCGGGATGATAGAACCAACCCGGACGGCTTTCGGTCTGGATGCAGAAGGGAGCCATACCGAAGGGGATCTGGGTCAGGGGGAGCGTGTTACCGTAGGAACGGCGGGGAATGGATTTGGTACCCATTTTGATGTTGACATATGGGATGTACTTCATGATAACCCTCCAAAAATGTTTTTATGTCGCAAAGTGAGGCGGAGCCTCTTGATTGTAGAGTATTATATCATAGTATGGGGAAAAATTCAAGGAAAATTGAGGAGTTTTTGTGTAATATGTGTAAATTTTTTGTGCGGTTTTCTTTTGACGCGCACACAGCTGTGCGCGTGCGCTGTGCCGGCAAGGGAGGCCCTTTCTTTGTCGCTGAACAAAGAAAGGGCAAAAGAAAACCAGCCAAAGGGCCTAATGCCCTTTGGAAACCCCGAGCGCGAAAAGTCGTTTCGCTGTCGCTTCACTCATTTTTTCGCGAGGTCTTACAGCTTCAGCTGTTGCGAGCGTGACTTAAAGAAAGTCACGCTCACGAAAGACGCACGCAAGAGAGATAGCAAAAGCCTATATCATCTGCTACGCACCCCGGTTCAACTAAATTTCAAACAAAAACGATTTTGCGTTCTTCGCCTGCCGCTCGTGGTGGCAGGGCGGCGAGCGGTGTATTAAATCAAATATGTCTTTCTCCTCTGTTAGCTTTGAAGAGCGGCAATCTCAGGGGGTTCCCAGGGGGAACGCCTGGGCGCCCTTCTTCCGCCACTTCTTGGGGCGGGCCAAGAAGTGGCATCAAAAGCCGCACACCGAACGCGCACGGCAGAGCCGTGCAGGGTGAGGCTGTAGGAGAAGCGGCTTGAATTTTCCAAAAAAACCGCCCTCGAACCACACTTGCCGCATGATCCGAGGGCGAAAAAGAGTCAAATCAAAGACCTCTTTCCTCATCGGTGTAATCCCGATGCTCCTTCCAAATATTCAAAATCATCTCATACCGCTCGGCGGGCAATCCGCGGAAGGGAACGTTGGACGTCGTAAAGATGTATCCACCGCCCGGCTTGCCGTGCTTGAGCGCATACAACGCACTCTCGCGGACCTCCTCGTCCGTGCCCGTCTGCATCAGCGCACAGTTGACGTTACCGCAGATGGCGATGCCCTTTTCCTGCGTCAGCTTTTTGACAACCGCAATGTCCACGCCTGCCATGGGGTCGAGCGAGTGAATGGCGTGAGGACGGCACTCCATCAGCTGATCCAGAATGGGCATGATGTTACCGTCGGTGTGCTTGATGGCAAAGCCGCCCATCTCGCGGATGTTGCGGATGATCTCGGCAAGATAAGGCGTGATGTACTCGCGGAACATCTTGGGCGAGAGGAAGGGACCCGAGTTGTAGCAATAGTCGGCACACAGAATAAAGCTCTCAATGCCCGCGTCGAACAATCTCTTGTTGCGCTCGATGGCAAATTTCATTCTTCTTTCGGCCTCCTCGTGTACGCCGTCGGGATCGTCGGCAATGCGGTAAGCGAAATCGTACATATGATTGCCGTCAGGGATCTCAAAGGTGCCGTCGCCGTGGTGGGTCAGCATCACCTTGCCGCCCGTCAGACGGTGGATGTGCTTGGCCGTGGCGATGACGTGATCCTCGGTCATAAAGGCCATGGGAATGATGGAATAGTCCAGCTTGTCATAGACCTCGACCATGAAGTTGGCGTTTTCCTCGATCTTGTAGTCGATCTCCTTTTGGGACAGGCCGCTGAGCTGGTGCGAATACAGAAAATCGTGACCGAACATCAAGGGGGCGAGCTGATATTCCAGCTCAAAGGTGGGAATGCGATCGGGAACGCCGCAATTCAGGGCGCAGGCGGCGCGGTCGCGGTGTGTCATTGCGTTGGACATGATACTACCTCCGATGGATTATTCTTCGACCAGCTCCATGCGGTCGATGACGATGGGCTCACGGGGAACGTCGGCAAAGTAGCCGTAGCGGCCCGTCTTGGCGGATGCGATGCGGTCCAGCACCTCGAAGCCGTCCGTCAGCATGCCGAAGCCTGCGTACTGACCGTCCAGATGGGGCGCGTTCTGGTGCATCACGAAGAACTGAGAGGACGCGCTGTTGGGCGCCGAGGTGCGAGCCATGGACAGCACGCCGCGGACGTGCTTGAGATCGTTCTGCGCAAAGCCGTTGGCGCGGAACTCGCCGCGGATGGAGGGCGTGTCCTTGTCCTCAAACGCCTCGTCGTAGCCGCCGCCCTGGATCATGAAGCCGGCGATGACGCGGTGGAAGATCAGTCCACTGTAAAAATCAGACTTGACCAGATTGACGAAGTTTTCTACGGTTTTGGGTGCCTTGTCGGGGTAGAGCTCGGCGGTCATCACGCCCAGATCGCGGACGTGAATTTTGACGATTGGATTTTTCATGATCTTATTCCTCTCTTTTGGATGTATCTTGCCCGTCCGTCGGATAGGCAAGCGCAAACAGCTCGTCGATGCGAGCTTGATTTTGGGTCAGGTACAGATAAGCGAACAAGCATTCCATGCCCGTGGCCGCGCGGTATTCCGCAACGGTCGCTTTTTTGGGAACGCCAGAGTGGACGTTGTTTCTGCCGCGGCGATATACGGCGGCCTCCTGCTCGGTCAGCATTGGCAAAATGCGCTGCATCGCCTGCGCCTGGGCAGTGGCGGTGACGTACTGCCTTGAGGCCTTATTCAGATGCGCGGCCGTGGACAGTCCCGCACGGACGAGGTGGTTGCGCACGCACAGCTCCAGCACGCTGTCTCCCAGATACGCCAGGGCGGCGCAGGAGAGATCCGCAAGAGCCAAGTCGGGGTGCTTGGTGTCGTCGGACATGGTGACTCCTTATATCAAAATATTAGTTTTTCAGGCTGTGGATGGGCGCGGGAATGCGACCGCCGCGGCCGATGAATTTTTCGGGGGAATAGGGGTTCAGGCGGATGATGGGAGCGTAGCCGAGAAGACCGCCGAATTCAACGCTGTCGCCCACGCCCTTGCCGATGGCGGGAATGAGGCGAACGGCGGTGGTCTTGGTGTTGGCCACGCCGATGGAGATCTCGTCGGCAATGATGCCGCTGATGACGGCGTCGGGGGTATCGCCGGGAATGGCGATCATGTCAAGACCGACCGAGCAGACGGCTGTCATAGCCTCCAGCTTTTCGATGCTCAACGCACCCTTTTCGACGGCGGCGATCATACCGGCGTCCTCGGAAACGGGAATGAAAGCGCCCGACAGTCCGCCGACGTGCGACGACGCCATAACGCCGCCCTTTTTGACCGCGTCGTTGAGCATGGCCAGCGCGGCTGTCGTGCCGTGCGCGCCACAGCTTTCAAGTCCCATACCCTCCAGAATGTGAGCGACCGAGTCGCCGATGGCAGGGGTGGGAGCGAGGGAGAGGTCAACGATGCCGAAGGGGGTGTCCAGTCGGCTTGCCGCCTCCTTGGCGACCAGCTGACCGACGCGGGTGATCTTGAATGCCGTCTTTTTGATGACGTCAGCCAGCTCGGACAGATCGCAATCACCCGCCCGCTTGATGGCCGAGGCGACGACGCCGGGGCCGGAAACGCCGACGTTGATAACGCTGTCGGGCTCACCGACACCGTGGAAGGCACCCGCCATGAAGGGGTTGTCCTGCGGGACGTTGGCGAACACGACCAGCTTGGCCGCGCCGATGCTGTCCTTATCGGCCGTCAGCTCGGCGCATTGCTTGATGACGTGACCCATCTGGGCCACGGCGTCCATATTGATGCCCGCCTTGGTCGTGGCGACGTTGACGGAGGAGCAGACGGTTTCGGTCTCGGCCAGCGCCTGAGGAATGACCGAGATCAGATTGCGCGCACCGACGGTGTAGCCCTTGTGGACCAGGGCGGAAAAGCCGCCGATGAAGTTGATGCCGAGCGTTTGCGCGGCGCGCTGAAGGGTATGAGCGATCTTGAGATAGCCCTCGGGCGACAGCTCGCCGCCGATGAGGGAAATGGGCGTGACGGACACGCGCTTATTGACGATGGGCACGCCGTATTCCTTTTCGATGCCCTGACCGACGCTGACCAGTTTATCGGCGCGGCGGGTGATCTTGTCGTAGATCTTATCGCACAGTCTGTTAGCATCCTCGCTGACGCAATCGAGCAGCGAGATGCCCATGGTGATGGTGCGGATGTCCAGGTTTTCCTCCCGGATCATATTGATGGTTTCAAGAATATCCTGTGTGTTGAGCATGGCAGACCTCGTCAGATGTGGTGCATGGTGTTGAAGATGTCCTCATGCATGGTGTGGATGTCCAGCCCGCGGCTGCGGCCAAGGGCGGCCAGCTCGTCGACGAAATCGGCGAACGGAATTTTCAAGCCGTCCAGCTCGGCGATCATGATCATGGCGAAATACTCGCCCAGTACGTTTTGGGTGATCTCGCGGATATTGGCGCCCCGATTGGCGCAAACGGCGGAAACGTCGGCGATGATACCGACGGTATCCTTACCGGTAACGGTGATAACAGCTTTCATAAAGACCTCCGAGGGGAAATTTTGAGCAGTAAAAACACTGCGACACCCTATTATACTACAAAACTTCCGCTTTTGCAACAGGCAATGAAAAACGAGCGGGAAATTTTTGAAAAAATCCTCGGGGGATAGGTCTCAGGTTCTAAAGGGTAGAAAAAGCCGACACGGATTTATTTCCGTATCGGCTTTATGCCTCCCTCCGAGAGGGAGGGGGACCACGAAGTGGTGGAAGGAGCCTGCGTGGCTTTGATTTTTGATTAACTTCATTGCAACGCACTCTCCCTCAGTCGCCTACGGCGCCAGCTCCCTCCCGGAGGGAGCCTCTGTCAGTGGTCGTCTGTTTGGTTGCTATTCTGTCAAATTGAATTGTTCTTAGGAGCGCGCACTATATTCGCCGAGGGATTCTGATCAGTTGTCGGCCGCCTTGAGGTTGGCGGTCTTGGTGACGTAGAAGTTATCGTATTTGATGAGGTAGTTTTCTTTCTCGGTCGCGCCCGTGCCTTCGATGAAGAACATCAGCTGGGTCAGCACCAAGTCCTCGGTCAGCACGGTTTCGTAGCCGCTGCCGATATTGAGGGCGGTCTTACTCAGGGGAAGCTGAATGTGGTTCCACGCGCCGCTCTTGAGCGGAACGGCGTTGCCGTTTTCGTCGACGGCACAATCCTTCATGATGTCGTAGTTGACGAAATAGAAGCCTGCCTGCGCGTTGTGCTCAAGGCGGATCTGCCAGTTGGTGCCAAGGCGGCCGAGATCGCTGATGTACATATCAAAGCAGAGAGTGTCCTCCTTGTAGCTGACGGGCACGTCGTTCACACCGATGCAGACGCGGTGGTCGACGTTTTCCTTGTGGCCCGTGATGGCGATCGAGGACGAGCCCTGCGTCTTGTCCTCAAGGTCGAAATAAGAGCCGTACCACTCGGTCAGGATGGGGCCGTCGAGGGCCTCGTAGTCGCAGGTGGACAGCCAGCGGCCGCCGTTGGGGGCCTCGGGCTGAACGTAGCCCTTGCTTTCGTAGGTGCACAAGCGCATATCGTCAAAGCGGAGCTCCAGCCCCTCGTAGCCGATGCACCAGACGGACAGGCGGCACAAATTGGAGTAGTCGATCTTGGGCAGCTCCGGGTAGGCGATGTTGTGGCAGGCAAAGGACAGCTCGATCTCGTGCCAGCCGCTACCCGCGAAGGTGTGCTGCCAGGTGTGGCCCTTGCCGTTCTCATCGTACAACGTGATGTAAAGCGTGCCGCTGCCTACCTGAGGCGTGCCGTATACCGCGTCGTGGTCACAGCCGAGCAGGTCGATGTCGTTGACGTATACCCACATTTTGACGGTCTGGGTGAACTTGTTCGTAACGTCAATGGAAAAGGCGTCAAGCGGGGTGTTGATGAGCGACCAGTGCTTGTTGTCCTTCTCGCAGACGAAGCCGATGCCGTCGTCCACGTATCCCTCAACCTCGGTTGCGTCCTCGTATTCGAAGCCGTCGAAGGATTCGAAATACAGCAGCGTCTCCTCGGTGGCGGTCAGCTTGTCGTCCAGGTACATGGAATAGGACGACTTGTCAAATTCGTTCAGATAGGACTTGACGACGAAGGTGCCGTTGTGAAGATAATCGTTCGGAAGGGAAAGGTCGATCCCACCGTCGGTCGTTTTGACGTACTGCGCCAGCTGCTCGATAAACGCGGTCACGGCGGCGACGGTGCAGGCGTCGTCGTAGCCGACGATGACGAGGCGATTGCCGACGGCGGCGATGGTGTATTCGGTCTCCTTGAGTGCGGCGTGCGCCTCGATGCTCTCGGGGCGATTGGTCAGACCGATGAGAATTTCGGGCGTGTCAACGGGAGCCTCCTCGCCACGATCGACCCAGTCGGTGCCGGGCTTGATGGTGCAGCCCGTGAGGTCAAGAATGGCCCCGCTCAGATTGACCAGTGCCTGACGGACCTCGACGGATGCCGCATCGGCGCGGATAAGGGTGTAATCGGTGATTCCTTGCACGATCAAATCGAGCACCTCCTTGTCAGTCGGTTGATCGACGGGCGGCTTTTGCTCGTCCGTGGGTGGGGTGTTGTCGGGCGGTGTGGTTGGCTGTGGCTTGCAGGCGACGGTGCCGCAGGTAAGCAGTAAAAACGCGGCGAGAAGACAAAGCAACGCACGAACACATGGCGAGATCTTCATGACAAATTCTCCTTAATTTCCATCTTTAAAATATCGCAAATGCGATTCTATCGTTCTGCATCTATTCTAACATGAAAGTTTGCCGCGCGCAAGAGATTTGCAAAAAAAGAACGGCACCACTTGCAATCTTTCACGGGATGTGGTACAATAAAACGAAACGAAAAAACCAAGACAAGGAGAACATTATGGATCCTTCCCAGACCTACGAATACGTTACCTCGCCCAAAAAGCAGGCGTCCTATAAGCTCAAGCGGATGCTGATGATCCTCGCCTACGTCGTCTACGTGGTGGCGTTGTTGATCGTCGGATTTACCACGCGGCTGTTCGTTCCCATGATGGCGCTCGTTCCGCTCTCAACCTGGATCATCGTCTGGCTGACCTGGCGATACGTGTCGGTCGAGTACGAATATTCCATGACGGGCGGCATCATGACGCTCAATAAAATTTACGGCGGCAGAAGCCGCAAAAAGGTCGCCGACATCCGCATCAAGGACATGACGCTGGTGGCACCGTTTGATGGTGATTTTATCAAGCAGGCGGAGAAGTACGCTCCCGAGCGGACGGTCGATTTCACCTCCGATCTGCAAAAGCCCGAGGTGTATATTGCGCTGTACGAGACCGAGGACAAGCGCCGTGGCATTCTGTATTTTGAGGTGACCGATCAGGCGCTGCGCATTCTGCGCTATTACAATTCGCAAGCGGTCGCCGTTCGCCGCTGATGCAAGGAGGGGTTTGACATGGCAGGAAAGAAACAGCCCGTGGTCAAGGTGAGACTGCAGGAGGAGCTGCTGCGCAAGCTGATCGTGATGTCCGAGCTGGAGGGCAGGTCGATCAACAATCAGATCACCATGCTGGCGCGCAACGCGGTGGCGTATCACGAGCGGGCGAAGGGCAAGCTGGATACCAAGGCGATCGCGGCGGTGGATTTGAGTGAGTATTTTGAAGAAGAAACCGAATGATGAAAGAAGGGAACTTTCCGTGGGGGGAGTTCTCTTTTTTTTGTTTGGATTTAGCTGAATTTTCCGCAACTACTCTTACGGACGCGCGTACAGCTTCGCGCCGCGCTGCGCCGGCTTTTATGCCACTTCTTGGTGCGCCCCAAGAAGTGGCGGAAGAAGGGCGCCAAAGGGCCTGGTGCCCTTTGGAAACCCGCAACGCGAAAAGTCGTTCCGCTGTCGCTCCACTCATTTTTTCGCGAAGGTAAGCATTTTCAGCTGTTGCGTTTGCAAGTTAAAGAAACTTGCAAACACGGAAGTCGCACGCAAGCACAAAAGAAAAGGCTTCTGCCATCTGCGACGCCCCCCGGTTTAACTAAAGTTCAAACAAAAACGATCTCGTTTCTTCGTCTGCCGCGCGTGGTGGCTATACTTGAAGCACAGCATTAAAACATAATATGTGATCTCTCTTGTTTTTCCATGTAGCGCGGCAATCGCAGGGAGGCCCCGGAGGGAACGTCCGGCGCGTTTTCTTGGTTCGTTCTTTGCCGCGCGGCAAAGAATGAACAACCATGCCGGTACACCGAGCGCGCAAAGCTGTGCGAGGCTCAAGAAGTAGTTGTTTGAAAATCAGCTTTCTCCCCTTCGGCGCGACACAACGCGTCGCGCTGTGCGATCATGCTACTTCTTGGCCTTCCCCAAGAAGTAGCCAAGAAAGGAACCAAAGGGCCTGGTGCCCTTTGGAAACCCGCAACGCGAAAAGTCGTTCCGCTGTCGCTCCACTCATTTTTTCGCGAAAGTGAGCATCTTCAGCCGTTGTGTTGGCGTTTTAAACAAAAACGCCAACACGGAAGTCGCACGCAAGCGAAGTAGCAAATGCTTTAACTATCTGCTACGCACCCCAGTTCAACAGAATTTCAAGCAAAAACGTCTTGCTTTCTTTGCCTGCCGCGCGTGGTGGCAAAACGGCGAGAAATGTATTGAATCAAATATGTTTTTTTCCTCTGTCCGCTATGTAGCGCGGCACGGAGCGAAGAGAGGAGAGATAGCCTGCTTGTACAAGGAGGCAAATCTTTGGATTTGCCGACGCAAAGCTTGCAGATGCGACAACGCCTTTTGGTAACCACCAAAAGATAGCGAAAGAGAAAAGTCTTGCGGGTATCCAAAGGGCATTAGGCCCTTTGGTTCCCTTTCTTTCGCCATTTCTTTGTGGAATGACAAAGAAATGGCATCAAAAAACCGCACAGCGCGGCGCGAAGCCATATTTCGCAAGCGAAATAGCAAGTTTTGTTCGCCCGCTAAACACGGGCGTCATGCAAGCATGAACACAAAACCAGCTGGGCGAGGCCTAAGGAGTAGTTGTATAAATGACGCACCCCCCAATATCATCTTTCTTACCAAAAATTCTCCCAAATCTCGTCAACAATCCACCGACTTTTTTGCGAAATACTCTTGCAAAAAAATCTTCTTTGTGATATAATATACTACAAGTATGGGTATCTCTCGCAATTCTGTTGAGAAATACCGTCTGTCTAATAAATTCTGCACTGCAAAACGCAGCGCTTCAATGGAGGTAAGAAATGAAAATTCTGGTTGTTAACGCCGGTAGCTCGTCTCTCAAGTATCAGCTTTTCGATATGGACGACAACCGCGTCATCGCCAAGGGTAACTGCGAGAAGATCGGCATTGGCGGCTTCGTTACCCACAAGCGTCCCGGTAAGGACGATTACAAGGCCGAGGTTGAGCTCAAGGATCACGACGACGCTATCGCGCTCGTGCTCAAGCTGCTGACCGACGCTGAGCTGGGTGTCATCGCATCCGTCGACGAGATCGACGCCATCGGCCACCGCGTCGCACACGGCGGTAAGCTCAAGGAGTCCACCCTCGTCACCGACGAAACGCTCAATTATCTGTATTCCATCGTGGGCATCAACCCTTTGCACGGCCCCCCTGCCATCAAGGGCATCGAGGCTTGCCGCAAGAGCTGCCCCGCAAAGCCTATGGTCTGCGTATTCGATACCGCATTCCACAGCACCATGGAGCCCGTTTCTTACATCTACCCGCTGCCTTATGAATATTACGAGAAGTTCCAGCTTCGTCGCTACGGCTTCCACGGCACCTCCCACCGCTACGTGGCAGGTCGCGTGGCCGAGCTGTGTGAAAAGCCCCTCTCCGAGATGAAGGTCATCACCTGCCACCTGGGCAACGGTTCCTCCATCACCGCCATCAAGAACGGCAAGGTCGTCGACACCTCCATGGGCTTCACCCCCAACGAGGGTCTGCCTATGGGTACCCGCTGCGGTAACATCGACCCCACCATCGTTCCTTACCTGATGAAGGAGCTGAACCTCACCCCCGCCGAGATGGACAACGTGCTCAACAAGAAGTCGGGCCTGCTGGGCGTTTCGGGCGTGTCGAGTGACTGCCGCGAGGTCAACGCCGCTGCTGATGCCGGCAACGAGCGCGCTAAGCTGGCCATCGACCTGCTCGTTCACGAGGCAAAGAAGATCATCGGCTCTTACGTCGCTGAAATGAACGGCGTCGACGCCATCGTCTTCACTGCCGGTATCGGCGAGAACGACCGCGGTCTGCGCGAGGCCATCTGCGCTGATATGGATGCGCTGGGCATCGTCATGGACAACAAGATCAACGCCGAGTGCCCCCGTGGCGAGGCTTGCGAGCTGACCGCTGACGGCAGCCGCGCCCGCGTATTCGTCATCCCCACCGACGAGGAATACATGATCGCGCTGGATACCCTCAAGATCGCCGCAAAATAATTCGGAAGAATAGAGGTTTTACCCTATGCCTAATCTGTTTGAAATCAAAAAGCAGATCGTCGAGGTCGGTAAGCTGATGTATCAGAAGGGGCTGGTCATTGCCAAGCACGGCAATATTTCCTACAAGATCAGCGACAATGAGTTCATCTGCACGCCGGGTGGTCTGTGCAAGGCGTTTCTGACACCGGACAAGCTGGTTCGCGTCGACGCGATGGGAAATTCGCTTGAGCCCGGCAAAAAGCCCACGTCCGAGATCCGCATGCACATTGAGATCTACCGCTTGCGCCCCGAGATCAACTGCATCGTCCATGCCCAGCCGGCGGCAAGCACCGCTTTCGCCATTTCGGACATTGACGCCGCTAAGTTCGTACTGCCCGGTGACAAGGAAGCCTACTTCGGCTACGTTCCCGCCGCGGCCTACGATAAAAAGAACCACGATGCCAATACGTTGGCAAGCTACATGAGCGACACCAAAAAGCTGGCCTACATCTTCCACGGCGACTCCTCGCTGTCGGTTGGTGACACGCTGTACAACGCGTTTGACGCCGTTGAGTCGCTCGAGCATTACTGCCGCGTCAGCATCCTCGCCCGCAGCGTCAACGCTCTGGAGCATTGCTCCTGCGACGACCTGAAGGCCGAGCTTTCCCGCCGCGAGTGCGGAAGTCACGCCGCTTGCAAGACTTGCGGCAAGTCGAGCTGTAACGGCTCTTGCGCAAGCTGCTCGTCCTCGTCTACCGCTACGGTCGGTGCGACCGACGCCGAGGTGCAGGACGTCGTCCGTCGCGTGATGGCGGCGCTTGGCAATTGAAACGAAAACAACAGTAACGTTATAGAAGGAGCAAAGACAATGGCAAACAACTGGACCGAAGCCCAGATCAACGAGATCGTTGCGTCTGTGCTGAAACAAATCAACGGTTCCGCCTCCGCTCTTGCCCCCTGGGACGCAACGTCTTACGGCGGTCGTAAGTTCATCGGTATTTTCGCCGACATGAACGACGCCATCGCCGCGGCCAACGAAGGCTACAAGGCAGTGCGTGCCATGAGCGTGGCAGAGCGCGAAAAGCTCATCACCGTCATTCGTGAGATGACGCGTGAGGAAGCCGAGGTCATGGGACTGTTGGGTGTTGCCGAGACCAAGATGGGCCGCGCCGACCACAAGAAGGCAAAGCACTGTCTGGTTGCGGACAAGACCCCGGGTACCGAGGATATCGAGCCTTCCGTCTGCACGGGAGACCATGGTCTGACGCTGACCGAGATGGCGCCCTTCGGTGTCGTCGGTAGCATCACCCCCTCGACCAACCCCTCCGAGACTGTTATCTGTAACAGCATCGGTATGATCGCCGCAGGTAACGGCGTTGTGTTCAACCCCCACCCCAACGCGATCGCAACCTCCAACTACGCAGTTGACCTGATCAACCGCGCCTCCGCCAAGGTCGGCGGCCCCAAGGTACTCGTTGCCTCGGTCGTCAAGCCCACGCTGGAGACCGCGCAGATCATGTACAAGTCCCCCCTGATCCGCCTGCTGGTCTGCACGGGCGGTCCCGGCGTCGTCAAGGCCGTTCTTTCCTCGGGCAAGAAGGCAATCGGCGCGGGCGCGGGCAATCCTCCCGTTATCGTGGACGATACTGCGGACATCGCAAAGGCAGCCAAGGATATCATCGACGGCTGTACCTTTGATAACAACCTGCCCTGCATCGCCGAGAAGGAGGTCTTCGTCTTCGACAACGTCGCGGACGAGCTGATCGCCGGCATGATGAGAAACGGCTGCTACAAGCTGACGCTTGCGCAGGCAAACGAGCTGGCAAAGATCGTACTCAACGAGGTCAAGAACGACAAGGGTCAGGTCAAGCACGTGGTCAACCGCGAATGCGTTGGCCGTGACGCCAAGGTCATTCTGGCCAAGATGGGCATTACGGTGGGCGACGATATCCGTTGCATCATCGCGGAGGTTCCCTTCGAGCACCTGTTCGTTCAGGAGGAGCTGATGATGCCGATTCTGGGTATCGTTCGCGTCAAGAACATCGACGAGGCCATCGACCTGGCTTGCAAGGCTGAGCACGGCAACCGCCACACCGCTCACATGCACTCCAAGAACATCGACAACCTCTCCCGCTTCGCCAAGGCAGTCGAAACCACCATCTTCGTCAAGAACGCTCCGTCCTATGCGGGCATCGGCTATGGTTCCGAGGGTCACACGACCTTCACCATCGCAGGTCCTACGGGCGAGGGTATCACCAGCGCGCGCAGCTTCACCCGCCGCCGTCGTTGCGTTATGGTGGACAAATTCCACATTATTTAATAATGTAGGAAGCCGGCACGGTAAATTAAAAAATTGAAGATACAAACCCACGAAAGGAAAGAGAATTATGGAATTGACCGCTTCTCAGATTGAGAGCATCGTGCGTCAGGTCCTGGCCAGCACCAACGCGGCTCCCGCAACTTCGGGCGCTCCCGCAAACGGTAAGGCTAAGGTTGCCGTTCTGACTGCTCCCAGAAAAATCGAAATTCAGGAAGTTGACATTCCCGAGCTCGGCGACGACGACATTCTGGTCAAAGTCGAAGGCGCGGGTGTCTGCGGAACCGACGTGCACGAGTGGAAGGGTGACCCCTTCGGCATGTGCCCCGTCATCCTCGGCCACGAGGGTACCGGTGAGGTCATCGCACTGGGTAAGAACGTCAAGTGCGACACCGCCGGCAAGCCCCTGAAGGTCGGCGACAAGATCGTTACCTCGGTTATCTCCTGCGGCGAATGCCACGTTTGCCGTATGCATCCCGGTAACACCAACCTGTGCGACAAGCAGGGTATCTTCGGTCTGATGCCTCAGAACAAGGAGAACCCCCTCAACGGTTGGTTCGCAACCCACCTGCTCATCAGAGCAAAGGGTGCTACTTATTTCCAGGTCAACGGCCTGGACGTTAAGCAGAGAATGATCCTGGAGGCCGCTTGCGTCTGCGTACACGCCGTCGCTCGCGCACAGTCCACGGGCCTGCTTAACTTCAACGCAAAGGTTCTGGTGCTCGGCACCGGCCCCATCGGTCTGCTCATGTGCTCGGTACTCCGCGCGTCGGGTATCAACCACATCGTTGCAATCGACGGCTCTGAAAAGAGACTGGAGATGGCAAAGAAGCTGGGCGTTAAGACCACCATCAACTTCAAGGAAGTTCCCGACGCTGCCGCCAGAGTTCAGATCATCAAGGATCTGTCCGACGGCCAGGGCGTAGACTTCGCCTTCCAGTGCACGGGCGCTCCCGCAGCTGCCGCATCCATCTACGACTACATCCGTCGCGGCGGCGGTCTTTGCGAGGTTGGTTTCTTCGTCAACAACGGCGAATATTCCATCAACCCCCACTTCGCTATGTGTAACAAAGAGATCACCATCGTCGGCTCTTGGGACTACACCGCAGAGGATTATCCCACGACCATGGCATTCCTGCGTCAGGCCAAGGAGATGAACATCCCGATCGAGGATCTGATCACTCACTCCTTCCCGCTGGATCGCCTCAACGAGGCAATGGAGGTCAACGTATCTCAGGCAGGTATCAAGATCTGCTACATCGCAGACTGATCCTCGGGAGGTAACACATGGCTCTTGGAATGATCGAATGCTACGGCTTCGTCACCTCGGTCGTCGTCGCTGATAAGGGACTCAAGACCGCTGACGTCGAGCTGGTCGCCATCGATAAAAACAAGCCGGCCAACGCGGACAAATGTGAAGTTCCGCTGGTGATGGTCGTCAAGTTCGAGGGCAACGTCGCCGCTGTGGAAATGGCGGTTGAGGCAGGCAAGAATGAAGCCGAAAAGCGAGGTATGTTCATCGCATCCCGCATCATCCCGCGTCAGGATGAGCAGATCGAATGGTTCGCACGTCTGAACGCACTGGGAAAGAGCTCAACGATCTGAGCTCGGGCTTGTGCCCACGTAAGTAAAAAATTAAATTAATTAAAAAAATAAAAACAAAAAAAGAAAAGGAGATTACTCTCATGTTGGAAGCTCTTGGTATGGTTGAAACCCGCGGTCTGGTTGCCGCAATCGAAGCTGCAGATGCTATGTGCAAGGCTGCAAACGTCGTCCTGATCGGCTCCGAAAAGATCGGTTCCGGCCTGGTAAGCGTTATGGTCCGCGGCGACGTTGGTGCCGTTAAGGCTGCCGTTGAGGCAGGCGGCGCTGCTGCTGCAAACCTGGGTGAGGTCGTTGCTACTCACGTCATCCCCAGACCCCACGGCGACGTGGAGAAGGTTCTGCCCTCTGTAAAATAAGTCTGACGGTTGGTGAGACTTATGGAGGACAAGGCAATCGCTCTCTTGGAGGTGCAGGCTCTTGTAGCTGCAATTACCGGTCTTGATGCGATGCTGAAGGCGGCAAACGTACAGTTCATCTGTGCGGAAAAGCGCCTGGGCGGCAAGCTGGTAACGGTTGTTGTGGAAGGCTCCGTCTCGGCGGTTACAGCGGCTCTGGAAGCCGGAGTCGCTGCCGCTGCCGAAATTGGCGTAGTCAAGCTGCACGAGGTCATCCCGCGCCCCCATCCCGGCATTCTGCGTTTCTTGAAGAAAAGCAAGGCGTAAGGCAGGGAAGCGCCCACGCGGCGCAACAATTTGATGCGCAAGCGCGCATCGTCACGATACGTGACAAACAAAATTCGTTTTTCCAAAAAAATACATAAATTATAATGGAGGAATTTCTAATGGAAGCTCTTGGTATGGTTGAAACCCGCGGTCTGGTTGCCGCAATCGAAGCTGCAGATGCTATGTGCAAGGCTGCAAACGTAGTACTGATCGGTTCTGAGAAGATCGGTTCCGGTCTGGTAAGCGTTATGGTTCGTGGCGACGTCGGTGCTGTTAAGGCTGCTGTTGAGGCAGGCGGCGCTGCTGCTGCAAACCTGGGTGAGGTTGTTGCTACCCACGTTATCCCCAGACCCCACAGCGACGTTGAGCAGGTTCTGCCTAAGATCTGATCTTGGCTCGAATTTGTCAATGACGCGCTACGGTGCGCGTGTGCGGACATCCCGCACACGCGCCCACCGCGGCGAAATTTCAAAGGCGATGCTGTTTTTCGCCCGACAGTGCCGCGCTGTCGTGACCTTTGACCGATCCCGTCCTTTGGGACGCTGAATTTGCAAATACTTCCGAATATCGGATATATATAATATTGTTGAAACTTATCATTACATAGAAACGAGGCATTTATTATGGAGTACAATGCATCAACCATTGCTGAAATGGTAAAGCGCGTGATGGCCGATCTGGAAAAGAACGGCGCGGGCGTATCCGCCGCCCCCAAGGCCGCACCGACTGCCCCTGCCGCTCCCGCGTGTGAGGGTGACATTCCCGTCGGTATTTCCAACCGCCACATCCACCTGTCCCGCGAGGACATGGAAACGCTGTTTGGCGCGGGCTACGAGCTGACCCCCCTGAAGGATCTGTCCCAGCCCGGTCAGTACGCCTGCAAGGAAACGTTGACCATTCTCGGTCCGTCCATGCGCGCCATCGAGGGCGTTCGCGTGTTGGGGCCGCTGCGCAAGGAGTCGCAGGTCGAGATCTCGCGCACCGATTCCTTTACCCTGAAGGTAAAGCCCCCCGTTCGTGAGTCCGGATCGCTTGAGGGCTCTGCTCCTATCATCATCGTCGGCCCGAAGGGAATCGTGTCGTTGCCCAAGGGTTGTATCATTGCCAATCGCCACATTCATATGCACACGGACGACGCCGCTCGCTTTGGCGTGTCGGACGGTGATTACGTTGATATCGACGTCGCTTGCGGTTCTCGCCGCACCCGTTGGTTTGACGTGCAGGTGCGCGTCAGCCCCAAGTTCGCACTTGAAATGCACGTAGATACCGACGATGCCAACGCCGTTGGTATCGGCAACGGCGCTCGCGTCAAGCTGCTCAAATAAAAGACGGAGGAACCTCATGTTAAAAGGTGTTGTTATTTCCAATATTGTATCGACCCGCAAGCAGCCCTCGCTCGTCGGCTCCAAGTTTCTGGAGGTCCGCTTGATCGAAAACGGACAGGATACGGATAAATTCATCATTGCTGTTGACAGCGTCGGCGCGGGTATCGGTGAGACGGTGCTCCTGACGACGGGCAGCAGTGCACGTCTGGCGTTGCAGAATACGAATGCGCCCGTTGACGCAGTCGTCGTTGGTATCGTAGACTGACGCCGAGGCAAGCGATTGTCGCTTGCATGAGCCAATAAGGAGATTTTCAGTGGAACTGAATGAAGTAAAAAAGATCATACAGGATGCGGGCATCGTCGGCGCGGGCGGCGCGGGCTTCCCCTCGTTTGCTAAGCTGGCCGAGGGCGCGAACACGCTGGTCATCAACGCGGCCGAATGCGAGCCCTTACTGTATACCGACTATATGCTCATCCATGAGCGGCTGTACCGCGTGCTGGAAGGCGCCGAGGCCATCATGGAAATGACGGGCATCAACAAATGCCTGCTCAGCGTCAAGACCACCAAGGGCAAGGCGCTGAACTGGACGGACGGCCAGGAGCTGGCTCCCGGCGTGTTCGTCAAGCTTCTCCCCAACGTCTATCCCATGGGCGACGAGATCAATCTGATCTACGAGGCCACGGGCAGACTCGTCCCTCCCGGACAGCTTCCCATGACGGTGGGCGTTATCGTTATGAACCTGGAAACGGTGTATAATATCCGTGCGGCATTGCGCCACCAAAAACCTGTCATTGAAAAATGGCTGACCATTCACGGCTGTGTACCTAACCCCTGCGTGCTTCGCGTGCCGGTGGGTACCTGCGTGGGCGCGCTGTTTGACCGCCTGGGCATCAAGGTCCCCGAGGGCTATACCGTGCTGGACGGCGGCCCCTCGATGGGTAAGGTCATCGACCCGAGCAAGACCATCGTTACCAAGGCGACCAAGGGCCTGATGATTTTCCCCGACGATATCCCCGCTATTAACGTAAAAAAACGAACGGCGCGTGTTCAGCTGACGCTGGCGGCCTCCGCCTGCTGTCAATGCACCCGTTGTACCGACCTGTGCCCCCGCGCTCTTCTGGGTTATCCCCTGGAGCCGCATAAGCACGTTCGAGTCGAGAACGCGGTGTCCGAGACCATGCCCGAGTCGGTGCTGACGGCCAGCATGTGCTCGGCCTGCGGCGTGTGTGAGATCGCGGCTTGCTGCCAGTCGATTTCGCCCCGTGCCGTGATCGCACAGCACAAAAAGACGCTGGCACAAAACCGCATGAAATATATTGCCAAGCCGGGAGAGGAGATTTCCGTTCATCCCGAGCGCAGAGCAAGACAGATCCCCTCCGACCGCTGGAAGAGAATGCTGGGCGTGGACAAGTATGACCGCGTGCCCGAGTATATCCCCGAAATGCTGGAGATGGAGCGGGTGGAGATCTTTACCTCCCAGCACATCGGCGCGCCGAGCATCCCTTGCGTCAGCGTCGGTGACACGGTTGAGGAAGGACAGGTCATCGCCACGGCCGCTGAAGGATTTTCGGTGCCGCAGCACGCCTCGATCGCGGGCGTGGTGACCTACGTTGATCCGTCCAAGATCGTCATTGAAAAGAAGTAATTACGTATCCTGCGTCGGGTCGCCGACGCGCAAGGAAGGAGTTAGCCAATCGCTATGTATCAGGCTATCGGAGTCATAGAACTGAAAAGCATTGCCAAGGGCATCGAGGCCTGCGACATCGCGCTCAAGAGCGCGGGCATCCGCCTCGTTTCGTCGCACGCGACCTGCCCCGGTAAATATGAAATCATCGTCACGGGCGGTATTGCCGACGTGACGGCCGCGCTGGACGTCGTGCGTGCTCGCTTTGGCAGCGTCATCATCGACTGCTCGACCATGGGCCGCATCGATCCTGCCGTCATCACCGCGCTGTTTGGTACGCAAGATACCAAGCGAGAGGGAAGTGTGGGCGTGATCGAGACCTTCTCGGGCGCAACGGCCATCAAGGCGGCCGATATCGCGGTCAAGACGGCCAACGTTGCGCTGTACGACCTGCGCGTGTCGCGCGGTATGGGTGGCAAGGGCGTGGTCATTCTCACGGGTCCCGTGGGCGACGTGACCGCCGCCGTGGACGCGGGCGCCGCACACGCGGAAGGACTGGGACTGCTTAACAGCAAGTCGGTCATTCCCGCACCCCACAAGGAGCTTTGGGAGCAGCTCTGATGCCCCGCTTACGAACAGGAGAGACTATTCATGGAACAAAATTCTTTGAATTTGAATGAACTGAATGATAAATTGCGCATCGTGCAGGAGCTGGTGCCGGGCCGTCAGATCTCGCTGGCCCACATCATCGCCAACCCCGGCAAGCTGTTGTATCATAAGCTGGGACTTGATCCCGCGGTCGAGTATTCGCGCTCTGCTATCGGTGTTTTGACCATCTCGCCTCACGAGACGGCCATCATCGCGGCGGATATCGCGATGAAATCGTCCGACGCCGAGCTTGGCTTTGTCGACCGCTTCAGCGGTACGCTCATCCTGACGGGCAGCGTGTCGGCGGTTGAGGCGTCGTTCGAGGCCATCGCCAACTACGTGCGCGACAAGCTGGGCTTCACCGTCTGCAACATCACGCGGACGTAACGGCCGTGAAAAAGCTGATTTTAATGGGCCGAGTCGCCGCTGGCAAGACGACGCTGATGCAACGCCTCAAGGGCGAGCAGATCTCGTATTGCAAGACCCAGTACGTGTATTACACCGACACCATCATCGATACGCCCGGTGAATACACCGAAAACGGCGAGCTGGCCGCGGCGCTTGCGCTGTATACTTACGAAGCGGACATCGTCGGGCTGCTCATTGCGTCCGACTATCCATACAATCCATTTCCACCCTGCTGTACCTCCTCCTGCAACCGCGAGGTCATCGGCATCGTCACTGGCATCGACAAGAGCGAGGGCAACCCCGACCGAGTAGAGAACTGGCTGCGGCTTGCGGGCTGTAAGACCGTGTTTCGCATCAGCTCGATCACGGGCGAGGGCATTCGGGACATCATCGAATATCTGGACGACGGAAAAGACAAATCCACGAAAGGAGAGACGGCATGAGCAAAACCAAAACGATCTGCTTTGCCAACAACAAGGGCGGTAGCGGCAAATCCACCACCTGCGCCAACGTCGCCTATCAAATGGCACAGGAGGGCAAGCGCGTTCTTCTGATCGACGGCGATATGCAGCTCAACCTCACCCTTTCCTTTTTCCCCGAGGACGAGGCGCTGGGCTTCGTTCAGAGCGGTGACAATCTCTACACCGCCATCAAGGATCAAAAATCGCTCGCCGGTTATATCGTACATACTCCCTACGAGGGCGTGGATCTGATCCCCTCCTCGACGCTGATGAGCTCGATCGAATACGAGCTGTTCACCAAGTGGCAGCGCGAATTCATCCTGCGCAAGTGCCTCGAGCCGGTCAAGGCCACGGGTACGTACGATTACATTCTCATTGACTCGCCTCCCACGCTGGGCGGCTGGGTGATGAACATTATGTGCGCGTCGGATTATCTGGTCGTTCCCGTTGAGGCAAGCCCCTGGGGCTTGTTCGGACTGGCCAACATGTTCGACTTCGTCGGTCAGGTGCGGAGCATCGCTCCCACACTCAAGGTGCTTGGCGTGGCCATCACCAAGGCGGACGAGCGCAAAAACTACTTCCACCAGACGGTCGAAACGCTTCGCTCGCTGGATGGGGTCAAGCTCTTCGAAACCTTTATCCGCATTGACAGCTCGATCGAGTGGGCGCAGGACAACAGCAAGCCTGTCGGCGCCTACAAGAGAAGCTCGCGCAGTGCGAAGGAATATGCACAATTAACAAAGGAGATTATCAACGATGTCAGTAGGTAAGAATAGCATTTCCCGTATTTCCGCAGGAACCGCACCCAAGAAGAAGGCTCCCGCAAAGCCCGCGCCCGAGCTGACTCCCGCTGCCGAGGAGATCAAGACCGAGGTTGCCGCTCCCGCACCCGCAAAGAAGCCTGCCGCAAAGAAGACCGCGCCCAAAAAGGTAAAGTCCAGCGGCTTTAAGATCTATCAGGTTACGGACGAGCTGCCCTACTACCTGCTGTGATCGCGCACCCATTTTACGTTGTCTGTAATTAAATTTTCATAAATACATAGGAGAGAAAATCATGTTAGTAACTTTGAATGACGTTCTGCCTCGCGCAAAAGCCGAGAAGTATGCGGTCGGTCTGTTCAACACGGTCGACCTGGAGATGGCCAAGGGCGTTATCGCTGCTGCTGAGGAGCTGCGTGCTCCCATCATCATCGGTACCGCAGAGGTTCTGACCCCCTTTGCATCTCTGGAGGATCTGTCCTCCTTCCTCATCCCCTTGGCAAAGAAGGCAACCGTTCCGGTCGTTCTGCACTTTGACCACGGTCTGAACCTGGATATGGTCAAGAAGGCCATCCGTCTGGGCTTCACCTCGGTTATGTACGACTGCTCCACCGACGATTACTACTCCAACATGGGTCGCGTTCGTTGCCTGACGCAGTACGCGCACGAAAGAGGCGTAACCGTTGAGGCTGAGCTGGGTCACGTTGGTGCCAACGACGGCAGTGCTGAGAATCACGGCCCCGGCGACCACAGCATCTACACCGATCCCGCACAGGCAAAGGAATACGCAGAGGCTACGGGCGTTGACGCACTGGCCGTTGCGATCGGTACCGCTCACGGCGCATACAAGTCCAAGCCCAAGCTCGACTTTGATCGCTTGGAAACCATCGCAAGCATGGTTAAGTGCCCTCTGGTTCTGCACGGCGGCTCGGGTCTGTCCGACGACGACTTCAAGCAGTCGGTAGCAAAGGGTATTTCCAAGGTTAACATCTTTACCGATATCAACGCAGCGTTTGCAAAGACCGCGGCTGCAATGTACAAGCCCGGCATGGGTCAGACCGACCTGATGCCCGCCGTAAAGCAGGCTGTCAAAGAGGCAACCATGGAGAAGATCAAGCTGTTTGGCGCGGCCGGCAGATATTGATTGGAATAACAAAAAAATCTCGACTCTGAACAAGAGTCGAGATTTTTTGGTGGGGGATGGTTTGATTTTGTTACGACTTCGTAGCCGGACGCGCGTACAGCTGCGCGCCGCGCTGTGCGGGTTTGATGCCACTTCTTGCTACGCGGCAAGAAGTGGCGGAAGAAACGCGCCAAGGGGCCTAATGCCCCTTAGAACCCCCAAGCGCGAAAAGTCGTTTCGCTGTCGCTTCACTCATTTTTTCGCGAAGTTTTACATCTTCAGCTTTTGCGAGCGTGGCTTAAAGAAAGCCACGCTCACGGAAGTTGCACGCATGCAAGAAAGCAAAAATTATTGCTATCTGCTACGCACCCTGGTCTAACTAAATTTCAAACAAAAACTTTGCCTGCCGCGCGTGGAAGCTATACGGCGAGAGATGCAGAATAAACTTTTATGTTTTTCTCGTGAAGCACTTTGAAGCGCGGCACGGAGTGAAGTGGAAAACGATAGCCTGCTTGCAGTAGCAACGAAATCTTTGGATTTCGTTGCGCAAAAATTGCTGACGCGATAACGCCTTTTGGTAACCACCAAAAGATAGTGAAAGAGAAAAGTCTTGCGGGGTGCCAAGGGGTATTAGACCCCTTGGCGCGTTTTCTTGGTTCGTTCTTTGCCGCGTGGCAAAGAATGAACATTAAATACCGCACAGCGCACGCGCAAAGCTGTGTGCGCGTCCGTAGAAGGAGTTGTGAAATAAATCAGCGATCAAATACTTTCCCTGAGCGCCATGATATACGACGGATCCGTTCCACAGCATCCGCCAAGATATTTCACGCGATATTCCAGCGCAGGGAGTACCTCGCGGACAAACGCCGCCGCGTCGTAGTCCGACACGGTCGATCCATCCTCGGCCAGCTGCGGCAGACCCGCGTTGGGCTTGAATACCAGCGGAAGCTCCGTCTGCTCGGCAAACGAACGAATGACCGGGATCGCCTCGGCAGGCCCCAGCGAGCAGTTCATACCGATGCCGTCAATGCCCAAGGGCTCAAGTTCCTCGATCACGCGCCCGACGGTATTGCCCATCATGGTGCGCCCGCGCTTGTCAAACGTCATCGAGCAAAGCACGGGAATACCGTATTTCTTGGCAACCGTCGCCGCCACGCGCATCATTTCAACGTCCATGAAGGTTTCAAGCGCAATCAGATCCGCGCCTGCCTTGGCACCCGCGCCGATCTGCTCCTCGTAGATGGCCTCGACCTCCTCTTCGGTCAAGTCGCCAAACGGCTCCATCATCTCGGACAGAGGGCCAATGGACAGGGAAACCAGAACGTCCGTTCCCACCGTTGCCTCTTTTGCCAGCTCGACGCCGCGGCGAACGATATCACCCACCTCGTACGCACACGCACGCTCAACCGAGGGGCGGTTGGCGCCAAACGTGTTGGCCTGCACCACCGCCGAGCCTGCGGCAATATATTCCTTCGTCAGCTCGACCACCATGTCGGGCTGCTCGATATTGTAGATCCAGACCGGCTTTTTGGCCAGGCCTCGCGCCTCGGCCTTATTCCAAAGGCCCGTGCCCATGGCGCCGTCGAGTAAAACGATATTGTTGCTTGTCATGAAAGTTTCCTCCCGTCCGCTTGCATTTTTTCACTGCTTTCATTATAATCGTTCGCCATTTGCTTGTAAAGTCTTTTTTTAAAATTCGCATAAAAAGAATAAAAGACCGCCCGGAACTGGCAGTCTTTTACTCTCTTATGCCGCTATTTCTAGCGTGGAAACAATTATGCTTGTTAATAGTTTAGCACGGATTTCCAATTCTGTCAATAGTTTTTTGAAAATTTTTTTATTTTTTTGCTGATTTTTTTGACGGTGAAAAAATGCGGCGTTTTTCGATCAAAATCGGGCAAATGAGGGCGTAAGCCATGCGAAAAAGTGCAGGACGGGCCAAAAAACTCTTGCTTTTTTTGCGAGGGCGGGGTATAATAATAGCAACCGAATCCAAGGAGGTTGCCGATGATGAAAAAACTAATGCGCGCGATGGCGTGGATGCTTGCTTTTGTCATGCTCATCACGCTGTGCGCTTGCAATCGCTCTCAGCCCCCCGCGCTGGAGGACATATACGACACGGCAGTTGATCTGATCGAACGATCGTACGCGGTCAACGATCTCGTGTTTGGCTACGGCTTGCCCGTATGGCAGGCGGATTCCGCTTACGCTGCCACGCATTACATATACAGCAAAACGCCCATCTATGAAAACGTGACCGAATACGCAAGCGTTACGACGATCGCGCAGATCAAGACGATGATGAGCAAGGTCTATTCCGCCGACTATCTGGAATCGTTGTTTTCGGCCATGTTCGACGGCTACGCCTACGAGGAGGGCGTGATGGCGGCTCAGATTTCGGAGGATGCCAAGGGTCTGTACCAGCACCGTAGCTATTCGCCGCTGATCACCAAACAGCGCATCTACGATTACGCGACCATGCGCATCGTGACCGGCGACGATCGGACGGCCGTGATCCGCTTGGACTCGCATCTGGAAAATGAAACGACCACGCTGCCCGTTGAGCTCGTTCTGGTGCTCGAGGACGGGGAATGGAAGCTGGATACCCCCACGTACTAATAAAAATTGCCCTGCGGACGAGCGTCCGCAGGGCATTCGTTATGTAGCCGCCGAGTACAAATCCTTATATAGGGTGACGTGGCGTTCGTATGAAGGCACCGAACGCCGCCGTCACGGTCCCCCGACCGTGTTGCGCTCCCACTCGGCGGAGGCGATTATTTCAGGCAAAGAATTTCGACGAACAAAAGGACCAAACCGAAAAAGATACCGCTGCCGATGGTGATCAGTCCCTGCTCGATGCCGCCGATCAGGCCGATAAAGCCGATGGCACAGCCGACCACGACCGTGTAGCGAAGCACGCGGCGAACGGTGCGATCGCGCATGGCGCCTGCTAGTGCGCACAGCAGCGCGTACACCAGGTCCAGAAAGCGATCCAGGCGCGATGCGGCGGGACGGGTGGTGGTGCGGACGGAATATTCATGACCTCTTGTATAGTAACCGTTCATATGCGTTCTCCTTTCGGATATGGACTTGATTTTTCAACAAAATTCCTGAATTGATCCGATTTTTTATCAATTTCGGTCAATTTTTTCCTTTTTCGGAACCGGTGTAATGAATTATAGCACCATTTTTGGAATTTGTCAATACCTTTTTTCTTTTTTTAGAAAAATTTTTCAAAAAACTCTTTACAAAACGGAAAAAGCGTGGTATAATAATGCCAAACAAGGAAAAACGTTGCGGAAAAATGTCAAAACGGAGGCAATTATGTCACAAGCAACTTCTTATATTGAAAGAATCAAGCAGCTCAAGAGCGAAAAAAAGATCACCAACGACCAGCTCGCCGACATGACGGGCATTCCGCTTGGCACGCTGAGCAAGATCCTCGCGGGTATCAGCGACTCGCCCAAGCTGGTCAATATCGTCGCCATCGCGCAGGCGTTGGGGTGCTCGCTGGATTATCTGATCAGCGGCAACCCCGAAAACACCAACAACTACACGCTGTCCTCGCAGGAGATCCGCATGGTCGAGAGCTTCCGCCAGCTGGACGCGCACGGCAAGGAACTGACGCTGATGGTTCTTGAAAAGGAGAAGGAGCGTGCCCTTGGCGGTGAGACGGAGGTCGTTACTCGTCCCGAGCGTGCCCGCGTGTTGAGTCAGCCCTCACTGCGCACCCCCTCGGTCAGTGCGTCGGGTCTTGGCAAGCGCACCATTTGCCTGTACGATATGCCCGTATCTGCCGGTCTTGGCATTGATCTGAGCGACGTGATGGAAAGCGAGATCCGCATTCCCGACAACGCCAAAACGCAGGACGCCGACTACGCCCTGCGCATCAGCGGTAACAGCATGGAGCCCAAGTTCCACGAAGGCGACATCCTGCTGATCCAGAACTGCGAGGCGGTTGAGGTTGGCGAGCTGGGCATTTTCATTCTGGACGGCGAGGGATATTTCAAAAAGTTCGACGGCGACAAGCTGCTCTCGCTCAATCCGATCTACGCCCCCATTCCGCTCAAGGATTTTTCCGATATTCAATGCGTGGGCAGAGTCATCGGTAAGATGTATAGAAAATAAGATGAACAAAAAACAGAAGGCCATTTACGCTCCTTCTCATAAGGATGTTTACAAAATTGTAGGGACCGGCGTCCTCGACGGTCCGCGACACATAATTTTCGGCAGAGATGTTGTTTTCTCTGCCGATTTATGTTATAATGGGACTAACGAAAAGCCTTCCTCCGAGATGCCATCCGCAAGCGGATGCGGTGGCACGCGTTAGCGGTGGAAGGAGCCTGCGTAACTTTAGGCTTGGGTAAAATTTATTGTATCGCACTCTCCCTCAGTCAGCTTCGCTGACAGCTCCCTCCCGGAGGGAGCCTTAGGATGCGCTCAACCTTAGGGGTATGGGCTTTGCCCGAAGCCGGCGTTGCTTGCAACGCTGTAATACAAATGCGAAACTGGCGATAAATAAAACAGGAGGATAACTATGTCAACTTGGAGTGGTATTAGGCATAAACTTGAAAACGAGTATCTTGCAGAAGCATTACGAGGACATATTCAGTATTATTGCACTTCTTACAGCAAAAGCCCTGACCATCACGGCAGAGCTTCCATACGGTTAGATGGCGAAGAATTGATCAGCGGTTGCTACTGGAACAACTGGAGCAAAGCTCACTTGTTTCCGCACGATGAAACATACGAAAAGCGAATGACAGAAAATTACGCATATATGGACGATACAGCACTAAAATTAGGCATATTCAGCGAACACTCTTTTTATCGGGCTTTTGAAGAATTTGATAACCAAAGCATAGAGGATAGTTTGAAAAGTGAAGATATGATCGTCCGTATTTTTGCTATACTTGACCGAAGAGTTGGGAAAAGGCGTTTGATAAACATGTATTGCACGATAAATCCGCAAGAGGAAGTTTTCAATTTATTTTACTCAATTCGCATAAACGCAGAAGGTATTGTATTGAAATAATAGGTAACCCCGACAGACCGTAAAAAATCTGTCGGGGTTAGTCTTTGTCTTCTGCAGAGCAATTATGCCTTTTTGGACCGTCGGGGACGCCGGTCCCTACAAGGAGAAATCAAACTTCCTTATGAGAACCTGCCTTTTGGCCTTCTTTTTTTGTTTGTCGTGACGCGAGCAGAAGACGCTTGAATTTTTGAATACCTCCTCCAACGGTTTCATATAGTAATCTATAAGGAAAAACACCGGAGGATGCCCATGATTTGCATAAACAAGCCCAAACTGCCAAAAACTGGTAACGAGAAGGACAAGAGCGCAAAAACGAGCTCTCCCGCCACCTTTCGCGGACTGACCACCGCGCAAGCCGAGGCCTCGCGCCGCGCGCATGGTGAAAATCGCCTGACCGAGCGCAAGAAAATTGGTTTCTGGCGGCATTTTTTGTCCAATCTCAACGATCCCGTCATCCGCATTTTGCTCATCGCGCTGGGGCTCCATCTGCTCCTCATGTTTCGCCGCGCCGATTGGGTGGAGACCGTCGGCATCGCCGCCTCCGTTTTGCTTGCGACGCTGATCTCGACCGTGTCGCAGATGGGCTCGGAGTCGGCCTTTGCCCGTCTGCAGGCCGAGGGCGCCGCGGCGCGTTGCCGCGTGCTGCGCGACGGTGAGGTGTGCGAGCTGCCCTGCGAGGAGGTCGTCGTCGGCGACGTCGTTTTGCTGGGCGCAGGCGAGCATATCCCCGCTGACGGGGTGCTTTTTGAGGGTGAATTGACTCTCGACCAGGCCGCGCTGACGGGCGAGAGTCGGGAAGTGTCCAAGCGCTCGGGTGGGCGGGACACGGGCGAGCCGGGCGACGAGGTGTCGCTCTATCGCGGCTGTGCCGTGCTGGGCGGCGCGGGGAATATGGTGGTGCGGCGCGTGGGGGATGCGACGGTGCTGGGTGGTATTTCACAGGAGGTGCAGGAGCAAACGCGCGAGAGCCCCTTGAAATTGCGCCTGTCCAAGCTGGCGGGGCAGATCAGCGTGCTGGGCTACGTGGCCGCCGTTTTGGTGGCGGTTGCCTTTTTGTTCCACGCCTTCGTCATCGACAGCGGGTTTCGGGGCGAGATCATACGCATGAAGCTGTACGATCTGCCCTATCTGCTCGACACGCTGTTGAACGCCCTTATGCTGGGGCTGACCGTCGTGGTTGTGGCGGTGCCCGAGGGACTGCCCATGATGGTGGCCGTCGTGCTGTCCTCCAATATGCGGCGGATGGTGCGCGACCACGTGCTGGTGCGTAAGCCCGCAGGCATTGAGGCGGCGGGCAGTATGGATCTTTTGTTTACTGACAAGACGGGCACGCTGACCGACGGTAAGCTCAGCGTCGGCCGCTATCTGACGGGCGACGGTGGGACGTACGAAGGTCTTGACGAACTGAAACGGGCGGGGCAAGTGCGCTTTTCGCGCTATCTTTTGGGAGCGTATCACGCCGTCGGCGCGACGGTGGGCGTGCGGCAAGAGGCAGACGAAGGGCGGCGCGGACAAGTGGGCGAAGCTCAGAAGCACTGTGCCATCGGGGGCAACGCGACCGACCGCGCGCTTCTGAGTAGCGTGCTGGAGCATGCCGCGCCATGTGCCTGCGTGATCGACCGACTGCCCTTTGACAGCGTCCGCAAATACGCCGCGGCAACGCTGGAGACCGAGGGCAAGCGGATCACCGTCATCATCGGCGCGCCCGAGATGCTGCTGCCCCATATCGCAACCTATCTGGATGGGGCAGGGCGGCCGTGTCCGCTGGATCGAACTGCCTTTTTGGCCCGTCTGCGGCAGTATGCGGCGGCGGGTGAGCGGGTGGTGCTGATGGCGGTGAGCGAGGGCGGAGAGGATCTGTCTGTCCTGCCTTCGGGCCTCTTTGGCGCGACGTCGCTGATCTGTGCGCTGACGCTGTCCGACCGTCTGCGTCCCGAGGCGGCCGAGGCGGTCGCCAAGCTACAAGGGGCAGGGGTGCAGGTCGTCATGATCACGGGGGACAGCCCTGACACGGCCGAGCGCATCGCCCGCTCCTGCGGCATCGTCAATCGCCGCACGGATCTTGTGCTGACGGGGAGCGAGCTGGCCGCACTGTCCGACCGTCAGCTCAAGCAGCTGCTCCCGCGGCTTGCCGTCGTTGCGCGCGCCTTGCCGACCGACAAAAGCCGCCTCGTCCGCGTATCGCAGGAGCTGGAGAGAGTGGTCGGCATGACGGGGGACGGCATCAACGACGCTCCCGCCTTGCGTCGGGCGGATATCGGCTTTGCCATGGGGAGCGGCGCCGCCGTTGCCAAGGAGGCGGGGGATATCCTGATCCTTGACGACAACCTCGCCTCTATCGTCAAGGCGGTGCTGTACGGCCGCACGATTTTCAAAAGCATCCGCAAATTCATCACACTTCAGCTGACCATGAATTTCTGTGCAGTCGGCGTGTCGATGATCGGGCCGTTTATCGGGGTCAACGCCCCCGTGACGGTGGTGCAGATGCTGTGGATCAATCTCATCATGGACACGCTGGGCGGCCTGGCCTTTGCAGGCGAAGCGCCGCTTTTGTCCTATCTTTCGGAGCGCCCCAAGCGGCGCGATGAGCCCATCCTCTGCCGCTATATGGTCAACGAGATTCTGTTTCTCGGCGGCTACACCGTCGGGCTGTGCCTGCTGTTTTTGAAGCATCCCGCCATTTGCGCCCGATTCCGTGCAACGCCCGACGATCTTTGCCACTTGACGGCCTTCTTCGCGCTGTTTATTTTCGCGTCGGTGTTTAACTGCTTCAACGCCCGCACCGACCGTCTGCGCCCCTTTGCGGGGCTTTCGAAAAACCGTGCCTTTCTCGGCATTATGGCAGCCGTGCTCGTCGTTCAGATCGTTTTCGTGTATCTGGGCGGAAGCGTGCTTCGCACCATGCCGCTGACGGCGAGCGAGCTGGCTTTGACGGCGGCGTTGGCGCTGAGCGTTTTGCCCGTGGAAAAGCTGCGCGGCTGGCTCTGGCGTGCGCGTGGCAGAAAAGAGCGGTACTGAGTCGGAAAACGACGTGAAATATA
This sequence comes from Oscillospiraceae bacterium, assembly GCA_015064805.1. Taxonomy (GTDB): domain Bacteria; phylum Bacillota; class Clostridia; order Oscillospirales; family CAG-272; genus SIG644. The sequence continues at coordinate 65,855 of SVRN01000003.1, forward strand.
TAAAAATAAAAATAGGAAGAATTTTGCTGCAGAAAATCTCCCGATAATCTTTTTCAAAACGCTTGCTTTTTGCAAAGTGGTATGGTATAATGTACCCGGATTACTGTCTGTACGGCGCACAGAAGCGCACGGATCGGTACCGTGTGCGCATCGTCGTACATAACCGCGACGCATCTTTGTTGCGGCGAAAAACAACAGAGTGAAGACACTCAAAACAAGGAGGTTCAAATTATGAAGAGATTGAAACAGTCGCTGTGCTGGTTGCTGACGCTTGCCATGCTCTTTTCGATGATGGCAGGTCTGGTGGTTGGCGTAGCGGCCGAGCTGGATGATCCGGCTGACCCCACCCTCATCGATAGCGGTTCGTGCGGTGAAAAGGTCACCTACGAATTCCGCGACGAAACGCCCGGAGACTACAGACCCAGTGGCGTTTTAACAATTAAGGGCGTTGGCCCCATGACAGAGTACGAGCAGCTTTCTGCTATGGTCGTTAATACGCCTTGGTACGATGCAGACTATCGCTATGACATCCAAAAGGTTGTTATTATGCCCGGTGTCACGTCGGTCGGCTCCTTTGCCTTCTTTAACCTGATAAAATGCACCGAAGTTGTTATCCCGATCGGTGTTACCAGCATCGGTGAGTGGGCGTTTGCTCATACCGCGCTGACCAAGGTCGACCTTCCCTCGACGCTCAAGAGCGTTCGTCATTTTGCATTCTTCAACTCGAAGCTGCTCAGCGACGGCGCCAACTCGACGTGTGCCGGCTTCCCCTCGATTGACAACGAGAAGATGGGAACGACCACGACCAACTATGATCTGATCAACGACCTGGACGAGACTTCTATGAATAATATTATCGTAGAGGCATCCGGTCTGCTGTGCGAGGGTATAGAGTGGAGATATTCCAGTGTGTCCAAGACACTGACCCTCAGTAGTGCATACGACGGTGTTATCAATACCACCATCTATGAAATGATCGATATGGAAATGACGATGTCCAATCCCAATCCCTGGCCGTGGTATACTTATATGCCTGCTATCCAGAACGTGTATATCACCAAGGGCATTTCCAACATCGGTCAGCTCGTGCTGGCACAACTCCCGGCACTCAAGTCGGTAACCATCGGTGATCACGTCAAAACGATCGAAACGAATGCTTTCAATGGTGCTAAGTCGCTGAAGACGACCATTACGTTGCCTGAGGCTACTACAACGGTCGAGGCAAATGCATTCTTAGGATGCCCGGGCCCCATTATTGTTACGACACCGCACACCAAGAGTGAGGTTGGCGCAACGTTCTCTAAGACGGGTAATATCGGCGTAACCTATCAGTTTGCGAATGACAGCGGCAACGGTGGAAATACCCCGTCTGGCCCCACGAGTGCCGTTTCCGGCTTGCTCCCTGGCGGTACGATCAAGTGGACCTTCATTCCCGGTGCCGGCATGCTGCTTGTTGAGCCTGCTGTGGCGAACACTACGGTTTCGATGCCTCACTTCGCATCTTCTTCTGATGCTCCCTGGGACGCATATGACGATGATATCACGTTGATCTTCGTCCAGGCGGGCATTACCGAGATCGGCAAATATAACTTTGCTGATCTGCCCAACGCAACCAACGTTTCGTTCCCGGAAGGATTGGTTCGAATTGATGAGCATGCCTTCGAAAACAACGGTTCCATTGCTTCGCTGAAATTCCCCAGTACCATTGCTAAGGTATACCAGTATGCATTTGATAATTGCAATGGCTTGATTTCCGCTGTTGCTCCAACCTTCATGGTTGTGGACCGTATTGGTAATGAAAGATTGTATAATTTGCTTTACGGTACCGGCACGACCCCTCCCAATCCTCCCGTAACCCATCCTACCTCGGGCACTTGCGGCTTTTCTGCGAATTGGGAATACAACCCGGTTACTAAGACGCTGACCATTTCGGGTAGCGGCCCTGCGGAAAGTTATGCCTCTGCGTCGGAAGCTCCTTGGAGCCCCTACATGGACCAGATCGAGACGCTGATTGTAACGGAGACCATTTCCATTCTTGGCAGTAATTCTTTGAATGGTGCAACGTCGCTCAAGAACGTTACGCTGCCCTCTACGCTGATGGGAATTGGCGAAAATGCATTTAATAATTGTCCCTCGATTGCGGATGCTTACGTTGATCAGGAAGAGGGTAATCTCATGATCAATTTGGGCAATACCGACCTGACCGATCATCTGAGATATAAGACGAGCGCGTCGGCACCCACCTCGGGTACTTGCGGCGCCGGCGTTAACTGGGAATACAACCCCGTAACCAAGATTCTGATCATTTCTGGTCAGGGTCCCATGACGGACTATGCATCGGGTAACGCAACGCCCTGGGCATCCTACATGACACAGATCGAGACCGTCATCGTTTCCGACGGTGTGACCTCGGTCGGTACCAACGCCCTCAACGGCGCAACCGCTTTGCAGACGGTTACTATGCCCGCATCTCTTGCAGAGATCAAGCTTAACGCATTCTCCGACTGTACCAAGATCAGCTACGCTTACGTAGACCGTGAAGAGGGTACCGTTGACATCCGCGGCGGCAACACCTATCTGGTGCTGGTACTGCTGTATAAGGCTTCCACCCCCCCTGTAGATCCCAATCCCGGCCAGCCCAGTGATCCTTCCATCCCCGGCACCGAGATCGGCGGTGAGATCCCCGGTTCCTCGCTGACCTGGACCTACAGCGCGGCTACGCACGCACTGAACATCAAGGGTACGGGCGCTATCCCCAACTACGCATCTGCTAAGGCGGCTCCCTGGTCGGCATATGCCTCCGATATTACGGCAATCACCGTTCAGGAGGGCATTACCCGCGTCGGTAACAACGCCTTTGGTAATATGACGTCGCTCATCGACGTATATCTGCCCCAGTCGCTGACCTCCATCGGCGATAACGTATTCAACGGTTGTACCTCCATCAAGACGGTCAAGCTGCCCGACGGTCTGACCTCGATGGGCAAGGGCGTCTTCCGCAACTGCTCTTCGCTCAAGAGCATCGAGATCCCCGCAGGCATCCGCGAGATCGACGACTACTCCTTCTGTGACTGCGTCGCTCTTGAGACCGTGACGCTGAACAAGGGCCTGGAGCGCATCGGCTACAGAGCATTCTACAACTGCAAGTCCCTTAAGTTTATCGAATTCCCCTCCACGCTGCAGGAAATTGACGACGAAGCATTCTGCGGCTGCTCGGGTCTGGAAGGCGTTGTAATTTCTTCCTCGCCTCTGTATATCGGCAAGGACGCCTTTGCCGGCTGCAAGTCGCTCGTTAAGGTGATCCTTGACGACTGCAATCCTCCCGAGGTTGAGGAGGGCAACGAGTGCCTGACCGACCACTACGTCGAGAGCAAGGCCTCCGGTACGCTGTCCAACGGCGTTCAGTGGGAGGTTGACCGCGTCGACGGTACGCTGACCTTCTTCGGAAACGGTGAGGTCATCCGCGAGCAGGCATGGCTTGACGAAATGATGTTCGTCGATACCGTGATCTTTGACAATGGCATTACCGGTATCGAGGCAGGTCTTCTGAAGGACGACGACAACGTCGAGTACGTCAGAATGGCCAACACGGTTACCTCCATTGGCGAGGGCGCGTTCCAGCGTTGCGAAAATCTGCAGCGCGTCATCTTCTCCAAGAACCTGACCAGCCTTGGCAAGAACGCCTTTGCCGGCTGCACGTCGCTGACGGACGTTGCCCTTCCCGATTCGCTGACGGTCATTCCCGAGGGTGCGTTCACCTCTTGTACGGCCATGACGGCTGTTACGCTGGGTAAGAACGTAACGACCATCGGCAAGAACGCGTTTGATAACTGCGCATCTCTCAAGAAGATCGAAATTCCCGCAACCGTGACCACGCTCTCCGACGGCGCGTTCAGAGATTGCGTATCGCTGGAAAAGGTCACCATGTACTACGGCAAGCTCAAGCCGCTGAACAAGGGTATCTTCGACGGCTGCTCTTCCATCGAAACGGTTGAATTCAACGGCACGCAGGCACAGTGGGACAAGCTCACCGCCAACGCAGACGAGGAGCTGACCTCGGCTCACATTGAGTTCATGGTAACCGTTACCATCAATTTCGTATACCAGGGCGGTCCTCTGCACGGCCAGATCGTGGCTGAGGCTGTCAAGTATCTGGGTAAGACGGGTGAGCATTTCACCATCGTCGTTCCCGAGATCAGCTACTACACCCCCAAGGCAACCATTCTGGATTGCACCTTTGGTGTGGACAACCAGGAGATTACGGTTGAGTACGTTCCCAACGAGTACACCGTAACCATCGAGTACGTTGACGGCAACGGCAATAAGCTGGCGCCCGACGGTATCGTTACGTTGCTCTACGGCGAGTACAAGGATATCCCTGCTGTGACCATCCCCGGCCACTCTCCCAAGCTGGAGAGCATGACGGTCAACGTTGACCACGGCAACACCACCGTCGTATTCGAGTACGTGATCAATCAGTACAGCTACCTGATTGAGTACCGCAACGAAAGAACCGGCGCACTGCTGGGCTCCAAGGTCGTCAGCGTCGACTATATGACCGACGTTCAGCTGACCACGGCGGACATGCCTCCCTTCAAGGGCTATACGCTCTCTGATCCCGACAAGACCTACGAGATCCTTGGCATCAAGGACAACTCCGCAGTCATCACGGTCAACTACGCACCCAACAGCGAAAAGATCACCATTCACTACGTGGATGAAAACGGAAAGACGCAACATCCCGATGAGATCGTTACCGTTTATTACGGTGATAAGGTGTTCGTTGAGTCTCCCCCGGTTCCCGGCATGAAGCCCGCAGCCGCAGTTGAGGTTGAGATCTACAACGGCGAGCAGAACGAATTTACCGTTCAGTACGAGCGCAAGGAATACACCATTACCATCAACTTCCTCAAGGACAACGCAAGCGGCGAGGCCGTTTACGAGGCGCTGACGCTGACGGCAAAGCACGGTGATGAGTTTGTCTTCGACCTTGCTGATTATGCGGACAAGGCTCCTATGACCGGTTATGAGGTCAAGTCGCCCGTTCTGACCGTCAAGACGGTAACCGGCGATTGTGAGCTGAATGTGATCTACACCAAGCGCCAGCTGACGCTGACCGTTCATTACGTGGACGAAAACGGAAAGACGATCGCACCCGACAAGACCATTACCGTTCTGTACGGTGACAGCGTTAACGTTGCTTCTCCCGTGATCGACGGCATGAAGACGGCCGCTCCCGTTGAGATCGAGTCTTACACGGGCGAGGAAACTGAGATCACGGTCAAGTACGAGCGCAAGGAATACAAGATCACCATCAACTTCGTCAAGGATTCCATCAACGGCGAAAAGGTTTACGAGTCCCTGACCGCTACGGTCAAGCACGGTGACAAGTACGTCTTTGATCTGACGAACTTTGGCACGATCTTCGCACCTATGACCGGTTATGAGGTCAAGGCTCCCGTCCTGACCATCAATTCCGTTACGGCCGATGGCGAGCTCAACGTCGTCTACACGCGCTACAACGTATCCCTGACCATCCACTACGTGGACGAAAACGGCAAACAGCTGCTGCCCGACAAGGTCGTTACCGTTCAGTACGGTGACAAGATCAGCGTCGTCTCTCCTGAGGTTGAAGGCATGAAGCTGGCTCCTACCGTTGAGTTTGACGCCTACACGGGTGATCCCGCCGAGTACACGGTCAAGTACGAGCGCAAGGAATATAAGATCACCGTCAACTTCCTGCAGGACGGCGAGGCGATCTACGAGGCTCTGACGCTGACGGCAAAGCACGGCGATAAGCTGGTCTTTGATCTGGGAAGCTACGATGCAACCTACGCACCCAATACGGGCTATGAGGTCAAGACGCCCGTTCTGACCATCGACTCCGTAACCGAGGATGGTGAGCTGAACGTCGTTTACACGCTTCGCCAGCTGTCGTTGATCATCCACTACGTGGGTGAAAACGGCGAGACGCTTGCCGAGGATTATTTGGCAACCGTTCCTTACGGTGAAAAGGTTACGATCATGTCGCCCAGCGTTACGGGTATGGTTCCCGACCTGGCCGCTTATACGGTCAACGCGCTGACCGACGACGCCGAGATCACGGTCAAGTACAGCCGTGCAACCTACAAGATCACCGTTCACTTCAAGGAAGTCAACACGCACGACTACAGCGTATTCAACGACTTTACCGTTATGGTCAAGTACGGCGAGACTTACTCCTTCGTGCTGGCTGACCATCCCGAGTATATCAACCCGGCCTACACGACCGACGTGGCTACTCTGGACTTCGGCACGGTGACCGGCGATGCAGAGCAGACCATTATCTACACGCCCAAGTCCCTGACGCTGACGGTTGAGTACAAGAACGACAAGGGCGAGGTTGTTACGATCATCACCCAGACCGTTCTGGCCGGCAGAACCTACAACGTTCCCGCGAAGAAGCTGGAGGGTTACGTAGAAGCAGCCGCTCAGACGGGTAACATTGGTGTTGAGGATAAGACCATCGTCGTGACGCTGGTTGCTGAATCGTCGAATCCCGTAGATCCTGACGATCCTACCAAGCCCGACGATCCCAACAATCCCGACCAGCCTGACGATCCCAACAACCCTGACCAGCCCGACGATCCCAACAATCCTGACAATCCTCAGGGTGGTGACGGTGAAAAGGGCAACGGCGGTACCGTTGTTGCAGTCATCGCCATCATCGTTCTGGTGCTTGGCGGCGGCGGAGCAGCCTTCTACTTCCTGTATAAGAAGAAGATGTTCTGATTGACGGAACAAGCAAAAGATGAATAAGCCCGCAAGGGCAGGGGTCCCCCGATGAAAATCGGGGGATCTCTTTTTGCGTGGGGAGGGGGATAGCTTGCTTTTCAACGACGTCTTCTCTTTACGCGCACACAGCTCCGCGCGTGCGCTGTGGGGCATGAATGCCATTTCTTTGTCATTCCACAAAGAAATGGCGAAAGAAAAGGAACCAAAGGGCCTAATGCCCTTTGGATACCCGCAACGCGAAAAGTCGTTCCGCTGTCGCTCCACTCATTTTTTCGCGAAAGCAAGCATCTTCAGCTTTTGCGTTGGCGTTTTCAATAAAAACGCCAACACGAAAATCGTACGCAAGCAAAACGGCAAAAGCTTTTGCCATCTGCGACGCACCCCAGTTCAACTAACTTTTTTACAAAAACGCTCTCGCTCCCTTCGCCGGCCGCGCGTGGTGAAAAAGCGGCGGGAGATGAGGGAAAACTAAATTTTACACATTTTCTCCTTGAGCCTCGCCCAGCTTCGCGCGCTCGGTGAAAGAATTTTGCTACTTCTTGGCTTTCCCCAAGAAGTAGCCAAGAAGGGAACCAAAGGGCCTAATGCCCTTTGGAAACCCGCAACGCGAAAAGTCGTTCCGCTGTCGCTCCACTCATTTTTTCGCGAAAGCAAGCATCTTCAGCTTTTGCGTTTGCAAGTTAAAGAAACTTGCAAACACGGAAGTCGCACGCAGACAAAAAAGCAAAAACTTTTGCTATCTGCTACGCACCCCGGTTCAACTAATTTTCAAACAAAAACGATTTCGCTCCCTTCGCCGGCCGCGCGTGGTGACAACACTTGAAGCACAGCATTTAAGTGTAATATGTGATCTCTCTTGTTGCTCTATGTAGCGTGGCAATCGCAGGGAGGTCCCGGAGGGAACGTCCGGGCGCGTTTCTTGGTTACTTCTTGCCGCGCGGCAAGAAGTGACACAAAACGCCGGTACACCGAGCGCGCGCAGCTGGGCGAGGCCCAAGGAGTAGTTGTGAAAAATACCGACTACCTTTACGCCTTTGCAAACACAGGGCGAGCGTGGAGAGGAGAAACTGCAAAATTTCAGATATCCCGCTTTTTGTTCATCCTGCACAAGTTGTATCTTATTTGTAAATATCTGAAAAAAGTTCAACCACGCTATATATAAATATGTTATAATATTTCCAGCTGTAACCGCATCTGCCCGATGCGAAATAATCAACAAAAAAAGAAAGAGGCAATCCTATGAGTCAACAGTCTTCCAACGCCCAGCTCCACGACAAGGTCATGCAGGCCGTCTCTGCCATCGACGGCGTTATCGTCGGCAAACACAACGAAGTTATTTTGCTGATGACCGCCCTTCTGGCCGGCGCCCACGTGCTGATCGAGGACGTTCCCGGCACGGGCAAAACATCCCTCGCCTCGGCTCTCTCCCGCGTCAGCGGTCTGTCCTTTAACCGCGCGCAGTTCACTCCCGACGTTATGGCCTCTGACATCACCGGCTTCAATATCTATAACCGTCAGAAGGAGGCGTTTGAGTTCCGCGAGGGCCTTGTCATGTGCAATCTGTTGCTTGCCGATGAGATCAACCGTGCCTCGCCCAAGACCCAGTCGGCGCTGCTTGAGGCAATGGAAGAAAATAAAGTCACGGTCGACGGCGTGACCTACGACGTGCCCGATCCCTTTATGGTCATTGCGACCCAGAACCCCACGGGTTACGTCGGTACGTATCCTCTGCCCGAGGCACAGCTGGACCGTTTTGCCTTCAAGCTCAGCATGGGCTACCCCAACGAGCAGGAGGAGATCGGTATTCTCCGCGCCCGCCGCGGCGAAAACCCCATGGACGCTCTTTGCGCTGTCGTCAGCGCGGACGAGCTGAAGCAGGCGCGCGAGGAGGTTCGCAAGGTTCGTGTCGACGAGGCACTGTTTGGCTATATCGTTTCGCTCATTGGCGCAACGCGTACCAATAAAGCATTCTCACTTGGCGCCAGCCCTCGTGCGTCGGTCGCGCTAATGCACCTGGCGCAGGCGTACGCCTATCTGCGCGGCCGCGACTACGTCATTCCCGATGACATCGCCGCGCTTTACGCCCCCACCGTCAGCCACCGCGTGATGCTCACGCAGGAAAGCAAGCTGGCAGGCAGCTCCGTTTCCGACATTCTCAGAGAGATTCTTCGTGCGACCGACGTGCCCTATCTCGGTGCGCATTGATCCACCGCGTTCCCGATAAATATCACAGAGAGGATATCATATGAAACATCCCCCTCGATCTGAATTTTTGGCGCGCGCGTGCTATAACGTAAAGAAGACGGCTCGTCACGCCCTTCGTTGGGTCAAGGGCGTTCGGCAGTCGCTGTCGGAACGCCTTTCCAAGCGGCCGCATCACACCGAGCTGGACTGGACCGAGCAAAGGAAGGACAAGAAGCTGCCGCTACTCTCCTTCTCCCGCGGCTTCGTCTGGTACGTGGTGCTGTTCGTCGCGGCATTGCTGTTTACCCAGATCCTGCGCTCGCGCGCATCCAATTTGTTTTTCTGGTTTATGCTCCTTTTGCTGCCCGCGTTGCTGTTATATACCCTGACGGCGCGCCGGGCACTCAAGGTGTATTTGTATACGGAATATTCCACGGTGGAAAAGCTGCAACCCTGTCCCTACGAGTTCCGTATCATCAACGGCGGTATTTTTAGCTATCCGTTCGTTGATGCGATCGTGCGCGTGCCGCGTGACGACGCGGTTCGTACCTCGCTGCGCCGCGTGCGCATGTCGCTGCCGCCGCTGGCCTCCTATTCCATCGCCAATGACGTGACCTTCCGCTTCCGCGGAACGTACGAGATCGGCGTTTCCTGTTTTTACGTTTACGACTTCTTCCGCATCGTCCGTATGCGCGTCGACGTAGAGGAATATCACAACGTCCTCGTCCTGCCCCGCAAGCAGATGCTGCAGGGTGAGGGCGCCGTCGCGGTTTCGGATACGACGCAAAAGCAAACGCGCTCGCCCTATGCCTTCGACCGTGTTGAGGTGCTTGACGTGCGCGACTATCGCATGGGCGACGCTCTCAAGGACGTCCATTGGAAGCTGTCCTCTAAGGCGGAGGAGCTTCTGGTGCGCGACTATTCCAGCGGCGCATCGAGCAAAACCATCATTTACTGCGACCTGTCGGCCTGCTATCCGCTCACGCCGCCTAAAAAGGACGAGCCCGAGCGCGAGGAAAAGCGTCGTTCGCGCAGGCAAAAAAAGAAGGAACTGAAGGAGGCTTTGATCCGCCAGGAGGAGCAACGCCGCGAAAAACAGCATCTTCGTCAGTTGAAATATGAAGCTGAGGGCGAGGGTGCCGTGGTGAGTGAGGCGTCGGACGACGCGACCTCAAACGCGCAAAAGCGCCTTCGCGTAAGCGCCCGCCGCAAGCGGCACGAGGCGACCGAGCTGTTTGAGCGCGAGGAGACTGTGCCCGAAACGAAGGAATCGTCTGGAGTCGATCCGATGGCGCTGGCGGATGCCGCCTACTATGCCGATATGAACGAATACTGCGCCGACGGCGTGGTCGAGCTGGCCATTTCGATCGTGTTGCGCGAGCTGCGCTCGGGCAACCGCTGTATGCTGATGTGGTTCGACGCCCGCGCAGAGCTGGGTGCGTTTGGCTTTGAGCTGGACGAGGAGAGCGATTTCGACTCGATCTACCGTCTGTTTTCCACCGCCCCCCTGTGCTCGCCCGCCGATCATGGCGTGGGCAAGCTGCGCTCCATGCTGGGCGACACGCAGGGCGTCAAGCAGGTGTTCGTCAGCGCGGCGCTGGACCGTCAGTCGGTCACGGCGTTGAGTGAGCTGCCCGGTATGACGGGCGGCGCCGAGTTTGGCTCGGTTGAATTGATCTATTACAGCCCCGAGGAGCGCTTTCTTGACCCCGAGGCCCATCGGGCCTATCTGGAGGGCTGTCGCCAGATGCTGGGTGCCAACGGCATTTTGATGGTCGACGGCAGTGCGCGCTTGTCGGCCGACGCCGCAGGCAGAAGGGAGGGGCAAGCATGACAGAACAGAAAAAACGGCGCAAGGCCGCCCGTCGGCGCGGCGATCGTCCCGTCTTTTGCCCGCCCGATGCGGCAGGCCGCTCCCCACTTCTTCGCATTCTCGGCACGATCTGCCGACTCGTGACCATTTTCTGCGCCGCGTACGGGCTTTCCTCGCTGGTGCTGTCCGCTTTTTTCCAGTCTGCAGATATGGAGCCCGTGCTGCTCGTCACCTTCGTGGTGGTCATGCTCGTGGGTGTGATGCGCCAGCATCCCGCTGCGACGGCCGTCGGCGGTGCCCTGATGGCAGGTGGTGCTCTGTATCAGTTGATCTCCCAGCCGTACGGCGCGGTTGGATACCTGCGCCGCGTATTCGGACACGGCTACAACGCCGTGATCGATCGCTTGTATAAGCGGGGAAGCTACGGTCTGCTCCGCTTCAAGGTGTCGGTGCCGGCGGGCGGAAGCCAGGCAGAGTTCGTGCAGGCCTTTTGCGTGCTGGTAGCGACGGTGATCGCACTGATCTTCGTTCTTTGCCTGATCCGCCGCGTGCGCGCGCTGTGGCCCTCGCTGATCAGCGTGCTTTTGCTGATCCCGCTGTTTGTGTATAACCTGACGGTGCAAAACGTTTCCGTGCTGTTTTTGATCTCGGGTATATCGGGCGTGCTGATCCTGTTGGCCTACGACCGATGCTATCGCCGCGCGGACGAACGGGATACGACGAGCACCATGCTGTTTCCCGATCATCGCCCGCCTCTGCCCGAGGGGGCAACGGACGCGCGTCAGCTGCGTCGGGAGCGCCGTGAGCTTCGCCGAAAGGCACGAAGCGAGCGCCGCGAAAACGCTTCGGTGATGACGGTCGAGCAGGAGCTGGACGATTATTTCAGAACCTCCAAGCGTCGTCCGCCTAAAAAAGCGTCGAAAAAAGAAAAGGAATCCTTAACGGAACATAAAAAGAGAGCAGAGCAGATGAAGGCTGTTCGTCGCTACGACCGCGTGACCGCGCAAACGCGTGCCGCTATGGGTGGCTTTGCGGGTGCGGCCATGACCTTGCTTGCGACCGTCATTCTGCTCATTCCCACGCTGACGGTCGACGGCTCCTTCCGCACGATCGACAGCATCGACCGCCGCGTCGAGATCTACCGCGAGTACGTGACGGCCCTTCTGCAGGGCGACGAGGTCTCGGTGGAGATGTACGAATATTTAGAGGAGATGCGCAAGGAAACGCCCCACTCGACCACGGCTACGCCGCTGTCGTTTGACGAGATCCTGCTCATGAGCATCGGATCGCAGTTCTATTCTAATCTGTACCTGCCAAATTACGTCGGCGTGGATTACAGCAACGGTGCATGGCAGCATTTCAGCGATGAGCAATACGACGACTGGCGCACGCTGTACGGCAAGGAGGCCATGCCTGCCGAGCGCATGCTGCTTGATTTCTTGCTTTTGATGGATTACGAGACCGAAACCGCGCCCGTCGACTACGTCAAGCAATATCGCAATCGCAACCAGTACGGGATCGTGTCGTATATGGTCAGCTTCGATCGAAAGAATATCAGCACGAATGAGGCGCTGCTGCCGCGCGTCTATTCGAGCAACTACGGCCTTTTGCAATATCGCACGAACGAGGCGCTCGACCTGAAATTCGGCAACGTGTACGACGGTCTTTGCGTCGGGCGTGGCTTTGAGGAGGAGAACGTTTCCTATTCGCTGATCGCCTACGTGCCCGTCCAGAGCAATCCCAAGGCGTACGTCAACCGCGCCCAGATGATTGCCAAATACAACGAGCTCTACAGCCACACCGAGGGCTACAAGAATGCCCAGACCTATGCGGATTTCGTTTACGACACCTATCTTGGCGACGTGAACAGCCCCGTGATCGACGCCTTTATCACCGAGCTGATGCAAGAGATGGCGGCAGAAAAGCTGGACGTCACGGGCGCGGCCGATCGAAACTCGCTCCTGCCCGCGACCTACGAGGCGCGCCATCAGCTGGCCATGGCCATTATTGACAAGCTGGTGCTGGAGAACACCTACACCCGCGAGCCCTCCAAGCCCACCGATGCTTCTCTTGACGGCGTGGAAAATTTCCTTGGCGTGACAAACGAGGGCTATTGCGTGCAGTTTGCCTCTGCCGCTACGCTGATCTTGCGCGAATTCGGCATTCCTGCCCGTTACGTTGAGGGCTATCTGGCCAGCGACTTCGAGCTGGATATTTACGACGTTTACGGCAGCCGCTACCATACCGCTCTGCGCGACAGCGACGCTCACGCGTGGGTGGAGGTCTGGTACGACGGTATGGGCTGGATCACCTACGAAACGACCCCTCCCTATTACGTGGACATGTACGGTGAGGACTCGGACACGGCAGGTGATCTGATCGACAGCGGTGCGGCACAGCACCCCGACAAGCCCGAGCCCAATCCGCCCGTCACCGAGCCCGATCCTCCCGTGGTCGATCCCGACGAGCCTATCGTGCCTCCTGTGATCGTACCTCCCGTGGATCCCGTCGGGCCGAGCATTGACTGGGACGTCATCCTTCGTGCGGCGCTGATCGGCTTGGCCGCTTTGGCCGTGGTCGGATTGATCGTCTGGCTGATCGTTCGTATGATCGTGCTGGCCAAGCGTGCAGAGAACAAGAGACGCAAGCTGGCCGAGGACATTATCAGCGGAAACGAGACCATCTTTGGCGACGAGACGGCGCGAGCCGAGGCTTCGCGTTCACTTGTTCGCCAGACGCTGGCTCTGCTTTCCATGTACGGTACGCCTCCCGAGGCGGGCGAGCTCAAGGACGAATACGCCCATCGACTCTCCTTTGCTTACGAGAGCGTGCTGGGCTATCCCATGGAGTACAGTGCCGAGCTGGAAAACGCCATGGCACGTGAGAACGTCAGCAAGACCAACATCGGCTCGTTGCTCGACGCCATCGCCGCCGAGGAATTCGGCTACGGCATGACGCCCGAGCAGATGAAGCGACTGGCCGAATTCTATCTGACCATGCGTGAGCACGCCAAGACCTTCGTCAAGGCAGGGGATAGATTTAAGCTACATTATATTAAGAGAGAATTGTAAGAACGCGAGGGGGAACTTCGTTCAAGAAGTTCCCCCTACACCCTTGAAAGCATGATTTTTAAGAAAAAATAAAAATTTTTCAAAAACCACTTGACAAATGAGAACAAACAGACTATAATAATTAGGCTGTCGGGAAAACCGACGTGTGTGGCGTTAGCTCAGCTGGATAGAGTGTTTGGCTACGAACCAAAAGGTCGGGGGTTCGAATCCCTTACGCCGCACCAAAACAAAAAGGCAATCACGAAAGTGATTGCCTTTTTGTTTTGGCGGAGCAGGGGCATGAGAACCCATACGAAAGAATATCGTCCGCGCGTGTGGGGAGGAGAGAGGTGAAGGAAAACTAAATTTTCCACGACTTCTCCTCTTGACGCGCGTACAGCTTCGCGCCGCGCTGTGTAGTATGGATGCCATTTCTTTGTCGCTGAACAAAGAAATGGCGAAAGAAAGTCAGCTTAAGGGCCCAATGCCCTTAAGAAACCCGCAGTGCGTCTTTGCGGGCGCGCGGAGCGCGCAGCACGACGCAAAAACAGGCATCTTCAGCTTTTGCGTTTGCAAGTTAAAGAAACTTGCAAACACGGAAGTGGCACGCAATAAATGAAAGCAAATCTTTTACTCTCTGCGGCGCACCCTGGTTCAACTAACTTTTTTGCTAGACAATTTTACCTCCTTCGCCTGCCGCTCGTGGTATCTGCGTGGCGAGAAATACAGCAAAAGCATAGATGTCTTTCTCCTCTATCCACTTTGTAGAGCGGCAACGCCAAGGGAGTTCCAAGAGGGAACGTCTTGGCGTGTTTCTTGGTCACTTCTTGCCGCGTAGCAAGAAGTGACATAACATAAACCGGTACAGATCAGCGCGCGGTGAAGCCGCGCAGTATGATCGTCAAGAGGAGAAGTTGTATAAAAATCTCAGCATCTTCTCCCCCAACCTCGCCCAGCTTCGCGCGCTCGGTAAAAGCATTTTATGCTACTTCTTGGTATTCCCCAAGAAGTAGCCAAGAAACGAACCAAAGGGCCTAATGCCCCTTGGAACCCCGCAAAACTTTTCGCTTCTCATATCTGCCGCTCGTGGTGGCAAGGCGGCGGGAGATGAATTTCAAAATTTTATGTCTTTCTCCATAGCCTGCTTTGAAGAGCGGCACGGACAGGGGAGATCCAAGAGGGAACGTCTTGGCGTGTTTCTTGGTTACTTCTTGTCACGAGACAAGAAGTAACACCATGAGCCGCACACCGAGCGCGCGAAGCTGTGCGAGGCCCAAGGAGAAGCTGCACAGAGTTCAGCTAAACCTTTACAACTACTCTTTTTGACGCGCAACATTGTGTGCGCGCCAAAAGAAGAAGTAGCAGGAACTTTAGCTGAACTTTTTACCTTTGTTTTGTATATTCTGCCCAAAACCAGCCGATAATTTTATGTAAAACTTCTCCATTTGTGTAAAATGCAGAAATTTAAGTTTCCCTTGACAAAACAAAGGAAAAATGATATAATATCATGTGTCTGTGTGTGGATTTCAGACACCAATGCCGACAGTTGCACCCGGAGGTGACGCCTGGGTGACTGTATATAAACATTAAATTTGAAAGAAGGAGGAACAAAAAGGAAAATGCCAACTTTCAACCAGCTTGTCAAGCAGGGTCGTCAGGATAAGCAGTACAAGTCCAAAGCTCCCGTTCTGCAGCATGGATTCAACACGCTGTCCAACAAGGCAACCAACCAGAGCAGCCCTCAGAAGAGAGGCGTTTGCACGAAGGTTTCCACCACGACGCCTAAGAAGCCTAACTCCGCACTTCGTAAGATCGCAAGAGTCAGACTGACCAACGGCATCGAGGCTACGACCTATATCCCCGGCATCGGACACAACCTGCAGGAGCACTCCGTCGTTCTGATTCGCGGCGGTCGTGTACGTGACCTGCCCGGTGTTCGTTACCACATCATCCGCGGTACGCTCGACGCACAAGGCGTGGCAAACCGTAACCAGAGCCGTTCCAAGTACGGCGCAAAGAGACCTAAGGCTAAGAAGTAATACGCCAAGGTCGTAAGGTATCAAGCAACCGTTCGTTTATTCGTCCGTGTTAGACAAGTTGAAATAAATTTAATGTTTATATTCTTCACCTAACTTCTGACGAGTGCTAACAGAAGAAAGCTTTTGAGTACCTGTGAATTCATCTATAATTAATGAAGGAGGGAAGTACAGTGCCGAGAAGAGGTCGTATATCCAAAAGAGACGTATTGCCGGATCCGTTGTATGGTTCCAAGCTGGTCACCAAGCTGGTCAACAACGTAATGTATGACGGCAAGAAGGGCGTGGCTCAGAAGATCGTCTACGACGCGTTCGCAGAGATCGAAGCAAAGCTGGGTCAGAATCCCCTTGAGGTATTCCAGGCATGCCTCGAAAACATTATGCCTGTGTTGGAGGTTAAGGCTCGCCGTGTAGGCGGTTCTACCTACCAGGTTCCCATGGAAGTTCGCGCTGACCGTCGTCAGACGCTGGGTCTGCGTTGGCTGATTGCTGCAGCAAGAAAGCGCGGCGAACGCACCATGGCAGAAAGACTTGCTGCTGAAATTATCGACGCTAAGAACAGCGCCGGTGCAGCATTCAAGAAGAAAGAAGAAACGCACAGAATGGCAGAAGCCAACAAGGCGTTCGCACACTACAGATATTGATATTAGAGGAGAGGTAAAATGGCAAGAGAATATTCCCTTGAAAACACCCGAAATATCGGTATCATGGCGCACATCGACGCAGGTAAGACCACGACGACGGAGCGTATCCTGTTCTATACCGGCCGTATCTACAAAATGGGCGACACCCACGACGGTGCTGCAACCATGGACTGGATGGCTCAGGAGCAGGAGAGAGGTATTACCATCACCTCCGCTGCAACCACCTGCTATTGGAAGGGCAACCGTATTAACATCATCGACACCCCCGGCCACGTAGACTTTACGGTCGAGGTAGAGCGTTCTCTGCGTGTTCTGGACGGTGCAGTTACCGTTCTCTGCGCAAAGGGCGGCGTTGAGCCCCAGTCTGAGACCGTTTGGCGTCAGGCTGATAAGTACAAGGTTCCCCGTATGTGCTACGTTAACAAAATGGATATCATGGGCGCAGATTTCTATCGCGTCGTTGGTATGCTGAAGGAAAGACTGCATGCAAATGCAGTTCCGATCCAGCTGCCCATCGGTTCCGAGTCTACCTTCCGCGGTATCATCGATCTGATGAACATGGAAGCAGACGTTTACTACGATGAGCTGGGTAAGGATGTCCGCGTTGAGGAGATCCCTGCTGATATGCTGGAAAAAGCGCAGGAATATCGTGCAGCAATGGTCGAGTCCATCTGTGAGACCGACGAGGACCTGTTCGAGCGTTACTGCATGGAAGAGGAGATCACGGTCGACGAGCTGAAGGCGGCTCTGCGTAAGGCAACCATCGAGAACAAGATCGTTCCCGTTGTCTGCGGTTCTTCCTACAAGAACAAGGGCGTTCAGAAGATGATCGACGCAGTCGTCGACTTCATGCCTTCCCCTGTTGACGTTCCCGCGATTAAGGGTACCAACCCTGATACGGGCGAAGAGGAAGAGCGTCCTTCGTCCGACAGCGAGCCGTTCTCGGCTCTCGCATTCAAGATCATGACCGACCCCTACGTTGGTAAGCTCTGCTTCTTCCGCGTGTACTCCGGCTCGGTATCTACCGGTACCAACGTCTGGAACTCCACCAAGGACAAGAAGGAAAGATTCGGTCGTATCCTGCAGATGCATGCAAACGAGAGAAGCGACCTGGACATCTGCTACGCAGGTGACATCGCTGCTGTCGTTTCTACCAAGTACACCACCACGGGTGACACCTTCTGCGATGAGGAGCATCCTATCGTTCTCGAGTCGATGGAATTCCCCGAGCCTGTTATTCGTCAGGCCGTTGAGCCCAAGACTCGCGCAGGTCAGGAAAAGATGAGCATCGCGCTCGTTAAGCTGGCTGAAGAAGACCCCACCTTCCGCACCTACACGGACGAGGATACCGGACAGACCATTATCGCCGGTATGGGTGAGCTCCACCTGGAGATCATCGTTGACCGTCTGCTTCGTGAGTTCAAGGTTGAGGCAAACATCGGTAGACCTCAGGTTGCTTACAAAGAGACCATCCGCAAGCAGGTTGATCACGAGTGCAAGTACAAGAAGCAGTCCGGTGGTTCCGGTCAGTACGCACACGTTAAGATGATCATTGAGCCCAACGAGCCCGGCGCAGGTTACGAGTTTGTTAACTCCGTTACCGGCGGTGCTATTCCCAAGGAATACATCGAGCCTACCAATGCCGGTATCCAAAGCGCAATGCAGAACGGTGTTCTGGCTGGCTATAACGTCGTTGACGTTAAGGTCACGCTGTACGACGGTTCTTACCATGACGTCGACTCTTCGGAAATGGCGTTCAAGATCTGCGGTTCGATGGCATTCAAGGAAGCAATGCGCAAGGCAGACCCCGTTCTGACCGAGCCGATCATGAAGGTCACCACCGTTACCCCCGAGGACTATATCGGTGCCGTTATCGGCGACTTCAACTCTCGCCGCGGTGAGATCCAGTCCCAGGAAATGAACAATGGCAGCGCTGACGTTGTCGCATTCGTTCCCCTGTCCGAGATGTTCGGTTATGCAACCGACCTGCGTTCCAAGACCCAGGGTCGTGCGCAGTACTCCATGGAGCCCAGCCACTTCGCTCAGGTTCCCAAGTCCATCCAGGAGCAGGTCATTTCCGCTCGCAGCAAGAACAACTGATATTCTTCTGTAACTTAATCACTCAACTGTCGGACGCGACAGTGAAAATAAGCGCTAAAAAATAAAAATAAAATCAAAAAATTTGAACTAAACGGAGGATTTTCAAAATGGCAAAGGCTACATTTGAAAGAACTAAGCCCCACGTAAACATCGGTACGGTTGGTCACGTTGACCACGGTAAGACCACTCTGACCGCTGCTATCACCAAGACCCTTTCTCTGAAGCAGGGTAACGTCGAGTTCCTGCGCTACGACCAGATCGACAACGCTCCCGAAGAGAAGGCACGTGGTATCACAATTAACACCCGTCACGTTGAGTACGAGACTGACAACCGTCACTACGCTCACGTTGACTGCCCCGGCCACGCTGACTACGTTAAGAACATGATCACCGGTGCTGCACAGATGGACGGCGCAATCCTCGTCGTTGCAGGTACCGACGGTCCTCTCCAGCAGACCCGCGAGCACGTTCTGCTCGCTCGTCAGGTTGGCGTTCCCGCAATCGTTGTCTTCATGAACAAGACCGACCTGGTTGACGACGAAGAGCTGCTCGACCTCGTTGAGATGGAAATCCGTGAGCTGCTGTCCAGCTACGAGTTCCCCGGCGACGATCTTCCCATCGTTCGCGGTTCCGCTCGTGAGGCTCTTGAGTCCACTTCCACCGATCTGTCCTCTCCCGAGTATGCTTGCATCCTCGAGCTGATGGATCAGGTTGATTCTTATATCCCCACCCCCGAGCGTCAGGCTGACCTTGACTTCCTGATGCCCGTCGAGGACGTCTTCTCCATCTCTGGCCGTGGTACCGTTGCTACCGGTCGTGTTGAGCGTGGTACCGTTAAGGTAGGCGACGTTGTCGAAATCGTTGGTCTGTCCGACGAGAAGAAGTCCACCACCGTTACCGGTGTTGAGATGTTCCACAAGCTGCTTGACCAGGCTCAGGCCGGTGATAACATCGGTGCTCTGCTGCGTGGTATCGGCAAGGAAGAGATCGAAAGAGGTCAGGTTCTGGCTAAGCCCGGTTCCGTTCATCCTCACACCAAGTTCGTTGGCCGTGTATACGTTCTGACCGAGAAGGAAGGCGGCCGTAAGAAGCCCTTCTTCTCTGGCTACCGTCCTCAGTTCTACTTCAGAACCACCGACGTTACCGGTAACATCGAGCTGCCTGCAGACGTTGAGATGTGCCGCCCCGGCGACAACGTCGATATGACTGTTGAGCTGATCACTCCCATCGCTTGCGAGAACGGTCTGCGTTTCGCTATCCGTGAGGGTGGTAGAACCGTTGGTTCCGGCGTCGTTTCTTCCATCATCGAATAATTCGATCGGAAGTCGAAGAACGGAAATCTAATTTAGAACATTGTCCGGGCAGGCACCGCCTGCCCGAGCAAGGACTTTATAAGCGGAGAATTTGGTGTACATTTTCTCCGCTTATTCAGTATATACCCTTTGTGGTATATGTGAATTTACTTACAAGGAGGATAAAGATCAAATGAAAAAGACAGTACATACGAATCTTGTCCGTTTTCTCGTTCTCGTTCTGGCGCTGTGCATGATGATCCCTATGTTCACGGCATGCAACCCGCCCGAAGAAGGCCCCGATGATCCCATTAAGGATGATCCTACCACGAACCCTAACAATCCTGACAATCCTGAGAACCCCGACAAGGAGCCTGATCCCGAAGGTCCCGATATTTACGACGTAGAAGACAGCCTGCCCGAGTCTGCCAACTATGGCACGACCTTCAATATCCTGTACTTCCAGGAAAAACTGGCCGTTAACTTCTGGGTAGACGACCGTACCGGCGGCGTTATTGATAATGCCGTTTACGATGCGATCTCCAAGACCGAAGAGCGTTTTGGCGTAGATATCGTCGGCGTTGGTTCCTCTGCAGGCAACGAGATCAACCACGTTGCACAGATCAGAAACCAGATCAACAGCGGAAAGCCTGACTTTGATCTGTCTCGCGCCCACGACGTTCAGGGTGCAAACCTGTCCCTGGAAGGCGCGTTTATGGATCTCTACGACGTTCCCAACCTGGACTTCACCAAGCCCTGGTGGCCCGCTAATACCATGCAGTCGCTGACTTTCATGGGTCAGATGTACCTGATCTCCTCGTCTATGTCGTACCAGGGACTGTCTTCGACCAGCTCTGTATTCTTCAACAAGACGCTTATGGAGGACTATGGTATCGAAGAGCCTTACGAGGCTGTTAAGAGCGGCGAATGGTACCTGAGCGATATGTTCTCTTCCATTGAGGACTTCTGGGAAGAGGGCGACGATGGCTACGACGGCAAGAGCGCTGACGATGTTTTCGGTATCGTTATTCCTTACCAGCTGTATGCTTGGCAAGAGTCCTTCGGTATCGAGCTGGTACAGAAGGATAAGGATACGGGCGAGCTGATTCTCAACGGTAATGACGAGCGTATCTACACGCTGTTTGACGAAATGTACCGAGTATGCTGGGAAAATGAAGGCGGCTACATGATCGCAAGAGAAGACGCCAAGGTTATTTTCGGCGAGGGTCGTGCAGTTTACATTCCCGTTGATCTGGGTGCTGCCGTTACCAACTTCCTGCATTACGACATTGAATACGGTATCGTTCCTTATCCCAAGCTGGATGATTCGCAGGAGCAGTACTATGCCGGTTATACCGACCGTTACTTTGCAATTCCTTACAACTGCCCGGATCCTGAGTACGTTGGTACCATTCTGGAATCCATGAGTGCTGAGGGTTACCGTCAGGTAACGCCTGCTTACTTTGAGGTCGCACTGAAGAACCGTTACACCAAGGACCAGACGTCCAAGGAAATGGTTGACCTGATCAAGCAGAGCATGATTCTGGACTTTGCTTACGTTTACGGCAACGACACCAAGTGGTGGAGCCGTTCGCTGTACCATCTGCTCAGCGGTAAGGATAAGACCGCAAGCAAGGACTACGCT
The DNA here is from genome assembly GCA_015064805.1 of Oscillospiraceae bacterium. GTDB lineage: Bacteria > Bacillota > Clostridia > Oscillospirales > CAG-272 > SIG644. Next base: position 87,393 of record SVRN01000003.1, read on the forward strand.
TCTTACTATCAGAACATTCTGCCCGAGGCAGAGGCTCGCGTAGAGGCGGTAACGAAGGCATTTGAAGAAATGCAGGCAAGAAAGAGCCAGTAATCAATATTAAATAAATCAAGCGGAGACGTGATGCATATCTGTTCTCCGCTTGATGAATATTATCGAGTGTTTGAGCGAAAAAGGAGCATGATATGAAGTTGCGCAAGAGTTTCAAACGAGTCCTATTTCTTCTGCTTGCATTTTGCATGGCGGTATCGTTGCTTGTTGCTTGCCGTCAGCCCGAAACGCCCCCTGACCAGACCAAGCCGGATGAAAAACCTCCGGTGCAGGACGACGAGGATAAGAAGGAAGATGGAGAGCCTCAGTTGCCCGACATTTACGACGTGGAGGACAGCCTCCCCGAGTCCGAAAATTACGGAACGACGTTTACCATTTTGTATTTTCTCGAGCAGTATTTGAATGACTTCTGGGTGGATGAGGGCACGGGTGGTGTCATAGACAACGCCGTGTTCAGCGCGGTTTCCTCGACGGAGGAGCGCTTTGGCGTTGACATTGTGGCCCTTCACTCCGGCACGGGCTCGGAAGGTGAGCACGTTACTTACATCAAAAATCAGATCACGGCGGGAAAAGCAGACTTTGATGTCGCCCGTACACACGACGTTCATGGCGCGAATTTGTCGCTGGAGGGCGTGCTTTACGATTTGAACAAGATCGAGCAATTCGATTTTTCCAAGCCCTGGTGGCCCCGGAAAAATATGGAATCACTCTCGTTTATGGGACAGATGTATTTGATGTCCTCCTCCATTTCCTACCGCGGTTTGCTTTCGACCAGCTCGGTCTTCTTCAACAAGTCGTTGATGGAGGATTACGGCTTGGATCTGCCATACGAGCAGGTGCAGAGCGGCGAGTGGTATCTGGAGGATATGTTCACCTCGATTGAGGACTTCCACGAGGAAGGCGACATGGGTATCGAGGGCAAGACCGAGGACGATATTTACGGTATCGTCATTCCTTCTCAGCTGTATTGCTGGCCCGAGTCGTTTGGTATTGAGCTGGTTCAGAAGGACCCCGATACCGGTGAGCTCGTTCTCAACGGTCATGACGAGCGTATGTACGATCTGGTGGAGAAAATGTACAACGTTCTGTGGGAAAATGATGGCGGCTACGTCATCACTCGTCCCTCGGCACAGGCGATGTTTGGCCAGAACCAGGCGGTCTACATTCCGGTCCATATCGGTAGTGCCGTTCAGGTCTTCTTGGACTATGATGTAGACTACGGTATTGTGCCTTATCCCAAGCTGGACGAGTCGCAACAAGAGTATTACGCCGGCTATACCGACCGTTATTTCGTGATTCCTTTCACTTGTTCCGATGCTGATTACGTTGGCACGATTCTGGAATCCATGAGCGCCGAGGGCTACCGTCAGGTAACGCCCGCTTACTTTGAGGTTGCGCTCAAGAACCGCTACACCAAGGACGCGGTGTCCAAGGAAATGGTGGATCTGATCCGTCAGAGCATGATCCTTGATTTTGCTTACGTTTACGGCGGAAATAAGTGGTGGACTGACACCATGCGCGATCTGCTGACCGGTAGTCAGCCGAACAGCGACTACGCGTCTTACTACCAGAAAGCGCTTCCGGGTGCTGAGGATCGCGTGGACAAGGTGACCGAGGCTTTCGAGGAAATGCTGGAAAAACAGCAAGGTAAAAATTGATTTTGAAGGTCATTTGATTGACCTGCCGACACTCCGCCGCATGCGGCGGAGTGTCATGTAAAAAACTTTGGGGATTGGTGAAATTCCATACCGGCAGTAATAGTCTGCGAACTCCGAAAATGGAGCCGATCGGGTGAAACTCCCGAACCGACGGTAGAATTCAGCAGAGCTGAATTCGCAAGCCTGCAGGGCAGGCTTGCACGCTCTTGTTCCAATGAGAACGCGAGCGAGTATAGTCCGGATGGGAAAAGATAGCAAAGGCATTGCCTTTGGATATCAGACCTTTCATTTGTATCTTTTTATTGAGAAAGGAATGATGTAACATGAATAAAACGTTAAGTCGCAGAGAAAAGCTGCTGCGCATGGCCGTTGTGGCGGTCTTTTGCGCTATGGCATACGCATGCCAATTCGTATTTCGTATTCACGTTTCGTTTTTGACGTTCGACGCCAAGGACGCCGTTATGGCGATCGGCGCGATGATCTTCGGCCCTATCTGGGGCGTGGTCATGGCCTTGATCGTTTCGCTTTTGGAGTTTGTGAGCATCAGCGGCACGGGCGTGTATGGCTTGATCATGAATTTTGCTTCCAGCGCATCGTTTTGCGCCATTTGTGCGGGCGTGTATCGGCGCAATCGCACCATGACGCGCGCCATCGTTGCTCTGGCGGCGGCCGTGCTTGGAACGACGGCCATTATGATGGTGATGAATCTGGTGGTGACACCTTACTATATGACGGGCGGCTCGGTCGAGGCGGTGGTGAAGATCCTTCCCACGCTGCTTTTGCCCTTCAACTTGACCAAAACGCTAATGAACGCGGCACTGGTGCTGGTGCTTTACAAGCCTGTTTCGGTTGCACTGAAAAAGGCGCGCATCCTCAAGGGCGGCCCTGATAGCTTTGCCTTTGACAAAAAAACGCTGGCCGTGCTGATCGGCGGCCTCGCTTTGATCGCGATTTGCGTCGCAATCTTTTTGATCGTCCTGCACGGTACGATCTGATCCCTAAATTCAATGAAAAGCAAGGAGGTGTGGCACCGTGATCGACGCCATTGAGTCGTTCTTTCTCGAAACGGTCGGGCGAGAGCTGTGCGTGTTTTTCTGCGCCATGCTGCCCATCATCGAGCTGCGCGGCGCCGTGCCGCTTGGTGCGGGACTGGGACTGCCGTGGTGGCAGAGCTTTGCCTTGAGCTTGCTGGGCAACACGTTGCCCATTCCGATCTTGCTGCTGCTTTGGCAAGCGATTTTGCGCGGGCTTCGCCACTTCAAATGGACGAGCGGCATTGCCGATTGGCTGGAACGCCGTGCGCTTCGATCTCGCGAGAGGGTAGAGAACCGAGCGTTCTGGGGATTGCTGATTTTCGTAGCAATTCCGCTTCCGGGAACGGGCGCGTGGACGGGGAGCTTGCTTGCCTCGCTGACGGGCATTCGGTTTTGGAAGGCGCTGCTGTCGATCATGCTGGGCGTTGTTTTGGCGGGTGTGATCATGACGGTGATTTCTTATGGGACCGTGGCGGTGTTTGACGCGTGGTTTTGAGAAAAATAGAAAAAAGAGAAGTGGCAGCTGCCACTTCTTTTTTTGCGGAAAAGAGTGTTGTCTGAGGATTAGTTTTCTCCCCTTTGGCGCGGCACAATGCGCCGCGCTGCGCGATATATGCTACTTCTTGGTCTTTCCCAAGAAGTAGCCAAGAAAGGAACCAAAGGGCCTAATGCCCTTTGGAAACCCGCAGCGCGAAAAGTCGTTTCGCTGTCGCTCCACTCATTTTTTCGCGGAAATTAACATTTTCAGCTTTTGCGTTGGTGTTTTAAATAAAAACGCCAACACGGAAGTTGCACGCAAGCGAAATATCAAGTTTTGTTCGCTTGCTAAACACGGGCGTCATGCAAGCATGAACACAAAACTAGCTGAGCGAGGCTGTAGGAGAAGCTACTCGAAATTCAGCCAAACAAAAAGGGAGCTTGCAAAGAAGCTCCCTGTCATTATTTTTCAACGTACAGCGGAAACCGCAACGAAACCTTGAACAGGTCACCGTCAATCTCCAGCGACAATTCTCCGCCCATCAGCTCCGTCAGGCTCTGCGCAATGGAAAGCCCCAATCCGCTGCCTTCACTGTGCCGCGAGCGGTCGCCGCGAACGAATCTCTCCAACAGATCCGCCGCAGGTACATTGAGCTCCTCCTTGGAAATGTTGCGGAACAATAGCGTTGCGTAGCCGTCCTCCTGCGTCAGATCTAAATACACGCGCGTGCCGGGCATAGCGTATTTCACCGCGTTACTCAACAGGTTGTCAAATACGCGCCAGAGCAGCTGTCCGTCTGCCAAAATGACGGGCGAGGGGGAGGTGATGTGCAATACGGGGATCAGATCGGCCTTGGCCATGCGCTCCTCGTATTCGCCCAGCGCTTGCGAGAGCAAAACCTCCAGCTCGCAGGGCGTGGGGACGATGCTCATGTTTCCCGTCGATGCCTTGGAGATCTCAAGCAGATCCTCCATCAGCTTTTTGAGTCGGGTCGATTGGCGGTCCAGCGTTGCCAGATATTTTCCCGCTGCCTCGCTCTCAAACTTTTCTTGCTGAAGCAGATTGATATAGCTGATGATGGTCGTCAGAGGCGTCTTGATGTCGTGCGAAACGTTGGAGATCAGCTCGGTTCGGAAGTGCTCGCTCTTCATGCGCTCTTCCACCGCGCGGCTCATGCCCTCGCTGATGCTGTTCAGATCCCTGGCGTGCTCCTTGAAATCACTCGGCATGTGGCTCTCGTCAATTTTGTATTGCAGATCGCCCTTGGCCAGCGCCTGACCGCCCGCCTGCAAGCGCCGCATGATCAGCGCCATGGCCAAAATGATCACGGTGAAGATCAGCGTTTCGACCAGCCAGCAGATGAGCAGGGCAGAACGGGTGGGGATAAACCAAAGCGCAAAAAACTCGACAAACGAAACGACAAACAGGATTAGTGCCGTCTTCCATACGACGGGCATGCCTGCGATGACCTGGTGAATGGTGCGTCCGATCGGGCACAGCGCGTGCCTCCAGAACCATTCGATTCCGCGCCAGAACCAGTACAGAATTTGATAGCAAACCGTATTTTTGATCAGCGTGCCGCACTTGCAACGAGTAGCAAAGCTACAGCAGAACAGCAAAAACAGCGGGGAGGAAATCAAGATCAACAGCGCCGCAGGAACGATCAGCACGGGTTTCCAGGATTCTGTTACCTGCAGGATCAGCTCGGTCAGCAGCCAAGCGTAAACACCGTAGAAGGCGATCATGAGATCGGTCGGCAGGCGGTCGAACACACTCAGACGCGGCTCGGATTCCTTGGGATGGCGTCCCGCCGTGCTCAGGAGAAGCACGAACAGAACGGAAAACAAAACGAAGGAAATAAAGCCGATGACAATAAGGGCAAAGCGCTGTCCGTATACCTGCGCCAGCCAAAGATCCATGACGTAGAATAGTCCCGAGCCTTCCTTTTCAACGGGAATGACGAAATGGACGAAGCGCTCAATGGCGGCTTTTTCGTTGCCATCGTACAAAATCACGGAGGTTTCACCCTCGTACTGCACCTCCTCGCCGCGATAGGTGGAGGCGAGAACGCGCCCGCCCGGGTCGGTTATGGTCAATAGGACGTTGTCCGTGGCAAAGCGACGGAGCAGCTCGGCGTTGAGGGCCTCGTCGTATTCGTCGATCTTGGAATAGTTGGGATCGACGGGATCGTAGACCTCCTGATAGACGTCGATGAGCGTTTGCTCGGCCGTGGTCTTGCCAAAGTGGGTGTAGACCTCGCGCTGCGTGGCCTCAAACGTGCCCGTATAAAAGCCAAATTCGGCCAGAAGAACGACCGAAATGATGCTGAACAGCGAAGAGATCAGCAAAAAGCAGGCAAGAAGAAGGGAAAGCGCCTTGATGCTGTCGTGAAATAAAAACGAGGTGCTTTTCTGTTTGGTGGATGCTTCGGGTCGATCCGTCATGCGTCAGGCGCTCCTTTCTTTGGTGTGGGCGTCTTTTCCATTTTGTAGCCCTGCCCCCAGACGACCTTGAGCCAGCGGGGCTCGGAGGGGTTGATCTCCAGCTTTTCGCGCAAGTGGCGGATGTGAACGGCTACCGTGTTCTCCGCGCCAAAGGGATCGTCTCCCCAAACGCGGCGGTAGAGCTCCTTGGGGGAGAAGACCTCGCCCGGATGCTGCATCAAAAAGCGGAGAATGTCGTATTCCGTCGGGGTCAGTGTGACCTGATCACCGTCAACCGTAACGATTTTTTGCTTGTCGTCCAGATGGATGCTGCCGACTGACAGATGCGAGTCGTCGCGCACGTCCTCCGAGGACGAGCTGCCCAGCTGGGTGTAGCGACGAAGCTGCGAGCGCACCCGCGCCAACAGCTCGACGGGGCGGAAGGGCTTGGTGACGTAATCGTCTGCACCGAGATTGAGCCCGAGAACGATATCTGTCTCTTCGCTCTTGGCCGTCAGAAGAATAACGGGCACGTTGCTCGTCTTGCGCAGCTCGGTCATGGTGGCAATGCCGTCCATGACGGGCATCATGATGTCCAGAAGGATCAGCTGAACGTCCTCGCGTGCGGCGATCTCCAATGCTTGACGGCCGTCGTAGGCAACATAGGTGTTGTAGCCCTCGGCGCGCAGATATATTTCCAGCGCGGCAACGATGTCGCGCTCGTCATCACAGATCAGTATGTTCATAAAAACACCTCGCAATCTTGAAGTATATATATCTTACCACAAAAATGATAAAAAGAAAAGGGGTGTTTTGATTATAAATTGTTTAAGGTGGGCGAAAAGCGAAATTTTTTTGAAAAAGCGAAAAAAAGACTTGACAATTATGCCTCCGTATGCTATAATATCTCCGTTGTAAAAAAGATGGCCTGGTAGCTCAGTTGGTTAGAGCGCTAGCCTGTCACGCTAGAGGTCGTGGGTTCGAGCCCCATCCGGGTCGCCATTTTTTTACATCCAATCCCTTGCCTCTGTAGCTCAGTTGGTAGAGCAGGGGACTGAAAATCCCCGTGTCGTTGGTTCGATTCCGACCGGAGGCACCACATATGCGGATTTAGCTCATTTGGTAGAGCGCCACCTTGCCAAGGTGGAGGTGGCGGGTTCGAGCCCCGTAATCCGCTCCAAAAAAGAACAGCAGACCCAATCGGGTCTGCTGTTCTTTTTTGGCGTCTTCCGTGGCGAGAACCCGCCCGAAAGAATATCGTCCTTGCACGCAAGGCGCGGGTGTCCAGCCCGCGAGATATTCTTTGTAAACTCGTCTCGCGAGACGAGTTTTGGGTTCGAGCCCCATGCCGCGAAAGCGGCATCTTGCTTGGCGTCTTACGGTCCCCCGAACCCGCTCGCGCGAAGCGCGGGCGGGTCAGAGATTGCTTTTTCGGCGCAAGCCGCAAAAGCAATCTCGTGGTTTGACGCGTCAGCGGCAAACCTATCGAGCCCTCGTCAGTATAGATTCAAGCATCGCTTGACGGTTTTCTTTTTGGCGTCTTACGGTTCTCCGAACCCGCTCGCGCAAAGCGCGGAGCGGGTCAGAGATTACTTTTGCGGCTTACGCCGAAAAAGTAATCTCGTGGTTTGACGCGTCAGCGGCAAACCTATCGAGCCCTCGCAACTAAGGGTTTTGCTGTTTTTTTGACCATGCCGCGAAAGCGGCATCTTGCTTGGCGTCTTACGGTCCCCCAAACCCGCTCGCGCAAAGCGGCATCTGGTTAAAGCCTTCACCTTCTTGTATTTTACCGCATAAACTGACAACGAACCGACCTTATAGCAAAAGAAAAAAGAATTTTGCAAAAAGCATTGACAAAAGCAGCGCATCGTG
>SVRN01000037.1 GCA_015064805.1 Oscillospiraceae bacterium
GGGAAGTGTCTTACTCCTATGGCTCCGCAGGTCAGTTGACCGAGGGCAAGGCTGTTTGCGGTCACACCCGCGCGGTCAAGGTTGGTGAAATTCGAGTCACGGCTGAAGGTAAGTACGTTGACTTTACCCTGAAGGCCGAGGACGGCGTCCATACCTTTGAGAATACCATTCGTCTGCTCGTCCGTCAGGAAAACGGACTTTGCTCCGACGAGGGCGTGCTCGGATTCTATCCGGAAAATGAATAAGTAAATATAGGTGCGAGGGAAACTTTTTTGGAAAAAAGTTTCCCTCGCGCTCCTTTCAAAAAACTTGATATAAAGAGAAGGTTAACCTTATAAACCGAAAGCACCTCGACAGACACAAAATCTGTCGGGGTGCTTTCGTATCAATTTATTTCTTTCGGCAAATATAGAGCAAATGGCTGGAAGAGCCAAGCAATTCTCTTTTTTCACAGGTTGCCAAATGATATTTTACAAACGCCTCAAATTCATCATCTGACATGGAAAAATCTCTTCTGCCTTCCGCAAATTCGAGTATACCGTCTGTGGCCACGGTGGATAAATGTTCAATCGGCTTGTTGGCAAAAAGTCGCTCAAATTCTACGATATCGTACCCTGTGAAAAGCTGTTCTTCAAAATGCTTTACGGCATATTCGTCTGTGAAATTTTTCAGGACACCTTCTCTAAAACTGCCATTCAAGTAATCACCAGACATGATTGCATAAACAGAAAGAAACGCTACCAAGACGATTCCGTTTTCTTTTGTTACTCTGATTGCCTCGCTGATTGCTTTATCCACATCGTCTTTATCGTAAAGGTGATACATCGGGCCAAAGGATAAGGTGATATCAAATTCACCGTCTTTGAACCGGGAAAGATCCAACGCATCTCCTTGGTAAGATTTCAGATTGCCAAGCCCATTGCTATTTCTCTTTAGCACATCAAGATTGCTTTCCACCAATTCAACTGCGGTTACGTCGTATCCATCTTTAGCGAGGGCGATCGAGTATTTGCCCGTTCCTGCGCCGATTTCAAGAATTTTGGCGTTCTTTGCTGCGTAATGATGGATATATTCCATTGTCGTTATATATTCCAGTTGTCCGTGTCTGCTTCGGTTGAGTCTTGTGTCCTCGTCTTTTTCGCCGTAAAAGGATTTGAGGATGTTGATTCTTTCACTCATGGGTTTCACCTTCCTTCGATTCTTCTATATATAATTTATTGTATTTCCAGCGGATAGGGTTGTCATGGATGTACCCATATATTTCACAGTAGTCTTGCTGATTGTGGATAACGTGGTCATAAAACGATCTTTGCCATATTTGTTTATCAAACGGCGGCAATATTCCGTCCTTTACCATTTTTGTATATTCCACAGTCGAATATCGTTTGAACGATTGTATAATTTCCGAGACCGTAGGGGCGAATTCCATATCCGCCCGCGATATCGTAATAATCGCATGAAAATGATTGGGCATCACCACATATATTGGAGAATCCACACCGCTATATTGTTGTATCGTTTCAAGGAATGTTCGTTCAACCATTCGGGCGGATATGGAATCCGCCCCTACGGGCGAAAATAACATTTTCCTGCCTTGGGTTCATATCGTTATAAAATACGCGCCGTTTTTGCTGTAATCAAAATGTTTCAGGCGCGTAGTTTTTCGTTTTGGTAGTTCTTTTTCCATTTTTTATCACCCATCTCATTATATCATGAAATCGGCAGAAAGAAAAGCCTTTCTGCTAAAACCAGTAAACATTTTCATGAAAGTTTTTTGCTTTGCTTGTATTTCCCCTTTTCTTTCATAACCTATTGAACGCATTGAAAAAGTGTGCTATAATAAATCATCACAAAAAAGGACGGTACTCTCATGAAAATTGCGGTTTTGGATCGCTGTACGGTAACGAACGGGGACGTGGTGTTCACTCCTATCGAGCAAATAGGCGAGGTGCGCTATTTTGACCTTTTGCCCCCTGCCGAGGTGCCCCTCGCCATCGGAGAGTGTGAGGCCGTCATCGTCAACAAGGCCAAGATCACGGCCGAGGTCATGGACGCTTGCCCAAACTTGAAATTCGTCGGTCTGTTTGCCACGGGATACAATAACATCGACGTGGCGGCGGCGGACGAGCGGGGCATCGTCGTTTGCAACGTGCCGGGCTACTCGACCGATTCGGTCGCCCAACACACCATCGCCCTGATGCTGCACTTTGCTACCCGCGCGGACGATTACGCTGCCTCGGTAGGAAATGGTAATTGGGTGAGATCCAAAGCCTTTTCCTATTTCAAATATCCTGTGTACGAGCTGTCGGGCAAGACGTTGGGCATTTTCGGCTACGGCACCATCGGACGTGCGGTTGCCAAGATCGCGCTGGCGTTCGGCATGACCGTCATCGCTACCTCGCGCACTCATACGAGCGGATGCGAGGGTGAGGTCACCTTCGTCGATGCCGATACGCTGTTTGCGCAGTCGGATTATCTTTCGCTGCATTGCCCCCTCACGCCCGAGACTGAGCAGGTGGTCAACGCCCGCACGCTGTCGCTCATGAAGCCGACGGCGGTGCTGATCAATACCGCACGCGGTGGCGTGACGGATGAATCCGCGGTGGCGGCCGCGCTGAATGCAGGGCGCTTGCGCGGCGCGGGTATTGACGTGCTTTGCGAGGAGCCGATGCGGGACGATCACCCCTATCTGACGGCCAAAAACTGCTACGTCACCCCTCACGTCGCCTGGGGATCGATCGAGGCGAGAACGCGTCTGATCGATATCGTCGCGGACAATCTGCAAGCCTATCAAAACGGCAAACCGCAAAACTGCGTAGGAGCGTTCAAGGGATGAAAAAGGCGGTTTTATTTGATCTGTACGATACCTTGCTGAAAAACGAGTCGTTTGATTTCGTGCGGGGCGTGGCATACGTTCACGAGCATTATCTTTCGGACACTTGCACGTTTGAAGAATTCAAGGCTTATACGGACACGTTTTTGCCGCTGTATCATCAGCGCCACGTCGATCACAGCGAGGTTCATTTCGTGAAGGATGAATTGCCGCTGTGGTTCTCACACTTTGGCAAAACGATGCCAACGGACGTGGACGATCTGGAATACGCCGTCATGAGCGCCATGCAACGCGGCGGCATTTTGGATGACGTTCGGTGCGTGCTGGACGAGTTGAAGGTGCGCGGCATTCCGATGTACATTCTTTCCAATACCATTTTTACGTCAAGCGCGACCAAGCGGCATCTGGCGTATCACGGCATCCTGCCTTATTTTGAAGAGGTCTATGCCAGTGCCGAGTTTGGCGTTCGCAAGCCCAGCCCACGCTTTTTTGATGCGGCGATCGCGGATATTTTCCGTCGGCATCCCGACTTGACCAAAGCAGATTTGTTGTTCGTCGGCAACGACTACGTGACTGACGCGCACGGCGGCGTCGCGGCAGGGATCGATACCGTCTGGTATAACGTCGAGGGGGCGGTGAATCAGGATGAGTTGGATATTGGCGAGGTGGATGCTTTTGGGGACATTATGCGTTTTTTGGAATGATTGCTTGCTGCTTGGTGTTATGCGGGTTTCCAAAGGGCATTAAGCCCTTTGGTTCGTTTCTTGGCTACTTCTTGGGGAAGGCCAAGAAGTAGCACCGATGACAGAACAGCGAGCGCCTGTTTCGGCGATGAAGCGCCGAAACAGAGTGTGAGTCCGTCAGCGAAGTTGTGTAAATTGAAGATTAGCTTTTGCATAAAACAAAGGACCGACACCCGTGGGTGTCGGTCCTTTGTTTTATGCGTAACGAAGATTATTCGTACAGCTTAGCCATTCTCTGGAGTCTGTCGTACTTCGCCTTGGCATTGTCGGCAGCCTTTGCGAACAGTTCTTCTGCTCTCTCGGGGAATGCCTGTGCCAGACGCTGATAACGAGTCTCGTTCTTGATGAAGGAAACGTAATCAGCCGTGGGCTCCTTGGAGTCGATGGTCATGGGGTTCTTGCCCTCTGCCTTAGCGGCGGGGTTGTAACGGAACATATGCCAGTAGCCTGCCTCAACAGCCTTCTTCATCTCAAGCTGGCAGTTCTGCATACCGCCCTTGGCGATACCGTGCATTTCGCAAGGTGCATAACCGATGATGAGGGAAGGACCGTGGTAAGCCTCAGCCTCCTGCAGTGCCTTGAGCGTCTGGTTCATGTCAGCGCCCATAGCGATCTGCGCAACGTAAACGTAGCCGTAGGACATAGCGATCTCGGCGAGGTTCTTCTTGCCGATTGCCTTACCTGCTGCTGCGAACTGTGCAACCTGACCCAGGTTGGAAGCCTTGGACGCCTGTCCACCGGTGTTGGAGTAAACCTCGGTATCGAATACCATGATGTTGACGTCCTCGCCGGAAGCGATTACGTGGTCCAGACCGCCGAAGCCGATGTCGTATGCCCAACCGTCGCCACCAAAGATCCATACGGACTTCTTGGACAGGTAATCCTTTTCAGCCAGGATTGCCTTGGACTCCTCGCAACCGTTGGCAGCCCACTCCTCAAGGAGGGCGATCAGCTCGGCGGTAGCAGCCTCGTTGGCCTTACCGTCGTCAACGGTGTTGAGATAGTTATCGACGATTGCCTTGCACTTTTCGCAGGGCGTGTTCAGAGCCTTTACCTTGTTGATCAGCTTCTCGCGGATGGTCTTCTGAGCCAGTGCGATACCCAGACCGTGCTCAGCGTTGTCCTCGAACAGGGAGTTGCCCCATGCGGGACCGCGGCCGCTCTCGCGGTTAACGGTGTAGGGAGTTGCAGGTGCGGAGCCGCCCCAAATGGACGAGCAACCGGTTGCGTTGGAGATGTACATTCTCTCACCGAACAGCTGTGTGATCAGGCGAGCGTAAGAGGTCTCGGCACAGCCTGCGCAAGAGCCGGAGAATTCAAGCAGGGGCTGTTTGAACTGCGAGCCCTTAACGGTGCCTGCGATGAGCTCCTTCTTCTCGGATACGCTGGAAACAGCATAGTCCCAAGGAGCCTGCTGGTCAGCCTGCGTAGCAGCCAGAACCATCTCGATTGCCTTCTTGTCGGTGCCGTCCTTTTCTGCCTTGGCAGTTACAGGGCAAGCCTTGACGCAAAGGGTACAACCCATACAGTCAGCAGGCGAGATCGCCATGGTGAACTTGTAGTTGGTCTTGATGACGGGCTTTGCGGTGAACTTGGTAGCCTCGGGAGCGGCAGCAGCCTCCTCTTCGGTCATAGCGAAGGGACGGATGGCAGCGTGAGGACATACGAATGCACAGTTGTTGCACTGGATGCAGTGCTCGGGGTTCCACTTGGGAACGTAAACGGCAACGCCGCGCTTTTCGCTTGCGGTCGAGCCCTGGGGGAAGGTACCATCTGCGCAATCCTTGAATGCGGAAACGGGCAGCTTATCACCGGCCATTGCGTTGACGGGGGTGACGATGTTGTTAACGAATGCAGCCAGATCTGCGCGATCGCTCTTAAATGCAGCAGCGGGAGCGTCGGGAGCGCAGGTCTTCCAAGCTTCGGGAACGGCGATCTCAACGTAAGCGTCAGCGCCTGCGTCGATAGCGGCGTAGTTCAGGTCAACGATAGCCTGACCCTTCTTGATGTAGGACTTGTAAGCAGCCTTCTTCATGTACTCGATGGCCTCGTCCTTGGGCAGGATGTTAGCCAGAGCGAAGAATGCGGACTGCAGAACGGTGTTCTTAACCTTGGGGTTACCGATCTTCTTGGTAGCAAGAGTGGTAGCGTCGATGGTGTAGAACTTGATACCGTTGTTAGCGATGTAAGCCTTAACCTTTGCGGGCAGCTTCTCGTCCAGCTCTTCAACGCTCCATGCGCAGTCAAGCAGGAAGGTACCGCCGGGCTTTACGTCGGAAACCATGTCGTACTTGAACAGGTAAGACTGGTTGTGGCAAGCGACGAAGTCAGCCTTGTTGATGTAGTAAGGAGACTTGATGGGGGTGTCACCGAAGCGCAGGTGCGAGATGGTGATACCGCCGGTCTTCTTGGAGTCATACTGGAAGTATGCCTGGATGTACTTGTCGGTGTGGTCACCGATGATCTTGATGGAGTTCTTGTTTGCACCGACGGTACCGTCGCCGCCCAGACCCCAGAACTTGCAAGCGATGGTGCCGGCAGGAGCGGTATCGGGAGCTACGGTCTCGGGCAGAGACAGACCGGTGACGTCGTCAACGATACCGATGGTAAAGTTGTTCTTGGGAGCGTCAGCCTTGAGGTTTTCGTAGGTTGCGATAACGGAAGCGGGCGTGGTGTCCTTGGAACCCAGACCGTAACGGCCGCCGACGACAGTCTTGTCGCAAACGCCACACTGATTCAGAGCGGTAACGACGTCCAGATACAGAGGCTCACCCAGAGAACCGGGCTCCTTGGTTCTGTCAAGAACAGCGATCTTCTTTGCGGTTGCGGGAATAGCCTCAACCAGCTTGGAAGCAACGAAGGGACGGTACAGACGAACCTTGACCAGACCCACCTTTTCGCCGTTTGCGTTGAGGTAGTCGATAACCTCCTCGATGACGTCGCAGATCGAGCCCATAGCAACGATCACGCGCTCAGCATCGGGAGCACCGTAGTAGTTGAACAGCTTGTAGTTGGTGCCCAACTTTTCATTGACCTTGCCCATGTACTCCTCAACGATAGCAGGGAATGCATCGTAGTAGGGGTTGCAAGCCTCTCTGTGCTGGAAGAAGATGTCGCCGTTTTCAGCGGAGCCGCGGAGAACGGGGTGGTTGGGGTTGAGCGCGCGGCCACGGAAAGCGGCAACGGCGTCGAAGTCAACCATTTCAGCCAGATCCTTATAGTCCCAAACCTCGATCTTCTGGATCTCGTGGGAGGTACGGAAGCCGTCGAAGAAGTTCAGCACGGGAACGCGGCCCTTGATGGTTGCCAGGTGTGCAACGGCACCCAGGTCCATGATCTCCTGCTGGTTGGTCTCAGCCAGCATAGCGAAACCGGTCTGACGGCAAGCGTAAACGTCGGAGTGGTCGCCGAAAATGTTCAGCGCGTGCGAAGCAACGGCACGGGCAGAAACGTGGATAACGCAGGGAAGCAGCTCACCTGCGATCTTGTACATGTTGGGGATCATGAGCAAAAGACCCTGAGATGCGGTGTAGGTCGTGGTGAGAGCACCGGCTGCAAGAGAACCGTGAACGGCACCTGCGGCACCTGCCTCGGACTGCATCTCCATTACCTTGACGCGCTCGCCGAAGATGTTGTTCGCGGGCTCGCCGAAGATGTTCTTGTTGGTCGCGGACCAAGTGTCAGTGACCTCTGCCATGGGGCTGGACGGGGTGATCGGGTAGATCGAAGCCACTTCGGTGAACGCATAGGATACGTGCGCCGCAGCGGTGTTACCGTCCATGGAAAGTTTTCTTCTTTGGATAGCCATGGATTTTGTTTCCTCCTGAAAATATATTTGTTTTTTTGGAATTACTTGCAGAAAGCAAATCACTTCACCCTATATCATACCACGAAACTTGAAAAAAGTAAAGTCGTTTTTCACAAAAAAGCGCGAGATTATTAAAAAATTAACGATTTTTTGATTGGAAAATCAAATAAATGCCGCCAAATGCGGATAGATGCGGAGGATTTTCTTGACTTTGGCGCAAATTGATGATAAAATAAAAAGGATAGGAAAAATAAAAGGGGCGGAAATTCGTCCTCTTGCACTTAATAAGGAGGCCACAATGGCAAACAACATTTCCTCGGTTTACGAAAGAATCAAAGAAAACATCGGCAAGGTCATCGTCGGTAAGGACGAGACCATCGACATGCTCATCGTCACCATGCTCTGCGGCGGTCACGTTCTGCTCGAGGACGTCCCCGGTACGGGCAAGACCATGCTCATCAAGTCGCTGGCAGCATCGCTGGGCTGTGACTTCAAGCGCATTCAGTTTACCCCCGACCTGCTTCCCTCCGACATCACGGGTATTAACTTTTTTAATATGAAAAAATCCGAGTTCGAATTCATCAAGGGTCCTATCTTTGCCAACATCGTGCTGGCAGACGAGATCAACCGTGCAACGCCCAAGACCCAGTCGGGTCTGCTTGAATGTATGGAAGAAGCGCAGGCAACCATCGACGGCAAGACCTATACGCTGGCCGCTCCCTTTATGGTCATCGCGACGCAGAACCCCGTCGAGAGCATGGGTACCTTCCCGCTGCCCGAGGCGCAGATGGACCGTTTCCTTATGAAGGGCAGCATGGACTATCCCACCCACGACGAAAGCGTTGGCATTCTCACCCGCTTTGACCGTCAAAGCCCTCTGGCAACGCTGCAGAGCGTCGTCACCGTCGACGAGCTTAAGGAGGCCATCGAGGCTCTGCCCAATATTTACATTTGCCGCGAGCTGATGAGCTATATTTCCTCGTTGGTTGAGGCAACCCGTACCTATCCCCGCGTGACGCTGGGCGTCAGCCCCCGCGGCGCGCTGGCGCTCATGAGAGCGGCCAAGGGCTACGCCGCCATCGCAGGCAGAAGCTACGTTCTGCCCGACGACATCAAGCGTGCGGCTCACCCCGTGCTTGAGCACCGCCTGCAGCTGGAAAACTCGCTGCGCATCCGCAAGAATGCGGCGGCCGAGATCATCGACGACATTCTGGGCAAGACGACGGTTCCCACCGAGGCTGTTTTCGAGGCACACGCATGACACAATTTTTGGAAACCGTAGCGCGCATCACCTCCTCTCCCATCTTTTGGACGGTGGTTGTGATCCTGGGTGTCGCGCTGTTGATCTACTTGCTCGTGCGGCTGTATTTCCGCCTTCGCACGGCGCATCTGGGCAACATTGAATACGAACGTCACTTTGCAGTGGAGGGCGTGTACGAGGGCGAGGAGGTCGAGCTGATCGAGACCATTCGCAATCGCGGCTTTTTCCCGCTGTTCTTCGTTGACGTGGAGTCGTATCTTCCGCCCGAGATCCGTGTCAAGGATTACGAAACGGGAGACGATATGCCCTATCTGCTCAGCCGTTTTCAACTGATGCCGTATATGCAGATCCGCCGCCGTCATAAGCTGCGCTGTGTCAAGAGAGGCTACTATGCTATCCGCACCGCCTCCATTTACGATCAGGACGGTGCCGTTCCGCTGGAGTCGCCTGCCGAACTGTACGTTTATCCCAAGGTCATTCCCATGGATCTTTACCGCATGGCGGTGGGACGTATGCAGGGTGAATACACCTCGCTTCGCCCCTTATATTCCGATCCGTTTTCGCTCTCGGGCATCCGCGACTATCGCTTTGGCGATACCGTGTCGCAGATCAACTTCAAGGCCAGCGCCAGAGTGCCCATGTCGGGCAGCAGCGCCTCGCCCTTGAAGGTCAATAACCGTGATTTCTGTGCGTCGCGCCGACTGATGATCTATATGGACTTCCATTTGCCCGTCGGTACCATCATGACGAGCGACGATTACGAAAGCCGTGCCGAGCGAGGCTTGTCCTTCTGCTCCGCGCTGATGCGCGACGCGATTTTTACGGGCTATGCGGTGGGCTTTGCCGCCAACTGCAAATTGCCCGACGGCTCGCTGTCGCTTCGCTTTCCGCCCGACAGCAGTGAGGCGCATCTGATGGAAATGATGCGCGCCATGGCGGCCATGATGCCCTACGACGGTGCTTCGTTTGCGTCGCTGCTCGAGCACGATCTGGTGGACGGCATGGCCGACACCGAGGTGGTCATTTTCTGCTACGTGCAGGGCGAGGATATGCTGACGCGCATCGCCGAGCTGGAGCGTCTTGGCAACTCGGTCAAGATCGTTCCCTTGGAGGCGGTCGACGAGATAGAGGAGGTGTACGGACGTGAAAAAGCGTAAGGATTTCGGCCAGGACAACGTCCGCGCCAATCTGGACGTCCGTCGGCTGATACTGACCGTCGTGTATGCCATCGGCGTCGGTGTGTTCGGTTATCTGATCCAGCGAGTGCAGGGGCAGACCAAGCGCGGCTTTACCATGCTGTTCTTTTTGATCTGCATCGTGCTGCTCGTTCGCTCCGTTAAAAAGCTGCTGACCGAGCGGCTGCAGGACGCCATCGACGAGTGGTTTGAAAACGTCATGCGCTGGGTGTTCAAGCCTGCCGCATTCCTGATCGGCAAGATCGCCAAGTGGCTGGGGATCGGGCGCTGGCGCGGCTGGTGCGAGGACGAAAAAACGTTTTTGCACAAGGAGCGCGGCGCTGGCAGCCGTCGACGCAAGCGACTCAAGAACGATCAGAAATGGGCCGATCAGACGGACAATACCCGCCGTGTTCGCTATCTTTTTATTGAGTATATGATCAAGCGCATCCGCGGTGGATTTTTGTACCGCCGTCAGATGACGCCGGACGAAATGGCGCGCGAGCTGCCGCTGGAGGAGGACGAAAAGCTGTTGTTTGAGACCTACGATCTGGCGCGGTATTCGCAGGATGCCGAGATTTCGGACGATGTGGTCAAGGTTTTGTCCAAGGTCACGGCGAGAAAGTAAAAATTTCATTTATTATAATAGCATCTGCTGCAGATTGTGGCAGATGCTGTTTTTTTGCGGGGAGGGGGGAGCTGGATTTTAAACAACTACTCCTTGAGCCTCGCCCAGTTAGTTTTGTGTTCATGCTTGCATGACGCCCGTGTTTAGCGGGCGAACAAAACTTGCTATTTCGCTTGCGAAATATGGCTTCGCGCGCTCGGTGTACGGCTTTATGCCATTTCTTTGTCGCTGAACAAAGAAATGGCGAAAGAAAATCAGCCAAAGGGCCTAATGCCCTTTGGAAACCCGCAGCGCGAAAAGTCGTTCCGCTGTCGCTCCACTCATTTTTTCGCGAAAGCAAGCATCTTCAGCTTTTGTGTTGGCGTTTTAAAGAAAAACGCCAACACGGAAGTAGCACGCAAGCGCAAAAGCAAAATCTTTAGCTATCTGCTACGCACCCCGGTTCAACTGAATTACAAATAAAAACGATTTCGCTTCCTTCGCCTGCCGCGCGTGGTGGCAACACTTGAAGCAGCGCATTTAAGTGTGATATGTGATCTCTCAAGCGCGGCAATCGCAGGGAGGGCCCGGAGGGAACGTCCGGGCGCGCAATGTTTGCGCCCGCGCGAAGCGCGATGTTCGCGACCGCGAACAAGCAAACTTGCGATTTCGGCATGCCGAAATCTGTTTTCTTGGTTACTTCTTGCCGCGCGGCAAGAAGTGACGCGAAACACCGGCACACCGAGCGCGCGCAGCAGGGCGAGGCTGTAGAAGAAGCAGTTTGAGTTTTCGCTTAACCTTACCTCTCCCGTCGATTTTTAGCACTTTGATTAAAAAAGTGTGAAAAAATCAAAAACTTTTCAAAAAACTCTTGACAAAGGGCAAAAAAGTGGTACAATAAGAGCGTCAATGTTAGCACTCAAAGGAGACGAGTGCTAAAAACGACGAAAAAAGAAACGAAACGACAAAAATAAAAGCAAGGAGGCTGCCGGTGCCGTGGGAAACGACGAGCGCGTATTAAGCGAAAGAAAAAAACAAATATTAAAAGCGATCGTCGACGCGCACATCGCGGGCGGCGAGCCCATCGGCTCCAAGGTGCTGATGCAGCAGATCGCCTGCTCCTCTGCTACCATTCGAAACGAAATGGCGGAGCTTGAGGAAATGGGCTACCTCGAACAGCCCCATACCTCGGCAGGACGCGTCCCGAGCGAGCTCGGTTACCGCTTCTACGTCGACTCTCTGGTCGAGCATTACGCCATGACGGCACGTGAGATCGCGCAGATCAATCAGGTCCTCAAGGCAAAGATGAGTGAGCTGGATCAGATCCTGGCGACGGCGTCGAGTCTGGCGTCTAACCTGACCAATTACACGGGCTTCGCGCTCAAACCGCGAGCAAGCGAGGTTACGGTCACCAAGTACGAGGCCATCTACCTCGCGCCCGGTCAGTTCGTTTTGGTTATGGTCGCGGATGACGGCTCGGTCAAAACCCGAAACGTCAAGCTGGATCTGCCCTTTGACAGTGCCTCGGTGGCAAAGCTGGCCACGGTGCTCAATCAGTATCTGACCGGCTGCCGCACCTCGCAGGTCACGCTCCCGACCATGGTTGCCATGGAGGAAGCAATGGCAGAGGACGGCGCGCTGATCGGCCCCGTCGTCAAGCTGATCTACGAAACCATCAGCGAGGCGGATCGCGGTGATCTCAAGGTGGCGGGTGTGGATCGACTGCTCCAGTACCCCGAGTACAGCGACGCTACACAGCTCAAGGGCGTGCTTGGCGCGCTGGAACAGAAAAACGACCTGATGGATATGATCTCGACCGCGGCCGCGGATAAGCCGCACGGTGTGGTGATCGGATCGGAAGCGTCGGTCAAGGAAATGAACAACTCTACGGTGGTGTTCAAAACCATCGTCAAGGACGGAAAACCGGTCGGTGCCATTGGTGTTATCGGGCCGCTCCGTATGGACTACGCCCGCGTGCTGGCTACGCTGGACGGTCTGACGGGGAACATCGCGGATCTTCTGTCCGATACGGCGGCGTTGCCGGAGGGCGCGACCGCACCGCACGATAACAAGCAAAGCGAGGAGAAGTAGCATAATGGCAGAAAAGAAAAAGAAAACAACCGCCCCGAGCGAGGTCGAAACCGCGACGGAGCCGACGGCTGAAAATACGAAAACGAACGAAGCGGAGGGGGCAAGCGAGCTCGCGGCTTTACAAGCGCAAGTAGAAGCGCTGCAATCCGAGTTGGCCGCCGCCAACGACAAGTACCTTCGCATGATCGCCGAGTACGACAACTTCCGTAAGAGAAGCGCGCACGACCGCGAGCTGGCTTGCGCCGAGGCGACCGAAACGGCGCTGAAGAACATTTTGCCCATCGGCGACAATCTGGCGCGTGCGGCACAGTTCACCGATCCCGAGTCGGTGGCCAAGGGCATTGAAATGATGCAAAAGGGCTTTGCCGATGCGTTGGCCGCTATGGGAATCGAGGAGATCGAAGCAAAGGGCTTGCCCTTTGACCCCGAGCTCCACAACGCTGTCATGCACGTGGATGATGAATCCTTGGGTGAGGGCGTCGTAGCCGACGTACTGCAAAAGGGCTACAAGCGCGGAGACCGCGTGCTCCGCTATGCGATGGTCATCGTCGCAAACTGAATTTATCTTGTAAATAATTAAATGTAGAATTTAGGAGGAATATTATCATGGGAAAAATTATTGGTATTGACTTGGGTACGACCAACTCTTGTGTCGCTGTTTACGAGGGCTCCGAGCCCATCGTTATCCCCAATCCGGAAGGCGCGAGAACCACGCCCTCCGTCGTAGGCTTTTCCAAGACGGGCGAGAGAATGATCGGTCAGGTCGCAAAGCGTCAGGCCATCACCAACCCCGACCGCACCGTAATGAGTATCAAGCGTCATATGGGTAGCGACTACAAGGTCACCATCGACGGCAAGGCACTCACCCCTCAGGAGATCTCGGCTATGGTCCTGCAGAAGCTCAAGGCTGACGCAGAGGCATATCTCGGCACTAAGGTGACCGAGGCCGTCATCACCGTTCCCGCTTACTTCTCGGACGCACAGCGTCAGGCAACCAAGGACGCAGGTAAGATCGCCGGCCTTGAGGTCAAGAGAATCATCAACGAGCCCACTGCCGCAGCACTGGCTTACGGCATGGATAAGGAAGACAACCAGAAGATCATGGTCTTCGACCTGGGCGGCGGTACGTTTGACGTGTCGCTCCTTGAGATCTCGGACGGCGTCTTCCAGGTACTGGCAACCAACGGCGACACCATGCTGGGCGGCGACGACTTCGACCAGCGCATCATCGACTGGATGGCCAACCAGTTCATGAAGGAAAACGGCATCGACCTGCGCAAGGACAAGATGGTTATGCAGCGTCTGAAGGACGCGGCAGAGAAGGCCAAGATCGAGCTGTCGGGCATGACCTCGGCCAGCATCAATCTGCCCTTCATCACGGCAACGGCCAACGGCCCTCTCCACTTCGAGGCTACGCTGTCCCGCGCTGAGTTCGACCGCATCACGGCCGACCTGGTTGAGAGAACCATGACCCCCACCAAGAAGGCACTCGCCGATGCCGGCCTGAGCGTCAGCGAGATCGACAAGGTCCTGTTGGTCGGCGGTTCGACCCGTATTCCCGCCGTTCAGGATGCTGTTAAGAAGTTTATCGGCAAGGAGCCCTTCAAGGGCATTAACCCCGACGAGTGCGTCGCGATCGGCGCGGCCATCCAGGGCGGCGTTCTGGGCGGCGACGTCAAGGATCTGTTGCTGCTTGACGTTACTCCTCTGTCTCTGGGCATTGAGACACTGGGCGGTGTCTTCAACAAGATCATCGACCGCAACACCACCATTCCCGTAAAGAAGAGCCAGGTCTATTCCACCGCCGCTGACGGACAGACCTCGGTTGAGATCCACGTTCTGCAGGGTGAGCGCGAAATGGCCGCAGGTAACACCACGCTGGGCCGCTTTGCTCTCGACGGCATCGCTCCCGCTCCTCGCGGCGTACCTCAGATCGAGGTTACCTTCGACATCGACGCCAACGGTATCGTTAACGTAACCGCGCTGGATAAGGGCACGGGCAAGGAACAGCACATTACTATCACCTCCTCGACCAACATGAGCAAGGAGGATATCGATAAGGCTGTTCGCGACGCTGAAATGTTCGCAGAGCAGGACAAGAAGCAGAAGGAAGCGGTTGACACCAAGAACCGCGCCGAGTCCATGATCTTCCAGAGCGAAAAGACGCTGGCTGACATCGGTGATAAGGTTCCCGAGAGCGACTTGGCTGAGGTCAAGGCCGCTATCGAAAAGCTTAAGGAGACGGTCAAGACGGACAATACCGAGGCCATCAAGGCTGACACCGAGGCGCTGGAAAAGGCTTTCTACGCCGTATCCGAAAAGCTGTACAAGGCGCAAGGCGGCGCGCAGGCTGACCAGGGCGGCGCACAGCAAGGCGGCGACGGCACCTATTACGACACCAACTTCGAGGATCACAGCAACTGATCCTTGAAAAATACCTGCGGGGAAGGGCAAAATTGCCCTTTCCCGCAAGGGCGTATTTGCACTTGGCGGGAGTATCCATGGGCATAAGCGTTGTGCCCGTCGATATTTGCGGCAAGACGCGGCAATCTATCAAAGCAGAGGTTAATTATGGCAGATAAAAGAGATTATTACGAGGTCTTAGGCGTTGACAAAAGCGCCGACGACGCGGCGATAAAAAAAGCATACCGCAATCTCGCTAAAAAGTATCACCCCGATATGAATCCGGGCGACAAAGAGGCGGAGGAAAAGTTCAAGGAAGTCAACGAGGCGTACGGCGTTTTGTCCGACGCCGACAAAAAGGCTAAGTACGACCAGTACGGTCACGCGGCGTTTGACCCATCGATGGGCGGCGGCGCAGGCGGTGGCTTCGGCGGCTTTGGCGGTTTTGGTGATTTCGGTGACATCGGGGATATTTTCGGATCCATCTTCGGCGGCGGCTTTGGCGGCGGGTCCTCCCGTCGTCGCAACCCCAACGCGCCCGTGCGCGGCGAGGATATTTCGCTTCGCTTGACGATCACCTTTGAGGAAGCGGCCTTTGGCACCAAAAAGGAGATTACCTACACTCGCATTGCCAAGTGCCCCGACTGTAACGGTACGGGCTCGGCCAACGGAACCACGCCCGAGACCTGCCCCGATTGTCACGGCAGTGGCCAGCGCGTGGTCGTTCAGCGTATGGGCGGTATGTCCTTCCAGACCACCGCAACGTGTGACCGTTGCCGCGGAACGGGTAAAATTATCAAGGAAATGTGTAGCAAGTGCCGCGGCTCGGGTACCCAGCGCGAGAACAAGAAGCTGACGGTTACCATTCCTGCCGGCATTGACAGCGGCGAGCGCATTGCGCTGCGCGGCATGGGCTGCGACGGCAAAAACGGAGGCCCTGCGGGCGATCTGATCATCACCGTTTCGGTTCGCAACCACGCGATCTTCGAACGCGACGGCTTCAATATTTACTGCGAGGTTCCCATCACGATTGCCGAGGCAACGCTGGGTGCTGAGATCAACGTTCCTTCGCTGGAAGGCAAGTTCACCTACACCATTCCCGAGGGCACGCAGTCGGGTACCTCCTTCACCGTGCGCGGCAAGGGTATCACCATCCCCCGTGCGCAAAACAAGCGCGGAGACTTGATCTTCGTGGTCAACGTGGAGATCCCCAGAGGCCTCAACGAAAAGCAGCGCGAGGCGATGCGCGCCTTCGCCGACAGCTGCGGTGAGAGCAATTACAGTAAAAAATCGGGCTTTTTCAAGCGATTTTTCGACAAAAAGTAAAGCGTAAGGAGAACTTACATGAGTTTGGATAAGGATTATTGTTGCGAGGACAGAAGCGAGATCCAGGAGTGGACGCAGATCAAGGTGACGGTGCCGCTGGAGCATCTGGACGAGCTGGTTGCTATTATGAGTATGATCACCAACCAACTGCAAATTGAGGATTACAGCGATATCGATCTGAAAAGCTGCTACGGTGATCTGATCGACGAGTCTATCCTCAACGCCGACAAGACCATCGCGTCGGTGTCGGTCTACCTGGCAGGCGATCGCCCTTGCAACGACGAGCTGGCATTTTTGCGCGAGCGTCTGGGCGTTGCGGGACTTGCCGACAAGGCAACGATCAGCCTCAACGGTGTCAACGAGGAGGATTGGGCAAACGCTTGGAAGGCATACTACAAGCCGCTTCACATCGGCGAGCATATGGTCATCGTTCCTGCCTGGGAGCGTTACGACGAGCAGCCGGGTGAGATCGTGGTTCGCATGGATCCCGGCATGGCGTTTGGCACGGGCTCGCATGAGACCACTCGTCTTGTCATTGGTCTGCTCGAAAAATACACCAAGCCGGGCTGCCGCATGCTGGACGTGGGCTGTGGAAGCGGTATTCTGGCAATCTGCGCCGCCAAGCTGGGGGCAGGGCAGTGCCGCGCCTACGATATTGACCCCGTTGCCGTGCGCGTGGCAAACGAGAACATCAAGGACAGCGGGCTGACCAACGTCACCTGCGAGGTGTCCGATCTGCTTCGCGACGTGGATCGCGCGTATGCGTACGATCTCATTACGGCCAACATCGTGGCGGACATTATCATCCGCATGGCCCCCGACGTCGGCTCGCTGATGCACGCGAGCACGGTGCTGCTGGTTTCGGGTATCATCCTGGAGCGCAGCGGCGACGTGGTCGAGGCGCTGGAGAAAAACGGCCTGAAGGTCGTTGATCGCGCGGTTGATAACGATTGGTGCGCAATGGCGGTCATGAAAAAGTGAGAATGAAAGCGTGTGGGGATCGTGACGATCCTCGCACGCTTTTTTGCGTTCTAACGGTCGGCGCGCCACGCTATGCGATTTAGGCTACTTCTTGTCGCTCGACAAGAAGCAGCCAAGAAACGAGCCAAAGGGCCGAATGCCCTTTGGAAACCCCGAGCATGCAAAGGTCGCGCCGCTGTCGCTTTGCTCATCTTTGCACGAAAATGTGCATATTCCGCTCTTGCGTTGGTGTTTTGAATAAAAACACCAACACGAAAGACGCACGCATGCAAGACAGCAAAAGCATTTACTACCTGCCACGCGCCCTGGTTCAACGTAATTTTAAACATAAACGATTTTGCTGCCTCCGCCTGCCGCTCGTAGTGGCAAGGCGGCGAGAGTTGCATTATAAAATTTTATTTCTTTCTCCTCTGTTAGAGCTGAAGAGCGGCACGGAAAGGGAGGTCTCGGAGCGAACGTCCGAGTTCACTTTCTTGGTTACTTCTTTGTTGAATGACAAAGAAGTAACATCAAAATCGGCACAGATCAGCGCGCGACACGGAGTTCGTATTTCTACGGGAAGAATTTTGCATACAAAATTCTTCGGCAGCGGGTAACTGAACACCCCACAAGCACAGAATTAAATGCCCGCGTTAT
>SVRN01000038.1 GCA_015064805.1 Oscillospiraceae bacterium
GATGGTTTTTGATTTTTCTATTGTAGCACAAAATGGGGGAAATGGCAAGGGGTAGGGGGATTTTGGGGATTGAATTTTTAACTGCTTCTCCTACGGCCTCACACAGCGCGGCTTGCCGCGCGCGTTCGGAGTGCAGGTATGGATGCCCTTTCTTTGTTATTTCACAAAGAAAGGGCGAAAGAAAGGAAACTTAAGGGCCTAATGCCCTTAAGAAACCCGCAAGACCTGTTTCTTTCGCTATCTTTTGGTGGTTACCAAAAGGTGTCGTGGCATCTGCGAGTTTTGCGCAACAAAATCCAAAGATTTTGTTGCTACTGCAAGTAGGCTATCACATTTTACTTTATTTCGTGCCGATCTACAAAGATCATCAGGAGAAAGACATATATGCCCTTATGCATCTCTCGCCGCATTGCCACCACGCGCGGCAGGCAGGGGGAACGAAATCGTTTTTGTTTGAAAATTAGTTGAACGGGGGGCGTCGCAGATAACATAAATTTTTGCTTTGCTATTTGCGTGCTACTTCCGTGTTTGCAAGTTTCTTTAACTTGCAAACGCAAAAGCTGAAAATGCAAAATTTCGCGCAAATATGAGCGAAGTGATAACGTAGCGATGTTTGCGCGTTGCGGGAATCCAAAGGGCATTAGGCCCTTTGGCGCGCTTTCTTGGTTCATTCTTTGCCGCGCGGCAAAGAATGAACATAAAGATCGTACACCGAACGCGCGCAACGAAGTTGCGCTGTGTGAGGCCGTAGAAAAGTCGTTGAAAATACAGGCGCCCCGCTGTGCCATTCAACATGCACAAAAATCCAATTCTGCATTTGTGCATCCCTCCAATCTCGCAAAGCGAATTTCAAGATAATACTTGAAATATCTGCCAAAATGCGGTATGATATAACCAATAGGGGCAAGCCCCTAAAATCAAATCTCTTTGCATTTGGAGGAATCAAACCATGGCTATTGGTGCAAATGAAAAAGTAAGAATCGGTATCGTCGGCTGCGGCGGTATTGCAAACGGCAAGCATATGCCTTCTCTCAAGAAGCTCGCCAACGTTGAGATGGTCGCGTTCTGCGATATCATCGTTGAGCGCGCACAAAAGGCAAAGGAACAGTACGGCACGCCCGACGCGGCTGTTTATGAGGATTACAAGGAGCTGCTCAAGGACGAGACCATCGACGTCGTTCACGTCTGCACGCCCAACCGCGCGCACAGCTTCATCACGGTTGACGCACTTGAGGCAGGCAAGCACGTTATGTGCGAGAAGCCCATGGCCATCAACTCCGCTGAGGCAAAGAAGATGCTGGACGCCGCTGAACGCACGGGCAAGAAGCTGACCATCGGTTATCAGTCCCGTCAGCGTCCCGACGCTATGTATATGAAGAAGGAAGCTATGGACGGCACCTTTGGCGAGATCTACTACGCCAAGGCTACGGCCCTTCGCCGCAGAGCCGTTCCTACCTGGGGCGTATTCCTCAACGAGTACGAGCAGGGCGGCGGTCCTCTGATCGACATCGGCACCCACGCGCTCGACCTGACGCTGTGGATGATGGACAACTACAAGCCCAAGTACTGCATCGGTACGACCTATCACAAGCTCAACAACGATACCAAGACGGGCAACGCATGGGGCGACTGGGATCCTGCGAAGTTTACCGTTGAGGATAGTGCCTTTGGTATGATCGTTATGGAAAACGGCGCGACCATCATGCTGGAGTCCTCCTGGGCTTTGAACATGCTGGACACCCGTGAGGCTATCACCACCATCTGCGGCACCAAGGCAGGTGCGGACATGCTGGACGGTATCCGCATCAACGGCGTCCGCAACGGCTGCCAGTACGTACTCAAGCCCTCGCTGGCTGCCGGTGGCGTGGCGTTCTACGACGGCAACGGCAACGAGGCCCCCGAGGTTCGTGAGGCTCGTCAGTGGATCGACGCCGTTATCAACGACAAGACGCCTTGCGTGACTCCCGAGCAGGCATACACCATCACCCGTATCCTTGAGGGTATCTACACCTCGGCCAAGACGGGCGAGCCCTATTACTTTGATTGATCGTTTGGGAGGTCGACACCATGAAATTGAGCGTTCTTGCTAACCTTTACGGTAGCAAATCTCTGGATGAGACGCTGGCCATTCTGACTGGTCTTGGCGTTCATACCGTTGAGCTGGGCGCGGGCGGTTACCCCGGAAAGGCACATTGCAATCCCGAGGAGCTGCTGGCTGACGAGGCAAAATACGAGGCGTTTATCGCTACGCTGAAAAAATACGACGTGACCGTTTGCGCGCTGGCTGCGCACGGCAACGCGCTGCATCCCGACGCCGAGATCGCGGCACAGTTTGACAAGGATTTCCGCAACGCCGTTCTTCTCGCGGAAAAGATGGGCGTGGATACCGTCATCACCTTCTCGGGTTGCCCCGGTGACCACGAGGGCGCCAAGTATCCCAACTGGGTCACCTGCCCATGGCCCGACGATTATCTGAAGATTCTTGACTGGCAGTGGAACGAAAAGGTCATTCCGTATTGGAAGGAAGCGGCGGCGTTTGCCGAAGCACACAATGTTCCTCACATCGCCTTTGAGATGCATCCCGGCTTCTGCGTTTACAATCCCGAAACGCTGCTTCGCCTGCGCGCGGCAGTTGGAGATGCGATCGGCGCGAACTTTGACCCCTCGCACCTGATCTGGCAGGGCATGGATCCCGTGGCGGCCATTCGTGAGCTGGCAGGCGCCATCTATCACGTACACGCCAAGGACACCAAGATCGACAGCTACAACGTAGCCAAGAACGGTGTGCTGGACACCAAGCACTACGGCGACGAGCTGCATCGCGCGTGGGTATTCCGCACGGTCGGCTACGGTAACGGCGAGAGCTACTGGAGAGATCTGGTTTCCAACCTGCGTCTGTGCGGCTACGATAAGGTGCTTTCCATCGAGCACGAGGACAGCCTGATGACCATCGACGAGGGTCTGTGCAAGGCCGTCGCGTTCCTCAAGGGCATCATCATCGAGGAGCCCAAGCCCACCACCATGAGCTGGGCATAAACCGAATAAAATTCAATCACCATCCATTTGCGACGGCATTTGGGTGGTGATTTTTTTTGTTTTGGCGCGGCGCGGCACGAAAGGGCGCTGTTTGACACTTAAAGGTGTGGTATCATGCCGCCGTACAGGAAAGAAAGGAGGAGATGATATGGAATGACGAGTGAGCAGGGAAACACGGCGCGCAAGGGGCGCAAATGCGGTAAAAAGCATTTACAGCGCGTTGAACGAATGTTTCGCGAGAGTAGCATCATCGAGCAGGCCGAGCGGTATGTGAGCGGCTGTCTGGAGCACGGGCAACAGTTGGGAGATCGGGCACTCTTCCCAAATCTCGCCGGCTTTGGACGGGCGATGGGCATCGGTCTTGGCGAGCTGCAGCGGCTGGGAGGCCAATATCCCGAAGTGTATGATGCGATCCTGGCGGTGCTGGAGGACGGTGCGCTCAATGCGGAACGCATTCCCGGCAAGTCGGCGCTGTTGGCGATGACCTACTTTAGGCGCAGGCTTGGCTATGAGCAGCCTAAGGCGGAGGTCAAGCAGGAGAGCGCCAAGGAGGTGCGGGTGGTCTTTGACCACGACATCGAGGAGGACGGCAAATGAGCGGCGGGCAGACGGTTCACATCCGCGGCACACCCAATGAAAAGCAGGCACAGTTCTTTGCCTCACGAGCGCGCTACACGGCTTACGGCGGTGCGCGGGGTGGTGGCAAGTCCTGGGCACTGCGGCGCAAGCTGGTGGGGTTGTGTCTGTGCTATCCCGGTATTCGCTGTCTTTTGGTGCGGCGGACGCTGGTCGAGCTGAAGGCCAATCACATTTTGCCGCTCTTGTCCGAGTACGGTGCGATCCTTCGGTTTTCATCGGGCGAGAACGCCTTTCTCATGGACAACGGTAGCCGTATTGAATGCGGCTATTGCGACAGCGAGCGCGACGCGCTTCGCTATCAGGGACAGGAATACGATATCATCGCCATTGACGAGGCGACGCAGTTGAGCGAAACGCAGTTTGCCTGCCTCAAGGCGGCGCTTCGCGGTGTGCGCGATATGCCGCGACGGATGTATCTGACCTGCAACCCCGGTGGCGTCGGTCACGTCTGGGTCAAGCGGCTGTTCATCGACCGCGATTTTCGCGCAGGGGAGAGAGAGGAAGACTACTGCTTTATTTCTGCGCGGGTGTGGGACAACACCGTGCTGACAAGCTCGGATCCCGACTACGTACGAGGGCTGGAATCGTTGCCCGAGCGTTTGCGTGCCGCCTGGCTGGAGGGGCGGTGGGACGTGTTTGAGGGGCAATTCTTTTCCGAGTTCGACGAGAACAAGCACACCTTGGACGTGGGAGAGGAGAGAGGGCACGCGGTGTGCTCGTTCGCGGCGATGGACTATGGGTTTGACCGCCTTGCGGTGCTCTTATTGAGCGAGGACGAGCGCGGACGGCTGACGGTTGAACGCGAGCTTTGCCGATCGGGATTGACGCTGGGAGAGGCTGCGCGACAGCTGGAGAGGTTTTTATCCGATGCGCCGCATCGCGTTGAATACGTCGTGGCTTCGCCTGACCTTTGGAACAGGCGGCAGGACAGCGGCCTTTCGGGGGTGGCGATTATGATGGGTGCGGCCAAGCTTCCGCCGCTGTGCCGCGCGGACGACCGCCGCGTGGCGGGCTGGCGCCGGCTTCGTGAGTATCTGCACGGCAAGGACGGGGTGAGCGATCTTCGCATTTCCAAGCAATGCACCGAATTGATTTCCTGTATGCAGTCTTTGTTGTGCGATCCGCACCGCATCGAGGATGCCGCCTCACATCCCCATGCGGTGACCCACGCCCCCGAGGCGTTGCGATACGCCGTTATGAGCCGCGTCGGCATTGTCGACGGGCAAACGATCGAGCCTTCGGGCGGACAATTCCGCTTTTCTGTACGCGACGTGTGGGATTGACCCACGGAAAGGAGAAAGACATGAAATATGAAACAATGAGCGATCGCACCCGTCAGGTGGTGATCGACTCCTTTGGCTCGCTGGACCGTTCGGTGGCGCTGTGCGGCGGCAAGGGCAGCTTTGAATTGCGAAATCTCCGCCGAGAAAGCGACGGATCGCTGACGCGTCGGGGCGGTCTTGTGCCGCTGGTCACGCTGGAGGGCGACGTTCGCGGCGGCACGACGGTATTGCGCGAGGGTGTGCAGGAGCATTACGTCGTTGCAGGGAGTGGCGTGTATCATCTGTCCGAGCAGGATAATGGTATGAACGCAGTCAGAATCGGAAGTCTGACGACGGTGGAAGGACAGGTGGACTTTGCTTGTTTTAGTGGTACGGTGCTGCTGTTGGACGGTGCTCAGCTGTGGACGCTGACGCCCGAGAGCATGACACCGACGGAGGCCTACGTGCCTCTGTACGGCAAGGATTGGTCGCCGACTGACCTTACAACGCACGTCATGAACGAGCCGCCCAATTTGCTCTCACGCCGCCTGCGTGTGCGCTATACCCTGACCGACGCGACCAAAAACGTTACGCTGAGCACGCTCGTTCCCGATTCGATCGACGCGATTCTGATCAACGGCAAGAGGTACGAGGGCAATCCCAGCTACAGCCCGATCTCGTGTTTGGTTTCCATCGGAAATGAGATGCCGGCGGGGGCGCAGGTTGAGGTCTATATGACGATGCCCGCTGATTTTGCCGCGGCGCGAAGCGACGTTACCACTTGCCGACGCATGGCGGCTATTGGTCAGGCAGAGCGGCCCCGGATGATGTTCTATTGTGGGGCGGACGCGGCGAGCGTCTACCTTAGCCGCGCGATTTCGCAAACGGAATGCGACCGTATCCGCACGGCGGTGGCTGATGCGTGCATGCTTTACGTAACCGAGCAGGACAAAATCACGATCGGTGACGGTATCCACGCAGTGACAGGCGCTTGCCGCCATTACGACCGTTCGCTGATCTTTACTGCGTGCGGCACCTGGATGGCAGATGGTGAGGAAAACGCTGACGGAACGCTCAAGCTCACCTCTATCAATACGACGCAGGGCTGCAGTCATGCAGGAGCGTTTTTGACGGTGGGCAACGATCCGATCACGGTGCACGGGCATTGTGTGCTGCGTTGGAACAGCAAAACGGACGAGCGTGACGAATGCAATGCCGCGCCCATTTCTATGCCCATCGAAACCATGCTGCCGTCGGATTTCGGACGGAGCGCGGCGGTGTGCATGGACGAGGCGAGTGGTGAGATCTGGTTTTACCGTCCCGACAAGCAAGGGCGCGTGTTCGTTTACCAGACGACGTGCGATGGCTGGACGAGCTTTGACGGCTTTTTGCCGCACGTTGTCTTTGCTTTTGCGGGCGGCGTCGGCATTGGCATCGGACACACGCTTTACGCCGTGAGCGCTGAGGCGACGGCGGACACGCTGATCACCGAGGCGCATCCCGAGGGCGAGCGTGTGGGCATCGACGCGGAATACGCGGGTAGCTTTGCCGATTTTGGTCTGGCAACGCAAAGCAAGCGTCTGGGTGCGGCGGAGGTCGTGGCATCCTGTAAGGATCACACGGTACATCTGACGTTGCAGAGCGTGAACGGTCGACGACAGCGTGTTCCCATGGGAGGCGACGGAAACGAAATTTCGCTGATGCGGCGTCGCACAACGCTTGGGCGCGTGCGGTTTGTGCGGATTGGTCTGCATGCTGACCATGACGGTCCGATGCGGCTTTACGCCATCCGCCTGAGTGCGCGCGGCGGGGAATGATGCGCGCCAACATCAAGAAAGGAGAAGCAACATGAGAAAAACAAAAGCCTGGGAGCAATATGAGGCCGGGCGCTCCTACAAGCGACGCATTGGCCTGTATGAAACTGTCGGGCGCAATCAGCGTTTTTATTGCGGCGAGCAATGGGGCGAGAGCGCGGCGGATCGCCCGTTGCCTAAACCCGTCTTCAATCTCGTTCGCCGCGTGACCGACTATCTGGTAGGCGCGGTGGCGGGCGGCCGCTTGTCGGTGACCTATTCGGACGATTCACTGCTCCCTCAGCCTACGGCGGCGATGGAGGAGAGCATGCGACAGGGGATTGCCCTGCTCAATTGTCACATGGCCTATCGTTGGGAGCATTGTCACATGGATCGACTGACCTACCGACTGCTTTTAGATGCGGCGCTGTCGGGTGACGGCGTGCTGTACTGCTATCTGGACCCACAGGCGGTGGACGGAGAGAGTGAGATCAAGACGGTGGTGTGGGACAGCTGTGAGTTGTACGCCGCCGACATGAACCGCGCGGATATTCAAAGTCAGGAATACGTCCTGCTGGCGGGCAGAGAAAGCGTTGCGGCCTTGCGACGTGAGGCGCGTGCGGCCGGGTGCTCGGACGAGCAGATCGCGGCCATTCGATCGGATCTGTCAACTATGATGGCTACGGACGGTCGCCCTGTGCCTGAGCTTGAGGAGGAAGAGCAGGCCAAGGCAACCGTACTACTCAAATTCTGGAAGCAGGACGGTGTCGTCTGGTTTGAAAAATCAACGCGAGAGGTGGTCTTGCGCCGCATGGCGACGGGAATGCGTCTGTATCCCGTGGCGTATTTCAACTGGATGCCGACCTACGGTTCCTTCCACGGCACGGCGCCCGTCAGCGGTATGATCGCCAATCAGAAATTCGTCAACCGCGCCTACGCCATGATGATGAAACACATGACGGATACGGCGTTTTCCAAGGTCATTTACGACAAGAGCCGAATTCCCGAGTGGACCAACGAGGTTGGTGAGGCCATTGCGGCGGTTGGCGGCAATCTGGCGGACGCGGTGCAGGTCGTCGGCTCTGGTCAGATGCAGGACGGTTATATGGCGCTGATCGAAAGCGCCATCAGTGTAACTAAGGAAATGATGGGCGCGACCGACACGGTGCTCGGCTCGGCGCAGGCCAACAACACCAGCGCGATCCTTGCTTTGCAGGAGGCGTCGCGCACGGCACTTCAGCAGGTATGCTCGGCGTACCAGCAGTGCATTGAAGACATGGCCGACATCTGGGCGGACATGATGTGCGCGTATTGCGGTGACAAGACCATTCTGCCTCTTCTGACCGAGGGTGAAAAGCAGATCGGAGAGGTCGATTTCGGCGTGCTGCGCCACGGTATTTTGCGCGCTCGCGTTGAGGTCGGCAATCTGACGCAGTACAGCGCCAGCGGTACGCAGAATACGCTGGAAAAGCTACTGGACGGTGGACATATCACCCTCAAACAGTATCTGGAGCAGTTGCCGACGGGGATCTTACCCATGCGCGGTCGCCTGATCGCCCAGCTGGAGGAGGAAGGAGAAGAGAACGATGCAGGAAAATGAGCAGATGAACGAAGTGCTCGATTGTCCGTTTGAGGTGGACGAGGTTGCAGCGCTGCCACCTGCACAGGAGGCAGAGCCAATGCCAGAGGCAGAGGATACGGCGGCGACGATCGAAACGCTGACGGCACGCGTGCGCGAGCTGGAGCAGGAGATCGAGGCAAGAAGAACGCTCTCGGACCGAATGACGCGTGAATGCGAGGAGTTTGAGGCGTATTTTCCCGAGGTGTCACTTCGCACGCTCCCCGACAGCGTATGGACGCAGGTGCGTGCCGGGATTCCGTTGGCGGCGGCCTACGCGCTGTACGAGCGCGGTCTTCAAAATCAGAAAAGGGCGGCAGAGGAACAGACCGCCCGTAGGGATGCGCTCTCGGTCGGTTTGCCCGGCGCGGCGCAATCTAACTATTTTTCACCCTCACAGGTGAGAGCCATGAGCAGACAAGAGGTGCGGGAAAACTACGACCGTATTTTCGAAAGCATGCGTCATTGGCAGTAAATCAACAATAAAAAAGCCTTATCAAGGCATGAAAACAAGGAGGAAAAACAATGGCTATTTCGAATTTTATTTCTACCGTATGGAGTGAGACTCTGGCATCCTCGCTGGACGCGCGCTACGTTGCCGTTGCCAACTGCAACCGCGCATACGAGGGCGACATCCGCGAGAAGGGCGCAGTCGTCAAGATCTGCGGCGTTGGCGACGTATCCGTTGGTGATTACACCAAGAATACCGATATGTCCACGCCCCAGACGCTGGACGATACTGCACGTGAGCTTTACATCGACCAGGCGAAGTATTTCAACTTTCAGATCGACGACATCGACCGCGCACAGTCCAGCCCTAAGCTGATGGGCGAGGCTATGCGTGTGGCGGCCGCCGCACTGGCCAACACGGCTGACGCTTACGTTTTCGGTCTGTACGCCGATGCGGGCAAGTCTATCAAGAACGACGCCGTCACCGCTGACAACGTCATGGACGTGCTGATCTCCGCACGCACCGCGCTGTACGGTAGCGGCGTGGGTGACTCGTCCGACGTCGTGCTGGAGGTCTCTCCCGAGATCGCCGCGCTCATTCTCAAGGCCAAGATCACGCTGTCGACCGACAACGGTGAGGCGCTGGAGACCGGTTGCCTTGGTAGCGTTGGCGGTTGCAAGGTCTACGTCAGCCCCAACATCGTCAAGGAGGATGGTGAGGGTGTGACCTACCACAAGTGTCTGGCAAGAACCAAGCGTGCGATCGCATTTGCCGAGCAGCTGTCCGAGATCGACGCTTACCGTCCCGAAAAGCGCTTTGCCGATGCGGTCAAGGGTCTGCATCTGTACGGTGCCAAGGTGGTCCATCCCGCCGAGATGATTCTGCTCGACCTGGGTATTGCCGCCTAAGGAGGGCGTATGACCAATCGTGAGATCTACGACGCGGCGCTGGCCCTGCTGGCCGAGGAGCAGTACGAGGACTGCGCGGACTACGAGTCGCGCGCGCCCTATCTGCTGGCCGCGTTCGTCAACGAATGCCGCGAGGTGAACGGATTTTATCACACGGCGCACGGTAAGGAGGCAGAGGAGCAAGAGGGCTGTGTTATGCTGGATCTGGACGGAGAATTTCCGCTTCATACCCGCTTTGTAAGCGCGGCGGCCTCTTACCTTGCGGCCTTGCTGGTTGAGGCAGAGAGTGAGACGCTGTCCGACCGACTGTTCGCGCGCTATGCCGACGAGATCACCCGCATCCGCTGTGAAGGATGCTCGGGAAGCTCGACGTCCATCCGCGACGTATACGGTTTTGCGTAAGCCGTAGCAAAACAGAAAAGGGAGAAGCCTTGATGAAGGCTTCTCCCTGATTTTTATTCCTGCGAATCAGATTCGAGCTGATTGAGCAGGCGGTTGTTAAATTCTTCGGCGGTGTTATAGCCCATGCGCTTCTGACGGTTGTTCATGGCCGCGATCTCAAGGATGATGGCCAGGTTTCGTCCGGGGCTGACGGGAATGGTCATGGCAGGCAGCTTGAGGCCGAGGATTTCGACGGTCTCCTCGTCCATGCCCAGACGGTCGTAGGGCTTGCCTTGCTGCCAGGGCTCAAGGTTGATGACCATATCGATCTTTTCCGTGTCCTTGACGGCACCCATACCGAACAGTCTGCAGACGTCGACGATGCCGATGCCGCGCAGCTCAGCGTAGTGGCGAATGATATCGGGAGCAGAGCCGACGAGGGCCTTGGACGAAACGCGCTTGATCTCCACGGCATCGTCCGCGATCAGACGGTGGCCTCTCTTGACCAGCTCGATCGCCGTCTCGCTCTTACCGACGCCGCTGTCGCCCAGAATCAGGACACCCTCGCCGTAGACCTCAACGAGGACGCCGTGGCGCGTGATGCGGGGCGCGAGGTGGACGTTAAGCGAGGCGATCAAGGACGCCATCAGCGGGCTGGTCTTTTCATTGGTGCGGAACAGCGGTACGCCGAGTTCGCGGCAGCTTTGTTCCAGCACGGGCGGGATCTCATGGCCCGACGTCAGCACGATGGCGACGGGGTGGGCGTTGACCAGGGCCTTCAGGCGCTTGGCGCTCTCGTCCTCGCCCAGCGAGCGAAGATAGTGGATCTCGGCGTTACCGATGATCTGAATACGGGCGTTTTCAAAGCGCTGATAATAGCCGCCAAGGGCAAGACCGGGACGGTTGACCTCGGGCGTGGTGAGCTGAATATCCTCAAAATGCGCGGGAACGACGATTTTTTCAAGCGAAAATTCGTCTGCGATTTTGGAAAGCGGGATGGTATATTTTGACATGGTGTTCCTCCTTGTACGGCGGTTTGACCGTGACTATTCTTCTCATAGTATAACATGAAACGGACAACTTGTCTACCCCCATCGGGCAATTTTATTCGGTTTTGTCACCTCTTGGCGCGATATCATATACTGGCATTGGACCGTTGGCGGGGCCGACGGGGAAAGGAGATGGTAGGATATGAAATTGGATCGCAATGCAATCAGGCGCTTGCTTGCCCTTAACGACGCACAGCTCAAGGCGCTGATCACGCGGCTGGCAGGGGAGAGCGGGATCGATCTGGCGGGGATATCCATTCGTCCCGACGATATCGCCTCGGTGCGTCGGGCATTGGAGATGGCAACGGACGAGGATATTACGCTTGCGGCACAGCAGATCGAGCAGATGCGCCGCGGCAAGTAAAAGGGGGAGCTTATGCAAGAGAGTGCCTCGCGTCACACGCTGGAAGAAATATTGACGTCGGTTGAGCAGGATGAGGCGCTGAAGGACACGCCTGCGGAGGCGGTGACCGAGCCTGCAACGTTGGAAAATGGGGCGTCGGAGGAAGCCCTTAGTGGCTTAGGAGCGTTACTCAGCAAACCTGAGCTGTTGGCCAAGTTGCCGCTACTGCTCAAGGCGGTGCAGACACTGACTGAGCCTGCGGATGGCGGACAAGAAATCAAAAAACCGGAGACTCCTGTTGCACTGCTCTGCGCGCTGCGCCCCTATCTGAACGAGCACCGCCGCCAGGCGCTGGAGACCATGATACGAGTGTCAAAATTGAGCGAGTCGCTCCGATCATTACAGTAGGGGAGGGAAAATATGTACACACAACGGCGCACGCCTTCTGATACAAGGGGAATTCCGCAAAATTACAGCGGAAACGCTTTCCGTTATCCGCCCATTGGCGCGCTGGGACAGGAGGCGGATATCATGGCTACACCTCCCGAGCCCTTCACCTCACAAAGCACGGTCGAGCGGGGGAATGAAAACTATCCCGTTGTGCTTGAGTCCGGTCCGACGGAGCCGCCCAGGGAGTCGGGGCTTTTGTCCATGCTCGGCGGTCACGGTATTGGCAATGAGGAGTTGCTTTTGCTTGGATTATGTCTGTTGCTGTCGGGGGAGGGGGGCGGACTTTTTGGCGGCATGAAGGGCAAGGGAGATGTGGTTCCGTACTTATTGCTGTTGCTCTTTTTAGGGTGAAAAACAAGGCTGTCACAATGTGACAGCCTTGTTGGGGTCCATGTTATTGCATAGCGAGAAGGTCGATCGAGGCACCGTATTCGGTCCATTCGATCACGAGCTGGGCGCGTTGCTCCTCGATGAGAAGCTCGGCCTGCGCGTACTGATAGCGTTGAAGCAGCTCGGTGAGATTGGCCATGATGTACTTCTCATCCAGCGGCTGACGCTCAATGATATAGAAGCCGTCCTCACACTCGACGATCTCACTCTGCTCGCCAACCTCAAGCGCAAACGCGGCCTGCTCGTAGGCGACGTCATATTCGCCGTGGGTGAAGTGATAGGGAATACCGGATGAGAACACGTCCTCGTTGTAGGTCGAGCCGATCAGCTCCTTGATGGGAGTACCGTTTTGCAGCATCTCGTACATTTTTTCGGCACGTCTGCGATTTTCTTCTATGTCGTCACCCGCGTCGTTACCAACGTAAACGTGATAGGTCGCGCAGAAGTTTTCATTGTCCAGCACGTAAGGGAGAAAATCCTTTTCGCTTTTGATGAGCAGATCCATATCCATCATGACGTAGATCATTTCGGTTTCACACATATCCGTAGCCAGTGTAAACCGAACGAAATGGTCTGTCATATACATTTCCTCGAGTGCGGCGATGTATTTTTTTCGTCCGCCGAGCTCGTCAACCGTCTGGTCGACCATTTTCTGAACAGACTCCTGAATGGCCTTTTCCTCGGGATCGATGTTCATGTCGCGGCAGAGCGAAAGAATGGCGTAGTTGATTTTCAGGCTGGTTTCCACCTTTTCCTTGAGTATGGGAAGATACTTGGCCGTCTTTTCGGGATCGGTCCAGATATCCTTACCGTAGCGAGCGGCCAGCTCGTCGCGGAAGGACAGCGTCACGTAACGCATCTCCTCGTAGTATACGTCGTAGCCCTCGCACTTGGCAACGACCATGAGATCCTGCTCACTCGGTTCGATTGGCTTGGAGGAAGAGGAGCAAGAGCAGAGAAACGTGCCCATCAGAACAAGGCAGAGCAAAAGGCAAACGAGTCTTTTGCCGTGATGTGCAAAATGTGTCATGAAACAGAAAACCTACCTTTTGAAGATTTATGCCTATATTATACTCTGCTTTTGTGACCGAAGTATGAATAAGTGGAGCAAAAACAATATTTTTTTTGAAAAAATAAAAAAAGACTATACAAACGGAACATAAAATGATATAATAAATCAGGTATGTACTCTGATATGTGGTGTGCCACGGAAAGAACAGGAATACGACATGAAGCATATTTATTTGATCAATCCTGCCGCAGGAAGAAGCGACGCGACCGAAGCGCTCAGCGAAAAGATTCGCGCGGCTTACGCGACGGCAGACAACGTAGAACTGGATATTTACAAGACGAAAGGCGTGGGTGACGCGACGCGCTACGTGCGCGAGTGCTGTGAGCGCTATTGTGACGAGCCGCTGCATTTTTACGCGTGCGGCGGTGACGGAACCTTCAGTGAGGTTGCGGGCGGCGCGGTCGGTTATGCCAATACGGCCGTGGGACTCGTTCCCGTGGGCACGGGCAACGACTTTATGCGTGGCTTTTTCGGCGCGGACCGCTTCATGAATATTGAGGCACAGCGCGACGGCGAGATCGTCAATCTGGATATGATCCGCTGCAATCACACCTACGGCGTCAATCTGCTCAACACGGGCTTTGACTGCGAGGTCGTGGTCAAGACGTCCGAGATCAAGCGCAGTAAGCTGGTGCCGCGCGGCATGGCCTACGGCATGGGCGTGGCGATCGAACTGGTGCGTAAGCCCGGTGTCAACGTTGAAATATCGATCGACGGTGGCGAGCCGCGGAAAAAGGAGCTCTTGCTCTGTGCGATCGGCAACGGTGCCCGCTACGGCGGTGGCTTTACGCCGCTTCCGTTCGCTTCCATGCGGGACGGCCTGCTTGACGTGTGCATCGTTAAAAACGTCAGCCGTGCGAAATTCGTTTCGCTGGTCGGCTCGTATAAAAAGGGAACGCACGTCGTTCCTCAGAACGCGGATATTCTCGAATACCTGCGTTGCCGCAAGGTACATATGAAATTTGACCGCCCGCAAAACGTTTGCATGGACGGCGAGGTGCGCAAAATGACGGAATGTGATATCGAGATTCTCCCCGGAGCGTTGCATTTCATTCTGCCCGTCGGATGTGCGACCATCATTCGCCCCGATTTTTGCGGTGACGTCCAAAAACAGGAGGAGATCCTTCCCGTCTGATCATAGACAAAGGATGTTAACATGGATATTCTGGTGATCTCGGATACGCACGGCCGACGCCATGCGATCGAGCAAGTATTTTCACAATTGAATTTTCGCCCGTCGACGGTGCTGTTTCTCGGCGACGGTCTGCGCGATCTGTCCGTGATCACGGGGAACGATCGTTATGATGGCGTTTCGGTCTTTGCGGTAGCAGGTAACTGCGACGGCTCGATCATTTTTCCTTCCGACGAACCCGAGGTCCGATCGGTCGTGTTCGGCACGACGCGCATCGTGATGATGCACGGTCATACCTTTGACGTCAAGTGGGGCTTGGGCGAGGCGATCTGTTACGCCGCCAAGCAAAATGCGGACGTCTTGCTCTATGGACACACCCACGCGCCCTATGAAAAAACGCTCCCCGCAGGCGAGCGGTTGCGCGACGGTACGGTCCTGCAAAAGCCGCTGCTCGTGGCCAATCCCGGTAGTCTTGGTTCGCCGCACTACGGGCAAGAGCCCGGTTTTGGTGTGTTGACCATACGGGACGGACAGTTGCTGTTTTCTCATGGCACTCTGAACGCATAAAAAAGCCGCCGAGGAACGCGCCCTTGGGCGTTCTTCGGCGGCGGTTTCGCGCACGGGAGATCGGGGTTAACGATTTCAGTTCAGTACGCGACTTTGACCGAGCGATCCGAGAGAGCGGGATCGACGGATCAAATGCTGACGGCGGGGGTCTCTTCGACCAGATCGGCCTGCATATCCAGCTCAGCCTGACGAGCGGCCTCAGCGGCCAGCTCCTGCTCGTATGCCTCGATCACGGCATTCTCCAGCGACGCGCGGAACTGCGAGTTGATGGGGTGAACGATATCACGGTAGGTATCGTCGGGGTTCTTGCGGCTGGGCATGACGATAAAGAACTTGTCGCGGGCGTTGATGACCTTAATGTCATGAACGGCCAGCTGACCGTCAAACGTGACCGAAACGATGGCCTTCATGGGGCCTTCATCGAACAGCTTTCTGACTTTGACATCGGTAATTTGCATGGTTTGTCCTCCTCCTGTTAGAATCGCGTTGGTGATGGTTTTCCTTTTACAGCATTAGTATAAATTAGAAATGTGACAAATATTCAAGCGGAGTTGGATTTTTTTGTGAAAATCTCGTTCAAAAACCAATATTCCGTAAATAAAATATGAATTTTTTCGCATGGGCGAAAAAATGGAAAGGTGGCAGACGTGTCCACGCCCAATACACATTACGGCCGCGCGCTATTCGATATGCTTGCGTCGGCTGAAGCGATATATTTTCTTGGCATCGGCGGCATCAGTATGTCTTCGCTGGCTATGCTCACGGCCCGCCGAGGCATTCGCGTCGGCGGCTACGATCGCACGCGGAGCGAGGTGACGGGACGGCTGGAGGCGGCGGGCATCGTCGTGCACGACGATATCGATCCCTCACATCTGGATTCTTACGACGCTGTGGTCTATACCGTGGCCATTGCCGAGGATCACCCCGAATACGTCGAGGCGCAAAAGCGGGGGCTGCCTCTCATTTCCCGCGCGGACTATCTGGGATACCTGATGCTTGGCTACCGCGACCGCATCGGCATGGCGGGCAGCCACGGTAAAAGTACGGCCACCTGTATGTGCGCCCAGATCTTTATGAGCGCCGACACCGATCCGACCGTGATGTCGGGCGCACCGATGCGTTCGATGGGCGGCGCCTTCCGTTTGGGTAAGCAGAACAGCATGATCTTTGAGGCCTGCGAATATAAGGACTCGTTTCTTGATTTCAACCCCAGCGTGTCGGTCATTCTCAACTGCGAGCTGGATCACGTGGACTATTTCAAGAGCATGGAGCAGCTGCGTGCTTCGTTTGCCGCGTTTGCCGATCGTGCCGGTGAGGACGGTTGTGTGATCTATAACGCGGACGACGAGCAGACGCGCCAAGCCATGCAGAGTGTCCGCGCGCGACGAGTGACGTTTGGCCGCGAGGATCAGACGGCAGACTACCGCGCGACGGACGTGACGCTGGAGGGCGGCTATGCCGCCTTTGATCTGTGGCACAAGGATCGTCCCATGGGGCGCGTGCACTTGCGTGTGCCCGGTGCGCATAACGTTTACAATGCGCTGGCGGCGGCTGCCGCGGCGCACGTGTGCGGCATCTGCTCGCGCGATATCGTAAAGGGCTTGGAAGAATTTGAGGGCGCGGTTCGCCGCATGGAATACAAGGGCAAAATGAACGGCGCGATCGTCTTTGACGACTACGGCCACCACCCAACCGAGGTCAGGGCAACCTTGCACGAGTCCCGACTTTTAGGGCAGGGAAGGCTCATCTGCGCCTTTCAGCCTCACACCTACAGCCGCACGGCGACGCTTTTTGACGATTACGTCGAAGCGCTTGGCGAGGCGGACGAGATCGTGGTCGCGCCCATCTACGCGGCACGAGAGACGGACGACTGCGGCGTCAGCGCGACCAAGCTGGCGGCGGCTGTCAATGCCAAAGCGGGCAAAACGGTG
Source organism: Oscillospiraceae bacterium (assembly GCA_015064805.1). Lineage (GTDB taxonomy): Bacteria > Bacillota > Clostridia > Oscillospirales > CAG-272 > SIG644. Next base: position 17,023 of record SVRN01000038.1, read on the forward strand.
GCGCTGGGCTGTGAGGATATGGCTCTGGTTGCCGACGCGCTGTGCCGTCTGGCACGCCCTGGCGACACGGTCATCGTTATGGGCGCGGGCAACATCGACAGCGTTTACGTCGGATTGCCGCTGGAAAAGTAAAAGACAGGAAAATTACAATACCATAGGAGTTTCATTATGAGCAACGAGAAAAATACGTGGTCGTTACCGACTACATTGAGGCCAACACGGGCAAGGACGTTTCGGATGCGCTGCAGGCGCTGATCCTGCAAAATCCCAATCGGACGATCTATTTTCCCGACGGCGAATACGTCCTGGGCAAGCCGGTGCTGACGCCTGCCAATCCGAAAAACAGCGTATCTCTTGAGCTGTCCGTTTACGCGGTGCTCCGCGCGTCGGACGACTGGAACGACAGCGAGGCCATGATCCGCCTTGGCGCGGCAGAGCCCTTCAATAACATCACCATGCCGGGCAGTAATTACTACTTCTCGGGCGGTATCATTGACGGAAACGGACGTGCCAACGGCATTTCCATCGA
>SVRN01000039.1 GCA_015064805.1 Oscillospiraceae bacterium
AACCATATGGCCGACCAGCTGGACGCACATATGCAGGAGCTTCAACGGACAGCCGACGAAAAGCAACGCATGCTGGACGACCTGGCGCACGAAATGCGCACCCCCCTGACCAGCATACACGGCTATGCCGAATATATCTGCGCCGCCAACATCACCGAGGAAGAAATGATCGATTCCGCCCAATACATCATGAGTGAATCCATGCGACTCAAAAACATCAGCGAAACGCTGCTTGACACGGCGTTCGTCCGCGAGAACAAGATCATGCCCGTCACGCTCTCGGCACGCGACATGCTGACGCGCACCAAGGAGCATTTTGCTGAGCGGGCAGAGACGCAAAGCATCGAGCTGCGCGTATGCGGTGACGAGGACTTCACGATTGTCGGTGACGAGGTACTGATCGAGCTGTTGCTCTCCAATCTCACCGAAAACGCCCTGAAGGCGTGTGGCAAGGTGTCCGAGCGAACGCGTGTCGTCGAGATCGGTGCAATCCGACAGGGAGAGGAAAAAATTCTATTTGTACGCGACAGTGGCATCGGCATGACCGAGGATCAGCTGGCGCATATTACCGAGCCCTTTTACCGCACCGACCGTTCCCGCTCCCGTAATGAGGGCGGCACGGGACTGGGCCTTTCCCTTTGCGCCCGTATTGTGGAAGCCCATCACGCTTCTCTGAAATTTCAATCCATTCCCAACAAAGGAACGACGGTGTTTGTAACTTTTACAACTCCATAACAACTCTATGACAACTCCATGATATTCACGTGATATCATATCGGTGCAACGCTGGAAAAGTGATTGCAGAAAGGAGAAACACCATGAAAAAGAGAAATTCCCTGATCATCAAGGCCGCGTTGGCCGTGATGATCTCCCTGTGCGTTCTCGCCGGCGGTATGGTGCATATCTTTGCAAGCAACGTGGCAACACAGCCCGTTGATAACCAAGATATCACCCCCGAGGTCCCTGCGTTTGAAGCAGAGCAAGAGACGACAGAAACAACGCCTCCCACATCCACCGACCCGGATGCGAGCGGCACCACCGAGCCCCCTGCCCCTGAAAAAGAGCCCGATCAAACGGAACAGCCCGACGATATCATCGTCAGCGACACCAGCAAGCCCGTATCGCAGGAACAGCTGGCTGCCAAATTTGCCGGCTACACCCACGTAAGTGAGGAAAACGGCAAGAAGGTCGTTACCCTCTACACGCAGGATCAGATCGCCGAGATCAACGCAAGACGTGCAGCGGGTGAGCAGATGCCCATGAGCAATGACGAGGTTCTGTATCTGATCAACGATACCATTAAGCTGTTTGAGGCTTATGACATCGTCCGTATCGTTGATATTAACGGTATCATGCACGCCTACCGCGGCATATCCTTCTATTCTTCGGAGGAATACTATAATTCCTTTGGTGTTATCACGCAGGAATCGAACGATTCTTTTGATTTAGAAGGCGACGTATACGAAACGATGCTCTACCGCATTGAGGCTCTGTGCACTTCGATGTGCCGCTATTCGCCTGACAACAAGTACGTCGGTATGGTGCTGTTCACCAACGTCGACGTAGCACACAACGAATGGACCTACCATTCCTGGGCTTGGAGCCTGTATCATTCCTTGCATGATGAACTCTATGCCGAGCAAAAAGGCGAGCAGACGCTGGGACAGCTGGCAAACTTGCCCGGTGGCGCCTTCATTTTCGCAGGTGAACGCGTAGAGTACATCAGCGATCTGAGCAACTTCAACGAGTGCGGCGTGGTCAAGCTGTATTCCAACGATATCTTTGCTGATATTCGCGGCGAAACCAAGTACGATTCCAATGCTGACTCTGTCGTTGTCATCGAGCTTTGGGATCAGGTAACCGGCGAACTCAAAGCAAGACTTCGCTTTGATTCCGTCAACAATCCCAATGAAATTGCAAAGATCTCCGAATTGTGGCAGAGCGTTGTCAACAACGTCTACGGTATTCCTGTCGAAACGTATATGACGAAGACCAATTATCGCGTAGCTGTATACATGACGGGTATTCCCGGTCTGGGCGGCTCCACAAAGGGCGATTCCTTCATGTACCGCCCGGACGGCAATCTTGATTATTGGTCCTTCTGCGAAGGCAACAAAGATTTCCTGGATTATCCCATTCAGTTGGGCGGCTCGCAGGTCATCGCCGAGTATATCAATCAGTTGATTGCTCAAGCTTACGGCAAGTAATTTAATTTCATCGCAACCAAACAAACATCCCCCAAGCCAAGGCTACGGCCCTGGCTTGGGGGCTTCTCTTATTTCAGAAAATATAATATTTATCTGCTTGAATTTTCATTTAAAGTAATGTATAATAAAGTTAACTACGATACTGTCTGAACGTCCGAAAGGAGCCAGTAACACATGAAACAACTCAGCTTACACGGAATATGGAAATGCAAGCACGCAGGCGGATACCGCGGCGGTGAGGGCGAATGGCCCGGCAAGCAGAGATGGATGCCAAGCTACGACATTGCCATTCCCGGCACGGTACAAGAGGCCATGGAGCACTTGACGGGCGACGTTCACGTCGGCCACAACGTACTCAACGCGCGTTGGATCGAGGAGGAAACGTGGCTGCTCTCCCGCACCTTTTCCCTTTCCGAAGATGACCTTGCCGACGGAAAGCGAGTGCGTCTCGTGCTTGAAGGCGTCGCTCTTTACGCTACCGTTTTCGTCAATGGCAAAGCGATCGAAGAGCATCATAATTTTTACACGCCTCACCGTCTTGACGTAACGGATCACGTCACCGCGGGCGAGAACACGCTGGATATCAAGATCGAAAGCGGTCTGTTGGCCAACGCCTTCAAGCCGTCGGGTGACGGACACGGGGCTCGCCGCGAGCAGGCCATGCGACGCAGTTATTGCCGCGGTCCGCAATCTGCCTTTGAATGGGACTGGTCGCCAAGACTTCTCAACGTCGGTATTTGCAGCGATGCACGTCTTGAAATCGGCCACTTTTTCGTCAACGAAGCCTCCGTTTTCCATGACCTGAACGAGGATTATTCTGCTGCAACGTTGCGTATTCGCCAATACGTGACCGCGCCCGTTGAACGTGCCGTTCGCGTAATTGCGACGGTGGTGGAAACGGGCGACACGGCAACCTGGGAAAGCAGCGTTCAAGGTGAAAAATTTGCGCCGCTGACGCTGACGATCCAAAGCCCCAAGCTGTGGTATCCACGCAATCACGGCGAGCCCTATCGCTACACGTTGCGCCTGACCGTCGTTGACGTCGCCACGGGCGAGACCGTCTCCGAGATCGATCGCAAGGTTGGTCTGCGCCACGTTGAAATCGATCAATCGCCGCTCGCCAGGGGCGGTCGCCTGTTCCGTCTGAAGATCAACGGTCATCAGGTCTTTGCCAAGGGCGCGAATATGATTCCCCTTGATATTCTCTTCTCGCGCTACGACCGCGCCGCTTACGAGGTGGTCATTGACCGCGCCGTCGAGGCCAACTTCAACGCTCTGCGCGTCTGGGGCGGCGGCATTTACGAAACGGACGATTTCTACGATCTGTGCGATGAGAGAGGCCTCATCGTCTGGCAGGATTTCATCGGTGCTTGCGCTAACTACCCCGCCGACGATCGCGATTTCGTGCTGAATTACCGCGCGGAGATCGCCTATAACCTGCGCCGCATGTCGCCCTACGCATCCGCCGTCATTTATTGCGGCAACAACGAGATCGATTGGCAGATGCAGGCAGACTTTTTGCTTCACACCTACACCGATGCTGCGCTGTACTATTCCATGGTTCCCAAAATCATGCACATCGAGGGGGACAATCACTACTATCAGCCCTCCAGCCCCTTCTCTCCCGACGGTGCGGAGGCCAACTCGGATGCCGTGGGCGATCAGCACCCCTGGTCTATCGGCTTTGGCAATCGAGACTATTTCCAATACCGCAACATGGATTGCCGCTTCCCCAACGAGGGCGGTATTCTCGGCCCGACCAGCCTGCCCAATATGATGGCGGCACTCGGCGAGGGACAGCAGTTTATGCACTCGTTTGACTTCAAGGTACACGACAATTCGATCGCAGATCAGGACGGTTGCGCGCCTGAGCGTCTTCTGATTGAAAAATTAGGCATGGAGATCGGTATGAGCGAGATGAGTCTTGCCGACTACGTCTACTACGGCGGCTTTTTGCAGGGCGAGGGGCTGAGTGAGTACATTCTCAATTTCCGTCGTCGAATGAGCACGTCTACGGATTCCGCCATTTTCTGGATGTACGAGGATTGCTGGCCCGCGACCCGCTCCTGGACGATCGTGGATTATCTGCGCAACCGCACGCCTTCCTTCTTGCCCGTCAAGCGCGCCTTTGCGCCCATCGTGATCGACATTGTCAAGAACGAAGCGGGTGGATTTGACATCTACGGCGTCAACGAGTATCTTTGCGAACAATCGGCAACGCTTACCTTTGCGGCCGCCGCGCCCGATGCCAAGGGTGAGGACGTTGCGTGGACGACGCTCTCCGTTACCCTTCCCGCCAACGCCTCCGTCATTCTTGCGCACCTGGACGCCCCTGCAGGCACCATTCCCTGCGCTACGCTGACCGACGAGATCGGAACCGTTCTTTCCCGCCGTCGTTGGGTTGACCGCCCCTACAACGAGCTGGGACTTGTTCCCGCTGACATTCACGTCACGATTGAGGATGGCGTTGCCACCTACACGTCTGATACTTTGGTGCTTGGCGTTTGCCTTGACCTTGACGGCGACGACGCGGCTCTGTCGGACAACTTCTTTGATCTTTTCCCCGGTGTCCCCTATACCATCAAGCTTGGCAGCAAGAGCGGAACGGTTTTGTATCATCTGTAATATTTATAGCAAAAGAACGCATCCAAGCGGATGCGTTCTTTTCGTTTGGTTAAAAAATACTGAGCTGATCCGTTTCCTGAATTCCGTCGAGAACGCCGTTTCGGCGCAGGATCTCAATGACACTCTTGGTCAGCTTGGCGCGGATCTGCAGATCCTCGACCGAGAAGAAGGGCTCTTCCTCACGGGCCTTGATGATGTTTTCCGCGGCATTTTCGCCCAATCCTCCCAACGAGGAGAACGGCAGGCGGATGGCCTTATCGCCCTCGGGGCGGTAGCACTTGGCATCGGAAATATTGATGTCGATGGGCAAGAACTTGATGCCACGGGCATACGCCTCCATCGCCAACTGGAAGGTCGGGATGGAATCCTGCTCCTTGGGGCTGGCCTCTTTGCCGCGCTGCTCGATATCCTTGATGTAGTTTTCAAGGTACTTCTTGCCGCGCAGAATGATCTCCGCGTCAAAGCCCTTGGGGGCAACCGTGAACATCGCGGCGTAGAACACCGTCGGCATATAGATCTTGTACCAGCCAAGACGGATAGCCGACATAACGTAGGCTGCCGCGTGGGCCTTCGGGAACATGTATTTGATCTTCTTACACGAGCCGATGTACCACTCGGGTACGTCGTGCGCTCGCATTTCGGCCTCCCATTCGGGGGTCAGACCCTTGCCCTTACGAACGCTCTCCATGATCTTAAAGGCAACGGCGTTTTCAAGACCGTAACGAATCAAGTCGAGCATGATACCGTCGCGGCATCCAATAACCTTGGAAATGTCGCAGATGCCATCCTTGATCAGATCCTGCGCGTTGCCCAGCCACACGTCGGTGCCGTGCGTCAGACCCGAGATCTGAAGCAGGTCGGCAAAGTTCTTGGGCTTTGCGTCCATAAGAACCTGCTGCAAGAAGCGCGTACCCATTTCGGGGATGCCCCACGTACCTACCTGACAGCCGCCGATGTCCTCGGGACGGACGCCCAAGGGCGCAGTCGAGGTGAACAGTTCGTAGATGGATTCGTCGTTCATCTTGACGTCCATGACGCTGGTTCCCGAATAGCGCTCCAACCACTTGTATTTGGTCGGAATATCGTGTCCCAACTCGTCGAGCTTGAGCAGCGTATCGTGCAGATATTCAAAGGTAAAGTGCGTCGTGACGATATTGGAATTGGCATCCTCTGCAGGGTGCTGTACGGGGCAGAAATCGTAGATCTCGTATTCCTTGGGAACAACGACGATACCACCGGGGTGCTGTCCCGTCGTGCGCTTAACGCCCACGCAGGAGGCCACCAGACGGTTCATATCGGCGCGCGTGACCGAAACGCCCTTCTCTTCCAGATACTTGGCAATAAAGCCGTAGGCCGTCTTGTCGGCAAGTTCTCCGATGGTTCCCGCGCGGAAGACGTTCTCCGCGCCGAACAATTCTTCGGTGTACTTATGTACCTTGCCCTGTACTTCACCCGAGAAGTTGAGGTCGATATCGGGGGATTTATCACCGTAGAAGCCAAGGAAGGTTTCAAACGGGATATCGTGACCGTCACCGCACAGCTTGGCACCGCATTTGGGGCAGTTCGCGTCGGGCAGGTCAAAGCCAGAGCCAACCGAGCCGTCGGTGAAGAATTCGGAATGCTGACAGTTGGGGCAATAGTAGTGCGGCGGCAGAGGGTTAACCTCCGAGATACCCGCAAACGAGGCAACGACGGACGAGCCGACAGAGCCACGCGAACCGACCAGATATCCTTGGCTCTCGCTGTACCAAACCAGCTTTTGGGCGATCATATACAGCACTGCAAAGCCGTTTTTGATGATAGAGGTCAGCTCCTTGTCCAGTCGCTCGTGCACGATCTTGGGCAGGGGCTTGCCATACTGCTTCTCTGCTCTCTCGTAGCAGATGCGTTGAAGATCCTCCTCCGCGCCCTCCATATGAGGCGTAAAGGTTCCCTTGGGGAACGGGCGGATATCGTTGTCGATCATATCGGCAATCATGTTGGTGTTCTCAACGACCACCTCGTAGGCTTTTTCCTCACCGAGATAAGCAAATTCCTTCAGCATTTCCTCCGTCGTGCGGAAGTACAGATGGATATCGCGGTCGAAATCCTTGAACTTCATACCCGCCTGCAGAATTTTGCGAGAGAGCGCGTCCTCGTCGTTGAGGAAGTGCGCGTCGCAGGTGGCGACAACGGGCTTGCCGTATTTTTCGCCCAGCGCCACGATGCGACGGTTCAGATCGCGCAGACCCTCCTGGTCCTTGATTCTGCCCTCGTCAATCATAAACTGGTTGTTGCAGATGGGCTGAATTTCGAGGTAATCATAAAAATTGACGATCTCCTCGATCACGTTCTCGGGCTTGTTGTCCAGGATCGCCTGGATCAATTCGCCCGCCTCGCAAGCAGAACCGACGATCAATCCCTCACGGTATTTTTCAAGCTCCGTCTTGGGAATTCTGGGCTGACGGCGGTAATATTTCAGATAGCTGAACGAAATCAGACGGTACAGATTTTTCAGACCGGTCTTGTTCTTGACCAACAGCACCTGGTGATACGGACGCAGCTTGAGCGGATCGGTATTCGCCAACATTTCACGCTGTAATGCGGCGAAGTTGCGGATATCCATCTCTTGCAGACGGTCGCACATACGGAAATAGATCATCGCCAGCATTTCTGCGTCGTCGCAGGCACGGTGGTGATGGAACTCACCCAGCTTATAATGGTTGGCTATGGTGTCCAGCTTATGATTCTTCAAATCGGGATTGACGTAGCGAGACAGAGCAACGGTGTCCAGATAGGGACTGCCAAACGGCATGCCGCACTGTTCGGCAAAATAGCGGATAAAGCCGATATCGAAGTTGGCGTTATGAGCGATCAAAAGCTTTTTGGGCTTTCCCTCTTCATCGCCAATAAAATCAAAGAACATCTGAAGCGCTTCTTGCGTTTTCGGCGCGCCTGCCACCATGTCGTCCGTAATTGAGGTCAGCTCACTGATCTCTGGCGGAATGGGTGTCTCGGGATCGACGAAGGTGTCAAAGCGATCCAGCACCTTGCCGCCGCGGATACGCACCGCTCCAATCTCGGTCAGCTTGCAGGTTTGAGTGGAAAGACCTGTTGTCTCGATATCGAACACGATCATTTCTTCGTCCAACTCACCCTCGTAAGTACCCGAAACAGCACTTGCCGTATCGTTGACAAAATAGGCCTCAAGACCGTAGATCACCTTCTGTCCCAGCTTCTCCGAGGCCAGCATGGCCTTCTGATAGGCTTGTACGTTTCCGTGGTCAGTAATGGCGATGGCAGGCATGCCCCACTTGTTGGCCGTCTTGACGGCTATGTCGGGGGGGATCAGCGCGTCCATACTGGACATGGTGGTGTGCAGATGCAGCTCAACGCGCTTTTTCTCGGCCTTGTCCATGCGGCCCAGCTTTTTGATCTTGAGAATATCACTATAGAAGAACGAAAAATCAAGGTCCGTTTTATTCTTACGGGTTTCCTTTTTGACGTAGCCGCGCATGGCGATGGCAGTTCCGTTGGGAATCAGCTTGGACAGCTCTTTTTCCTCGTCGAGCTCCAGACCGTATTTCTTGACCTCAATACAAGAAACGCCGTCGAACACGTCGAACACGACGTTATATTTGTCGCTGTTACGCGCCTGCTCCGCGCTATAGCCAAAGGTCTCGCCCAGTACGACAATTCCCTTTTGAGGATGCGTCAGGCTAGCAAGCGTCACCGGGCTTATATCAAACACCTGACCAATGAGAACCTCGGCGCCGCTGACGTCATAGGTCGCATGTCCAATGCGCCATATATCGTCACCGATCCTTTCAGGCATCGGGATGGTATCAAAATAGATAGACGGAATACGCGGGAGCACGGTCGGCTCGTTCACGTCTGTCGCACCGCCCTCGCCAAAATCCTCGCCGTTTCGGCGGCTTTCCATCATACGGTCGTATTCGCTTTCCGCGCGTGCGATCTGCTGGTCGATGGCCTCCAGACGGCGCTCCATCGAATAGCTCTCCGAGCCCGTTTGCAGCTTGAGGTTGTGGTGAATAAACACTTGGATCTTTACGCCGAACTCGCTAAGGATAATACCCTCGATCACCTGCGGCGTATGCGCGTTTTCCATCAAGCGGATACCATCAATGGCAAAAGGCAGATCAATGTGCAATTCATCTTCGGTCAAATTGATCTCATAATGACGGAAGAATCCGCGGGCAACGATGCCGACGCGCTCGGTTTCCATCAAAACGTTAGGAATATACGCCTTGGTAAAGAACTGTGCGGGATAATGCGGCAGAATTCTGACAATAGCCAGCTCATACGCCACGCGGATTTCCTCCTCTATGGCATACAGCTCCTCTTTGTCGATCGGCGCAGGAAAATGAGCGGAAATCTCAAGCATCCGCTTTTCTCTATCGGTACGAACGGAATGCGACGTGGCACTCTCGAGAATGTCACGGTAGCGCATACCGGGCTCGTATTTTTTCAAAATTTGCAGTAGCGACCTGGGGGTAGCCGGTGTGTTGGATTGCATTTCTGCCATGCTTCTCTCCTTGTAGATTTTAATAATTCGGCATCTTTCAACGCTTGTCCATCGCACGGATCTCAGCGATCAGGCGAGGAATCAGCTCGTTTTCGGGCAGTTTTTCGATGATCTCACCATGACGGAACAAAAGCCCTTCACCGCGGCCGCCCGCAATGCCGACGTCCGCTTCCCTTGCCTCACCCGGGCCGTTGACAACGCAGCCCATCAGCGCGACCTTGATCGGTATACGATCGAGTCCTTCGGCGCGTACAGCCGCCTTAAAGCGCTCGCAAAGGGCGATCAGGTCAATTTGAGTGCGTCCGCAGGTAGGACAGCTGACAATATTCATGCCGCTCTGTCCCTCGATCTGCAGGCTGTCCAGAATATGCTGTGCGGCAGCGATCTCCTCGACGGGATCGTCCGTCAGCGACACGCGTAAAGTATCACCAATACCGTCAAGCAACAACGAGCCGATACCGATGGCACTCTTGGTTCTGCCCATCTCGCCACCACCCGCCTCAGTCACGCCGAGGTGAAGCGGATAGGAGCAAGCCTTGGCCAACAGACGGTTTGCCTCAACCATCGTCTGCACGTCCGAGGCTTTGATGGAGATAACGATATCTTCAAAGCCATATTTTTCAAGCAAAGCGCAATGATAGAGCGCGCTGTCGCACAATGCTTGCGCAGTGGGCGCACCGTATTTGGCAAGCAGATGCTTTTCAAGCGAGCCGCTGTTCACACCGATGCGGATGGGAATACGGCGCTCCTTGCAGGCAAGTGCTACCTGTCTGACACGGTCGTCGTCGCCAATATTACCCGGATTGATGCGAATTTTATCGATGCCCAGCTCGGCGCAACGAAGCGCCACGCGATAATCGAAATGAATATCCGCAACGATGGGAATGCTGACACCCTGACTGCGAATATCGGGAATGCACTCCGCTGCCTCAAGATTGGGCACGGTGATGCGCACGATATCGCATCCTGCTTCCTGCAAGCGCAAAATCTGTGCCGCAGTAGCCTTGGCGTCGTGCGGATCGGTGTTGGTCATGGACTGGATGGCGATGGGATGATCGCCACCAATACCGACGCTGCCGACCATAACGGCGTTCGTTTTTCTTCGAATGGTCTGATAATTCAAAATTCAGTCCTCGTGTTTCGTTTTAATCAGAAAATCAGCGCAATGATATCCTTGCTGACCACAAGCACCATGAGTATCATAAGCAGCACGATGCCTGCAAAGTGGATCTTGCTTTCAATTTCCTGGGAAATAGGCTTGCGGCGAATGCCCTCAATGAGGAGGAACAGGAAGCGGCCACCGTCCAATGCGGGAAACGGAATCAGATTGAAAACGCCAAGGTTGATGGAGATGACCGCCGTAATGTTGAGAACGTACTGCAGAATCTGCATAGGATTCCAGCCGCTCTGGGTAATGGTATCCTTGACCGCCGCTGTCACACCGATGGGGCTTGACAGAGAGGAAACGGAAAAGCGTCCCGTGATCAGGTTGAACAAGCTATCCCAAACCATTTTGACCAGCGAAAGCGAGCGATGCCAAGTAGTGCGAAGCAGTTGCCATAGCGAAGGATCCCTGACTGCCCATACCTTGAAGTCGCTTTCGCCGAAAATGATACCCTGGTCCTCAAACTGGGGGAAGATAACGTCCTCCAGCACGATCTTATTGCCATCGCGGATGACCGTCAGGTTGACGGGCTCGTTGCCCTGGTTCATGATCTCATACGTCAACTCCTCGCCCGTGTAGACCGATACGTTGTTGACCTTGATGATGGTATCCTCGACTCTCAGACCATTTTCCGTGTTACTGGTCGAGCCCTCGAGAAAGCTGTGAATGGTCGTCGAGGCCAGAAGATCCTTGGAAAGGCAAACGATGATAAAGACGATGATAAAGCCCAAAATCAGGTTCATCATAGCACCCGCCACGACGATGGCAATACGCTGCCAAACCTTTTTACGGCTGAAGGAATCGTCTCCCTCCGCGTCGTCGTTTTCGCCCTTCATGCTGACGTAGCCGCCGATGGGCAGTGCACGCAGCGAGAACAGCGTTCCGTGCTTTTTCGTTTTTTTCTGCAACAGTTTAGGCCCCATACCGATCGAGAACTCCTCGATATGAACGCCGCACCAGCGGGCGACGGCGAAGTGGCCAAGCTCGTGTATCATGATCAAAATGCCAAAAATCAAAACGGCAGCGATCACATATATCATAATTCTATACTCCTCTTTTCTGTGATAACGATGCGGGAGACGTCAATCCCGCGCTTCAAGATAGGCCCGCGTCAATGCTCTTGCCTGTCTGTCATAGTCTAAAATCTCATCCAGCGTATGCGCAGATGCACCGCTAGAGAGCGCCGATACCGTATGCTGTACGGCATCAAAAATATCGCAAAAGCCAATACTATCCTTCAAAAATGCCGCGACGGCGATCTCGTTTGCCGCGTTGAGCACGGCAGGCATCGCGCCGCCGTCACTCATACACTTGCGCGCCAGACGCAAAAGAACGAACGTGTCCTCATCAGGCGCGGCAAAGGTCAGTCTGCCGACGTCGGTCAAAGACAGCGGCTTGATGACACCTGTCTCACGGACAGGATAGGTCAGCGCGTGCTGAATGCAATGCCGCATATCGGGAACGGCCAACTGCGCCATCATGCTGTAGTCAATATATTCCACCATGGAGTGAATTATACTCTCGCGGTGAACCACGACGTCGATATTCTGCTGGGGGATGCCGAACAAATACGAGGCCTCGATGATCTCAAAGCCCTTGTTCATCATAGTCGCGCTGTCGACGGTGATTTTTTGTCCCATCTGCCAGGTCGGATGCGCCAGTGCGTCGCTTACGCGCATTGCTTCAAGCTCTTCCCTTTTTTTACCGAAGAAAGGACCGCCCGACGCAGTCAGAACGAGCTTTCTCACTTCTTTATGCGCTCCCGCCGTCAGGCATTGGGACAGCGCGCAGTGCTCGCTGTCTACGGGACGAATGGTAATTCCTTTTTCGCGCGCCTTGGCCATTACGATCTCACCCGCAACGACCAGCGACTCCTTGTTGGCCAGCGCCAGTTGCTTGCCGCTCTCGATGACGGCCAGCGTCGGCAACAGCCCCGCCTGACCGAGCATTGAGTTAAGCGCAATATCAGCGCGGCTTTCGCCAATCATGTCAAGAATACCCTGAGAGCCGCCATAGACCCTGGTGGGCGTATCGGCAAGCTTGATCTTCAGCTCCTTGGCCGCGTCTTCATCCGCCATGGCGCAAACGCGAACGCCGAACTCTCTTGCTTGCGCTTCGACCGTGCCGACGTTGCGATGGGCGCAAACGCCGTCCACGGGAAAATTCAATCGTTTGGCCACGTCCAGCGCCTGCGTGCCGACCGAGCCGGTCGAGCCGAGGATCAGAATGGGCGCACGTTTTGTCGTTCCGTTTTCCATCATGCCACCAAGAACAAATTGCTCACGGACGAAATGACGATCAGCACCAGCGCAACGGCCAGCACCGAGTCAAAACGGTCGAGCACGCCGCCGTGTCCCGGAAACAGCTTGCCGTAGTCCTTGATACCGTAGGTACGCTTGACGGCCGACATCAAAAGGTCACCGACCTGCGCTACGACGGCGATAAACAAACCGCTGACGGCAAGCGTCAGGTAGTTTGCCGTGACGTTTCCCCCGGAAACGAGCTGGACGATCCAGCCGTAGCCAACCATAGCCAAAATGCAAAACAGCGTACCGCCAACGCTTCCTTCAATGGTCTTTTTGGGGCTGACGTCGGGGATAAGCTTATGCTTGCCGAACAAAAAACCGCTGAAATAGGCAAAGGTATCGGTCACCCAAGCGCCAATGAAGCAAATGAGATAGACGTATTCCCCTGCCGCCACGCGATAGCGAAGCAAGCATAGCGCCATAAAGGCGACGATGATATAAAAGCAGCTCAGATAAGCACTACCGACGTTTGCCAGCGTGATCTTTCCGCGCGAGAACGTCATAATGGTAAACAGATACAGCGCCAACACGATCAGCGCCATCAGGCAAACGTGCTCGACCGTTGCGCTGTCGTACCAATACGGCAACAGAGGCAGTGCAAGCGACAGCCCCAACACGGGAACGGAAAGCGCATATTTTTTGATCAGCTCCGTGCAACGAAGCATCTCAAAGCAACCGATCAGGCTCAAAAGCGCCATCACGATAGGAAAGACGATCGTCTCGGAAAAATATAGCACAGGCAGGAAGATCGCGATAGCGACGACTGCCGTTATGATTCTTTTTAACATATCAAACCTCCATAATAAGCTTGGTCAGACGCCACCGTAGCGGCGCTGTCTGGAGTAAAACTCGCGAATTGCCGCGTCGAGGTCCGACGGACCGAAATCGGGCCACAGCTTATCGGTAAAATACAGCTCGGCGTATGCTGCCTGCCACAAGAGAAAATTGGAAATGCGCAGATCTCCGCCCGTGCGAACGATCATATCGGGATCGCCGCTGTGAGAGGTATACAGCGCCTCACTGATGGCTTGCTCGTTGATCGTTTGTCCCTCGCTTTTCAGCGTTTCAAATGCGCGGCACAGCTCGGCGCGCGCCCCGTAGTTAACGGCGATGTTGAGTATCATGCGATTGTCCTGCGTGATCTCCTCCAGGCGGTCCATTTTGGACCTTAGCGCAGGACGCAGCGGCGTACGATCGCCAATGAAGTGGAACTGCACGCTATGATCCTTCAGTTCTTTTTCGCAGGAGTCGATATACTCCTCCAGCAAGTCCATGATAGCCTCGACCTCGCGGGCAGGACGCTTCCAGTTTTCGGTGGAGAACGCATACACCGTCATAGCCTTAAGGCCCAACGTTTCGCAATACTGCGCTACGTTTTGAAAGGCCTTGGCACCTGCGCGATGCCCTTGCTCACGCGGCAAGCCGCGCGACGTTGCCCAGCGGCCGTTGCCGTCCATGATAAACGCGATGTGTGTCAATCGCTCGTCCAGCATCACGCTCTTTTTGTTTTTGATAAACAGCGGCATACGATTCTCCTTTCTTCGCATCTGAATAACATAGGAAAGCGGGCGAAACATGAAAGTCACATTTCGCCCCCGCTTTATGAAAAATCACGTCGATCAGATCGCCATGATCTCCTTTTCCTTCTTTGCCTGGATTTCCTCGATCTTCTTGATGTTCTTATCGGTGATATCCTGAATGGTCTTTTCTGCAGCCTTCTGATCGTCCTCGGTCAACAGGCCGTCCTTCTTCTGCTTCTTGGCATCTTCGTTGGCATCGCGACGGATGTTACGAATGGCAACCTTGGCCTCTTCTGCATACTTTTGAACCTGCTTCTTGATCTCGCGGCGGCGCTCCTCGGTCAGCTGGGGGAAAGCCAGACGGATGACCTTGCCGTCGTTCATGGGGGTGATACCAACGTCAGACATCAGAATTGCCTTTTCCATCGCCTTGAGCGTGGAAGCATCGTAAGGGGTGATCGTCAGCGTTCTTGCGTCGGATACGCGAACGTCTGCCATGCTGTTCAGGGGTGTGGGCGAGCCGTAGTAATCAAAGGTAACGCGGGACAGAACGCCGGGGTTTGCCTGCGATGCACGAACCGTGCTCAGCGTGGATTCAAAGGACGCGATGGCCTTTCCCATTCTCTCTTCCATGGACTTGGTGTCAAACTTCATAATAAAATCCTCCTTATGTGCGGGCGAGTGCCCCGCTTGATCTATGTCAATTTTTTTATTTTCAACTCAATTATGGATCTCGGTACCGATATGCTCACCCATCACGACGCGATAGATGTTTTCGGGATCGGAGAGCCCGAACGCATAGCAGCGAATATGATTGTCCTGGCAGAAGGTCGCGGCACTCATGTCCAAAGCACGCAGATTCTTTTCCAGAATTTCCATGTACGTCAGCTCGGCATAACGCGTTGCCGTAGGGTCCAGCTTGGGATCGGCACTGTAGATGGCGTCAATATTCTTGGCCATCAGAACGACGTCGGCTTCAATCTCAGCCGCACGAAGCGCCGCTGCCGTATCGGTCGAGAAATAAGGCAATCCCGTGCCACCGCCCAGGATGACGACCTTGCCTGCCTCCAGCGCGGTGATCGCATCGCGCGAGGTGTAAAAATCAGCAAACGTATCCATCTTGACCGCGCTCAGCACGACCGCGTCGATGCCCTCTTGCTCAAAGGTATCCTTGATGGCCAGCGCGTTGATCGTCGTTGCCAGCATGCCCATATGGTCGGCACGGCAACGGTTCATCTTACCGCCCTGACGGCCTCTCCAGATGTTGCCCGCACCGCAAAGCAGCGCGACCTGCACGCCTGCGGCCTGACACTTTTTGACAACGGAAGCGATCTGACGGATAAAATCAAAATTCAGAATATCATCCACGCCTGCAGCCAGCGCTTCGCCGGACAGCTTGAGCAAGACGCGATGATACTTGGGGCTAGCTTGTTTGATCTCCATGTTGAACTCCTCGAAAAAACGCAAGCTGGCGCTGCGTTTGCTATTCTCTTCTATATTTTACTACAAAAGCGTGATTTTGTAAACAGCATTTTGTAAATTTATCGTGTTTTTTTGCTCTTTTTTTGCCGAATAAACTTTTCCGTTTCGTTTGGCACAACTCAAATAAAAAAAGAGTCCGCGATAGGACCCTGCTATTCCTAAAATTAGAAATGACCCTTGATCGCAGCACTTTCACCACCGCAACCAAGGGTCATTTCTGTTCACTCTTAGTATCTAACATCTTTTGTTATCCTCGCTTTCCTAATCTATCCTTTGCCACTCTCACTCGCATGCCAACAACACACACATTTCACTCATTTCTCTCAGGAGAATTCTTTTTTGTCTGTCATGTTCCGTTCGGCTGCAAAAGACGAAGTTTGAATCTGCATGAATCCTTGTTTCAACCACTCCAAACGTTGACTTTTTTCGTCAACTGCTAAGAATCTTACGAATCTATATCAAGCGTAACACCGCCGTGTTTTTGGATTTCTCCTCCTTATATACCACTCACACACTAACACTCTACTACCGATTCGGATGGTTGTCTTCTATTCATGCTTTCGGGCTGAAATCAGTTGCCCATTGGAACGTACCTTCCTTTGCTGAATTCACTGTACCAAGTTTGGACGGTTGGTTTTCTCTTTCGGTTTTTCAGGCTGAAATCAATAGCCCATCGGAGTATACCTTCCTTTGCTGAATTCGCTACACCAAGTTTGGATTTTGCGTCTGCTCCTGTTCTGAGGCTGAATTTATTAGCCCATTGGAGTATACCTTCCTTTACTGGATTTGCCGGCATCTCTTTTGTCATGACGTTTCGTAGAAATTCAGTAGTCCATGGAGTGTACTTCCTTTCTACGCCTATAGTATATCACATCTTTTTTTGTTTTGCAATTGGCAGATTGTTTAAAGTTTATAATTATTTTTTGTTCAATTGATAGAAATTTGT
>SVRN01000004.1 GCA_015064805.1 Oscillospiraceae bacterium
TGCCGACGTTGGTCATGTCGTCGGGCGAGAGCCCCTTGTGCAGTTGGGGAAAGATCTGTCCCGCGCGGTATTTGGGCTCGCCAAGCGACACGAGCAGCTCGGACAGCTCGTCGGGGAGAAGCGAGAGTAATTCCACTTTAGTTTGTGTTGATTCCATGTGATTCATTCCTTTATAAACTTTGCCACGAAAAAGCCGTCGGTGCCGTGCTCGTCGGGGGAGAGGGTCAGCATGCCGTTCTCGCTTGCCAGATCGCCCACGGTAAAGTCGCACCGCGCAAATTCAGTATGCCGCGCGAGGAAGCGAGCGACGTTGTCCTCGTTTTCCTCGGGGAAGATCGTGCAGGTCGAGTAGACCAGCATACCACCCGACTTGACGTAGCGGCAGGCGTTTTCAAGAATGGCGAGCTGAATGTCGGGCAGAGGAGTAAGCTCGGACAGATCCTTGTAGCGGATCTCGGGCTTTTTGGCAAGCACGCCGAAGCCCGAGCAGGGAACGTCGCACAGCACGCGGTCGGCACAGCCCTCTAAAGAGGGATCAAACGCGCGACCGTCGCGCGCGGCGACGGATATGTTGGTAAGGCCCAGTCGTGCCGCCCCTTTTTCAATCAGCGACAGCTTATTTGCGTGAAGATCGTAGGCGGTCAGCGAGCCTTGATTGTTCATATTGATGGCCATACCGAAGCTCTTGGAGCCGGGGCAGGCGCAGACGTCCAGCACCCGCATACCCTCGCGGGCGTCAACGGCCTCGACGCAGATCTGACTTGCCTCGTCCTGGACGAAAAAGTCACCCGTGTCAAAGCCGGGAAGGGCGGTCGGGTTGCCGCCGTCAAGGCGCAACGCGTGCGGCGCGTGAAGCGCGGGAGATACAGACGCACCTGCGGCCGTCAGGCGAGCAGATAACTCGTCAACGCTTGTGCGGCAGGTGTTGACTCGGATGGTCAGGGGCGGCGTGCGATCGATGGCGGCCAGCACGCGCTCGGCGCGCTCAAGACCGTAGATGCCGACAAAACGCTCGCAAAGCGCCTGCGGGAAGGAATAGGCAACCGACAAATAGCGAAGCGGCTCGCGCTCACGGTCGGGCAGAGGAATTTGCTCGCTCTCGCGGGTGTAGCGGCGCAACAGCGCGTTGACAAAGCCGCGCGAGCGCTTGGGGGCGAGCGAAACCGTCTCGTTGAGTGCCGCGTGAGCGGGGATGCGATCCATGAAGCGAAGCTGATACAGCCCCATGCGCAAAAGCACGCGCACCTCGTCGTCCAGCTTGTCGGCGGGGCGGTCGGACAGCTGACCGATCAGATAATCCAGCGTCAGCTTTTTCTCCAGCACGCCGTAGACGAGCGCAGTCAAAAGCCCTCGGTCGGCGTCGCTCAGCTTGTTCCGACGGATGGCGGTGTCCAGTATTAGGTTGGAATACAGATTGTCGTGCTCACAGCGGAGCAGAAGTGACAGCGCCAGTGCGCGGGGGGATGGTTGGTTCATGTGGTCGTTCTCCGTTCGGATCATCTACGGTCTCTGTTGTTAGAAAAAATCAGCAAAAGACGCAACAGCGTCAAAAGCGAGGTGGCAAGGGCGGCGACGTAGGTCATGGCGGCGGCACGCAACACGCGGCGCGAGCCGTCCATTTCAGCGTCGGACATATAGCCCCAGCCTTCGATTGCCTTCATCGCGCGGCGGCTGGCGTTGAATTCAACGGGCAACGTGATCAGTTGGAACAGCGTCACGGCGGCGTAAGCCAGAATGCCGACGGTCATGAGCGCGTCGCTGGCGAGAAACAGGCCGAAGATAAACAGCGGCATGGCGGCCGCAGAGCCGATGCGGCAGACGGGAATGATGGCGTTGCGCAGCTTGAGCGCTCCGTAGGCGGTGGCGTGCTGAACGGCGTGGCCAGCCTCGTGAGCGGCGATGCCGACGGCGGCAACGCTTGCGCCGTGATAAACACCCTCGGACAGACGGATCACGCCTGCGCGGGGGTCGTAGTGGTCGGTCATCTGGCCGCGGATGGCCTCGATGCGGATATGATGCAGGCCGTTTTGATTGAGAATACGACGGGCGGCATCGGCACCCGTCATGCCGTAGGCGTTACGAACGGCGGAATATTTGCGATAGGCGGACTGGACGGACGTCTGTGCCCAGATGGTGAAGATGAGGGCAGGGAGGACGATGAGAAGGGACCAGTCACCGTAAAAGTAACCGAAGAACATAGGACTCCTTTCGGGATGGTTGAGTTTAGCGGAAGTTTTTACAACTTCTTCTAACCACGCGCACACAGCGTTGCGCGTGCGCTGTACGGCGTGGACGTTCATTCTTTCTCGTCCGAGAAAGAACGAACCAAGAAAGAGGACCAAGGGGTGCCCCCTTGGGACCCCGCAACGCGAAAAGGTCGCGACGCTGTCGCTTTGCTCATCTTTTCGCGAAGGGATAGATATTCAGCTTTTGCGTTGTCGTTTTCAATAAAAACGACAACACGGAAGTTACACGCACGCCGCAAAAGCAAAAGCTTTTGCCATCTGCGACGCGCCTTGTGATAGATGAAGTTTTCAGCAAAACGGAAAGCAAACGCTTTTGCTTTCTCTGCCTGCCGCGCGTGGTGGCAAGGCGGCGAGCGATGCGCGAAAACGAGAGATGTCTTTCTCGTCTTGATTTTTGTAGCGCGGCAATGCCGGGGAGGTCCCGGAGGGAACGTCCGGGCTGATTTTCTTTCGCCATTTCTTTGTTCAGCGACAAAAAAATGGCATAAGAGCTAACTGCGAGCGCGCGAAGCAGGGCGAGCCTGTAGGAGAAGTAGCTAAAAGGTTAGCTTAACAAATCTCCCACACTAATCTTTCTGCCTCGAATAAAATCCGCCGCCTCCATGCGTCCCTTGCCCTCGGGCAACACACGCAGAATGTCAAGCGCAGAATTTTCTCCGCATGCAACCGTGATCACACCGCCCTCGAGCGAGAGCACCGTGCCAACCGTTGCGTCAGTAGGACAAACAACGCTCGATTTGCGAGAGGCCAGAACCTTGAGCAACTTGCCGTCGGGTGTGTGGGTAAATGCCAGAGGAATAGGAGAAAGTCCGCGAATGCGGTCGTGAAGAACCTTGGCGGGCAGAGAAAAATCAAGCAGACAATCCTCTTTTTCTATTTTGGCCGCGTAGGTGGCAAGTGATGCATCCTGTTTTTGGGCAACCAGCGTGCCCTCCTTCAGCGCGGCGATGGTGCGAAGCAACGTCTGTGCGCCCACCGCACCCAGACGGTCGTGCATATCCTCAAAATTGTCGTCCTCACCGATCTCGACCTCGTCCTTGAGTAGCATATCGCCCGTGTCAAGACCGACGTCCATGTACATGGTCGTGATGCCCGTGGTCGTGCAACCGTCCATGATGGCGCGCTGCATGGGCGCCGCGCCGCGATAAGCGGGCAGGAGCGATCCGTGTACGTTGATACAGCCGTATTTTGGGTAGTCAAGCACGTTTTTGGGCAGAATTTTGCCGAACGCCACGACCACGATCAGCTCGGGATCAATCTCGCTCAGAAGCGCGGCAAATTCCTCGCCCTTGAGCGTCGCGGGCTGGTAGACGGGAATGCCTTGCTCCGTCGCATACACCTTGACGGGCGGCGGCGTGAGGGTATATCCTCTGCCGCGCGGCTTGTCGGGCTGGGTGATCACGCCCACGACGTCCTCGCCCGACTCGACCAGAGCCTTGAGCGAAAACAGAGCGAAATCGGGCGTGCCCATGAACAGAATTCTCATTCGTCGTCCTCCAGCATGTACTCGGCGCTGTCGATGAACAGCTTGCCGTCCAGATGCTCCAGCTCGTGGCAGAAGGCGCGGGCGAGCAGATCGGAGCCGTTCATTTCAAACTCCTTGCCGTGGCGGTCGGTCGCGCGGACGGTCACGTACTTGGGGCGCTTGACCATGCCGAATTGACCGGGCAGGGAAAGACAGCCCTCCGAGCCCTCCTGCTCGCCTGCCGTGGCGATGATCTTGGGGTTGATCAGCTCGATCAGCTGGCCCGGCTCGGTCTCAATGACGACGATGCGGCGCAGAATGCCCACCTGAGGCGCGGCAAGACCGACACCGTCGGCAGCACGCATAGTCTCGGCCATGTCGTCCAGCAGCGTCAGCACGTTGGGGGTAATTTTATCCACGGGACGGCAAACGCGGCGAAGCGTCTCGTCCCCGTATTGTACGATCTTTCTTTTAGCCATGATATATCTTCCTTTCGGTTATACGTTTCAGAGTGTAGAGGGATTGAAATCGACGGACAAAACGGCACCCGACGAGCCGCCCGTGCCAAAGGTCGTCAAGAGCGAGGCGAACATGGCTCGGCTGCGCTTGTTCAGGCGGCACTTGACCACCATGCGCATGCGGAATTTGTTGTCCACGCGATAGACGGGGGCTTCAAACGGCCCGAAAATAACCGTCTGTACGTCTGAAAACTCGCCCTTGATCAGCTTGTTCGTCTCCTCGTACAGTCGCCGTGCGGCCAGCATGAGCGCCTTTTCGTCCTCGCAGGAGAGTGAGAGCAGGGCAATGTCGCAAAACGGCGGGAACACGAGCAGGCGGCGCAGCTTGATCTCGCGGGCGTAAAAGCTTTCGTAGTCCTGCGCGCAGGCCAGACGAATAACGTCGTTGTCGGGATTGGAGGTCTGGATGATGGCGCGACCGGGGGTGTTGCCCCGTCCTGCGCGGCCAATGACCTGTGTCAGCTGGGCAAAGGTGCGCTCGCTGGCGCGGTAGTCGTCCAGATACAGCGAGGCGTCGGCCGACAGCACGCCCACCAGCGTCACGTCGGGGAAGTCGTGCCCCTTGGTGACCATCTGGGTGCCGAGCAGAACGTCGGCCTTATGGGCGCGGAATTCGCCCAGCATTCGGTCGTAAGAGTATTTGGAGGTCGTCGTGTCGGTGTCCATGCGAAGCACGCGAGCCGAGGGAAACAGCTCACTCAGCTCCTGCTCAACGCGCTGGGTGCCGTAGCCGCCCCGCGCCAGATGCTCCGAGTTACATTCGGGACATACCTTGGGCAGCGGCTTGCGTCCGCCGCAGAAATGGCAGACCAGCTCGCCCTCGGTGTAGCTGCCGCGGCGGGTATGGTAGGTCATCGCCACGCTGCAACGCTCACACGCAACGGCCTGTCCGCAGGAGCGGCAGGAGACGAAGCGGTGGTAACCGCGTCGGTTGAGAAACAGAATGGACTGCTTGTCGACTTCCAGATTTTTCGCGATCTCACCGCAAAGAAGCGTACCCAGCGGTGAGGCGTTGCCCGATTGCCCCTCGCGGCGCATGTCGGACAAAATGACCTCGGGCAATACGGCGCGGCCGTAGCGGTGGGTCAGCTTGATCAGTGTATATTTACCCTCAACCGCCTTGTGATAGCTCTCGAGCGAGGGCGTCGCCGAGGCCAGAAGCATAAGCGCACCTGCCGCCGCACAGCGGTAGCGGGCAACGTCATGCGCGCGGTATTTGGGGCTCATGTCGGATTTGTAGGTGTGCTCCTGCTCCTCGTCGATGATGATGGCGCCGAGATTTTTGACGGGGGCAAACACGGCCGAGCGCGTGCCGACCACGACGGTGGCAAGTCCCTTGCGGATGCGCTCGTAGGCGTCGTAGCGCTCGCCTGCCGACAGTCCCGAGTGAATGACCGCCACGCACTCGCCGAAGCGGGCGCAGAAAATGGCGATGGACTGGGGCGTCAGCGCGATTTCGGGCAAAAGCACGATGGCGCTCTTACCGCTACCCAGCAGATGCGAGATGAGCGAGAGCATGACCGAGGTCTTGCCGCTACCCGTGACACCGTGAAGCAACGCCGCGTGGGGCTCGCCGCTGTCGACAAAATCACACAGCGTCAAATAGGCTTGGCGTTGCTCGTCGTTGAGTTGAATGGGCGGCAGGTCGGCGACCTGCTCCGTCTGATAGGGAAGGCGTTCGTTTTGTCTTTTGTATTCGGCGATATAGCCCTTGGTCGTCATGGTCGAGAGCACCGACTGGGTGCAATTCGCGGCGGCGCACAGCTCCTTGTCGCTGATGGGATCGTCGCTTTCCAACAGCAAGCGAAGCACCGAACGGTGTTTTTCGGAGCGCAGGGGCAAATCGCTCGTGCCGTCCAAAAGCGCGCGTGCCTGTTCGTCCGAAATGGCTAATTTGCGGCAGGTGGTGTAGCTTGCCGCGTCCACGTCGTGGTAGACGGCGTCGCGCACAACGATGCGGCGTTCACGCAAGCGGCGCAACGACTCGTCCACCGTCGTACCGAACTTGCGGCGCAGCTGTGCCGTGGTGATGCTGCCCGCCGCGCGGATACAAGTGGCTAACTGCTCGTCCTCGGGATGGGATACGTCCGTCACGGCGCAATCACTCCCGGGCGCGGGCAAATAGACCTCGGTCATGCGGGTGAGCACCGAGGCGGGGATCATGGCGCGCACCGCGTCACCGATGGTGCACAACGTTTGCTCTTTCATGAAGAAGGCCAACCCCATCATCTGCTCGGAAAGTGCGATGCGGTCAGTCGAGACAGCCAGCACGGGCTTGTGCTTGGGAAAAGGAGACTCCTCCTTGACCGTGGCGACCAGCGCCAGATGCTTGCGATTGCCGTTGCCAAAGGGCACGGTGACAAAAGAACCGCGATGCACCACGTCACACAGCGATCGTGGGATGAGGTAGTCGTACTCGCGGTCAATGGCGTAGGGTGCATCCAAAAGATAAACACCCGCGTACGATGGCGTCATACCTCAACCTCCTTTCGGTCGTGTGGACAGGTCACGCGGCTCTCTTGATTCCCGAGGAGCGGGAAGGGATGATTGCGCATTTTATTCCTGCTCGACGGGTTCGTCAGCGGCGGCGACTTCCTCGACCTCGTCCTCCGATGCGCCGTGGTGAATGGTAAAGTCACCCGAGTGGATGTGCGTGATGGCGACCTTGACGGCCTTCTCATCTCTGTATTCCTTATCGATCATATTAGACAGATTCTTATCGCCGTCCTTGGTGCCGGCAACGGCCTTTTCAGCCGCTTCTCTCTGGCGGACGTATTCGTCCGTGACCATACGGGCACACTTGGCGGTAGCGATGACAAGCTCATAGCGGTTGAACTGACCGCCGGTCAACTGATGAATGGTAGGGTAAAGCATGATAAATCCTCTCTCTCGTAGTTATATGTAAAAGATATGTAGTCAATCGTTTTGCTTGCGGAAATAATCGGACGCGGCTGTCGGCGAGCGCTTGGTTGCGTGGCACTCGGCGCGTACGATGGTCTGGATCTCGCGGGCACACTCGACCGCGCCGCCGTCGTGGTTGTAGACGACGTAATCGTAGTCGGGCAGTCGGCGAACCTCAAATTTGGTCTGCTCAAGACGGGCGAGGATCTTTTCCTCGGTTTCGGTGGCGCGACCGCGCAACCGTTGCTCCTGCACCTCATAGGAGGGGGGCAACAGCATGATAAGAACGGCTTCGGGATAGCGACGCTTGACCTGCATGGCTCCGTCGACCTCGATCTCCAGAATCAGATGCTTGCCGCTGTCCAAAACCTCCTCGGCCTCCTTGCGGGGGGTGCCGTAGTAGTTGCCGCAGTATTGGGTATATTCCAGCATACCGCCTTCGTCAAGGCGTGCACGGAACTCGTCCTCGGTGATGAAATGATAGTTCACACCGTCCACCTCGCCGGGGCGGGGGGCACGTGTGGTGGCGGAGACGGAGTAGACGAACTCGCCCGTTTTCAGCAATTCAGCGTTGACCGTTCCCTTGCCCGAGCCGGCGGGGCCGGAAACGACGACCATAAGACCTCTGTTCATCGTTACGCTTCCTCCTCGTCCAATTCGTCGTCCGCGCTGTCGTTGCTCTCGCCGTCCAGACGGTTGGCGATGGTCTCTGTCTGGATGGCCGACAGAATGACGTGCTCGGAGTCGGTGATGATGACCGCGCGGGCGCGGCGACCACAGGTCACGTCGATGGCGCGACCATCGTCCTTGGCGCTCTGGATCAATCTCTTGATGGGGGCGCTATCGGGGCTGGCCAGCGCGACGACACGGTCGACGGCGACCATATTGCCAAAACCAATGTTAATAAATTTCATGGGGAACCTCGCTATTTTGCTGTGTAATCGGAAATTAGAGCATTGAATTGCTCTTTATCAAAAATGAAATATCCATAGCTGTTATCGCCTGAACGGTGAAAGCATTGCGCGTTGCGATATAGCAAATCATAATCGCCATTCAAATATTCAATCCGAATAACAACGTACTCGGTATACATTCGTCCCGGGTCACCCCAATTTACGTTGTGATCCAAGTCGTTGAGGCGTTCAACGAAATCTGTGGTGTCTGCTATGTCGGAAAGGACGGTATATTCGTAACGGTATTCTCCTTCAACATACGTGTCAAGCCGAACGATTTGAACAGACTTCACATCGTCTATTTCGCAGACATACTCTTGGGGACCAAAGAAACCACAACTGCAACATAAGAGCACAGCAATCAAGATACAAAGTAACATCTTGGTTTGTTTCATAACAGTCTCCTTCGATATTCTTTTTTATTCCAGATTCTGAATCTGCTCGCGGATCTTTTCCAGCTCGTTCTTGGCATCCACAATGCGGTGGGCGATCTCGGCGTCGGCACACTTGGAGCCGATGGTGTTGACCTCGCGGTTCATTTCCTGAATGAGGAAGTCCAGCTTGCGGCCAACGGCGTCGTTTGCGTTCATCAGATCCTCAAACAGAGCGAAGTGGGAACGGAGGCGAACCAGCTCCTCGTCCACGGCAATCTTGTCGGCGTGCAACGCACACTCGGTCAGAATGCGGTTTTCGTCGGCCGTGATGCGATTGTCCGAGAGAATGGTGCGCAATCTTTCCTCCAGCTTTTTGCGGTAGCCGCTGACGTCCTCTGCCGACAGCGCGTCCACACCGTCGATAATAGTGCGCAGATTTTGCAGCTTGGACAGCAGATCGTCGCGCAGTCTTGCGCCCTCGCGCTCGCGAGCAGCGACGAACGCGTCAACCGCTTCGGTCAGCACTGGCAGAAGTCTTGCCCAGGCCTCGTCAGCGTCGACCTCGGTCTGCTCCTGCGCAAAGATCGCGGGATTGGAGGCGACGCGCATGACGCTGATGTCGTCGGCCAGACCGTACTCGTCGCGCAGATAATGCAACGCGTCAAGATAGGCGCGTACGGCGGTATCGTTGACCGTCATACCGCGAGGTGTCTGATCCTTGTTCTCCAGTGACACGGTGATGTCCACCTTACCGCGCGTAACCCCTTTGGCCTGAAGCAGAGGTCGGATACGATCCTCCAGCCCCGAAAATATGCGGGGGAGACGGGGGGAGCAATCCAGATAGCGATTGTTGACCGACCGCATTTCCACCACGATGGTATTTAGTTCATCCGTACCCGTTGCACGGGCAAAAGCCGTCATACTGCGAATCATGCGGATCCCCCTTTTACGCGCGCACACGCGCGAACATATATATAATATTTTACCCTATTTTTATGAAAATGTCAACGGTTCCGCGGTATTTTTTCATATTTCCGGGTTCCTTTTCGCCCGCGAACGGAAAAAGAACAAAAAAATTGTAATTTTTTTAAGGAAAATGCGCGGGAGGTATTGAAAAAATCAAAAAAATGTTATATAATAATTTGCAAATACTATTTTCAAAAGAATTTAACTCAACTATTGGAGGTTTCAAATGGTAGTAGCTGGTGATTTTAAGAATGGCGTTACGTTCGATATGGGCGACGGTGTCGTATGGCAGGTCGTCGAGTTTCAGCACGTTAAGCCCGGTAAGGGTGCTGCTTTCGTTCGTACCAAGCTGAAGAACGTGATGACGGGTGGTATCATTGAGCGTACCTTCTCGCCCACGGACAAGTTTGAGAACGCTTATATTGAGCGTCGCGAGATGCAGTATTCCTACGACGACGGTGACCTGTATCACTTCATGGACACCGAAACTTGGGAGGAGACTCTCATCGCACACGACAAGGTTGACGACAACTTCAAGTTCGTCAAGGAAGAGATGATGGTTAAGATCATTTCTTACAAGGGCAACGTATTTGGCGTTGAGCCCCCCACATTCGTTGAGCTGGCCGTTGCTAAGACCGACCCCGGTTTTGCAGGCAACACCGCCACCAACACCCTCAAGCCCGCAACGCTGGAGACCGGCGCTGAGATCAAGGTTCCTCTGTTCATCAACGAGGGCGACGTTCTCAAGATCGATACCAGAACGGGCGAGTATCTGTCTCGCGCATAATCGTTTGCTCGATCAGCGGCGTGATACGTCGTTGCTCCTCAAAAGCGGCTCGACGTAGGTAACTACGCCTTCGCCTTGCTTTTTGCGGTGCGCCTCGTCTCACTTGCTGCTCAAACAAACGCCGATCAGCGGCGTGATACGCGTTGCTGAAGACAAGACTAACAAAACACAGAAGGGAGAAGGAATACCGCCGCGCGGTGCGCCGTTCTCCCTCTTTGTCAAAAACGAAAGGAGAAACATCATGGAACTGAAGGAAAAGGCTGCATTTCTGAAGGGCCTGGCAGAGGGTCTTGAATACGATAAGGAAAGCAAGGAGGGCAAGCTGATTGCCGCTCTGATCGATCTGACCGCCGAGCTGTGCGAGGCTGTTGAGATTCTTGACGCTGATATGGACGAGATCGTTGACGAGGTTGTTGAGCTTCGTGAATACATCGAAGAAATCGACGACGACCTGAACGACGTTGAGGAATTCCTTGACGAGGAAGTTGAATGGGACGACGATGATGACGATGAAGACGATGAAGATGATGATGAAGACGACGATGATGACGATGATGACGATGATGAAGAAGGCGACTGGTGCGACGGCGAATGCGAGGGATGCACGGGCTGCGACGATTACTTTGAAATCGTATGTCCCTCTTGCGGCGCAACCATCTGCTTTGACGAGTCGGTTGATCCTGAAAATCTGACCTGCCCTGCGTGCAACGAGAAGTTTGCATGCATCGTGGAGGAAGATGATCTGACCACGCTGAGTGAGGAATGATTTCCAACGAAAAAAGGGTGCTGATAAGGCACCCTTTTTTCGTTGGGGAGATATCTGATTTTTTATTGCTTTCTTATACGGGCTCGCACAACGCGCTCGCTGTATCGGCTTAATGCTACTTCTTGGTCTTCCCCAAGAAGTAGCCAAGAAAGGAACCAAGGGGTCTAATACCCCTTGGCACCCCGCAGTGCGTCTTTGCAGGCGCTAGCGCGCAGCACGACGCAAAAGTAAGCAATTCCAGCCTTTGCGTCGGTGTTTTAAAGAAAAACACCGACACGAAAGACGCACGCAAGAAAGACAGTAAAAAGGTTTTGCTATCGTTCACCGCCCCCAGTTCAACTAACTTTTTAACAAAACCGCGCTTGCTTTCTCCGCCTGCCGCTCGTGTTGACGATTTGGCGAGCGATGCAGTAAAAGCGTCTATGTCTTTCTCCTCCGTCCATTTTGAAGAGCGGCAATCGCAGGGAGATCCAAGAGGGAACGTCTTGGCGCGTTTTCTTGGTTCGTTCTTTGCCGCGCGGCAAAGAATGAACATCAAAAACCGGTACAGCGAGCGCGTGCCGCAGGCACAGTGCGAGTGTAAAGAGAAGAAGTGTTCACACAAACCGCCAAACTAAAATCCCCCATCCGCAACGCTTTTGCGGATGGGGGATTGCTCTTTCGTTTTACTGCGCCAGTAACCGATGCGTTCCCGCACCCAGTTCAATGACGAAGCACCCGTCCTCAAGCGGGAAATTGGATTTCTGATTGTTCACAAACAGCGTGTCTGTTCCGCCGGCGACCGCCGGCAGATACACCGTTCCCGTCGTGTTGGCGGGCACCGTGATCTCGACCTCGTAGGCCTCGTGATTCTGACCCAGCGATACGACGATCGGTCCCTTGACCGTCGGCACGCGAATGGACGCGTAGGGCAAATCTCCTACCTGCGGACGAACCTCAAAGTTGCGGAAGCCGGGGCGCGTCGGGCGAATGCCGAACATGCCGCGTACGATCATGGACGCGGGCGCCGAGCCCCAGGGATGCGAGAAGGTCATGTTGCCCTTTTCGTTGACGTTCCAAGCCTCGGGAGCGATCGTCACCTTGCCGTTATACAGCGAGGAGGCAAACGAATGAATGCCGGGCGTCAGATCGTCGTCGGCAAGAAGTGCCGTTGCATAGGCACCAAAGCCGGCGTGGTACAGCGCGTCCAAAAGGAAGAAGGCGCCGTAAATGCTGGTGCGAATGTCGCCCTGGCCGACCAGATGGCGGCCCAACGCGTCTTTCATTTCATCGTCGCTGTAAATGCCCGCGCACAACGCAAAGACGGTTGCGTGCTGAGCGAAGTGATCAACCGGCTCGCCGTCGATGGTCAGACCATCGCGGAACGCGCATTGCGTGCTGTCGTACAGCTTTTCGATCATGTCGTGACGCAACGCGTCGGCGCTTGCGCGGAAGGCGGTCGCGTCGTCGTCCTTGCCCAGGACTTTGGCCAAAACGGCCATGTCGCGCAAGGAAATATGCATCATGGCATTGTAAACGGTATTATAATAGGCGGCGTGCATCTCGTAGCCATCGCGCGAGGGGGGCGGCCAGTCGACCAGAATGGAATTCCAGCTGTTGTTCGGTGCAGCCTTGCTGGGATACAGCCCCGTCTCGAGGCTGACGTGCTCACCCAGTACCAGATTGCGCAGCTGGGGATAGGTGCTTTCAAGCAGCGCGCGGTTGCCCGAATACAGATAGTCCAATCTCACCATGTGAATGGGCATCAGCGCGTACTCGGCAGGCCAGGTGCGGTGCGTCAGCAGATAGTCGGTCGAAAAGCGTGCCAACGCCATGCTGCTTTCGTAGGTGTAAGAGGACAGCATGTTGATCAGGGCGTCGCCCTCGTAAGCACATCGCTCGCGTGATTGGGAATCGACGTACAGATCCTGATTGGTAACGCAAATGGCGTATTTGAAGGTGTCGTACAGGTGGCAGAGTATTGCGTTGGAGCAGGTAAAGGAGGACTCCTCCGCATCAAACGCGCGGCGGATGGAGACGGCCTTGACGCTGTTTTCGGTCAGCGCGGCGTGACAGTTGAAGATCTCAACGTAGCGGAAGGTCTTCATGCCGTAGTTTTCCAGCCTCTGCTCGCCCTCCTTAAGCGTCCAGAACTCCTCGTAGACGTTGCTCGTGCGCATACGGTAGCGGACAGAGCCGTCGCCGTTCAGCTCCTCGCCAAAGCACAGACGAATGGTATGGGGCTCTTCGGCCGTGAGCGTCAGGCGCAGACCGCCGATGATTTCATGTCCGAGATCGATAAAATAATGACCGTCGCCAAGGCACTTGACGAGAGCGACCTCCTGGTCAAAGCGGGTGACGGGATCGCCGGGGTAGGGGGCCAGATGGCGCTTTCCCTCAATTTCCATGTCATCCAAAAGACGGGCGGGCGTCCAGGCGGACGCGTCGAAGCCGACGGATTCAAATCCGAAGGGGTACAGCGAGGCGTTGATATTTTCTGCCTCTGCCTTGAAGTAGTTGGTTCCGATGGACTGGTTGGCACCGAATACGTCCTTGCCGTCCAGCGCTTTGAAATCTTCGACGTCGCGGGCACTGTTGAGAACGATCTCCTGACTGCCATCGGTATAAAAGACGGTCAGCTGACAGAGAAATTTCTTCTCGTCAAGCGTATAGTTGAGCGCACCCAGCGCATTGCCATCCTCGCAAAGCAGCGAGGTAACGTCGTAAGAATTATAGTACAGGATCTCCTCACCGCCGGGCGTTTTGCCCAGACGCGTGGGACCAAGACCAACGATCCTTCCGTTGATCCATACGTGATAGACGTACTGGCGTGAGGGCTCGGGAGAGGTTGCCGTTACGCTGAGCACGGCGCGTTCGATATCATCAAAATAGGGAACGCGGAACTCGGTGCGCAAAAAGCTGAAATTGCCAGCGCCCTTGACGCTGCCCTCGGCGCCGTCCTCGGCACCGTCCACGGGACGGTCCTCACTCCAGATACCGCGGGTGTCCTCCCAGGCGGCTCCGACGGCCGTTGAGAAGGGCATGGGCGCAGACATGGCACTTTCCAAGCCTCTCTTATTGCGCAGCTGAACTGCCCAATAATAAAGCTCGTTATCTTGCAATATCGTATCCAGACCGGCCAGCTGAACGTTACTGCTCTCGTCGGTGGCAACCCAACCCGTGTCCAGCAGATAATCGCCGCGGTGCATATCGGACAAGCGTTTTGCGATCACGATGCGGTAGCTCGTCTGAATATCCCCGATCTCACCCGAACGCATGACCCAGCTAAAGACGGGGGATGCCTTGGGAATGCCGTAGGCGGCAGACAGCAGGTTGACCTTGAGCTGCTCGGGGGCGGCAAAGGTGAAGGTGGACGAGACGGACGTATTCAATTCGGTGTTCATACGGACACCTCCTCAAGTAATAGATAAATTCATTATATCGTTTTTTTATCCGTTTGTCAAGAGGGAAAGCGCAAGGTCGGCGCAACGCGCAAAAGTGCCCGGATCTGCAGATCCGGGCACTTGACGATATTTGATTATTCCTGGGGAATCTGCTCGGTGGAGGGCAGCTCGGCCTGCTCCTGATTCTTCAGACCGTAGATCAAAGCAAGGATGCCCTGATCGTCCATACCCGCTACGAATTCGGGCATTTCACCGTTCCACTGCTTGATGGCGTAGTATTCGAGCAGCACGTCGGTCAGCGACTCGGCCAGCGCCTTGTTGACGGCGGCGTCCTTCTGACCTGCGTACTCGGCGGCGTCGGCCTGGATCTGCAAAACCTGCTTTTCAGCCTCGGCCTGGATCTTGACGACCTCGGCGTTGGCCTCGGCGGCGATGACCTGACGGTCAGCGGCGGCCTGCTCCTCCATGGTCTTCTGCTCCTGCTCGGTCTCGGCCTTCAGCTTTTCCTGCTGTGCGACCTGCTTTGCCTCAACGGCCTGGGTAAAGACGTCCGAGAAATCCATATCCTCGATGGCCGTGTTGACGACGTCGATATTGTAATCTGCCAGCTCGGCGAGCAGGATGCTCGTGATCTGCGAGGACAGCGTGTCGCGGTTTTCGATCAGCGTTTCGGCGGTGTATTTGGCGATGACGCTGCGCACGGCGACCTCAATGCGGGGCTGCATGACGATGTCGTAGTAGTTTTCACCGATGGTCTTGTAGATGTTCTGAGCGTCCGACTTCTGGATCTGATAGTTGATCGAATAACGGACGGAGACCTCCTGAATGTCGCTGGAAAAACAGCTCAGATCAACGACAGATTTCTGGGTGCGGTTGTCCATAACGACGACCTCCTGCACGGGCAGCTTGAAATGCAAGCCGGCCTCCAGCGTCGTGTCCTCGACGCGGCCAAACGTCGTCAGAATGCCCGTGTGTCCCGTGGGAACGATGGCGAACATGCCAAAGAGCAGCCACAGACAGCCAAACAGCGAGAGTAGCTGACGGGGACGTACGCGCCACCTTCTTTCGGCAATCGAGATGCCGAGAACGACAAACAGTACCGCTACGGTAATGAGAGATAAAATAATAAATGCCATATGCTTCTCCTTCTGCCCGTGGGGCGTATAAAAAATATCACGTGATCCGTGTACTAACATTATAGCACACGGTCACGTGATTGTCAATAGTTGGTCGAAAGATTTTTTAAATTATTTTTTTGACCATGCCGACGGCAGGAACAAAATGAGAATGGGGAACAGCTCCAGACGTCCGAGCAGCATGTCAAAGGACAAAAGCAGCTTGGAGGCGACGGTGAAGCCGCCGAAGCTGCCGCCACCAAGAATACCAATCTCGCCCAACCCCGGGCCGACGTTGTTCAGGCAGGACGCAACCGCGGTGAAGGAGGTGATCAGATCGGATTTGTTGAGCAGCATGAGCAGCACGGTCGAGAGGGTAAAGATAACCATGAAAATGGAGAAATAAGCCTGAACGCCGCGCACGGTGTCGTCGTCCACGGGCTTGCCCTCAACGCGCACGGCACGCACCTCGCGGGGACGCAGGGTGAAGCGAAGCTCGCGGAAGGAGCTCTTGATCAGAATGATCAGGCGGCTGATCTTAAGACCGCCGCAGGTTGAGCCCGCACAGCCGCCGATAAACATCAGCAGGACGAGGATAGCCTGCGAGAGCTGAGGCCAGGCATCGTAGGTGACGGTGGTAAAGCCCGTCGTGGAGATAAAGGAGGCCACGGTGAAGGAGGCATCGCGCAAGGCGATGGAAAAACTCTCGGATTGAGGAAGAATATTGAGTGTGATGATGGCGGTCGATGCACCGACCACGATACCGAACCAGCGCAGCTCCTCACTCATTAAGGCCTGCGAGACGTGCCCGATCAGGATCAGATAGTACAGGTTGAAGTTGACCGCGAAGATCAGCATAAAGACGGTGATCACCCAATGGATATACGAGCTGTCAAACGCCCCGATCGAGGCGTTCATGTTGGAGAAGCCGCCCGTGCCTGCCGTGGAAAAGGTATGAAGAACGGCGTCGAACAGCGACATGCCGCCAAAAAGCAAAAACACGATTTCAAGCAACGTCAGCCCCACGTAGATCGCGTACATAATGGCGGCCGAGCGGCGGATGGTCGCCACGACCTTGGTCGCGGTAGGGCCGGGGACCTCGGCGCGCATGGCGTGCATCAAACGGGCCGATTTGAACTGCTGCTGAGGCATGACGGCCAGCACGAAGACCAGCACGCCCATGCCGCCGATCCAGTGCGTCAGTGAGCGCCAGAGCGCTATGCCGCGGTCGAGATCCTCGGGCAGCGTGCCGACGACCTCGCCCAGCACGGTTGCGCCCGTGGTGGTAAAGCCCGAAACCGTCTCAAAAAATGCGTCAACGGGATGGGGAATGGCACCGCAAAGAATAAAAGGAAGCATACCGAACAGCGAGAGCACCACCCAGGACGCGCCGACGACGAACAGGCCGTCGCGCACGCCCATGCGGTCACGCTGAACGGGACGGCGCAGCGTCAGGAGCGATCCGATGATCAGCAGCAGCGCGATCGGGATCAGCAACGCGTACCACGAGTCCTCGCGGTAGATCAGCGAGCAGGCGAAGGGAAGCAGCATCAGCAGTCCCTCGACGCGCATGATCTGGCCGATGATATATAAAATCAAACGTAAATTCATGAAACGAACCTCAATCCAGAATGTCGTTCAGCTCGGACAGCTGAGGGTTGGTGGTGACGACGATGACGCTGTCGCCCACCTCCAGCGTACTGCCGCCGTGGGGATAGATGACCTTGCCGTGACGCACGATGGAGGCAATGAGGGTGTTGGGCTTGAGCTTGAATTTGTCAGACGCAAAGGGAATGCCCAAAAGGCCGAAATGCTCGTCTACGTCAAACTCAAGCGCCTCTGCGCGGTCGTCACACAGCTTGTACAGCGACTTGATGCCGACGGAGGGCATTCCCTCGGTGTCCTTGCCCGACAGCTTCTGGGCCAGCTTTTTGCCGTTCTCCATGCCGCGCAGGTAACGGAGGACGGTGGCCGAGGAGATCTGACGGGGGGAAACGGTACAATCCACACCCAACTGGGGCAACATTTTGATAAAGGACAGACGGTCGACCTTGGTAATGATGCGCTCCACGCCGCAGGTGCGGGAGAACATGGAGACGATGACGTTTTCCTCGTCGTTGCCCGTCAATGCAATGCAGGCGTCCATCTCGGCGATGCCCTCCTCCTCGAGGATCTCGCTGTTGGTGCAGTCAGCGCAGATAACGTTGGCGCCGGGTAGCTGTTCTGCCAGATATTGCGCACGCGCCTCGTCAATTTCGACGATACGGGTGCGGATGCCCAGCTTGATCAGGTGCTGTGCCAGATAAAAGGCGATGCGGCCGCCACCCAGCAGCATGACGTCTTTGATGGGCTTGCCCATCAGACCCAGCTTGCCGAAGAAGGCGGACAGGTCGGTGTGCGAAGCGGTGATACTAACGCTGTCGCCGACCATAATGGTAAAATCACCCGAGGGAATGAATACCTGCTCTCCGCGGCGAATGGCGCAGACCAGTACGCGCACGCCGAACAGCGAGGACAGCGTATATAGCTGACGGCCTGCGAGCGGATGTCCCTCGGAAATATAGATCTCGGCCATGTCGACCTGACCGTTGGCAAAGGCGTCCAGCTTCAAAGCGGCTGGGAAGCGGATCAGACGGGCGATCTCGCGTGCGGTATCGTATTCGGGATTGACGACGACGTCAATGCCCAGGTGGTTGCGCAGAAAATCGTTTTCACGGGAATATTCGGGATCACGGACACGGGCAATGGTATGCGCCGCGCCCAGGCTCTTGGCCATCATACAGCAGACCATGTTGAGCTCGTCCGTGTTAGCCACGGCGATGAACAGATCTGCGTTTTGTACACCCGCCTCGACCTGAATGGCGTGGCTGGCACCATTGCCTGCGATACCCTGCACGTCGTATTGGTTGACGACGCGGTTGATCAGAGCGGAATTTTTATCAATAACGGTAACGTTGTGGCCCTCGCCTGAGATGTATTGAATGAGGGTGTCGCCGACCTTACCGTCGCCTACGATGACGATGTTCATATAGACTCCTTTTCGCTAAAAGATAGTTATACAGATATATGATAATACTTTTTTGAGAAAAATGCAAGGGGTTGAGGGGATTTTTTACATCTCCTCCTACGGTTGGGCGCGGCACCACGCGCCGCGCTGTGTGGGTTTGATGCCCTTTCTTTGTTGCTGAACAAAGAAAGGGTGAAAGAAAATCAGCCAAAGGGCCTAATGCCCTTTGGATACCCGCAGCGCGAAAAGTCGTTCCGCTATCGCTCCACTCATTTTTTCGCGAAAGCAAGCATCTTCAGCTTTTGCGTTTGCAAGTTAAAGAAACTTGCAAACACGAGAGTCGCACGCAAGCAGGACAGCAAAAACTTTTGCCAACTGCTACGCGCCCCAGTTCAACTACTCTCCTGACAAAAACGATTTCGCTCCCCTGCCTGCCGCGCGTGGTGCCTCATGGCAAGAGATGCATTGAATCAAAGATGTCTTTCTCCTCTATTTGCTTTGCAGCGCGGCGCGAAGTGAAGTAGAAAACGCTCGCCTGCTTGCACAAGGAGGCGGATCTTTGATCCGCTGACGCAAAGTTTGCTGATGCGATAACGCCTTTTGGTAACTACCAAAAGATAGCCAAAGAAACAAGTCTTGCGGGTTTCTTAAGGGCATTAGGCCCTTAAGTGTCTTTTCTTCGCCTATTCTTTGCGACAAGGCAAAGAATAGGCATAAATATGCACACCGAGCGCGCGCAGCAGGGCGAGGCCGTAGAAGAATTTGCTTGGAAATATCTCTTTCCCCAACAAAAAAGGAAGACTCCGCAAAGAAGTCTTCCTCCATCTTATATTCAACGGTAAAAATCTCCCACCGCGCGGAAAAACGCATCGATATTTTCCCAGTTCGCCCGCGGAGGCACGTCACAGCCCGACGAAATTACAAAATTTTTATGCACCGAGCAGCGCTCCAGCAGCTCCTTCGTCGCCGCATATACGCCCTCGGGCGTTCCTTCCGTCAACTGTTCCACAGGGTTTATGTTACCCATTACCACCACGTCCTCGGGCATCTTTTCCAGCATGGCCTTCATGTCAATGGCGTTGCCGAAATGATACGCCGCCGCGCCGCAGGATACGATTGCGTCAACCAGACGAAGCACCGCGCCGCCGCAGTTGTGATACACGACGATGAATTCGTCGTCCTGCACCGCATCCACGATGCGCTTCATATAAGGCGCGGCAAATTCCTTCATCAGCGCGGGGGAAAGCAGGCCTGCCAACGGCTCTGCAACCACGACGCCACCCGCACCCGTCTGCTTGTAGGCACGGATGTAGCGGATGAGAAATTCTGTTACCTTTTCCAGAACCGTGTGAACCATCTCGGGCTCGTCATAGCACAGCATCATGATCTCGGTGACGTCCAGAAGACGGCCCGCGAGCGAGAAGGGACCGATGGTGCCCGCCAGCACGGGGCGGTCGGTGATCAGTTCGCAGGCGCGGCGAATGGCCTCGACGTAAAGACCCGTACGCGCGTCCTCGATGGCGGGCAGCTGTAGCGCGTCCGCCTCCTGCTGCGTTTCGATGACGTGTCCCGTGACGACGGGAACCTCGTGGTCGCTCACACTCACGCAAGCACCCAGCGCCTCGGCCTCGACCGAGAGATCCATCATGCTGACGGCGGCCGCGCTGTCGATGCGGTCGGCAACCAGCTTCATGCCGCGCGCCTGCGTCTCTGCCGAGGCGATCAGCTCGCGGACGGTAATATCCATCAATTGTACGGAAGGGAAGGATAAGATGGGCAACGCGCGCTTGACGGGCGCCTCGCGCAACTCCTTCAACCATTGTTTCATATTCATAATACGTACCAAACCTTGTCGCGTTTCGTGCGGTTGCACGTCAAGGTAAGTATACAATACTTTTTTCGTTTTGTCCAGTAGCTTGTGAAAATTTTTGAGCGAAAAAAGGGAAATCCGCCACAGCGTGACGGATCTCCCGAAAAGAGCAAATGCAAATCAAATATCAACGGGACTTGTTTTTTCTGGGGATCAGCGCCAATACGACCAAAACGACGCTGACGGCAACGATGGCCGCGATGATCCAGGGCAGAATGCCGGATGAATTTCCGTCATCCGCCGTGCCATTCTCCTCGATCACGTTCGTACCGTTGCCCGAACGGGCACGGCTGCCGCCCATACCCTGCGCGCCGTCGGCGCTGTCGGGCCATACGCGCGGGCTTGGCATGGTGCCGTCCTGAATGCCGTTGGCAAACTCATCCTGCAGAGGCGCGCGGTCAGCGCCGCGACGGCCGTTGCCGATGATGCCGTCGTCGTCCGTCACCTTGCCATTCTCACCGTCGCACATAGCCGCTACAGCCAGCGTTGCATCGCCGCTTTCGCGTGTGCTGCTCAAGGCCGACGCCACGGGCGTGAGCATGATAAACAGCATGCACAGCGCCAGGATCAGCAGCAACGGCGCGGGCAGACGCCCCGGGTCTTGTGGAGATCGTCTCATCTCGTGTTCCTTTCTTCGTTCCGGAATGCATATTGCCGACCGCCTTTGTGGGCACGGTCGAATGCAAGTGACACGCCAAGAACGCTTCAAAGTCCGACGTGCCACCTGCAAGACACTCGTTTTTGCAGATTTTACGTCACACATAGTATCGCAAAAAAGAGCAAAAACGATGCATTAATATATAAAGGTAAAATTTTCCTCCCCAAAACGCAAAAAAGTTTGAAATATTGTAAAAAAACGCTTGACAAGCAAGGAATCCTATGGTATAATCGTTCTACCTCTGCGCAGCAGGCTTTTTTGTTGTGCCCTGCGCCATCCGAAAGGAAGGGCCAGCATACTCTGCCGGAGGGAGGTACACATATCCTTGCCGTAAGGCGAAGGGTAAATCAAAGATTACAGGAGGTGCCGATAAACATGGCGAATGACGTAAGAGTCAAGGTCACTCTGGTATGCACTGAGTGCAAGCAGAGAAATTATGACACGAAGAAAAACAAAAAGAATGACCCGGATAGAATCGAGCTGAAGAAATACTGCCGTTTCTGTCGCAAGCACACGGCTCATAAAGAGTCCAAGTAATCGGGGGAGGTAAATTCATGGAAGAAATGAACAAGAAGGCTCCCAAAGCCGCAGAGAAGGAAACCAAAGCAGTGAAGCCCGCAAAGAAGGACAAGAAGCCCTTGGGTGAGCGCCTCGGTCACTTTTTCCGCAGCTATGCGAGCGAGATCAAAAAGATCGTATGGTGTCCCTGGAAGCAGGTGCGCAAAAACTCCCTTGTTGTTCTCGCCCTGGTGATTGCCTGCGCAATTGCTGTTTGCGCGCTGGACTACGCTTTCTCTCAGGCCATCCTTGGTCTCGGAAAGCTGCTCTAAGGTAATATCATGAGTGATATCAATCAAATGAACGTCGGCCCTCGTTGGTATGTGGCGCACACCTATTCAGGGTACGAAAACAAAGTCAAGGACAGCCTTGAAAAAATCGTTGAGAACCGAGCACTGGGACATTTGATTTTCGATATCCGAATCCCGGTGGAAAAGGTCATTGAGAAGAACGGTGACGTGGAAAAGGAAGTCGAGTACAAAATTTTCCCCAGCTACGTCTACATTAAAATGTGTATGACGGATGAGAGCTGGCACGCTGTTCGTAACATTACCGGTGTGACCGGCTTTGTCGGTCCCGGGTCCCGCCCCACGCCTCTGTCTGAGGAGGAGGTCGCCGCGCTGAACTTTGAAGAAGAGGTCCGCGTGACGCTGTCTTATCAGGAAGGCGATACGGTCGAGATTATCAGTGGCTTGTTCGAGGGCTACAACGGTGTCGTTCAGAGCATTTCTGACGACATGAAGACGGTTACCGTGCTGGTTAAGCGCGGCCGCCGCGACATGCCGGTTGAGCTGGAAGCATCCGTGCTCAAGCTGGTAAAGAACGTATAAGACAACGAGCTTATGCGTACACTGCATTTCGCATTTGCCGCGATATGCAGGTGGGAGGGGGAAAATTTTTGAAGTCCCCCGGAATGACCACATTTGGAGGTGTATGAATTATGGCAAAGAAAATTTTGGGTTATATCAAATTGCAGCTGCCCGCAGGCAAGGCGACTCCCCAGCCGCCCGTTGGTCCTGCACTCGGTGCTTACGGTGTAGCTATCCCCGTATTCACCAAGGCATTCAACGAGAAGACCAAGAACGACATCGGTCTGATCATTCCCGTTGTTATCACGGTTTACGCTGACCGTTCCTTCACGTTTATCACCAAGACTCCCCCTGCTCCCGTCCTGATCAAGAAGGCTTGCGGCATCGAGACCGCTTCCGACAAGCCCAACAAGACCAAGGTTGCAAAGATCACCAAGGAGCAGGTGAGAAAGATCGCCGAGACCAAGATGCCCGACCTCAACGCCGCAAGCATCGAGTCTGCGATGAGCATGATCGCCGGTACCGCCCGTTCCATGGGTATCACGGTGGAAGATTGAGGAGGAACTGACAATGGCTAAATTTGGTAAGAAATATTCTGACAGCGTAAAGCTGGTTGAAAAGAACAGACTCTACGATCCCGCAGAGGCTGTGGCTCTGGCTTGCCAGACCTCGAAGGCAAAGTTCGATGAGACCATCGAGCTGCACATCCGTCTGGGTGTTGACTCCCGTCACGCTGACCAGCAGGTCCGTGGTGCAGTCGTTCTGCCCAACGGTACCGGTAAGACCGTTCGCACCCTGGTATTCTGCAAGGGCGAGAACGAGCAGCTGGCAAAGGATGCAGGCGCTGACTACGTCGGCGGCGCAGAGTATGCCGAGAAGATCGTCAAGGAGAACTGGTTCGACTTCGACGTTGTTATCGCTTCCCCCGACATGATGGGTGTCATCGGTCGTCTGGGTAAGGTTCTGGGTCCTAAGGGCCTGATGCCTTCTCCCAAGGCAGGTACCGTTACTCCCGACGTTGCCCGTGCAGTTACCGAGGCTAAGGCCGGTAAGATCGAGTACCGTCTGGACAAGACCAACATCATCCACTGCCCCATCGGCAAGGCATCCTTCGGTGCTGAGAAGCTGATGGAGAACCTGAACACGCTGGTTGGCGCCGTTATCAAGGCGAAGCCCGCAACCGCCAAGGGTCAGTACATCAAGAGCTGCGTTATCGCATCCACGATGGGCCCCGGCATCAAGATCAACCAGGGTAAGCTGAGCTGATCTGACCTTCTGTAATCAAAAGGCTGTCACTTTTGTGGCAGCCTTTTTGCTTTTGCTCTCTTGACAAAGCCATAGGAGTGTGGTAAAATAGGCAGGTACAAGTTCATACGGAGTTTGCTGCAAGACCTACAATTGCATAAATTAATGTGGAGGGTTATCGAAGCGGTCATAACGAGGCGGTCTTGAAAACCGTTTGTCCTTTGGACACGTGGGTTCGAATCCCACACCCTCCGCCATACGCAAACCGCAAATCCGACACAAAGGGCTTGCGGTTTTTCTTTTTTTGTGCTATAATGTCTGTGACCAATCAAATACAAGGGAGGAAAAATATGAAAATTATTGATGCTCAAAAAAGCGGGCAGACGCTTCGCGCCGATATGTTTTTGCCGAATTGGCTGATGGGATTCGGCATTGTTCTTGATATTGCTGCGGTGGCGTTTTTGGTGGCCGCCTGCGTGACGCAAAATTGGATGCTGCTGATTGGTGTTGGCGGTGCAGGGGTGCTGGGTGTTTTTGCCCATCTTTGCTGGAAAAACCAAACCATTCGCATCTTGAGCGAGAGTACGTTTGAGTACACCACGCTTTTTGGGAAAACCACGGTGTATGCCTTTTCCGATATCAAGGGCATCCGCGTCAACGAGGACTCCTTTACGATGTTTGTCGGCGACGGCAAGGTGCACATTGAATCTATTGCCATTCTTTCACAGCGTCTGTTTGATAAGATCGATCAGGCGTTGGAGAAGAACAACGGTCAATAATATAAAGAGGACCGCAATCCAATCGGATTGCGGTCCTCTTTATGCGTTACTTTTCGTCACTTGCCCAGATCTCCTTGATCACCGCCTCATCGCCGCAACCGTCCTTGTGGTTTTTGGGGTCGTAGGCGTAATACTGCCACTGAAGGACGTTGCCGTCCTCGTCATAGATGCGCGCGACGCGCTGACCGGGCATGGCGAAAAATCCTTCGCCCTCGGCCTCGTTCATGACCCAATCGTAGGCGTATTCGAGGAATTCAGCGCGGTACCAATCGGGCTGGTTGGCGTACCAGGTGATCTCGTCCATGCCCCAGGTGCGCATATCGTTCGGCTTGGGAACGTGGAGCGACGCGGAGTCGTCGCCGAAGTTGTCCAGCTCGACCAGATAGGGCAGGGTTTCGCACTCCCAGCCGCTGTAGGTCATGCCCCCCTTGCTCTTGCCGTAGATGGAGTCGCTGTGACCGGCTTGGAAGGTGGCGCGCTGGGGATCGTCCTCGGTGGGGAAGTGGGGCTCTTGCGAGCCATCCGCCATGGGACGGGAGGGGTACATATGGAAGTCAAACAGCAGCACATCGTCCGAGCCGACGAGGCCGTGGGTGTGAGCATTGATGAAGACGAAGCCGCGGCGGGCGTGGTCGTAGGCAAATTCGCGAATCTTGGCAAGCAGATCGGTCCAGTTTTCCCAGTTCTTATCATCGCGGCCGATCAGATGGATCTGTCCCATGTGCAGGCCCTCGTAGCCAAGCAGAATGTACTGGCAGGCGCGGTAGTAGAAAAACAGTCTGGTCTCCTGCTTGGTGATGTCGGGAACGGCCGTGCCGGCGCCCCATTGATCCTTAAAGGAGCCGTCGGAGTAGCACATAGCCTCAAACGAGAAATTGCGCTCCTCGACGGGCAGATCGAACGCCTCGAATACCCATGCGGGAATCGGGATCTCGTTGACCTTGCCCGAGATGCACTCGAACACGCATGCCTCGAACACGACCTCGGGATCACGCTCGTGCACGGATTTGATAAACGCCGTCTGTCCACCGTAGGTGTCGTAGTCCTCGGGGCCGGGACTCCAGCAGGTCGCGGCGCGGCAGATGTACTTGGCGCCCGTGTTCAAGATGAACTTGCGCACGTGGGAGCTGTTGCTGGA
Organism: Oscillospiraceae bacterium; assembly: GCA_015064805.1. Taxonomy (GTDB): domain Bacteria; phylum Bacillota; class Clostridia; order Oscillospirales; family CAG-272; genus SIG644. Next base: position 25,539 of record SVRN01000004.1, read on the forward strand.
ATTGGACACGAAGGAGCCCTCCAGCGAAATGGTAACGGCGCGGGAGAGGTAATTGCAAAGCACCTCGTGGCTGATGGTGTCTTGAAAATAGTAGGTCATGTCAACCTCCGGTTCGTCTTCTGGGGGCTCTTGCACGGGCGGTTCGTTCTGCGGCGGTTCGTTCTGCGGCGGTTCGTTCTGCGGCGGCTCGGTTTGAGTGCCGTCATCCGGTACAGGATCGGGCGTCTGCTCGACGGGCGGTCGGTCGCAGCCAAACAGGCAACCGAACGATAGCAGCGCGCTGAGCAACAGCAGCAGAGCGCGTGTCAACATTTTTTCATTTTGCTTCACGGGGGGTTCCTCCTTGTGGGCTTGATTGATTACAGCATACCACATTTTGCCGCGCGCGTCAAGAGAGATCGAAAACTTTTGCATGCCGCAAGCAAAAAATCAATTGGAAAAAAGTTGATAAATCCAACAAAAAAAGAATAAAAAAGCATAAAAATTAGTTGACATTGCGCAAATATATGATATAATGTTATATGTAATTCGTTATAGCAAAAGCGCACAGTCACCAAGGACCCCCGAAAAAGAGCCCCCGATGGCTGTGTTTTTTTGCGGCGATGAAGGACATATCAACATTTTACGAAAGAGGTACACAATGAAAAAAGAACCTAAGCTTGATGCAAACGGCAAGCGCAAATTTGGTATGCGCGATTGCCTTGCGTATGCAGCCGGTGACCTTGGTTGTAACATGAGCTTCGCGCTCAAGGGCACGATGGCACTGTTCTGGACGCAGGTTATGGGTATGAGTGCCTGGTATTCTCTGCTCCTGATCATCGTTCAGATCTGGGATGCCATCAACGATCCGCTGATCGGCTCTATGATCGACGCGGATAAGCACAAGTATAAGAGAAACAAGTTTTTGCAGTACATTTGGTTTGGCTCGATCGGCCTGATCGTCGGTGGTGCCTGCTGCTTCCTGCCGTTCCCGCAGGCTCCCGTTTGGGCGAAGTTCATCATCTTCATCGCCGGTTACGTTGTATGGGATGCCTTCTACACCGTAGCGAACGTTCCTTACGGCTCGTTGCTCAGCCTGATTTCCAAAGAACCCGCTGACCGTGCCTCTTTGTCTGCATGGCGCTCCATCGGTAGCCTCGCAGGTAATATGGTTCCCATGGTCGTTTTGAAGTTCATCATTTACAACGAAGACCAGACCCTCAACGGCAATATGGTATTCCTATCTGCTTTCATTATGGGTATTCTTGGCTTCATCTGCTTCCAGTTCATGATCAAGAACACGACCATCCGCGAAGATACGGAAATTGCCTGCAATGAAGATCAGCCGAAGTTCAACGTATTTAAGGCGATGGGCAACTTCTTGAAGAACCGCCCTGCCGTTGGCGCAACGCTGGCTGCTATGGGTATGTTCATCGGTATGCAGGGCGCTACCACTGCCGTTGACGTTACCTTCCAGGTTTATTTTAAGAATGCTCAGATTTCCGGTTTGATCTCTGCGTTTGCTATGATCCCTATCGTTGTCTTTACTCCCCTGGCACGCAAAATGGTCGTTAAGTACGGTAAGAAGGAACTGTCCATGGTGGGCGCGGTCTGCTACATTCTGGGCGCAGTCCTTTTGTTTGCCGCGCCTCTTGGCCTCATCCCCGTATCGGAAGGCAACACCGGTGTGGACCTGATCATTTATGTGGTCGCACAGCTGATCTGCTCTTTGGGCTTGGGTATCTACTCGACGGTATCCTGGGCAATGATGGGCGACGCTATCGACTACAACGAGTGGAAGACGGGCACTCGCGAAGAAGGCACCGTCTACGCGCTGCATTCTTTCTTCCGTAAGCTGGCGCAGGGCATTGGTCCCGCCGTTGCCGTTGCTATCATGGGTACCATGGGTTACGTCAACAACGCGATCGACCCCGAGACCGGTGCTGAATTTATCGACATCAACCTGATTTCTTGGGCTGACAGACTTCAGATCCGTTCTCTGGTTGCGGTTCTGTACCTGGTTGCCGGTCTCTTTATCTTTGTCGGTCTGGGTCTGGTTTACAATCTGGACAAGAAGACGCTTAACAAGATGAACGAAGAACTCGCTGCCAAGAGAGCCGGTGAGGCTGTTTTGGAAGAGCCTGTAAATGAAGAGGCTTAAGTTTCATTGATACCCCTTTGGCGTCCGACGTTTTTGGCGTCGGACGCCATTTTCACGATTTCATATTCCGTTAAAAAAATAGATATTGCCACGTAAAAAACGTGTGATATCATATCAATAACAAACCAAGGGACGGAGGTTCTTATGAGAACGATTCTGAATTTTAATGCCAAATGGGCATTTTCCAAAATGGTAAGTGACATTCCCGCTGCCATTGACAACCGCTGGGATTTCGTCAACCTGCCCCACTCATGGAACGCGCTGGACGGTCAGGACGGCGGCAACGACTACTTCCGCGGCACGGCTTACTACGCCAAGGCCTTTGACAAGATCGATCTGCCCGCGGCGGCGCTGTACTATCTGGAGATCCGCGGTGCCAACTCGTCTGCTGACGTCTATCTGAACGGTCAGCATCTGGCGCATCACGACGGCGGTTACTCCACCTGGCGCGTCAATTTGACGAGTGCGATGGCCGACCGCGACAATCTCCTGGTCATCGCCGTCAACAACGCGGCCAACGAAACGGTCTACCCGCAGGTTGCTGACTTTACCTTCTACGGCGGTCTGTACCGCGACGTCAACATCATTTGCGTTGGCGAGTCGCACTTTGAGCTGGATCATTTCGGCACGCCCGGCCTGAAGATCACCCCCACCATCGACGGCACGACGGCGCACGTCGAGGTCGAGACCTGGGTGTGCGGCATGAAGGAGGGGCAGCTGCTCCGCTACACCCTCTACGACGCGCAGGAAAACGTCGTTGCGACGGTCGACAGCACCGACACCAAGGTCACGCTGGACATCGAAAACGTCCATCTGTGGCACGGCCGCAAGGATCCGTATCTCTACTGCTGCGAGATCGAGCTCTGTGAGGGCGACGACGTGATCGACAACGTCTGCAACCGCTTCGGCTGCCGCACTTTCCGCATCGATCCCGACAACGGCTTTATCCTCAACGGCGAGGAATATCCTCTGCGCGGCGTGTCCCGCCATCAGGACCGTTGGGGCATTGGTAACGCCCTGCTGCCCGAGCACCATGCCGAGGATATCGATCTGATCATGGAGGTCGGCGCGACCACCATTCGTCTGGCGCACTATCAGCACGATCAGTATTTCTACGATCTGTGCGACGAAAAGGGTCTGGTCATCTGGGCCGAGATCCCCTATATCTCCCGTCATATGCCCGGCGGCCGTGAGAACACCATCTCCCAGATGAAGGAGCTGATCGTTCAGAACTACAACCACGCCTCCATCGTGGTCTGGGGTCTGTCCAACGAGATCACCATCAGCGGCTCGACGCCCGACCTGCTCGAGAACCACACCATCCTCAACGACATGGTCCACGAAATGGATAAGACCCGACTGACCACCATCGCGGCCGTGTCCATGTGCAAGATGGACGATCCCTATATTCAGATTCCCGACGTCGTTTCCTATAACCACTATTTCGGCTGGTACGGCGGCGAGACCGACATGAACGGCCCTTGGTTCGATAAGTTCCATGCAACACACCCGAACATTCCGATCGGCTGCTCCGAGTACGGCTGTGAGGCGCTCAACTGGCACACCTCCAACCCCGTGCAGGGCGACTACACCGAGGAATATCAGGCGTACTACCACGAGGAGCTGATCCGTCAGTTCTTCACCCGCAAATACATGTGGGCAACGCACGTCTGGAATATGTTCGACTTCGGTGCCGACGCGCGCGCCGAGGGCGGTGAAAACGGCCAGAACCATAAAGGTCTGATCACCATGGACCGCCGATACAAGAAGGACGCCTTCTACGCTTACAAGGCATGGCTGCGCTCCCCCGAGGAAGCCCCCTTCGTCCACCTGTGCGGCAAGAGATATATCGACCGCGTTGAGGATGTGACCAAGGTCACCGTCTACTCTAATTTGCCCGAGGTCGAGCTGTTTGCCAACGGTGTCAGCCTTGGCAAAAAGGCGGCTGAGGATCACTTCTTCTATTTCGACGTGCCCAACGTTGGGGAGACCCAACTGGTTGCCGTTGCGGGTGACTATCGTGACGAGAGCCTCATTCGCAAGGTCGAGGTCTTCAACGAGTCCTACCGCCTGCGCGAAAAGGGCGCGATCCTCAACTGGTTCGACATTACCGAGGTCGAAGGACACCTCTCCATCAACGACAAGATGAGCGATATCATGGCAACGCTGCAGGGCAAGATGCTCATCGGCGGCCTGCTGCTCAAGTTCATGCCCAAGAAGGGCGAGAAGATGATGGGCGGCTTCGAGATGAACGGCGATATGATGCAGATGATGGGCGGATTTACGTTGCTTCGTCTGGCCGGTATGATCGGCATGATGGGCATCAATCTGACCAAGGAACAGCTGCTGGATATCAACGCCAAGCTCAACAAGATCAAAAAGCCCAAAAAGTAAACAGAGCACGGGAGGCGGACGTCAGTTCGCCTCCCGTTTGACGTAGAAATGGGATAAATTGTGAATTATTTGATAAAAAATTCCTATCTGTCTTTACAAGTTTCAAAAATGTGGTAAAATATTGTTCGAGCGAAAATCGGTTTCGCTCCGTACGACCGTATGGGCATGCGGCCGCGCGTTCTCCGGTTGCCCCGTCCGCCGCCGAGCGGATGCCAAGCAAAGGTTTTTTATAGGTGATTGATATGAAATGGAACGCAATACATTGTGAAGCCGGCTTCTTCAACAGCCAGTACGCTTCGCTGGGCCGTCGTTCGACCGTCAGCGGAAAAGCGCAGACGTGGGAGCTGTTGCTGTGCGACACGCAGGGAACGGCCTGCATTAACGAACAAAACTACACGGTAGCGCAAGGAGATCTGATCTGTCTGCGCCCGGGGGATGAGTGGAAGCTGTCCTTGCCCGTACGCGCAAGCTACGTTCGCATCGGCGAGGAGGCAGAGGCCTTGGTTGAGCGTATGCAAGGCTGGGCGCGCGTGTTTTGCGTGCGTGACGCGCAGGCTATCAGGGCGGCGATGAGCGAAATTGCTATGTCTGAGCAAAAGCAGGACGAGCTTTCGCAGACGGCGGCACTTTTGTCCCTGATCGTGATGATCGAGCAGGATTACAGCAAGGACTCACGGCTGGACGTAAGGGCACGCGCAAAAATGCGCGACTCCATCCGCGCGGGCATTGCGTATATCGAGGAGCATTATCGTGAAAAGTGCACGCTTAATCAGATCGCGGAGCACGCCGAGCGCTCGCCCATATACTTCCACGACGTTTTCCAGGACGTCATGGGCATGACGCCCTATGAGTACATCGCACAGCTTCGCTTGGACGAGGCCAAGCGGCTTTTGTCGCTGACCGACATGGAGCCCTGCGATATTGCCGAATATTGCGGATTCTGCTCCCAGTCCTATTTTAATTTTGTCTTTAAAAAGGCGATGGGCATGACACCGCTGAACTACCGTCGCGGCGCTGCGATGCGTTATCTGAATGCGAAGGATGAGGCGTGAAAGCAAAAGAAAGACCGACTGATATCATCAGTCGGTCTTTCTCCATTCATCCTTGATCCAAGATCAACGGCCGGTCTTATTGCGGAAGCAATCGCTGCAATAAACGGGGCGATCATCGTGGGGCTCGAAAGGAACCTTGCAGGGGTTGCCGCACTCGGAGCAAACGGCGTCAAACATCTGACGCGCGCCGCCTTCGCCGCGCTCTGCCTTACGGTTTGCACGGCAAGCCTTACATCTCTGAGGCTCGTTGGTGAAACCCTTCTCTGCGTAAAATTCCTGCTCGCCGGCAGTAAAGGTGAATTCCTGTCCGCAATCTTTGCAGACCAAAGTTTTGTCGCTGTACATCGTTAACCCTCTTTTTCTCTTTGGCACATTTCCTGTGCAAGTAATTTATTTTACCATGCCTTATGACCTTTGTCAATAACTTTTTCACAAAAACCATAAAAATTTTCATAAATTTTCAAAACTTCTGTGAAAAATATCACAAAAAGTCGAGAAAATCACCATGCGGCGCTCACGATCCCGTATCTTCCTTACACACTCTGAAGCATCAGGGTAAGCAGGGCAGACCACGCCCGATCCTGCGCGCGGGCGATCTCGGCAAGGCTTTCGTTCAAAGCGCGGTCATAAAGGCTCCTCTCGTCGTGCAAAACGCACAGCGCGTGGGCGGCGCGCGTCTTGTTTTGCTCGGCGTAAAAACGGAAGGTGTCGGGCGGTGGCGGTTGCTTGCCGCGGGCGAAGCGGGGGAGAGTAGCGGTGGCTTCGTACAACAGCGTGCTCATGCGGCAAAGGCTGCGCAGCTCCTCGCGGCGATGCTGGCCCACCGAGGAGGTACGGGCGGGAAAGAGCAGAGCGGCGGCAAAGACCGTGCCCGTGAGCGTGTGCTGCGCCTCGGCAAAGCGGGCGCATCCGTCGCGGGGCAGGGGAGGCATGAACACGCGGAAGAGTCGGGCGTGAAGATCGGCCAGTGTGCTGGAGGCGCGACGGTTGCATTCCGAGATGCCGGTGATGAGGCTGCATGAGTCGTGCTCGGCGGCCTCGGTCAGTAGCGTCAGGGCGGTATGCGCCTCGTTTGCAAGATTGAGTAACGATTGAATATCCATGGCATCCTCCGGTTGGTGATGCTTCATTGTATGCGGCGGCGCGGGCAAATATGTCTGCTTGTCCAATCTGCCAAAAAAATTGGACAGTTCGACAAAATGTGCGCCGTCGCATTGAAATTTTATCGAGAATATGATATATATAGACTAACGCACTGGCCGTATGGCCGGAAAGGAGCGAATTATGCGAGAATATGACAGAACACAAGAGCGCACGGGCGTACAGGAGAACCGCGATTGGGCACCTGAATACGACGTGCAGTCTGACTTTGTGATGGTATATGGCTTTCACGATCTGGAAAAGCGTGTTGCGCATTGGAAGGAGCACGGCTACGTCGTGCATTTGATGACGGGCGTTTCGTGGGGGCATTATAAGGATTATCTGTACGGCGAATTCGACGGCCGCGACCACCACGACGAAGGCCAGGTGCGAGGCGACGGCGTTGAGATCAACCACGGCGTTGACGTTCCGTACATGGTGCCCTCAATCTCCTACGCCCACTATCTGGCGGTCAATCTGAAAAAGGCCATCGACGCAGGCATTGACGCCATCCATCTGGAGGAGCCCGAATTCTGGGTCGCCGCAGGCTATTCCGAGGCCTTCAAGCGCGAGTGGCAGATCTATTACAAGGAACCCTGGCAGGCGCCCGATTCGAGTGCCGAGGCGCAGTACCGCGCGTCCAAGCTCAAGAGATATCTCTACACCCGCACGCTTGACCATCTGTGCGCCGAGCTGAAGGAGTACGCGCTGGTCAATTACGGAAGATTGCTCCGCTTCTACGTTCCTACCCACTCGCTGGTCAACTACAGCCAGTGGAGAATCGTCTCGCCCGAGTCGGCTTTGGTCGATTTGCCGACGATCGACGGTTATATTGCACAAATCTGGACGGGAACCTCCCGCACCGCCAATCGCTATCGCGGCGATCTGCGTGAGCGTACCTTCGATACTGCCTTTTTCGAGTACGGTATCATGCAGGAGCTGGTGCGCGGCTCGGGGCGCAGAATGTGGTATCTGCACGATCCCATCGAAGACGATCCCAACCACACCTGGCGTGACTATCGCTACAACTACTATCGCACGCTGGTTGCCTCGCTGTTCCAGCCCGAGATCGCATCCTACGAGGTCTCACCCTGGCCGGCGCGCGTCATGACGGGTAAGCACAAGAGCGAGGACGGCACGCGCGACGAGGGCATCCCGCCCGAGTATAAGACCAACCTTCTGACCATCATGCACACCTTGCGCGACATGGAGGGGCAGGAGTGCCGCTGGGTGACCGATACCCGTCAGATCGGCATTTTGCTTGCCGACTCGGCCATGTATCAGCGTGCCTATCCCGAGGGCGTGCCCTATCGTCTGGAGGCCTCGACGGTGCGCTGGAATCCTTTCTACGGCTTGAGCCTGCCGCTGTTCAAGAGCGGCGCTTGCGTCCGTCCCGTTCAGCTGGACAACGTCCGCCGCTATGCGGGCTATCTGAACGATTACCGCGTACTGGTGCTGTCCTACGAATACATGAAGCCCGACGGCCCCGACCTGCACAACGCCATTGCCGGCTGGGTGCGTGAGGGCGGCGTGCTGATGGTCGTTGGCGACGGCTCCGACGCTTTCCACAGCGTACGCGAATGGTGGAATCAGTCGGGCGCCGACTATCACGATCCCGCCCAGCATCTGTTCGAGGCGCTTGGCCTTGGCCGCGATCCCGCCGAGGGCGTCTACGGCGTGGGCAAAGGCCAGGTCGGTGTGTGCCGTTTGCATCCCATGAACATTGCCGAGAGCGGCGAGCTGTGTGACGACTACATGGCGCAAATGCACGCGTTGCTCCGTGCGGCAGACATGGACTTTGAGCCCTCCTCGCATCTGCTCATGCGCCGCGGTCCCTACACCGTGTCGGCCGTCATCAACGAAAGCGTTGACACCTCGCCCATGGTGGTTGAGGGCTTGTATATGAATATGCTGGACGACAATCTGGCCGTCGTGCGCGATCCCGTACAGAATCCCGACGACGTCGGCTTCTGGATGGCGATCGACCCGAAATCGAGCGAGGCGGACGTTCTGGCGGCCTCGGGACGCGTGGAGAAGATCGCTCGCGCCGAGGGTGAGCTTTCTTTCAAGCTGACCGGTCCGTCCGAGATGAAGGCCTGCGTACGGTTGCAGACGCCGAGAAAGCCCGAGAGCATTTGTGTTATTTGCAAGGGCGAAGCTCTTGCATACGAAGCGCAGTACGACGAGGAGAGCTGTACGACGTTGATCACGTTTGCATCGTCGGTAGAGGGTGTTGAGGTTGAAGTGGAGTTTTAAGTTTGTATAACTTCTCCTACAGCCTCACACTGCGCGATTTCATCGCGCGCGTTCGGTGAAAGTTTATTGCCCCTTCTTTGCCTTGTCGCAAAGAAGGGGCGAAGAAAAGACACCAAGACGTTCCCTCTTGGAACTCCCTGGCAGCGCGAAAAGGTCGCGGCGCTCTCGCTCTGCTCATCTTTTCGCGAAGTTTCACGTCTTCAGCTTTTGCGTGCGCGAGTGAAAGAAACTCGCACACACCTATTGGCAAAAGTTCTTGCTTTGGCCGCCCCCCGGCGCGCGTGATGAGTGCCGTCGGGTGATATAGAAAGAAAGCAGATATCTTTCTCTTGGTTCGCTTTGAAGCGCGGCGCGGCGTGAAGTGAAAAAAGATAGCTTGCTCGCAATAGGAGGCGGAGCTTTGGCTCCGCCGACGCAAACTTTGCAGATGCCAAAACGCCTTTTGGTAACCACCAAAAGATAGCAAAAGAAACAAGTTCTGCGGAGTTCCAAGGGGCATTAGGCCCCTTGGTCCTCTTTCTTGGTTCATTCTTTCTCGGACGAGAAAGAATGAACGCTAACGCACAGCGCGCCGCGTCGTGGCGCGCCAAAGCAAAGAACGTTACATCCCCCACGCAAAAAAGGACCGCATGGATCAAATCTCCATGCAGTCCTTTTGTTTTTACCATCAAAGAAAGCTATCCGCAAAGGCCGTTGCCAGCGCGTCGCAGCGCTCGTTATACGGATGCCCCGTGTGTCCGTGTACCCAAACGAAGCTCACTTTGTGCTTTTCCAGCAGCCCAAGCAAAACCTCCCATAGATCCACGTTGAGCGTCGGTGATTTGTCCGCCTTGCGCCAACCTTTGGCTCGCCACGACACCGCCCATCCCTTGGTAATGGCGTCAATGACGTACTTGGAGTCCGAGGTCAGCGTGACCTCGCAGGGCTCGCGAAGCGCCTGCAGCGCCGAGATGACGGCCGTCAGCTCCATGCGGTTGTTGGTGGTTTCCCGCTCACCGCCCGACAGCTCTTTTTCAATGCTTCCGTACACCAATATCGCGCCCCAACCGCCCCGTCCGGGATTGCCGCGGCAGGCACCGTCGGTATAAATATCCACGTGCTTCATGTCCGTCCTCCCATCAGCGTGCTTCACCGTAGGCGGCCAGCGCCCGCTTGTCGCGCGTGGTCAGCTTGACGGTCTCGTTGATGCCCATTGGATCGTTTTCCTCCACCGGCTCGTAGATGACGATGCTGCTGTAGGGCGTGCGGTCATACTTGACGTTGCCGATATAATAGAAATCCACCGAAATGTTGATGAGCGCCGCTGTGTCCACATCCACGTTATCAAACACGTATCTGCGGTAATTGTACATGGCGGTCGAGTCCTCCGTCGGCTCACCCGAGGGGTGAATGCGAAGGATTTTACGGTCAGCTGTTGAGTTGTTGGTCGGATCAAGATCGATCGCAAGCGCAAGGGTGACGTCAACGACGGTATCCTCGCGGGAAGGGATCTCATCCTCTCCCAGAGAAAAGTCCTGTGCGATGTGCTTGAGCGTGCTGTTGTTATAGCGGATCAAGACCTGCACTTGATTGGCCTCGGGGATGAAAACGGTCTGGCAGACCCAGAAGTAGCCTGCCGTTTCGCCCTCCATGACGACGGGGGCGTGAGTCTGCGTGTACATGGTCAGCTCGTCGCCGCTCTCGACGTAAGCATCGTACAGCGCGTCGTTGACCGTCAGCGTCTCCATGTTTTTGGGCACGTGCCCCGAAAACAGCACGCGCCAGAGCACCAGCGCGATGATACCAAAGATCAGGCCGCGCGCGGCGTATTTGAGGCACTTGAGCGTGATCAGCTGTCCGCGGCTCATATTTGTGTGTGAATATTGCTCGTATTCCTTTTCGTAATCCGTCATAGTTGACTCCTTTGAAAGATCAGCAGTTTTTCAGGCGATCCAACGCATTTTGTAAAATGATCTGGGCGCTGAGCGTGTCGATGACCTGCTTGCGTTTCTGCCCACGCGTGTTGGTCTCGTTGAGAAAGCGGGAGGCGGCCATGGTCGTCATGCGCTCGTCCAGCAAAAGAATGGGCATCTCTCCCACGCGCTCGTCCAGCATCGCGGCGAACATACGCGCGTGCTCGGCGCGCTCGCCCTGCGAGCCGTTCATGTTGACGGGCAGACCGACGATGATGCCGACCACACCGTGTGCGCGAGCGGCCTCGGCAACGGCCTCGGCCGTTTTGGTCATGCTGCCGGGCTTGATGGTCTCCAGCCCCGAGGCGAGAAACCGAGCGGCGTCGGACACGGCAAGTCCCGTGCGTACGTCACCGAAATCGACGCCAAGAAGGCGTCCCGTCGTTTGCTTTAATTCTTGAATTCGTTCAATCAGCATATGCGCTCCTTGTCAGCCCGGCAGCTCGCCCGCCGTCAGACGGATGAGCAGGGAAATATCGTCGGGTTGAACCTTGGCCTCGTGAGCGGCGCGGTTGCGCCCGATCTCGCCGCATTTGGTACAGCGGTGGATGATAATATAGCCGCGGCGGCGGTCAGGCTCGACCCGAATGGGTTGCATGGGCGCACCGCAGGTGTTGGCGCGATCGCCCGGGAGGATATCCACGTGGAGAGACCACAGGCAAAACGGACAGTGATTGCGCGAGGTATAGCCCAGCGGCTCCACCTGCCGCCCGCAATGCGCGCAGACAAAGCCCGCGTCGTTTTTGGTAAATCGCTTTTGCTCCAGCTCCATGTCGTGCCTCCGTTTCAATATATAGTTTATTGTACCATATTGCACCCTGCCTTGTCAAGATGCCTTGAACTTTTGCCATACCACTTGACGAGAAGGCGGCGGCAGAGTATAATAGATATATCACAAAGAAAAAGGAGGGGTATCATGGCAAGATCAAAGGTGGCGCGCCTTGCGTTTGCGGCAGACGTGCGTTTTGTCGCCTATCGGCGCACGACGATGCGGCTGGGCGCGGCGATGCTCATGTTTCTGGCGCTGTTTAACGGGCTGGATCTGGTGCTTTACCCCCTCTTTGCCATATTCGAGGCCACGCTGACGGACAAGGCCATGATCGTCGCGACGAGCATATACGACATGCTTATCTACGCGCTTGCGTTTATGCTGCCCGTTCTGTTTTATCGGCTGATCACTCCCAAGGGCGAGCGGATCCCGTTGCCGATGGATACGACGGCACCGCGCAAGCTGATTTTGCTTATTCCCGCCGCGCTGGCGGTGGTCTATTGCGCCGCGCTGGCCAACGGCTATCTGCTGGATCTGGTCGGTCTGTCCGTACCTGCATCGGCCTACCCCGAGCCTAATCCCGCCTTTGCGCCGTACGAGGCGGTGCTGCTTTACGTATCCGTTTCTTTGATTCCTGCCTTCTGCGAGGAATTTTTGTTCCGCGGCCTTGTGCTGTCCCATCTGATGCCCTATGGAAAAACGGTCGCCATCATCGGCAGTGCCGTGCTGTTCGGGCTGATGCACGGCACTGGTGAGCAGATCCTTTACACGACGGTGGCAGGCATCGTGCTGGCCTACGTGACGATCGAAAGCGGCTCGATCTGGGGCGGCGTGGTCATCCATATGTTCAATAATCTGCTGTCCGTCATAGACGAGGTGATGTTCAACCGCCTTGACTATCGAGACGAAATGCTGCTCTATAGCACGCTTGAGCTTCTCGTGATCGGCGGCGGTATGATCTGCCTGACCGTTTTGCTCTTGCAGCACGACAAGCAAAGGGGACGTAAGGTGAATCCCTCGCTTTCTGCCACGGCCGATGAAGGGCTGATCGCGGGCGCACCGCTGACGGGCGGCACGCTCTTTGGCTTTTTCTCGCCCACGATGATCGCCTTTTTTGCCCTTAGCATCATCGAGATCATATCGGGCCTGTTTTGGTATATTTGATGCAAAAAACGGAGGAAAACATGACGCTGTCACAGGATGAAATCTTTATGCGCGAGGCGCTTGCCGAGGCGAAAGTGGCCTTTGCGCTGGGCGAGGTTCCCGTGGGAGCCGTCGTCGTGCGGGAGGGGCAGATCATCGCGCGAGGTCACAATCGCCGCGAGATCGACCGTCTGGCCACGGCACACGCCGAGCTGTTGGCGATGGAGGCGGCCTGCCGCGCGCTTGGCAGCTGGCGGCTGAGCGACTGCACGCTGTACGTGACGCTGGAGCCCTGCCCGATGTGCGCGGGAACGGTAGTCAACGCCCGCATGGGGCGGGTGGTGTACGGCGCCAAGGATGCCAAGGCAGGGGCGATGGGAAGCGTGCTGTCGGTCAATGCCTATCCGCTCAATCACAAGGCGCAGGTCACTGCCGGGGTATTAGAGCAGGAATGTGTGGGGATATTGAGGGAGTTTTTTGAGAGCAAGAGAAAGAAATAAAAAAGCAAGGCGAGGATGTGAAGAACATTCTCGCCTTTTTTGACGGGGGAGGGGGGTAGCTGAATTTCAGGCGTCTTCTCCTCTTGACGCGCACAACGCGGGAACGAAAATATGTGCTTGTGGGGTGTTCAGTTACCCGCTCCCGAAGAATTTTGCTTGCAAAATTCTTCCCTTAGAAGCGCAATCTCTGCTTCGCGAGGGCGCTGTGTCGGTTTTGGTGTTCATTCTTTCTCGTCCGAGAAAGAACGAACCAAGAAAGCGGACTAAGGGGTCTAATACCCCTTAGAACCCCCGAGCGCGAAAAGGTCGCGGCGCTCGCGCTCTGCTCATCTTTTCGCGAAGTTATAAAAATTCAGCTTTTGCGTGCGCGAGTTAAAGAAACTCGCACACACCTCAGGGCAGAAATTTTGAGTTTTTCGCCCGCCGCGCGTGTTGGCTTATAGCGAGAGATGCAGAAAAAACGTATATGTTTTTCTCCTCTATTTGCTATGAAACGCGGCGCGGAATGAAGTAGAAAACGATAGCCTGCTCGCAATAGCAACGGAATCTTTGGATTTCGTTGCGCAAAAATTGCAGACGCGATAACGCCTTTTGGTAACCACCAAAAGATAGCGAAAGCAAAAAATCTTGCGGGTTTCTTAAGGGCATTAGGCCCTTAAGTTCCCTTTCTTTCGCCATTTCTTTGTGGAACAACAAAGAAATGGCATCTTGGCAACACACCGAGCGCGCGAAGCTGGGCGGGGCTATAGGAGAAGATGCTGAAAAACTCAGCGATCTCCCCTCTACCTCCTCCTCACCACACTCCCATCCCCCTTCATCACACACCGCTCTCCGACGAATCCCCGCACCGAAACCGACGGATAAATCCTGCTCTCCCGCCCGATCACACAACCCGGATTGAGCACGCTGTTGCATCCGACCTCGACCAGATCTCCGATCATCGCCCCCAGCTTGTGCCGCCCTGACGGTATGCGGGCTTGCTCGACGCGAACGACGACGTCCGAGCGGTCGCCTTTGACGTTGGAGGTAATCGCCCCCGCCCCCAAATGCGCCCGATAGCCTAAGATCGAGTCGCCGACGTAGTTGAAATGCGGCACCTGAACGCCGTCAAATAAGACGCAGTTTTTCAGTTCGGTCGAGTTGCCGATGACGGCGCCGTCTCCAACCAGCGCCGCGCCGCGGATAAAGGCACAATGCCGCACCTCCGTGTCGTGCCCGATGATGCAGGGCGCACCGACGTGGGCGCTCGGGGCAATATGCGCCGTGCGCGCCGCCCAGACGCCGTCTGCCAACTGCTCGTATTCGTCGCGGGGCAGCCGTTGCCCGACGGCACGGATGAAATCGGAAAGCAGGGGAAGAATTTCCCAAGGATACGAAGCCTTTTGCAAGAGGGGAAAGCCGAGCGTGTATTGCTCTGCATCGTGCCAGAGCGCCGCATAAGGAAATACTGCCATCACTCACCCTCCCGTTCGCTCTGCCAAGCCTTGCTCGCGCACGACCGCCATCAGTTCCTCGATCGTCCGGCGGCAGAGGTCCTCGTCCTGCGCTTCTACCATCAGCCGAACGACGGGCTCGGTGCCGCTTGGCCGCATCAGCACCCGCCCGCGCTCGCCAAGCGACTGCTTTGCCGCTTCCAACGCATTCAAAAGCGTGGTATTGGCGGTGAAGGCGGCCTTGTTTTTCGTTCTTACGTTGCGATGCTCTTGCGGATACAATCGCATATCGGCGCTCAGGCGGGAGAGCGGGAGCTTACGCTCCATCATGACCTCCATGAGTGAAATGGCGGTCAGGATCCCGTCGCCCGTGGAGGCGTAGGGGCGCAGGATGATATGCCCCGATTGCTCGCCCCCGAGGCTGTAGCCCTCGCGGTTCATGGCCTCGTAAACATATTTATCCCCGACGGCCGTCTGAATATGAGCAATGCCCTTGTCCCCCAGCGCGCGGTAGAGCCCCATGTTGGACATGACGGTCGTGACGACGGTGTTGCCTGCCAGCATCCCACGCCGAAGCCATTCGCAAGCGAGTATGTAGAGAATGTGATCGCCCGTCAGCACGCGTCCCTGCTCGTCGACGGCCAGACAGCGATCGGCGTCGCCGTCAAAGGCAAAGCCTGCGTCCAGGTGATTGCTCTGTACGAAGGCGGCAAGACGCTCGATGTGCGTAGAGCCGACGCCCTCGTTGACGTTCAGACCGTTTGGGGTGTTGCCGATGCAATAGACCTTAGCACCCAGTGCAGCGAACACGCTCTCACCGATCATCCAGGCGCTCCCGTTGGCGCAGTCCAGCCCCAGACGCAGACCCTTGTAGGAATTGCGGGCGATCGAGATCAGATAGGCAAGATAGCGATTGCGCCCCGCGCTGTGGTCGATGACCTGACCAATGTCAGCGCCCTTGGCGCGCGGCAGTAGGGCGTCGTGCGGGTCGGGCGTGTCGAGAAAGGCTTCGATCTCGTCGAGCAGCTCACTTTCCATTTTCTCGCCATTGCGATTGACCAGCTTGATGCCGTTGTCGGAAAAGGGATTGTGCGAGGCCGAGATCATCACGCCGCAGTCCATGTCGTCCTTGCGGGTGATGAAGGATACGCTGGGGGTCGTGGTGACGTGCAGCATGAAGGCGTCCGCGCCCGAGGCGGTCAGCCCCGCTGCCAGCGCGTATTCGAGCATATAAGACGAGCGCCGCGTGTCCTTGCCGACGGCAATGCGGGGGCGGTGAGCGTCTGCTTGATAATAATGACCGAGAAAACGGCCGATGCGATAGGCGTGGTGTGCCGTCAGCGCGCCGCCCGCCTCACCGCGAAAGCCGTCCGTTCCGAAATAATGGGACATAATGGTACCTCCCGAGTTTTTTTCACTACAAAGTATAGCGATCCTGCGTCGTTTGGTTCCAAACGTTTTGCGCCAAGATTGCGGCGGACGAACAAAAAGCCCCTGCATGTGATTTGACACGCGCAGGGGCACGTTTATTTCATTGAGATCAGTCGATCAGCTGGGCTTGCAGCTCGCAAAGCGCCTGCTCGCACTGTGCGTCCTTGGGAGCAGCACCGTGCCACTCGACGCGGTTTTCCATGAAGGAAACGCCTTTACCCTTGACCGTCTTTGCGATGATGGCGGTGGGCTTGCCTACGACCGTGCGCGCCTCGTCAAAGGCGGCGGACAGAGCGGCGATGTCGTGGCCGTCGACCACGATGGTGTGAAGACCGAACGCCTGCAGCTTTTCGGGGTAGGGGGTGGGGTTGAGCACCTGCTCGATCTCACCGTCGATCTGCAGACCGTTCCAGTCGAAAACGACGCACAGGTTGTCCAGCTTTCTGTGAGCGGCCAGCATGAGCGCCTCCCAGATCTGACCCTCCTGCGACTCACCGTCACCGACGATGGCGTAGGTGCGATAGGACTTGCCCTGCATCTTGGCGGAAATGGCCATACCGCAAGCGGCGGACAGACCCTGACCCAGCGAGCCGGTGGTCATATCAACGCCGGGGACGTGGCCAAGGCTGGGGTGACCCTGCAGATGGGAATCGGCACGGCGCAGCGTGGTCAGCTCCTCGCGGGGGAAGAAGCCGCGCTCGGCAAGAGCGGCGTACAGCGCGGGAGCGGCGTGACCCTTGGACAGCACCAGACGGTCGCGATCGGCGTCGTCGGGCTTTTGGGGATCGATATTCATTTCTTCAAAATACAGATACGCCATGATATCGGCGATGGACAGCGAGCCGCCGGGGTGACCGGACTTGGCGCTGTGAGTTTCCTTGATGATGTCCATGCGGATGGTCGTGGCGATGTTTTTGAGTTCTTTTTCGGTGTGATTGCGCAATGCCATGGGGCAGCCTCCTCGTATTAGAGAGTTTCTATAGATATATTATAATGGGAAAGGGGGAGAAAGTCAAGGGGTAAGGCGGGGAAAAGGGGGGATTAGCTAAACTTTTCACAACTTCGTAGCCGGGCTCACACTGCTTCGCGCGTTCGCTGTACCGGCTTTGGTTGTCACTTCTTGTCTCGTGACAAGAAGTAACCAAGAAACACGCCCAGGCGTTCCCCCTGGGAACCCCCTCCATCCCTCCGGCCTTTCATGGCCGTCGGGGATTTTTGTTCAGCAAACCTTCTCCATCTGCGGGGCATATATCCCACCCCGCAGATGGGTTGGCTTGGCAAAAGCTTTTGCTTTTCCGTTCTGTTTGAGATTCCGTCTATCACAGGGAACGAGGCAAAAATTATCGTCCTTTGCAAAAGCGGAGTCCGAGCAACTCCCGTGAGTGCGACTTTCTTTAAGTCGCGCTCGCAAAAGCTGAAGATGCTCACTTTTGCGTCGTGCTGCGCGCTTGCGCGCCCGCAAAGACGCACTGCGGGAATCCAAAGGGCATTAAGCCCTTTGGCGCGTTTCTTCCGCCACTTCTTGCCGCGCAGCAAGAAGTGGCATCAAAACTGCACAGCGCACGCGCACGAAGTGCAGTGTGAGCGTCAAAAGAAGAAGTTGCCGAAAATTTAGAAAATCAAAGCTCCTTCGCCCATCTCACCGCCAGATCAAACCATCCGGCCGCTATGGGATTCAACATCCCGGGACTGTTTACCCAAGTCCGCTCATCACACAGCGACAGCCCGTGCGCGCCGTGCGGATAAACGTGCAGCTCAAACGGAATATGATGCTTGGATAGCGCCGCGGCAAGCAACAGCGAGTTCTCGACCGGCACGCAGTTGTCGTCCGAGGTGTGCCACAAAAACGCGGGCGGCGTGGTCTCGTTGACGAAATTCTCCAGCGAGAAGGCCATCTGCTCCTCAAGCGTTGAATCCGCGCCCGCCAAGGCGAGGAAGGATCCTCTGTGCGCGTGCTCGCCCGCAGAAATGACGGGATAGCAGGGAAGCATGCCGTCGGGGCGCCCCATGCGGGCAGGAACGTCGCCAAAGGCGGCCTTGACCGCTTCGTGATCCCAAAGAACGCCCGCCGCGGCGGCCGCATGACCGCCGGCTGAAAAGCCGGTGATAAAGATATGGTCGGGATCGACGTTGTATTCGCTTGCGTGCTCGCGGATGTGACGAATTGCCAGGCAGGCCTCGATCAGCGGCTCGTAATTTTTGGCGTGCTCGCCAACACCGTAGTGAAGGACGAAGGCCTGAAAGCCCTCAGCCAGCCAAGCAAGCGCGACGACCTCGTCCTCGCGATCGGACAAAAAGCCGTAGCCGCCGCCGGGGCAGACGATCATGGCGCGACGGGGCGTCGGGGGCACGCGCTCGATCTCGGTGTGCAGATAGACCGTCAGATCGGCGTTCGGATATTCGGGGAAAATGTGCAGCGTTTCAACCTTCATTTTTTGATTCCTCCGCAAAAGCGTTATTTTTCAAAGGACAGACGGATGATCTCCTCGCACAGCGCGCCGTAGTCAAGACCGATCTCGTCGGCCATCTGGGGGAGCAGGCTGGTGGGGGTCATGCCGGGCAGGGCGTTGGCCTCCAGACACCACATGACGTCCTCCTCATCCATGATGTAGTCGATGCGGGCGTAGCAGTCCAGATGCAATGCCTCAAACGCGCGAACGGTCGCCCTTTGTACCTTGATCGTCTGATCCTCGCGCAAGGGCGCGGGGCAAAGCTCAAGCGTCAAGCCGCCCTGATATTTGTTTTTGTAATCGTAAAAACCCTCTTTGGGGATGATCTCAATGGGGGGCAGTGCGCGGCCGCCGAGAATGCCGACGGTCAGCTCGCGTCCGACGATCTTTTTTTCAACGATCAATCGATCCTCCCACGCTGCACCCAGCGCAAGAGCGGCGTCCAGCTCGCTCTCGGTGTGCACGATGGAGACGCCCACGCTCGAGCCGCAGCTGCAAGGCTTGATCACGCAGGGGAGTCCGATCTCACGTAGCACGCGCGCCTTGGCATCCGTCTCATAGGCGGGGCGAACGATGATCCAATCGGGCGTGGCAACGCCTGCGGCACGAAGCAGGATCTTGGAGATCTCCTTGTCCATGGACAGCGCGGCCCCCAGCGAGCCCGTGCCCGTGTAGCGGATGCCGTTGCAATCCAAAAAGGCCTGCAGGCGACCGTCCTCGCCCATGCCGCCGTGAAGCGCGAGGAAAACGACGTCGGCGGCGCGGCAGATGGTCAACACGTTTTTGCCGACCAGCGCGTCACCGTTGCCGCTCTGCACCTTGAGGGCTACCAGATCGGGCACCTCGGTGCTGACGGCGTGGTGATAGTCGCCCTCGCTGCGGAAAGCGGAAAGAGGATCGCCCTCAAGATCCATGCCGAGATAGACGTCAAGCAAGAGAACGCGGTGTCCGTTTTTCATCAGGGCGTTGGCAATCAAAGAGCCCGAGGTCAGCGAAACCTCGCGCTCGGGCGAAAGTCCGCCCGCTAAAACTACGATATTCATAAAAGCTCCTTTGGTCAGTGAGATTATTACAGTGTATGCGGCGGCGTGAGAACGGCCATCCGCTCCTGCCCGCCAAGGTCGCGGTGGACGGTGCAGGCATCACCCGCCTCGGCCGCCAACGCGCGCAGGGCGTCGCCCTGGTCGTAGCCCATCTCGAAGATGAAGCAGCCGCCTGCCTTCAGCGCGGCTCGATAGTCAGAACCTAAAATCATGCGGCGGTAAAAGATCAGCCCGTCCTCGCCGCCGTCCAGCGCGGCGCGGGGCTCAAAGGCCAGCTCGGGCGCGAGCGTGTCGATCACGGCAGGGGTGATGTAGGGCGGATTGGAAAGGATGGCGTCAAACGAGCCAAGCTCGGCCATGAAATCGCCGCGCAACACGTCTCCTCGGATCAGCGTCAGCCGATCTTCGCCAACACCGTTGCGGCGGGCGTTGCGCTCGGCCAGCGATAGTGTGGCGTCAAACAGATCGACCGCCACGGCAGATAGATCGGGACGCTCGCAAAGCAGGGAAATGGCAATACAGCC
This sequence comes from Oscillospiraceae bacterium, assembly GCA_015064805.1. Classification (GTDB taxonomy): domain Bacteria; phylum Bacillota; class Clostridia; order Oscillospirales; family CAG-272; genus SIG644. The sequence continues at coordinate 45,766 of SVRN01000004.1, forward strand.
GCTGCCCGTGCAAAGGTCGATGAAACGGCCGCCTTGGGGCAGTTTCCGCGCGGCGTAGTCGACGAGCAGCTCGGTGTCGGGGCGGGGAATCAGGCAATCGGGCGACACCTCGTATTCCTGCCGCCAAAAACCCCACGTTCCTAAGATATACTGTAACGGGAATCGCGCGGCGCGCTGCTCGACCGCGCGCGAGAGCGCGCCTTCGGGGTCGGGAAGGGGAGCGTCTGCCATCTGCCGCAGGGCGAGCGGTGAAAGGGCGCAAAAATGCTCGGCCAGAAGCTGTGCCTCTCGGCGCGCGTCTTCAATGCCTGCCGCGGCAAGCCGCGCAGTAATATCCTGCAATGTCATACCTTTTCTCCCTTCTTGTGTGAATCTTTCCTTATTATAACAGATTTCGCGGCGAATATCAATAAATATGTTGGATTTTCGCGTCGATCGACCTTGATATTTTGAAATGAAAGTATTGACTTTTTGTCGAATATCCCGTATAATGAAAAAAAGTAATACTTATGTAATACTTTGTTCACGAAGTCTGCCAAGACTTCCCCCTGGCAAAGAATTTTGCCGGCCACTATGAAAGGAGTACACCCCTATGAACGACACCCAAACCACGGCAGTCGAGACGCCTGCAGAGCAGGAGTCCGCAATGCCTGCGACGGCCAAAGAGCGTTACGTTGCTCCCAAGCGTCGCCGCAGATGGGGCGACCGTAAGGATGGCCGCCGCCTGCGCACCATCCAGCCCATGTCCCGTCTGATGCCCTTCATCATGCCCAAGAGAAGTGATGCCTGTAACATGTTTACCGACTCCTTCGACGTCACCGAGGCGGACAAGTATTGCCGCCGCATGATCCGTGACGGCTACACCAATTTCAACTTCATGCACCTGCTCATCGCCGCCTACGTACGCGCCGTATCGCAGTATCCCGCCATCAACCGTTACGTCAGCGGCCAGCGCATCTTTGCGAGAACGGAGATCACGGTGGTCATGACCATCAAAAAGAGCATGAAGATCGACGAGCCCGACACCTGCATCAAGGTCACCTTCGCCCCCGACGATACGGCGGCCGAGATCTACGAGAAGTTCAATCAGATCGTGCAGGCAAATCAGGAGGACGCCGAGTCCAAGAGCGACTTTGATAAGATCATGGACTTCTTCACCAAGTTCCCCCGTCTCATTCTTCGCGGCGTGGTGGGGCTGGTCAAATGGTTTGACTACCACAGCGTGGTTCTCTTGCCCGATCTGCCTTTCTACGGCTCTATGATCATCACCAGCATGGGATCGCTCGGTATCCCCGCCATCTACCACCACATCTACGACTTTGGTAACCTGCCCGTTTTCCTGGCCTTCGGTAAGAAATATTACAAGCTGGTCATGGACCGTGAGGGCAACGTCTTCAAGCGCCGCCACGTCGACCTCAAGGTCGTCACCGACGAGCGTATCTGCGACGGCTTCTATTACGCCAGCGCATTCAAGTACATCAAAAAGCTCATCGAGCACCCCGAGGCACTGGACGAGCGCCCCGAAAAGGTCGTCGAGGACGTCGATTGACCTATATAAAAAGGAAGTCTTTTCGAGGGAAAAGGCTTCTTTTTTTATTTGGATTTAATTTCTACAAAAAAAGTATAATTATTTTTCAAAAACCTCTTGACAAATGCGCAAAAGTATACTATAATGGTAGTGTAATGAGGAACAGGACAGGAGGGAAGGCCATGATCGGATTGACCAGAGAAGCAGACGGCGCGTTGCGTATCGTTTGGCTGCTGGGCAAAACGGGCAAAGTGACCGATGCGGGTAGCATCGCCGAGCGCGTGGCAGTATCCCCAAAATTCACGCTGAAGATCTTGCGTCGGCTTTTGCAGGACGGCGTTGTCCGTGCACAGCGAGGCAAAAGCGGCGGCTACGCGCTGGCTCTGTCGCCGAGCGACATCACGGTGCGCCGCATCGTGGAGCTGATCGACGGGCCCATTGCCATCAACCGCTGCCAGGAGGAGGATTTCTTCTGTTCCCGTATGGGCTATGACAAAGGCTCTTGCCGTTTTCATTGCCTGTTTGCCGCCGTCAGCGCGCGTCTTGCTCGTGACCTTGAGGCGGTAACGCTGGAGATGATGCTCTCAGAGGAGCATTGTCCGAGTGAATTTCTGATACCCAAAAAATAAAAATATATTTCATTTTATACTTAGGAGGATTTTGATCATGAAAAAGTTTGTATGTCCCGTTTGCGGTTACGTCCATGAGGGTGAGAGCGCACCCGAGAAGTGCCCCGTTTGCAAGGTTCCCGGTTCCAAGTTCACCGAGGTCAAGGGTGAGATGAAGCTGGCCGCTGAGCACGAGTACGGCGTATACGCCAAGACCGTCAAGAACAACCCCGACATCTCCGAGGAAGACAAGAAGTACATCTTCGAGCAGCTGATGGCGAACTTCCAGGGCGAGTGCTCCGAGGTTGGTATGTATCTGTGCATGGCTCGCATCGCACACCGCGAGGGCTATCCCGAGATCGGTCTGTACTGGGAAAAGGCCGCTTGGGAGGAAGCAGAGCACGCAGCAAAGTTTGCAGAGCTCCTCGGTGAGGATCTCGAGCCCAACATGAAGGCGACCACCAAGGATAACCTGAAGTGGAGAGTTGACTGCGAGTACGGCGCAACCCAGGGTAAGTTCGACCTGGCCGCTTGCGCCAAGAAGAACGGTCTGGACGCCATCCACGACACCGTTCACGAAATGGCCAGAGACGAGGCTCGCCACGGCCGCGGTCTGGAAGGTCTGCTCAACAGATATTTCAAGTAATATAAACGTGCCTCCAAGGGGAGCAGATTTCGGTCTGCTCCCTTTTTTGGTTGGCTTTTTAAGCGAAGCATTGACAGAGCTTCCGTATCATGCTATAATTAATAAAAGATGATAAGCTTTTCATTATGAAGATTGTGCTGATATATGGAATCCGGTTTTTATTCTATCATAGGGAGATGAAAAATGCAAACGGATAGCTTCAAATCTGAACGACTCCACGGAATAGATGTGCTGCGCGTTATTCTGTCTTTTTGCGTCATTACTCTTCATATTTTGTATTATGGCGGTTTTTGGGAGCAGGCAGATCCTTCTGATCCCACATTCTATTTTTTATGGTTTGTGGGCATAGCAATTGATGGCACGGTAAACTGCTTTGCAATTATCACCGGCTTTGTGCTGTACAATAAACCCACCAAATATTCCGGTGTTCTGTATCGTTTCTTAACGGTGTTGTATCACGGCCTGCTGATTACGGCTCTGTTTTGGATTTTTTGCTCGGAGATCGTACACAAAGCAAATTGGATTCAGGCGTTGTTTCCAATTGCTTATGAGGAGTTTTGGTATTTTACTGCATATTTGGGTGCGTTTTTCTTCGCTCCGCTTGTTTCAAAAGGAATGCAGGCGTTATCCAGGAAGCAGGCAAATGTGCTGATTTTGGCCTTGATTCTTGTTTTTAGCCTGTTTCCTACGGCAACAGGCAAGGATCCGTTCCATTTGAAGTACGGATATAGTGCTTTTTGGCTTTTGATACTATTTACTATTGGTGCCTATCTGAGAAAATACCATATGGAATTTCGGTTCAGACCTCGTTTTTATGCGTGCCTCTTTGCCGGATGCATTCTGGTCACTTGTCTTGGCGTAGTTTTATCGATGGTCTATCCTTCCTTTTATGGTATGCGATTGATAGAGTATACGTCCCCTACCATTGTTTTGGCCGCCATTGCGCTAGTCTTGCTTTTCGCGTCCGTGCATGTTTCCCCGGGGCTCCAAAAGATATGTGTTTTCTGTACAAGTTTCACGTTCAGCATATACTTATTACACGAACAGCCTTTGGTCCGTCAGAGCCTTATAAATGACAGATTTGTTCCAGTGCTGTCCCTTCCCGGTGTTCTTCAACTTGCGATCATTCTGGCAAGCACAGTTGTTATATGGGTCGTTTGTTTCTGCCTCGATTTGATCCGACAGCTCGTATTTCGAATTTTGAAGATCGATTCGTTGCTCCACAAGCTAGACAAGCGGCTGCAATCTTAGAGCGAGGATTCCAAAATACATAACGCAAGCCCACCGTTCACGAAATGGCCAGAGACGAGGCTCGCCACGGCCGCGGTCTGGAAGGTCTGCTTAACAGATATTTTAAGTAATCAATAAATGCGAGGGGAAAACTTTTTTGAAAAAAAGCTTTCCCCTCGCGCTCCCTTTTCAAAAAACCGAAAAAAGGAACAACGCTTATATAAAATTTTCGGTCAAGCCTTTTTTAAAAGGCTTGCAGGTCGAGGACGGCGTCCTCGTCGCTCTCCGCAGAGAGCGAAATCTTTTATGATCTCCAAGCGCCCGAAAGGGTGAATTTTCCGCGCTCGCGCGGAAAAGAGGGGAAACCACAAGTGGGGTTTTCCTTTTTTTATTTCTGATCATATAGTGACGATATGTAATTCTTTGCCGTGCTTTTGGGCATAAGAAATCAAGGATTTTGTTCCGCGGGACGCACCGTCCCAAAAAGCAACGACGCAGTCCGCCTGTATCACCATCTCCTCGTTGCGGATGGGACCTGCCGCGCGGCCGTAGCGTTTCCAGTTGGCCGGGTATATTTCGACTGCCAGCGCGTGCTCCTTGGCATAACGCTCGGCAAGTAAATCCACACCGGTACAATGGCCGGATAGAAAAACGATGCCTGAATGATCGTACGGTGCTAAAAGCCGATCCAAGTGCCTCTCTATTAACTCGTAATCATGAAAGTTTCTACAACCACCGATCACAATGCGCATAACCAACACCTCGCTTTCAAGAATATTGTATCATACTTTCGCGTCAAAAATGCAATACATTTGCGATGCATACAACAAGCACAAATTGTAATACAATGATATTGCAAGAGGTGATGGTACGTGAAACAATTTAAGGTTCCTTCTATTCCGCCCACGACCAGCAAATGTATTCGTATTCCCAACGACGTGATCGAGCAGGTGGAAAAGGAAATTCAGGGCAAGAATTGCACGTTCTCGGCGTTCGTCGTCGAGGCGGTCAGAGTCGCACTTGCAAATTTAGAAGAAGAAAAGAAGGCTGACTAAAAAAGGACAGAGAAGGGTATATTCTCTGTCCTCTTTTCTTGGTAAGCGGTGCATCAGGAGCACGAATGCTATTTTAGTTATGAGTGATAAGGCTCGCTACTTGCTATGCAAGCGGCGCTCGCCGTTATGAGTTTGCCTTTGGCTTCGCCAAAATGCAAACGTTATGATATGATCGCCAACTAACTTCAAACTGTGCCGCAGGCACATCATAACTTGGCGTAGCCAATCATAACTGCTTTGCGCCGGTGGCGCAAAGCTTAAACTCGCTGCAGGCGATCATAACTGCCTTGTGCCCTTTGGGCACAAGGCTCACACGATTCCACTGACCTGCAAAACGGCCGCGCCGGGGACGAGCGTCCACTCGCCCGTGCCGGGGTCCTGGGTGTAGGTGGCGGCGGGGACGGTGATGACGCTGGGGGCGGTGGAAAATTCACCCGTCGCCTCGTCGTAGGTGTAGCTGCCTTCGGGCAGTGTCACACCGTTCAGCGTCACGACGAGATCCGAGAGAACGGGATCAAAGACGTCGGTCACGACCAGATCGTCGGTCGCGACGGCTGCCTCGTTGCCGCCGTTCTCGACCACGAAGGTGTAGGTCAGGCGCTCACCGTCCGAGACGGTGGTGGGGCTGAGCGACTTGGTGATCGAAAGGGCGGTGCCGCTCTGAACGGTGACCGTCTCGCTTGCACGAACGGGGGTGGGAACACCGGGGCCTGTGATGGTCGCGGTGTTGGTGATGGTCGAGCCGACTGCCAGCGGTGCGAACGCATTGGGCAGGGCGCGATACAAAAGCAGGGCGTTACTGCCTGCGGGAACGCTCAATCCGCTGACGATCAGAGGATCACGCGAGGTGACGGTCGGTGCGCTCTGGGGCACGCCGTCGACAAAATACAGCGCCGAGCCCTCGACGTAAGTCAGAGGCGTCTGCGTGCCCGTGCCGACGGGGTAGGCGCCGAGGTCGTCGGTGACGGAAAGAGCCGTCAGGGTACTCGTGCCTGTGTTGATGATATTGACCAGATAGGTCAGCTCCTCGCCCAGGGCGTAGTTCTCGGTCGTCGCCACCTTATTGGCCGACAGTACCTCGCGAAATTCGCCCGTGACGATATTGGAATTGGTGGCGCCGCCGCGATACGTCAGCGTCGCCTGGTTATAAAACGTTGCCATAAATTCATACCTTTCTTGAAAAAATCCGACGCGCGTGCGTGTCGGGAAGGGCAGTTGCCCTCCTTTATCAGTGTATGCGGCGTGTCGCATCCCGTCACTTTGCGGCGCTTTTGAGGGAAAGTGACCGAAAAGTAGCCCCTTTTGCCTGCAAAATCAAGAAATTTTCCTGAAAAGTAAGAAAAAATATGAGAAATTTCATAAAATTCTTGACAAAACGGTTGTTTTTGTATATAATATAGGTTGTCATTGTATAAAAGCGATAAGCATAGGGCTTGTTCGCTTCCGATCAACGAACAAGGAGGAAACAAAAATGCTCAGAACCTACCAGCCTAAGAAGCGTCAGAGAAAAAAGGAGCATGGCTTCCGCAAGAGAATGAAGACCGCTGACGGCAGAAACGTTCTCAAGAGAAGACGTGCAAAGGGCAGAAAGAGACTGACTCACTAATCTCGCCCGCTTTTGTACTCACATAAAACCTCCGGTGCTCCGCGATTCACGTACGTCGTATCCGTGGCATCGGGGTTTTTGCTGTGTACCCCCCAAGCGTCCCAACATCTTTTATTTATTACCCATCTGCGGCCGCGTCCGCACGACGGAAGCTGACAATGACCAACGCTAAAGTCCAAACGGAACAAAGGAAACAACATGAAGTTCGTTGCGATCAAGGAGCATCATCTGTATAACAAGGCCTATCGGCAGGGCAATCGCTTCGTCGGGCGCTACGTGGCCGTCTACGTGCTGCGTGACTATATGGCCAAAAAGCTGATGATCGCTCATCCCCAAAAGCGGTTCGTTAACAGAATCGGGCTGTCCGTGACCAAGAAGGTAGGCGGGGCCTGTGTTCGCACGCGCGCCAAGCGCATCATTCGCGAGGCTTACCGCGCCATTGAAAAAGAGGGCAACCTCAAAACGGGCTATTTGATCGTCATGGCCGCCAGAAGCGAGATCGTGGGCAAAAAAACGCAGGATATTGAAAAAGAGCTGCGGCTGGCCTTCGACAAGCTCGGCTTTTTCCAAACGAGAGCATGAAGTGGCTTTGTATCTGGCTGATCCGCTTTTATCAGCGTTTTATCTCCCCGCTAAAGGGGCGTCCGACCTGCCGATTTACCCCCAGCTGCTCCGCTTACGGCCTTGAGGCCTTTCGCAAGCGCGGTTTTTTCGTGGGGGCGTTTCTGACGGTGCGACGTATCCTTCGATGTAATCCATTTAATCCGGGCGGGTACGATCCTGTTCCCGAAAAGGGACAGCCCATTCGATCGAAAAAACGCAAAGACACGAAAGAGGAGGAGCCCAAGCTCATTTGCGAGGACTACCTTGCACGCCGCGAGCGGCACGGGCAACCATCCGAGACGGATGAGGCCGAGTCGCAAACGCAAAACGACGATTCAAGAGACTGACCTTTGCCGCAACACCGCGCGGCCGGAAAATAAGTGGGCGGTGTATTTCCCAAAATACAGAAGGGAGCTTTTGTAGTTTCTACAAAACGTAAACAAATGAAAACTAACAAAAAAACTTTCGTAAAACGCTTAGCATCTCTGGTGCTGGTCGCTCTGCTGTTGATGACGGCACTCAGCGCTTGCTCTGGTAAACAAAAGGTCATCAAGCCTACCGTCAACACCGACGTATTTTTGTCAATTGACGAAAAATGCGCGCTGACGGCCTCCGAGCTCAGCGCCATTGCTAAGATGCTGTCCGCCACCTACGACACCGATTTCAAGACGCAGGAGATCCTGATCGCGGCCTACCGCGGCTACGATATGCTGGCCGAAGGCTTTGACGCAAGCAAGATCGATCCTTCCGTGACGAACGAGCCCAATCTGGAGGCGGCTGTGAATTTGATCCGCAAGGCAAATCTCAAGGCCGACAGCGACACGCAGATCTTCTTTGAAAACTACACGACGATGAACGCCACCGACCTTTTGACGCTGATCAAGTCCATGCAGACGACGGTCGATCTGGATGCGTCCAAGGGCTTCTGGGATACGCTGTTCGGATGGATCGGTGCGTTTATCGGCTGGATGACCAGAACGCTGTGCTTTGGCAGCTATATCGGCGGTATCTGCCTGTTTGCCGTGATCGTTGAGCTGCTCATGCTGCCGTTGTCTATCAAGCAGCAGAAGAACTCCATCAAGCAGGCCAAGCTTCGCCCCAAGGAAATGGCCATCAAGAAGAAGTACGCCGGTCGCGACGACCAGGTGACCAAGCAAAAGCAGAGCCAGGAGCTTCAGGAGCTGTATCAGAAGGAGAACGTCAACGCGGCCTCGGGCTGTCTGCCGTTGCTTATTCAAATGCCCATCATTCTGGCGCTGTACCGCATCGTCGTTGATCCGCTGCGCTACGTGCTGGGTCAGGTTCCCGCGCTGTCAAGCGCCCTCAACGCTTACTTTACGGCATCTCCCGCAGCAGGTGGTCTGGGCAAGAACATCGTCAGCAATGGCGGTACCATTACCATGCTGTCCGAGCTGACGCCTGACAATCTGGCAGGGCTGAAGAACTTTTTGTTCTATGGCAACGGTGAGGAGCTGGTTTCGACAATTGAGGGCATTATGCCCAAGATGCCCGACTTCACGCTGGGCAACATCAACCTGGGTCTGAGCCCCAGCTTCGAGCGCTTTGACTGGTTGCTGCTCGTTCCCGTGCTGACCTTTGTTATTTATTTCTTCTCGATGAGACTGACCAAGAAGTTCACCTACCAGTCTCAGGCAATGCAGGATCAGCAGACCGCTTGCTCGGGCTGGCTGATGGATATCTATATGCCCGGTATGAGTACCTTCTTTGCATTCATGGTACCCGCACTGGTCGGCATTTACTGGATGTTCAAGAGCGTGATCTCTACGCTGCGTCAGTTCATCGTTTGCAAGATCATGCCCTATCCGCAGTTTACCGAGGATGACTACCGTGCCGCCGAGCGTGAGTATGCCGGTAAGGCGCCCAAGAAGGGCGAGACCCGTCCCGACACCCGCACCTACGGCCGTGACGTCCAGATGATTGGCGGTAAGCCCAAGTCGCTGTTCCACATGGACGACGACGATTACGTCGCCAAGATCGAGGCGGAAGCCAAGCGCGAGGCCGAGGAACAGGGCGAGGAGAAGATCGAGGGCGTGGCGCTCAAGCAGTACGATCGCCCCGAGCGCAAAAAGAAAAACAAAAACGAGAGCAAGTCGGACGGCAACGATGCCCCCACCGACAGCGAACAGTAATATTAGACGATTGGAGAATCATTGTGAAAAAGCAAGTTACGATTACCGCAAAAACGATCGACGAGGCAATCGCCAAGGCTGTAGAGGAGCTGGGCGCGCCCGACGCATCGGACATTGAATATACCGTCATTGAGGAGCCTAAGAAGGGTCTGTTTGGCATCGGCGCAACGCCTGCCGTCATCGAGGCCACCTACCAGAAGAACGGTGTTGCCCTGGCGCTGGAGTTTTTGACCCGCCTGACCAAGGACATGGGCCTGAACGTTACCATGACCGTCCGCGACGGCAGCAACGGTGACAAGGTCATCGCCATTGACGGCGACCACGCAGGCGTGCTGATCGGTCACCACGGTGACACGCTGGACGCGCTGCAGTATCTGTCCAACCTCGCCGCAAACAAGAAGAGCGAGGGTGAAAAGCGCGAGTACGTCAAGATCACCATCGACGTTGAGAACTACCGTGCAAAGCGTGAGGAAACGCTGCGTGCGCTGGCTCGCCGCATGGCACACCGCGTCCTGCGCTACAAGAAGAGCGTGATGCTTGAGCCCATGAATCCTTATGAGCGTCGCATCATCCACTCCGAGATCCAGACCATCGACGGTGTTTCCACCAACTCCATCGGCTCGGAGGACAACCGTAAGGTCGTTATCTTCCTGGACGAAAAGTCTGCGGCCGCACACCGCACGCCCGCCGAGGAGGAAGCCGCTGAGATCCTGCGCGATTTCGGTGAGGAGCTGTATTAATAGGTAAAAAGATGCGGGGGAAAAACTTTTTGAAAAAAGTTTTTCCCCCGCGCCCCCTTTTCAAAAACTTTGAAAAAAGATATATGGCAAAAAGGGAAGTGCCTGCGCGAACTTTGGCCATAGCTGTCGCAAGCTTCCGGGGCCCCAACCCCATCCGCTCTGCCGAATAGCACTTGCACAAAAAGCCCCGCGCCCCCTTTTCTAAAACTTTGAAGAAAAAAGTTTTAGTTTTCTAAATACGAAAAAGTTTTCGCCCGCCTTTTTCAAAAGGCGGCGCGGTGGAGGGCGCGTAGCCCTCCTCGTGCTCCGCAGAGCGCGAAACACTCTTTTGGCGTTTCTTTTTGAAAGCTTTTTCTTTGCGCCTGCGCAACCAAAGAAAAAGCGGCTAACGAGTTTTGCTTTGTTATACCTTTTTCCAAAAAGTTTTTAGGCGGGGTTTGGGGCGGAGCCCCACATCGTCCCCCTTTGCAAACAAATGGGGCAGGGGCCCCATGGAGAGTTTTGCAGAACGCAGGAACAGCGTACAAGGCCCCCCATTTATTTTCCTTCGAAAGTTTTTGAAATTCCTAAAAACTTTTTTCCAAAAAGTTTTTAGGCGGGGTTTGGGGCGGAGCCCCATATCGTCCCCCGCCAATGGGGGCAGAGCCCCAAATAATCCACCCCTACAGGAGTCAGATATGGAACTGTTAGATACCATTGCTGCCATCAGCACGCCGCACGGAAAGGGCGGTGTGGCCCTTTTGCGCGTCAGCGGCGAGGATGCTTTGTCTGTGGCGGCGCGTGTATTCGTGCCGAAAAATGGAAAAGCACTGCAGGATATCGCATCCCGCATGGCCACCTACGGCGCGATCCTTGCCCCCGAGGGGGAGGAATGGCTGCCCGTCGATGACGGTGTAGCGACCGTCTTCCGCGCGCCCGCTTCGTTTACGGGCGAGAATACGGTCGAAATCACCTGCCACGGCGGCATTCTGCTGACCCAGACGGTGCTGTCGGCACTGCTGAGCGCAGGCGCGCGTATGGCACGCCCGGGCGAATTCACCCGCCGCGCGTTTCTCAACGGCAAGCTCGGTCTTGGCGCCGCTGAAGCACTTGGCTCGCTTTTGGAGGCGCAGAGCCGCGGACAGATGACGCTGGCGTTGGGCGGACTTCACGGCAAGCTGGAGGCGCGTAGTCGCGCCTGCTATGAACGATTGCGTACCGTGCTGACCTCGGTGCTGGCCTGCATCGATTTCCCCGACGAGGACTTGAGCGAAATGAGCCGCGAGGATATGATCGCCACGCTGAGCGACGTGCAAAGTGAATTGCGCGCCCTGGGTAAGACCTATCGCACGGGCCACGCCATCGCAGAGGGCATTCCGACGGTCATCTGCGGCCGCACCAACGTAGGTAAAAGCTCGCTTTATAATCGCCTGCTCGGTAGAGAAGCCGCCATTGTGACCGATATTGAGGGAACGACGCGAGACGTTTTGAGCGAGACGACGACGCTGGGACAGGTAACCTTGCGTTTGTTTGATACGGCGGGTCTGCGTGACACCGACGACACCGTCGAGCGCATCGGCATTGACCGTGCCCGCCGCGCGATGGACGAAGCCGAGCTGATCCTGGCGCTGTTTGACCTCACTCGCCCCTTGACGGACGAGGAGCACGCCCTGCTCGACGAGCTCGCGGCTCGCGATATGCCAAGAGGCACCGTAATCGCTCTGCTGAATAAATTCGATGCGGTCTGCGATACACACATCTCCTCCGAGGTGTGTGCCGCCGTCACGGCTAAGATCGCGCATTCGATGACCATCTCAGCCAAGAGCGGCGCGGGCATTGAGGCACTTGCCGACTTGGTCGATACGCTGTTCGTCGACGGCTCGATTTCCTTGCGCGACGACGCCGTGGTCGTCAACGCTCGCCAGATGGCAACGGTGACGCAGGCGAGCGAGGCACTCGCACGCGCGCTGGACGCGCTGAACGCGGGGTTGCCGATGGACCTTTGCTGTGTTGATCTGACGGCGGCCATGTCGGCGCTGTCGGAGCTGGACGGTCGAGAGATCGGCGAGGACGTGGTGAATGAAATTTTCTCGCATTTTTGCGTGGGGAAATGACGGGGGAGAGGGAGTTTAGCTGAAATTCAAGCACCTTCTCCTTTTGACGTGCGTACAGCTAGTTTTGTGTTCATGCTTGCATGACGCCCGTGTTTAGCGGGCGAGCAAAACTTGTTATTTCGCTTGCGAAATATGGCTTCGCGCCGCGCTGTGCTGTATTTGATGTACTTTCTTTGTCGCTGAACAAAGAAAGTACCAAAGAAAGTCAGCTCGGACGTTCCCTCCGAGGCCTCCCTTGGCATTGCCGCTCTACAAAGAGGATCAAGAGATAGACATAACGGTCTATTGTGCTTTGCTTCAAGGTAGCCATCACGAGCGGCAGATATGCCAAAGCAAGAAATTTTGCGGGGTGCCAAGGGCATTCGCTTTCACCGGGCGCGCGCCAATCTTAATACTATCTAAAAAACCAAGGGAGATTTCCATTCGGAAATCTCCCTTGTGTGCTTTAATAATTTTCTGCGTGTACTTCGAAATAGCTCTGCGGATGATCGCAGGTGGGGCAAATCTCGGGCGCCTTGGTGCCAACGACGATATGTCCGCAGTTGCGGCATTCCCAAACCTTGACCTCGCTCTTTTCAAATACCTGCGCGGTTTCGACGTTGCGCAGCAGTGCGCGGTAGCGCTCCTCGTGGTGCTTTTCGATAGCGGCAACCAGACGGAACTTGCGAGCCAGATCGTGGAAGCCCTCGGCCTCGGCCGTCTCGGCAAAGCCCGCGTACATATCCGTCCATTCGTAGTTCTCACCGTCAGCAGCGTCGGAGAGATTCTGGGCGGTGTCGCCGATGCCGGCGAGCTCCTTGAACCACATCTTTGCGTGTTCCTTTTCGTTCTCGGCCGTCTTGAGGAACAGAGCCGCGATCTGCTCGTAGCCCTCCTTCTTGGCCTTGGATGCGTAGTAGGTGTACTTGTTTCTTGCCTGGGACTCGCCGGCAAAGGCCGCCTGCAGATTCTTCTCGGTCTGGGTGCCTGCGTACTTGGTCTTCTTGTCGTTTGCGATGATCTCCTCCAGCTTGTCACCGCTTACACGGCAACGGGGGCATACGGCGGTCTCGCCTTCGGGGACCTGAAAGATTTCGCCGCAAACTTTGCACTTGTAGGTTTTCATATTGGTTTTCCTCCTGCGTTTTTTATTATTTTAATGCGAATTCTGTATGCGGAATACAAAATTCAAAAATTTCGATTCAAAAATTGATCCTGCGCCTCGCCCGAGGTGCGGATAAAGAAACGAACCGCGTCGGTGTATTCCTTGCGTGCGGCCTCCATGGCGGCTTTGCTCGGGTTTCTCTTACGAATGGCGCGGAGCATGACGTTTTTGGGCGTCTCCTCGGGATCGATCAGCTCCAGCGCGGCCGTCGTGTAGCCGTGTGCTTCGAGAAGAAGCAGACGCATGGCGTCGGTCGCGGCGTCGCACAGCTTCTGACGCAACATGGAATGCTCGGCAATGCAGGACAGCTCGGGGCAGTCCAGCGTGTGATTGAGCTCGTGATGACAGCAGGGCGTGGACAAAATGACCTCGCTTTGCCATTCCATCGCTTTATGAAGCACCAGATCGGTGGCGGTGTCGCAGGCGTGAAGGGATACGACCAGGTGGACGTGCGCGCCTTCCTCTACCTGATAATTTGCCACGTCGCCGCAGAGAAATTCAAGTCCTTCAAAATTCAGTTGCTTGGCAATGCACGCGCAATTTTCGATCACGTCGGCCTTGAGGTCGACACAGCTCATGCGGACCTCTCTTCCCTTGACCACCGTCAGATAGTGATAAACGGCAAAGGAAAGATAGCTTTTTCCACAGCACAGATCGCACACGCGGAGCGTGCCTTCGGTGGGCAGATGATCCTCCACATCACGAAGCAACTCTAAAAAGCGGTTGATCTGGCGGAATTTGGATTGCTTTTTGTCGTACACACGCCCGTTTTTGTCGCTGACCTCCAACGCTTGCAAAAAAGGCTCGTTCCCCGAGAGAATATACTGCTTCTGTCGGTCGTTGGCCGCGGTGGGCGGATCGACTTGCTTGGCGGATTGCAAAAGGGCTTGCAGCTTTCCGCCGCGCAACAGCGTCTGCTTGCCGTCTTTACTGCATTTCAATTCACAGTCGCCGCCGGGGAGCGTCGTTAACAGATTGATCTGACCGTAGAGCGACAGCTCGCTCGCCAGCGTTTCGGCGTCATCCATTTCGATATTGAGATGCTTTGCTTTGTTGTCGGTGTGAAAGGTCTCTATCTGAAGCATCAGACGTCCCCCGATGCGGCGGGGCGTCAGCGTCGCGCGGATGCGGTCGGCGGCGCGGGATTTGGACAAGACCACACGGCGCAGCACTCCCTTTTGAACGGCTTGCGCGATCAGGGCGCACAGCTGTGCCATCGGCGTTGCGCTTGCGCTCATGACTTTCCTCCTTCGCTCTCGGCCGCGTCGGTGCTCTCGTCCGTCTTTTTCTTGCGCGAGAAGGAGATCTTGGATTCCTTGCCGTTCCATAGGCGCTTGATGTTCTCGCGGTGCATGAAAATGACGAACGCGGTGGTCAGAATCCCCATGAGGATAACCCAGCCGCCGGGGAAAAAGGCGCGCAGCAGAAGCGGATACAAAAAGCCGCACATGATGGAGGCGAGGGAGACATAGCGCGTACCTGCCGTGATAACGACGAAGCAGATCAGCATAATGAGGAAGGTCCAGGGGTCCAGCATAAGCGCGACGATGCCCGTGCAGGCCACGCCCTTGCCGCCTTTGAAGCGGTAAAACACAGGGAACATATGCCCGAAGATGCAGAAAAACCCTGCAATGGGCGCGCCGATAAAGACGGAGCCGATCACGTAGCCCAGCGTAGTCGCGATGGCGGCCTTGAGCATGTCGCAGGCCAGTGTCATTACGGCGTATTTGGTGCCGTAGGTGCGGAGCATGTTGGTCGCGCCTGCGTTTTTGGAGCCGTGCGCGCGGATGTCGCGGTGCAGAAACAGTCGCGAGATGATGATGGCTGAGTTCAGACTTCCGAGCAGGTAGCCCACCGCGATACAAAGCAGGATGCCCGCTACTGAAACGATCAGCGTGGCATCGCCCGTCAGATGGAGCGCATCACAAATCAGATCCACCAGATTCCATTGTGGTAAAAAGCGTAGCATATATCAGTTATCTCCGTTCTTTTTCTTGCGGGAGGCCAAGGCGTGAAGACGCGCTCTGGCCGCGGCCAGACGCTGCTCGGCTTCGCTTGCCTTGGCGACGATATCGGTCAGCACGCCGTTCTCGCCAAGCGTTGCCTCGAATAGCATACCCTCGGGAAAGCTGCGCAGATCGGGGTTTTTCTCCAAGGAAAAATCGTATTTTTTGTTGTTAGCCCCCTCGTCCTCGCAAAGGCAGACGGCAAACTGACCCTCAAAACGGTCCAGACAAAATTTCATGGTTTACCTCTTAAAGCTCGATCAGGCTCTTATCGCTGTGGGTGAAATTGTGAACGCGGCCGTCGGGCGTAATGGCGACCATGTCCTCGATACGGCAGCCGTACTTGCCGGGCAGATAGATACCGGGCTCGAAGGTCACGACGTGACCGCGCTGAAGAACGCTGTCCTCGGCAGCTCCCTGCGACAGACGGGGATTTTCGTGGATATACATGCCGACACCGTGGCCCAGCGAGTGTCCAAAGGCACCCTTGTAGCCGGCGTTATCGATAATATCGCGCGCGATGGTATCCAGCTGCTTACAGCCTGCGCCTTCGGCGCAAGCGGCCAAGGATGCCAGCTGTGCTTCCAGAACGGTGTTGTATAGGCGGCGCATATCGTCGTCCGCCTTGCCGATGACGACGGTTCTGGTCATATCGGAGCAATATCCCTTGACGCGTGCGCCGAAATCCATGGTCAAAAAGCCCTTTTCGAGCTTGACGGGACGGGGAACGCCGTGGGGCTGGGAGGACGCCGTGCCCGAGACGGCGATGGTTTCAAAGGACACGCACTCGGCACCGTGGGCGCGCATGAAAAATTCCAGCTCAAGCGCCACGTCGATCTCGGTGCGGTCGGGGTTGATATAGGAAAGAATGTGGGTGAAGGCCGCGTCGGCGATGTCCTGTGCCTGTTGCATCAGCGCGATCTCGCCCTCGTCCTTATAAAGACGCAGACCGTCGATAAGAGCCGATGCTTCGGGACGGAAGGTCGTGATGCCCGCGTCGGTCAGCACCTTTTCGATGCGCTCGCAGTCGCGGATGGACAGCGTTTCCTCCTCAAGCGCGACGGATTTGACGCCCTCGCCGCTGAGCAGCTCGGCAATGGTATTGAGCATACCGCGAGGGGTTATAACCTCAAACTCGGCACCGTCCACGGCCGCCTCGGCCGCCTCAACGTAACGGAAGTCGGTGACCAGCCACGACTTCTTGGGGGTGACGACGACGTAGCCGTCGGTAAAGGCAAAGCCGGTCAGATAACGCTGATTGATCTCGCTGGTAACGATAACGGCCTCCATGTCGGCGCGCTTCATCGCGTCGATCATTCTTGACAAATGTGACATCATGATAACCTCTTTCTTTTCGTATTATTCGTTTTGCGCGCCGCCACGGATGCTTCCGCCCGCGTCGCGTACGCAATGCTTCATCCAAAGCGCGTCCTCGGCCTGCGTGCCGTCCGACTCGCAGATGATGCGGGGTGCGAGATTTTCCTTGACGATGGCCTCGGCCAGCGGCTCAAAGCGAGGACCGAAGACGGTGTCCTCGAAGGTCAGATGGCGTTTTTCGCCCGCGTCGGTGTATTCGATCTTGGAAAAATGGCAATGGAGCGATCTCGCCACGGCGTCACCGCAGGCGTTGCCGATGCGGTCAAACACGCGGCGGTAGCTGTCAACGTCAGGGAAGGCCAGACCGCGCTCGCGGCAATTCAAGTGGCCAAAGTCCACGACGGGAACGAAGCGCGGGCTGACGCGACATTGCTCGATGACCTCGTCCAGCGTACCGAGCTGATTGAGCTTGCCCATGGTCTCAATGCCCAGACGGATATGCTCGTAGCGACCGTCAAGCGCCTTCAGCAGATGCTCGAGCGTGTCGCAGGACAAGCGCATAGCCTCCTCGCGCGAGATCTTGCCAGCGCTGCCCGAATGGATGACGATGGTATCGGCACCCATCAAATCGGCCGCCCAAAGCGACTTTTCGATATAGTCGATGCTCTTGAGTCGCTTTTCGGGATCGACGCCCGAGAGCGAAATAAAATACTGGGTGTGAAGCGAGAGGCGGATGCCATGCTCCTTGGCCTTTTGACCAAAGGCGAGCAGATTT
Organism: Oscillospiraceae bacterium; assembly: GCA_015064805.1. Lineage (GTDB taxonomy): Bacteria > Bacillota > Clostridia > Oscillospirales > CAG-272 > SIG644. The sequence goes on from SVRN01000004.1 coordinate 63,267, forward strand.
TCCTCGCCTGCGCTGACGCCACGGGTGGCCTCGTATTCAAACGCGTCAAGACCAACGCGATCAAGCCAGCCTGGCGTTTGCAGCATGGACTTCATGCCGTCGCGGCGAAACCAATCGCCGTTGCCGCCGGGGCCGAAGGTGGGATAGGACGGGAACTGTATCATGTCTGTTCCTCCTTGAGATGTTTTTTGTGATAGGCACGGATATAGGGTCGCTCCAGATAGCGTTTGAAGCGGACGAAGGCCGTTTTTTTGTCGCGGATGGGCGGGACGATCAGAACGGTCAGCCCCAGCGCCTTGCCTGCCAGCGCGTCGGTGAGCAGTTGGTCGCCCAGCACCGCTACCTGTGCGCGCTCCAGCCCCCAGCCTCGCATGACCTTTTTAAAAGTCTTGCCAAAGGGCTTGGCACTGTGCCAATAGGCCTCGCGGCCGAGCGTTTCGTTGAACTCCTCGACGCGCTCGCGGTGATTGTTAGAAATGAGCGCGGTGCGAATGCCCGCGGCGTCAAGGGACGCAAACCATGCGCGGTGGGTGTCGTCGGGGGTGGGCTGCTCGTAGGGAGCCAGCGTGTTATCTATATCAATGAGCAGCGCGCGCACGCCGATGGATGCAAGAAACTCGGGCGTGACGTCGTAATAGTGCTCGAACATATAATCGGGAATGAGATAGCGGGAAAGCACGATGCGCCTCCTCTCCTTATGGGATCTGCATTTTAATACATCTTATATTGTACCACACAAGGGCGGTCCGCGCAAGAGGATTTTTTTAAAAGTCGTGACAGAAAAGTAAATTTATTTCAAAAAATCTCTTGACAAGCGGTTAAAATTGTGCTATCATATACGGGCGGTTTAGAGCAATACACGCGAGTGTAGTTCAATGGTAGAATTCCAGCCTTCCAAGCTGGCCGCGTGGGTTCGATTCCCATCACTCGCTCCAAGCGTGTGCCTTTAGCTCAGTCGGATAGAGCAACTGCCTTCTAAGCAGTAGGTCGGGGGTTCGAATCCCTCAAGGCACGCCATTGTTTACGGTGGGTATAGCTAAGTTGGTTATAGCGCCAGGTTGTGGCCCTGGAGGCCGTGGGTTCGAGTCCCATTACTCACCCCAGAATAAGAAAAGCACGGAGTTTACTCCGTGCTTTTCTTATTCCGAGCGAGCTAACCGATTCAGAACCCCGCCATTTGCTTTGCAAATGGCAAGTTTGCGTAAAGCTGTACTTTGATTTATGCTAAACTGTGGCGCAAACATGGGTTCTGAGTCCCATTACTCACCCCAGAAAAAACACCCGAGCCATCCGACTCGGGTGTTTTTTATTTGTTTTCTCCAATACTGCTGCTTCTCAGCTTGTTTCGGATGCGATAGATGGCGTTGTGGATGGATCGGACGTCGCGACCGAGCTGCTCGGCGATCTGCGCGGCCGTCATGCCGGCGATGTAGCGCTGCCAGATGGCGTTCTCGTAGGGCGAAAGAACGCGGGCGATGCGGCGGCAAAGTGCTTCGTAGTCTTCCTGCTCGCGCAGGCGCTGTGAGGGGTCCTCTTCGCTTCCCGCGGGGAGAGTGATCATGGTGTCGTAGTCCAACAGCTCGCTTGACGGATGTATTTTACGCAGGGCTGAGACGAGCGCGTTTTCAATGCAGATCTTCGCGTAAAGACCAAAGCTGACGTCATGCTGCTCGACGTTATAGCCCAGCAGGGCGCGGTAAAAGGCCAGATGCGCCTCCTGCCGCAGGTCTTTTTCGTCCTCGGGGAGAATGTCGGGGCGGCGGGCGCGTACGGTCTGAAGGCGATGCTCGATCAAAGGAGTGTACTGTGTCAGGAGAGCGTCAAAGGCGGTTTGGTCGCCGGATTTGGCAAGGGAGAGAAGGGTGATGGTTTCGGGGGTATCGAGGATCTTCTCGTCTGACATGGGGAGCTCCTTTCATTTTATTTTGGTGGGGTTGGATGGAGTTTTCAACGACTACTCCTTTTGACGCGCGTACAGCTGCGCGCCGCGCTGTGCGATATTTGATGTACTTTCTTTGTCGCTGAACAAAGAAAGTACCAAAGAAAATCAGCCAAGACGTTCCCTCTTGGATCTCCCCTGTCCGTGCCGCTCTTCATAGAGTAGCAGGAGAAAGACATAAGGACTTATTCTGCATCGCTCGCCACATAGCCACCACGAGCGGCAGATATGGGGAGCAAAATTTGTTAAAGCAAGTCTATTTTGATGGAGCGAGAGGGGGAGGGGCCCCCTGAGCTAGCGGTAGCCGATTTCGCCGCAGGCGAAATCTCTATGGAACAGAGCACGTTCTTCCCCCCTACAGGGTCAGGAGAAGTTGTTCCGGCTGCGCTCCTGCTTTTTCTTGTAAAGTTTTTTGAGGGGGCAGGGGAACTTTTTTTCAAAAAAGTTCCCCTCGTACTTCTCGTACTCCTCGTTCTCTCAACTAAACAAATAATTCACGTTGCCCGACAAGAGAGACCACATACCCTTATAGATCGCCTCGGGGCGAGCGCGGAAGTTTTCTTCCATTTGATTGGCGCGGATCATGGAGTCAACGCTTACCCGCGTTTCAAACAGCACCTTGCCGTCCTGCTCCACCGAGCAGAAAAATTCAGCCGTGCCGTCAGGACACTGGGTGACAGTACACCGCGTTTTGATGCCGCGGCGTCGGAAATCCAGATAGCGCAGCGCGCAACGCAGGCTTTCATCCAGAATGGTGGGCAAAAGCTCGCTATGCAGCTGCTCTGCAACGATACGGCCCTTGGGCGTGACGACGTAGCGCGGCTCGTCTGCGGGAGCGCCACCCTCGGTGCTGTCGTCAATGGGCTCGTCTGACATTTCGATGAGCGCGTCGTCGAGCAGCTCGTGGAACGCCTCGGCCATGTCCAGGTACATGACGTAGTCGGTCTGCATGACCATATCGTTGAGCGTCGCGAAATCCAGAGGAATGCGGACGTTCTGCATTAAATATAAAAGGAAAATTTTTACGTTGCGTTTGCCGCCAAGAGCACTGCTTGCCATGCGTCGACCTCCTTCTCACCGTTCAAAAAGCGTGCGGTGAACCTTCTTTTATTATCATACCACACTTTTTGGATTTTTTCAAGAAAAATTGTTTACAAGAGGTAGGAAAATATGATATACTATATCTAATACCTATTATTTCGCATCTCTTGGGAGGAACACCCTATGGCAAACAAAAATCTGACGGTCGCTCTGCTGGGCTTTGGCGTTGTTGGTAGCGGCACCGCACAGGTCATCACCGAAAATCAGGATCGCATCTGCCGCGCCACCGGCCGCGGCATCGATATTCGTTATATACTCGATCTGCGTGAATTTCCCGACAGCCCCTTTGCTGATCGCATCGTGCACGACTACAACGTCATCATCAACGACCCCGAGGTCGACGTCGTCGTCGAGATGATGGGCGGCTCGCACCCCGCGTACGAGTTTTCCCGCGCCGCGCTTGAGGCAGGCAAGTCTGTCGTCACCTCCAACAAGGAGGTCGTGGCCAACTTCGGTACCGAGCTGCTCGCGCTGGCGGCAGAGAAGGGCGTTCGCTATCTGTTTGAGGCGAGCGTCGGCGGCGGCATTCCCGTTCTGCGCCCCCTTGCGCAGGATATGGCGGCCAACCGCGTCCGTTCCATCAACGGCATTCTTAACGGCACGACCAACTATATCCTGACCCGTATGTTTGCCGACGGCGCTTCCTTTGACGCGGCGCTTGCCGAGGCGCAGCAAAAGGGCTATGCCGAGCGTGACCCCTCTGCCGACGTCGACGGCCTTGACGCCGCCCGTAAGATCGTGATTCTTGCGGCTATGGCAACGGGCCTGCGCGTCGATCCCAACGCCATTTCGGTCGAGGGTATTCGCAAGATCACGGCGGCCGACGTTGCGATCGCGACCAAGATGGATTGCGCGATCAAGCTCATCGGTCATATGAGCTATGCCGATGACAAGCTGGCCGTTTGGGTCGCCCCCTGCTTCGTGCCCCGCCAGAATCCCATTTTCAACATTGACGACGTCTTCAACGGTGTCCTGATCGATACCGATATGCTGGGTCAGACGCTGTTCTACGGCCGCGGCGCAGGCAAGCTGCCCACGGCGGGCGCGGTCGTCTCCGACCTGGTCGATATTGCCAGCCATCCCTTCGACGCCAAAACGGCACCCACCTGGACGGATGCCGAGGCGGCAGACCTTCTGCCCGCAGGCGCGGAAAAGCTGCCCGTCTGCCTGATCTACGAAGGTGCACCTGACGCCACGTCTGCGGTCGGAGCAGAGCGCGTCGTGACCACGGATACGCATACGGCGCTTCTTTTGCCGGCCATGACGGCCGACGAGCTTGACGCGCATATTCAGGCCAAGCCTGCACGTCCCGTCGCTTGCTACCGCGTACTGCCGCAGTGACGCGCGCTTTTGGGTGACATATACTGTTAGTAGTTTCTCGACGTTTGACTTTTTTGTTCGTGTGAGTTTGATACTTGCGAGGTTTACTCTATGAAAAAAATCAAGATCCGGGGCGGTCATGCGCTCAAAGGACAAATAGAAATCAGCGGAATGAAAAACGCGGCGTTGCCCATTTTGTTTGCGACCATCGTCACGGGCGACGTTTGCGTGATCGAAAATTTGCCTCCCGTGGGCGATATTGAGGTTACGCTGGAAATTTTGCATATGATGGGCGCCAAGGTAACCCGCCACAGCCCCACGGTGGTCGAGATCGACACGCGTGATATCAAGCAGGGAACCTCTCCCGCGGGCATGGTGCGCCGCTTGCGCGGCTCCAACTACCTCATCGGTGCCGAGCTTGCCCGCTTTGGCCGCGCCAAGGTGGGAACGACGGGCGGCTGTAATTTTGGTGAGCGCCCCATCGACCTGCACGTCAAGGGCTTCACCGCACTGGGCGCAACGGTGACGGACGGTGACGGCTTTGTTTCCGCGCACGTCAGCGGATGCCTCAAGGGCACTAAGATCGTCATGGATAAGATTTCTGTCGGCGCGACGGCCAACATTCTGATCGCCGCCACGACGGCGCAGGGCATGACGATCATCGAAAACGCGGCACACGAGCCGCATATCGTTGACCTGGCCAGTTTTTTGAACAGCTGTGGCGCTCATATTTCGGGCGCGGGCACGTCAGTCATCAAGGTGCGCGGCGTGGAAAAGCTGCACGGCTGTCACTATACCATCATCCCCGATATGATCGAGGCGGGCACCTATATGGTAGCCGCCGCCGCTACGCACGGAGAGTTGGTTTTGAACAACGTCATCTCGCGTCACCTGGATGCCGTCAGCGCCAAGATGCGCGAGATGGGCATCATCGTGATTGACGAGGGTGATTGCATCACGGTCAGAACGACGGGATCGTTCAACAGCGCCAAAATTCAGGCGGTGCCCTATCCCGGCTTCGCAACGGATATGCAGCCTCAGATCACGGCGCTGCTGTCGCTCGCGAGCGGTATCAGCACGGTGACGGAAAACGTGTTCAAAAAGCGTTTCCAGTACGTAGAAGAGCTGCAACGCATGGGCGCGGCCATCAGCGTGGACGATCAAGGCTCGACGGCGACCGTTCTGGGCGTTCATAAGCTGCACGGCGCGACCGTGACGGCGCTGGACCTGCGGGCGGGTGCGGCTATGGTGATTGCGGGACTCGCCGCTGAGGGCGAGACCTGTGTTCTCGACGTGGAGACCATCGAGCGCGGCTACTACGATATCGTTGGCAAATTGCGTTCCGTCGGCGCGGATATTGAGCTGGTGGAAGAATAAAATCAAAATTCCCACGAACCGAAAGGGTTGGTTCGTGGGAATTTTTATATTTGCGAGATTATTCTGCCGGCTTGGCAAGATCGCTCTTGGTCAGGGTTCCGTCGGAGCAGACCACGGAGTAGTCTGCCGTTCCGCTGTCCCAATCGTCGCCAAAGGTGATGCTTTGCCATTGTTCCATCGTGCCGCCGAAGCGAATCGAGGTCAGGGCGCTACAGCCGGAAAAGGCCAGCATATCAATTTCCTCGATGGTGGCGGGTAGGGTGATCTCCCAAAGGGACGAGCAATCCAGGAACGCTCTGTCGTCGATGACCTTGAGGGTATCGGGCAGAACGAGACGCTCCAGGGAAGTGCATTGCCCAAAGGCAGTCTGGCCGATGAGCCATACGCCGTCGCCGAAATCTACGGTTTTTAAGCTCGTGCAACCGTAAAACGTCGAGACACCGACGTCAGACACGGGGTCGGGAAGGGTGATGCTCTCAAGTGCGGTGCATTCAAAGAATGCGCCGTGGTCGAGCATCTCCACGTCCTTTCCGAGCGCCACCTCCGAAAGGGCAGTGCAAAAGGCAAACGCATTGTTGCTGATACGGTAGACGCCGTCGGGAATGATAATGCTCTTCAGCGCAGTACAGCCCAAGAAGGCGCTGTCGCCGACGTATATGCCCATTTGGTTGTTCGACACGTCATATACGACGCCCTCGGGAAAGGTCACTTGCTCAAGAGCAGTACAGCCCTGGAAGGAGGCGGCACCGACCGTCTCGATGCCCTTACCGAGCGTCACGCTCGTAAGAGAGGTGCATTCGTGAAAGGACCAGTTACCGATTTCGGTGACGCTGTCAGGAATGACGATGCCTTCCAAAGAGGTGCATTCCTCAAACGCCCCTTCTCCAATATACGTTAAGGTGTCGGGAAGATCGATCTCGGGCAGATTTTTACAGCCTGCAAATGCATGGGAAGCAATGCCGATAACCGTATGACCGAGTATTGTACGAGAGATATGAATCCGGTTGATGTTTTTGTCGGAGACGCTTGCGAGCTCACAGGCTTTTTCCGAAACGTCCGAATCTTCAACGAGAAGATACGTTATTTGACCGTGGTTGACGGGGAAACTGCACGATGAGAGGAAAATCGCACAAAAAACCGATAAAAGGCAAGCAAGGCTCAGAATTCTGATACTCTTTTTCATAATGATCCCCCTGTCATCGATTATCGGATGCGGATCAGCGAGGAAACGCCCTCGTGCAAAGCTTCAATCAGCTTGTCAACGTCCTCTTCGGTATTGTCCGGACATAAGCTGACGCGCAGAGAGCAGTCTGCCTCGCGCTCGGTCGCGCCGAAGGCGAGCAGGGCAGAGCTGATATGGCGCGAGCGGGTGGAGCAGGCCGAGCCTGCCGACACGCAAATGCCGCGTGCGTCAAGAAAATGAAGCATGACCTCGCTTTTGATGTTGGGCAGTGTCAGATTGAGAATGTGAGGCGCGTATGCTCCTGTGGGCTGCTTGACTTCAATATCGAAGGCATGCAGGCCCTTGACCAGACGCTCGTGCAAATACTCAAAGTGAGCAATATAATCGTCCATCTTGGGATAAAGCGCGTCGACAGCCGCACCGAAGGCGGCAATGCCGGGGATGTTTTCCGTTCCCGAACGCAGCCCGTTCTCCTGGCCGCCGCCGTGCAGCCAAGGAACGATCTGCTTGGCCTTGAGCAGCGTGGGATTGATGTACAGCGCACCGACGCCCTTGGGACCGTGGACCTTATGGGCGCTGATCGTAACGAGATCGGCACCGATCGACGCGGGGGTGAAGCGGCGGCACTTGAGATAGCCCTGCACTGCGTCGGTGTGGGTGATGACCTGAGGCGAGCGGACCCGCGCCAGGGAAAATGCAGTTTTGAGATCGTACAGCGCGCCGGTTTCGTTGTTGACCAACATCATGCTGATCATGAAAACGCGGTCGTTGAGGGCGGCGTCCAGCTGTGCCATATCAAGCGCGCCGCCTCGCGTTGAGATGCGAACGACCTCAAAGCCCTCACGCTCCAGCTCGCGCATGACGTTCTCGACGGCGGGATGCTCCGAGTCGGTCGTGACGATACGGTTGGCCGTGCGGCGAGCCTTGGCGTGTGCCGTGCCGAAGAGAGCCAGCGTATTGGCCTCGCTTCCGCAGGAGGTGAAAACGATCTCACCGGGGGTCAATCGACGCAGACCCAATGAGCGGGCGATGGCCTCGCGCGCCTCGGTCAACATGGCTGCCGACTTGCGTCCGAGCTGATGATATGATGAGGGATTGCCGTAGCAGTCGATCGCCTCCAGCATTTTTTGGCGCGCCTCGGGCAAAAGAGCGGTGGTCGCGCTGTTGTCAAAATAAATGGGTTGCATGTGTCAGTTTCCTCTGAAATCAAAAGCCGCGAGAATGTCCGAGTAGGCATCTCGGTGGGCTTCGTAATTGTCGATCGACGCGGTATAGGTGATGGTATAGATCATACCGCGATAGGAGGTGATGGTCTGGGCGAAACGGAAGAGATGCCCCTCGATGTTGGCGGTGTACTCGTAGGTCTTTGCCTTGCAGCCGTCGACGGTCGTTTCGCTGTCATTGATCAGGCCTGCGATGCTCATGCCCTTCTTCAGCTCCTCAAGACAAGTTGCCCAGTAATCGTCGACAGATTCAATATGATCCACCTCGGGCATATAGACGGTCACGTTAACGTTCGAGCGATCCGTCTCGGACACGTAGGCCGACGAGGTGGGCAGGTTTTTGTCCAATACCCAACTATCGGGCACGTAGAAACGATAAGCCACGTCGTTATTGGAGGCCAGCTGCATGCCCTCGGGCGCCTCGGCGTTGGGATCGACCGTGTTGATGGGATCCTTAGGTTCAAAGGGGACGTCACTGAATTTGAAATTCTCCTTGACGGTATTCAGCACGTCCAGATAGCCTTCGTAAAGATCCGTACGGGCGCAATAGGACAGAACGTAAATGCGGCCGTTTCTTGCGCACAGCGTTTCGATGCCCTTATAGGTTACAAGGTCGCGCGTTCCCTCGTAGGAGGAGGCAATGGCGTCAAGCCCGCCGAGCGTGGTGTCAATGGGGGCAGAGTATTGAATACCGTCGCTCTCGGGGAAAACGTTGGCAAGCCTTTGCGTGTACTCGGCTTCCCAATAGTCCTTGACCGGCAGTCCCGCGGGATTGTCGTACACCTTGACGTAAATGGTAGCCTTGTTTTGCATTGAGGCGTAGCCGCCCGATACGCCCGTGTCGGTCAGCAAATTCCAGTCAATGGGCAAAAAGAGGCGATAATCGCTGCCTGCGATGGTCGCGTATTGCATATTTTCGGGGATCTCGTCGCCGCCGGGTTTACAGCCGTAGAGCGCCACGCTCATAAGCAAGAGCGCCAGCATCAGCGCGACAAGACGTGTTACTTTCAGTTTCATGGAGTTTCATTCCTTCCATTTTGATCATTCTGCTATCAGCATAGCATAAAGACATGGCTAAACAAAGGAAAAAGCGTAAATTTTTCGTGTCTTTTGTTGTTTACGCTTTGTTTTGCAGCATGCGGTCTGCAGCGGCGAGAATGCCGATCTTGGCGCTCTCGTAGGTCAAACCGCCCTGGAAATAGGCGATGTAAGGGGGGCGGAGCGGACCGTCGGCGCTCATCTCAATGGACGAGCCCTGAGTGAACGCGCCTGCCGCCATGATGACCTCGCTGGTATATCCGGGCATAGCCCAGGGCTCGGGCGTGACGAACGAATCGACGGGCGAGCCTGCCTGAATGCCGCGGCAAAAGGCGCAAAGTCCCTCGGGCGAGCCCGTGATGACGGTCTGGATGATATCCGAGCGAACCTCATCCCAACGGGGGGCGACGCGACAGCCCAGCGCCTCGAAAAGGTACGCGACCAGATGGGCGCTCTTGAGCGCCTGCGCGACGGTGTGGGGGGCGTAGAACAAGCCCTTATACATCATCTTATTCTGTCCCAGTGTAGCACCGACCTCGGTGCCACAGCCAACGGAGGTCAGACGGTAAGAAGCCAGCTCGACCGCGCGGCGCGTGCCAGCAATGTAGCCGCCCGTTTCGGCCATACCGCCGCCGGGATTTTTGATGAGCGAGCCGATAATCATATCGGCGCCGACGGCCGTGGGCTCGCGATCCTCGACGAACTCGCCGTAGCAGTTGTCGACGACGACGTAGGACTCGGGCGAGATGCCCTTGACGAATTTGACCAGCTCGCCGATCTCGTCGACGGTCAGCGTGCGGCGGTCAAGATAGCCCTTGGAGCGCTGAACGAACACCATTTTGACGCGGCCTGCGTTTTCCTCAAGAGCGGCACGGATGGCGGGGAAGTCGAATTGGCCCTCGCTCGTCAGATCGATCTGGGCGTAGTCTACGCCAAAATCGCGCAACGAACCGTCGCCGGGAGTGCCGACGATGCCGATGACCTCCTCAAGCGTGTCGTAGGGCTTGCCTGCGACGGACAGCATGAGGTCGCCCGGGCGGAGCAGGCCGAACAATCCGATGGTCAGCGCCTGCGTGCCGCTGACGATCTGCTGGCGGACGAAGGCGGCCTCGGCGCCAAACACGTTGGCCCAGATCTGGTCGAGCGTGTCACGGCCGCGATCGTCGTAGCCGTAGCCCGAGGTGGAGCCGAACATGGTGTCGGACACGCGGAATTCGCGGAAGGCGTCCATGACGCGCTGGGTATTTTCAAAGGAGATGCGATCAATGCGCTCAAAGTGGGGAGCGAGGTCTTTTTCCGCCTTGGCGGCGAGCTGTAGGATTTCGTTGGAATATTGCATGGTGTATCCTTTCGGGGGAGTTTTTATGATTTATCTGGAATTTTAACAACTTTTTCTACGGGACGGCGCGCCACAACGCGGCGCGCGTGCGGTTGTGTTACTTCTTTCTCATTCAAGAAAGAAGTAACCAAGAAAGTGAACCAAGACGTTCCCTCTTGGAACTCCTTTCCCGTGCCGCGCTACAAAGCAGAAAAGGAGAAAGACATATAGTTTTATTATACATCTCTCGCCGTTTTATCACCACGTGCGGCAGATATAGAAAGCGAAAAGTCTTGCGGGGTGTCAAGGAGCAGTAGTGAGAAATTTAATCACAACCCCTCGCTGATCTCTGCCAACCCTTCCACCATCTCTCTCACCGCCGCACGGCCGGATACGTGGTGGTAAAACGCCGCGACGGCTTGTCCGACGTAGGGGGCAAGGAACAGTTGCCCTACGCCAAAGGTGAAAATGGAGAGAATGTGCCAGCCGATGAAGCTCAGCTCCAGGCAAAACAGCTTCCATTTGTTGCCTTGCATCATGCGGCTCGACTCGCGCAGAGCGTCACGCACCCCCATCTCGGGGTTCTCGCACAGCGCGTAATCGGCCATCGCGTAACGGTAAGCGGCGATCAGACCGGGAATGATGAACAAAAGCGACCAAAGGAAAATAAACAGCGAGCGCAGAACATGCAGTGCCAGCGCCTTGAAAAACAGGCGGTTGAAGCCAAAGAACAGCGTGCCGACGGTGGGCTGCTCTCCGTCGATCAGTAACAAGCGGAAGCGTGCCAGACCCAGGCGGATGCATCCGCCGAGCAAAAAGTGCAGCAGCGAAAGGGCGCTTGCGACGCTGATTACGAAGACGAGCATCGGCCATGCCGCGCGAAGGTAGGTCTCGACGGCAGCGGGCAAATTCTCGAATACAGTCGTCAGCCATTGATACATCTCATCCGGCAAGGAAACGCTCGCGTCGGGAAGCTCAATTTCAATATCAATACCCGGAAAGGCGGGCGTCGTTACCTGACCGCCCAGCAGCGTGGCAAGAAAGGTGACGAGAACGGAGAGCCACACCTGCCCTTGCAGGGCGCTGCGGGCCTCGGCGCGCAAGAGCTTGGCGCGCGGAACGGAAATATTGGGATTCATATAAACCTCCTTGATCTTTTACTCTTGCATCGCCATGACGATGCGCTTGAAGGTTCGTCCGCGCACCTCAAAGTTGGGGAATGCGTCAAAGCTGGCGCAGGCAGGGGAGAGCAGTAGGGCGTCACCCGCATTGGCCAGCGAAGCGGCCGCGTAGACGGCGGCTTCAAACTCGCGCTCGACGCGAACGGTCAGGCGCTCGGGATCGTAATCGGGGCAGGCGTGGATGGCGGCCAGGATCTTGTCGGCCGTCGCGCCCGTCAGAACGACGGCGTGCACACGGGCACACAGCGCGTCGGCAAGCGGTGCAAAGTCGACGTGCTTGTCATAGCCGCCGCAGATGGCCACGATGGGGATCTCGGGGGCAAAGGCAGACAGCGCCGCACCCGTTCGGGTGGGAGTCGAGTCGATCGAGCTGTTATAGTAGGTCACGCCGCCAAGCGTGCGCACGATCTCGAGTCGATGCTCCACGCCGCCAAACGTCGTAGCGACCGAACGGATGGCCTCGGGGGTGACGAGATCGTGGACAAGGCCGAGGGCGGCCATGTAGTTTTCAATGTTGTGCTGACCGGGCAGCAAAATGTCCTTCGTTGCCAAAAGGGGGGTGTCCTTGTCGCCTTGACGGTGGGTGATGACGCCGTCCAATAAAAACATCGCGTCCGCATCGGGCGAGAAGATGGCAGGATCGGTTTGCGACGAGGAAAACAGCACGAGCGCGCGCTTGCCTGCTTGTTCGCTTGCCAGCGCGGCGGTCACGGCGTTGTCGGCGTTGGTGACCAGTCGCTCGCAACGCGCACCGTTATAGATATGTGTTTTCGCCTGCGTGTACTCCTCCATATCGGGGTGCCAGTTGAGATGATTGGGCGTCAGGTTGGTGACGATGGCACGGTGGGGAACGCAAGCATCGGGCAGATCAAACAGCTGAAAGCTGGATAGCTCAACTACGGCAAAATCGTCCGCCTTCATGCTCGTTGCCAAGGGGAGCAACGGCTGGCCGATGTTGCCGCCCAGATAGACGCGCTTGCCCGCGGCCTCCAACATTTTTGCGGTCAGGGTGGAGGTGGTGGTCTTACCGTCCGAGCCCGTGATGCCAAGCACCGTTGCGGGGGTGATCTCAAGGAACCATGCCATTTCGCTCGTCAGCTCCGCGCCGTTCTTGACAGCCTCGACAATAGCAGGTACGTCGGGGCGGATGCCGGGGGTGCGGAAGATCAACGTGGGCGTGGGCGTAAGAGCATCCGCCATATCGGTCGTAAAGCGAACGCCGCACTCGGATGCAGAGCACGCAGCTTCGCCCAGCTCCTCGGCAGAACGCTGGTCGTATACGGTTACGTGCGCGCCAAGACGGCACAGCACGGTGACCAGGGGGCGGTTGGAAATGCCAAAACCCAACACGCTCACGTCGTTTCCTTTTGCCAGATCGGCGATGCGTCCCGTAGGCAGAGGCGCGGTATTGATATCGAACAGAGTAGGTATGGACATGGTGCGCCTCCTTGAAAAACATACTTATTATATTATATACGAAAAGGGCGACGGATGCAAGAGAGTGAGTGAAAAAAGTACGTATCTGAGTGAAAAAATCCCTTTATTTCGTATTTGCTTCTTGAAAATAACCAATTTCGTTATTTTATAACAAATTCATGCGATAATACTCATATTTTGTTAGAATGTAACAAAATGGAGGTGCGACATGGTACGAATTTTGCTTTCTAAAAAATTAGGCGAGCTGCGTTGGACGCAAGCGGATCTTGCGCGTGCGACGGGGATTCGCCCTTCAACGATCAATGAATATTATCACGAATTTGCCGAGCGCATCAATCTTGAGCACTTGGATCTCATCTGCGAGGCGTTGCAATGCGACTTGGGTGAAATCTTGGTACGGGTTCCAAATGCCGAGCCAAAAGTGAAATCGCGCAGTACGGCTCGTGAGCGCAAAAAAGAGGAAAACGCATGAAACGGCTGATATTGTCATTGATTCTGCTGCTTCCTCTTGTTCTGGTTGCATGCAAGCCACAATCGACACTGCCGGACGACGCGGTTGAGCCCGACGTCCATGCGATATCCGTCGAGCGGCTGTGCGAGGCGATGGATATGGATCAGACCCACGCGGCGGCGCTGCTTGATCTGCTCGCCCAGATAGATTTTGAGGGCGAGGTGCTGTTTGCTTATCATGCGACCGACGACAACGACGAGGCGTACTATCATATCTGGATCGGGGAGCGGACGGTCGACGTATATATGAAGGAGGACGGCACCGTCGCGGCGGTGCAAAGCGGGGGCATTCTGCTGTATGGAACGGTGCCTCATCCGAGTGAGCCACCCGCTAAGGGAGACGATCCGCCTTTCGAGGACGACCCGAACGAGCCGCCCGTTACTCTGACGCTGACGCTTGAGAGCCACACGGCGAGCGTAGAAGCAGGATGCGACGGACGCGTCAGCGTGTTCGGCCAAGCAGGCGTGGAATATAAGATCAAGGTTTATTACGCCAGCGGCGTGTCGACGGCCAAGGCGCTCTCGCCCAAGGTCGCGGCCGAGGACGGCAGTCTCGTGTGGGAATGGACGGTCAGTAGCCGCACCAAGCCCGGCACGTATAAGATCATCGTCGTCCGCGCAGACGACGAAAGAGATATGATCACCTTGCCCTTTGAGGTGACCGCACCGAGCGGGGATTGACGATTCCTACTCTTTGAAAGTTTTTAGTCAAGTTTTTTTCAAAAAACTTGCAGAGTCCAGAGACAGCGTCTCTGGTCGCCCTCCGCAGAGGGCGAAATTCTTTATCCTTACCAAGCGCCCGAAGGGGTGAATTGTCAATCGCTTGCGATTGACAAGAGGGGAAACCACAAGTGGGGTTTCCCCTTTTTTTATATCACATTCCCCCATTTTGCGGTCGAAGCAAGACGCCGTCGGCAGCGCAGGTCAGCGGGCGAAAGGCCGATCCCGAGAGCAGCTGGCGATAGCAGAGGTCGTTTTCAAGCAGCAAACGCGTACCGCGGATATGCAAAAAACGGGCGGTCGCGTAGCGGTAGGTGGACAACGGGCGGTTGCGGGCGTCGTCCGTGTGGGCGCTGACCAGAAAATCATCGCCCTCCCGGCCCGTGATCATGAGCGTGTGATAGTACGTCCCCTGCTCGTTGGCCAGCTGTACCACGTCGCCCGGCTCGATCATGGTCGTTGGCACCTCTGCGCCAAAGGGGCCCTCGCCTCCGTTTTCACGCAGATACTCGGGATTTCCCGTGATGAAATTATAGAAAAACTGCACTCCCGTCCAGGCAGGCGCGCGGTTTTCGGGCGAAAAATAGTACCAGCCGAAATCCAGCGTGTCGTTCATGACACAGCTCCCCGCCAGGATCGCTTGCGAGACGAAGTTGGTGCAGTCGCCCCCAATGCCGGCAAAATCGGGGAACAGCGGATTGCGCGACAGCGCCCAGCGAAGCGCGTATTCGACCGCCCGCTCTCTTACGTAAGGTATCTCGATCAACATATGCATCCCTCCTCCCGCCAGTATATGCGGACAACATGTGCCCCGTTTTCCAAAAAATCAATAATTTTCTCAAAAGATGTTGACAAGTCAACAAATGTCATGTATAATGGGCGACGGCGGGATGTTGAGCAGTCAACATTTTTCTGCAAACAGCCTCCTAACAAAAAGCATCCCGCCCTTCAAAGGAGAACGATATGAGTAAGGTAAGACCGGTCCGCATCATCGTGGACTCGAGCTGCGATGCCGCGCC
The DNA here is from genome assembly GCA_015064805.1 of Oscillospiraceae bacterium. Lineage (GTDB taxonomy): Bacteria > Bacillota > Clostridia > Oscillospirales > CAG-272 > SIG644. The sequence goes on from SVRN01000004.1 coordinate 78,633, forward strand.
CGAGGTGCGCGCGCGATTGCGCGTGGTGCCCTTGAGAGTGCGCTTTGGCAACGACGAATATATCGACGGTGTGACCATCACGCACCACGAGTTTTATTATATGCTGACCACAAGGCAAGATCTTCCCACGACCAGCCAGGCCAATCCCGCCGCCTTTGCGAGCGTGTACGACGAGGTGCTGGCGGCGGATGAGGATGCCGTCGTGCTGACCATTTCCTCGGCGCTGTCGGGTACGTATCAAAGTGCCGTTATCGCCGCTTCGGACGTTAGCGACCGCATCCACGTGGTCAATAGCAAGACGGTGGCCATCGGTACGGGCATTTTGGCGGAGCACGCGCTGTCGCTGGCTGATGCGGGCCGGAGCGCGGCTGATATTGCCGCCGAGTTGAATCGCTTGCGCGATCGGGTACGCCTTTTGGCCGTGGTCGATACGCTGGAATACCTCAAGCGCGGCGGGCGCCTTTCACGCACGGCCGCCTTGGCGGGAACGGTGCTGGGCATCAAGCCGCTGTTGACCTTGCGCGACGGCGCGGTTGATATGCTGGGCAAGGCGCGGGGGAGTCGGCAGGGATATGCGGCCATTCAAAAAATAGCGACGGACATGGGCGGCGTCAATTTCGACCTGCCCGTGATGCTGGGCTACACGGGGCAGAGCGACGAGGCGCTGTGGCAGTTCGTTTCTTGCACCAGGGCGCTGTGGGGCGAGCATCGGGATGAGTTGCGGGCGTCGCCCATCGGCAGCGTCGTCGGCACGCACGCGGGCCCCGGCGCGGTCGCCGTGGCGTATATTGAGAGGGAATAAAGAGTGAGGGGAAAACTTCTTGGAAGAAGTTTTCCCCTCACTCTCTTGTTATCATCATTCCTCCCCGCCCTCATAGCCCGGCAGGATGCCGTCGAGGCGATTGTTCCAAAGGCGCAATCTGCCGCCCTCCATTTTGAAGACGCGGTCGGCGCGGGCGGCGATGGACAGGTCGTGTGTGACCATGACCAGCGCGCATCCCATTTCGGCGCGGGTGTCCAATAGCAGCTGCAGCACGTCCTCGGCGTTGGCACGGTCCAAATTGCCCGTCGGCTCGTCGGCAAACAGGACTTGGGGGCGATTGATCAGCGCGCGGGCGATGGCAACTCTTTGCTGCTGTCCGCCCGACAATTCGCTGGGCAGATGGTGCAGTCGATCGGCCAGATCGAGCGAGGCGACCAGCAGCTTGAGGTGCTGATCGTAGGAGATTTCATCCCGCCCGCACATCAGCGTCGGCACGAGAATGTTTTCCAGCGCGGTCAGATGGGGGATGAGATGGTGGCTCTGAAAGATCATGCCGAGAAAGCTGCCGCGGAACTTGCCAAGCTCGTCCTCGTTCATGTTCTCCAGCTTGTGACCGCGTACCACGATACTGCCCGCCTGAGGGCGATCCAGTCCCGCGCACAGGTGGAGCAGGGTGCTTTTGCCCGAGCCCGACGCGCCCACGATGGCGACGAACTCGCCCATGAACACGCGGAAGCTGGCGCGGTTGACGGCGGTGACCACCTCGTCGTACTGGTTGTACTGACGAATGACGTCGGTCGCCTCCAAAATGACCTTGCGCCCGTCGACGACGGGGGCGAGATCGGCGGTGTGATTGTCAATGGCCTCTTGCATGGCGCGGCGCGCCGCCTCGGCCTTTTTATCTTTTTTCGGATACATGCGTTGCTCCTTTCGTGGTTATTCGCCTGCCATAAGCGAAACGGTGCGGGTGCGACAACGGGCGCGGTAACGAAGTCCTGCCAGCACGGGCGGCAAAAATCCGCAGATCAGGGACAGCACGGAAGCGATAGCGAGCGAGATCCAGGGGAATTCGTAGCGCAACACCACCGTGGTGATAAATCCGCCCGCAGGCAGATAGCGATTGAACAGCGAGAACAGCAGCCGATCGCAGATCAGCACACAGGGAACGGTCAGGGTGAGCGCCGCCAGGGCGGTAACCAGACCTGAGATGAGGTTACTTTGCAGGATCTCGGTGCGTGTTGCGCCAAGCGCGCGTAGCATATCCCATTCCTTTTCCCGCTTGCGGTAAAAGACGCGCTGGGAGAAGAACAGAATCAGCGGCATCATGAGCAGAAAGCTGACGGCCAGCACGCGCAGGCGTCCTTGCAGATTGGACAGCGAGGTCGTGTAGCGGTCGAAAAAGACGTCGTTGTTTTTGACGTTGCAATGATAATAGCCGTAAGCGGCGGCGTAAACGGCGTCGCCTACGCGCTCCCACGTATCAAAATCGGCGTCCTTTTGCAGATAGACGTCCAGAGAAAAGCGAACGGGGGGCTGCAGCGTCAACGCTTCGTATTCCTTGAAATTGACACCGACGAGCAAACGGTCGTTGGCCGTTACGTCGTGAATGACGGCGCCTACGGTGTATTCCTCGTAGCCGAACGAGCCGCAATCGAGCTGTTGCATCAAAATCTGCTTCAGATCCACAAGGCCAACGGCTTCGATTCCCTCAATCGCCGCCGTGGTGGCGATCAGAATTTTGTCCCCGGGGGCGAAGCTGAACATTTTGGTGCTGCTGACCGACTCGGTGATGACGACGGTTTTATCGTCGCGCAGTACGGAGGAAAGATCGCCCTCGATATCGGTGTACTGCCGCTGCAACGCGGTGATGGCGGCCTCGTCAAGTGCCGTGTAGCTGTAATGGTTGGTGGCGGCCTGCCACAGATCAGCGTCGGCGCGGTTGAGGGGGCGGTCGTAATACACCGTCACGCTTGCCGCACCGTGCGTGTGATCCTCTTGAAGCAGCATATGGCTGCCAAGCATGGTAACGGGACAAAGAAGCTGTTCGGGCAGGCACATGGACACGCCTTCAACGGATAAGATCTCCTCTGAAAGCGCGGCGGTGTTTTGATTGAGCGTGTCAGCGTCGACCACCTCGGGAGAAAAGGTCACGGTGAAGTCGGGGGCAGGGGAGGCCTGCCGCTTTTCGTAAATATCGGACAGCGTCATGGCCGTGGTAAACAGCGTGGGTAAAAGAACTGCCGAGACCATCAGCCCGATCAGGTAGCGGCGGTAACGCCACAGGCTGATCAGCTCCAGATCGCGGGGAAAGCTTGCCCCGAAAATGCGAAGGGAGCGGCGGGGAGAGGTGGCGTGATTGCTGTTATCCCGCGCCCGCAAAAGCGCGACGGGCGGCTTTTTGGAGAGTCGGTGCATGGGAATGCGGACGGCCGCCAGCACGGTCAGAAGCGTGAACAGCAAAACCAGCAACAGCGCTGCGGTGGAATAGTGCAACGCAACGCCGCGCGCGGCGTACAGCGCGATCGTAATACTGCTGCCGAGCAGGAGGGCGGGTAGAAGCGTCAGAAGCGAGAGAGCAAGCAGCTCACGGCAGCTGCGCCAATACAGACGGCGATAGGTCGCGCCGCAGGTCATGTAAATGGCGTAGTCAAACGTGTCGCGGTCGAGCCGCATGCGATAGAGCTGCATGAGTAAAAACAGCGAAAGGGCAAACACGGCCAGCGTCGCGACCGCCAAAAAAGCGAAAATATCTGGCAGATATTCCGCGCGGTAATCGTACAGCGGCGAGTATCCGGGCGCGAGATCGTAAAGGCCGTGCTCCTCCAAAAAATAGGCGGCGGCGCGGCGGGGGGAGGCACCCTTGAGAGTAATATAAGCGTTGTAGCTGCCGTCCGGCATTTTTTCGTAGCGGATGGTACGGTAGGTCTCGGTCTCGGGAGCGGCGGTGGGCTCGGTGCCGCATTCGTTGTACAGCTCAACGTACTGCGGCTGTGTCATGCCGCGGTACTCCAGCTCGTAATCGTAGCTTTGCGTGACGGTCTGCCTCGTCAGATACAGATCGTGCGCCGCCGAGAAGAACAATACGGTGTAAAGCGTCTGGATGATGGCCAGCGCGATCAGAAAAGCAATATGCGAGGGCAGATTGCGCAACAGCGTGCCAAGCAGAGACCGCTTGGCCTTTCGTTGGTTTTTGGCTTGCTTCGATTGCATGTCGATGCCCCCTTTGCTACGTACTGATTTTATTATATCAAAAGATCTTTTCTCTTGCAAGGGGTTTTGAACGATGCTAAAAAGTTTACAACTTATGCAGAATGCACAATCAAAGCGCATGCCGTCTTGCAACCGACGGAGGATGAACTTTCAAAAAACAAGCGAGAGTAACGCTTCGCATGGGCGAGAATGTGAACAGTTTGTAACCTTTTTGAAAGATGCTTGAAAAAAAGCGCGAAATGTAGTATTATATATACTGGGGAACGATGGGGGCATTGACACCTCGTTCCGTGTAAGCGTAAACAAAAAATACATATAGAAAAGAGGAAATTTCTATGACGAAGAATCAGTACGTTCTGTCTTGGATCGATGAGATGGCTGCGATGACACAGCCCGACCAAATCGTCTGGATCGACGGCTCCGAGGAGCAGGCAGAGGCTCTGCGCGCCGAGGCATGCTCGACGGGCGAGATGATCAAGCTCAATCAGGAAAAGCTGCCCGGCTGCTATCTGCACCGCACCGCCGTCAACGACGTTGCTCGCGTTGAGGGCAGAACCTTCATCTGTACCTCCAAAAAAGAGGACGCAGGTAATATCAACAACTGGATGGATCCCGCCGAGTGCAAGGAGAAGCTCTCCAAGCTGTACCGCGGCTCCATGAAGGGTCGTACCATGTACGTCATTCCTTACTCCATGTCCGTCGTTGGCTCTCCCTTTGCCAAGTACGGCATCGAGCTGACCGACTCCATCTACGTCGTTCTGAACATGCTGATCATGACCCGCGTGGGTACGGACGTTCTTGAGGCTCTGGGCGACAGCGCCGACTACATCAAGGGTCTGCACGCACGCGCTGATATCGACGAGGAGAACCGTTACATCGTTCATTTCCCCGAGGAGAACACCATCTGGTCGGTCAACTCCGGCTACGGCGGAAACGTTCTGCTGGGTAAGAAGTGCTTCGCGCTGCGTATTGCGTCCTATCTGGGCCGCAAGGAGGGCTGGATGGCCGAGCATATGCTCATTCTGGGCGTTGAGTTCCCCAATGGCGAGACCAAGTACGTCACCGCAGCGTTTCCCTCTGCTTGCGGTAAGACCAACCTGGCAATGCTCATTCCGCCCGAAATTTACGCAAAGCAGGGCTATAAGGTCTGGTGCGTCGGCGACGATATCGCATGGCTGCGTGTCGGCGAGGACGGCAGACTCTGGGCCGTTAACCCCGAGAACGGCTTCTTTGGCGTTGCTCCCGGTACCAATCTGCAGTCTAACCCCAACGCTCTGCACACCTGCATGAAGAACACCATCTTCACCAACGTCGTTCACAACACGGCTGACAACACCGTTTGGTGGGAAGGCCTTGACAAGAATCCTCCCAAGCCTGGCTCCGCCATCGACTGGAAGGGCAATCCTTGGGACTGCACCAAGTACGACAAGAAGGATAAGTCCACCTGCGGCGCACATCCCAACTCCCGCTTCACTGCAATGGCTACCAACTGCCCCTGCATCTCGAGCGAGTTTGCAAATCCCGCCGGCGTTCCCATTTCTGCGATCGTCTTCGGTGGTCGTCGCGCCAAGACTGCTCCGCTGGTTTACCAGTCGACCTCTTGGCAGAACGGTGCCTTTGTCGGTTCCATCATGGCGTCCGAGACGACGGCTGCGGCAGCAGGTGCTGTCGGTGTCGTCCGCCGCGACCCCATGGCCATGCGTCCCTTCGTCGGCTACGACATGGGTGACTACTGGGCACATTGGCTGTCTATGGGTACCCGCATCCCCAATCCTCCTAAGATCTTCCACGTCAACTGGTTCCGCACCGACGACGAGGGCAACTTCATCTGGCCCGGCTTTGGCGACAACATGCGCGTGCTGATGTGGATCCTGGCTCGTTGCGAGGGCAAGGTTGATGCTGATATCACCCCCATCGGTTACGTACCCAAGGCAGAGGATATCAACATTGAGGGCCTGTCCGACGTGACGCTGGACACCATCCGCGAGCTCTTGACGGTTGACACCAAGTCCTGGCTGGAGGATATCGACAACATCAAGGCGTTCTACGCACAGGTTGGCGAGAGAGTTCCTCAGGCGATGTATGACGAGCTTGCTGCTCTGGAAGCAAGATTGTCGAAGTAAGAGAATATTTTCGAGGCGAGTTTCAGGATGAAACTCGCCTCGGTTTTTTGAATTGTTCTTTGCCGCTTCTCCTACGGACGCGCGTACAGCTACGCGCCGCGCTGTATCGGGTTGGATGCCCTTTCTTTGTCGCTGAACAAAGAAAGGGCCAAAGAAAATCAGCCAAGGGGCCTAATACCCCTTGGGACCCCCGAGCGCGAAAAGTCGTTCCGCTGGCGCTCCACTCATTTTTTCGCGAAAGCAAGCATCTTCAGCTTTTGCGTTTGCAAGTTAAAGAAACTTGCAAACACGAAAGACGCACGCAAGCGAAGAAGCAAACGTTTTTGCTATTTGCGACGCGCCCCAGTTCAGCTAATCTTCTGACAAAAACGATTTTGCATCCCCTGCCCGCCGCGCGTGGAAGCTATACGGCGAGAGATGCAGAATAAACTTTTATGTTTTTCTCGTGAAGCACTTTGAAGCGCGGCACGGAATAAAGCGGAAAATGATCGCCTGCTTACAGCAGGAGGCAAATCTTTGGATTTGCCGACGCAAAGATTGCAGATGCGATAACGCCTTTTGGTAACCACCAAAAGATAGCGAAAGAAACAAGTCTTGCGGGCTTCTTAAGGGCATTAGGCCCTTAAGTGTCTTTTCTTCGCCTATTCTTTGCGACAAGGCAAAGAATAGGCATAAATATGAACAGCGAACGCGCGCCGAAGGCACAGGGTGAGCGTCCGTAGGAGAAACAGCATATACTTTAGCAAAACACAACCCCGCTGTGACGACAGATCGCCACAGCGGGGTGCTTATCGTTAAATATCGGCATCCTTAATATAAAGATTACCGTACTGTGCAATAAATTCCTTTCTCGCTGGCAGATTGTTACCAAGCAACGTATCAAAAATCTCCTCCGTTGCCTGCTCGTCTGCAGGAGAAACCAAAACGAGTCTGCGCGTTTCGGGATTCATGGTCGTCTGCCACATCATCTCCGAGGTGTTCTCACCAAGACCCTTGGAGCGCTGCAACGTGTACTTCTTACCCTCCAGCTTCTTGAGGATCTGGGTACGCTCGAACTCGTCGTAGGCAAAATACGTCTTGTCCTTGCAGGTGATCTCAAACAGCGGCGTTTCCGCAATGTAGATCTTCTCCTCCCGAATCAGCGTGGGGAGCAAGCGATAGAACAGCGTCAGCAGCAGCGTGCGGATCTGGAAACCGTCCTCGTCTGCATCGGTACAGATGATGATCTTGGACCAGCGCAGTGCGGACAGATCAAACGAAACCATGTCTGTTTTGACCTTTTTGTGGCCCGTCAGCTCAACGCCACAGCCAATGACGCGAAGCAGGTCGGTGATGACCTCACTCTTGAAGATCTGCTCGTAATCGGCCTTCATACAGTTGAGCGTCTTACCGCGCACGGGGATGATGGCCTGGAATTCGGCCGCGCGTCCCAGCTTGACCGAGGTCAGAGCCGAGTCACCCTCAACGATGTACAGCTCGCGGACGGCGGGGTCCTTGGAGCGGCAGTTGACGAACTTCTCCACGCGGTTGGTCACGTCGATGGTCGCACTGAGCTTCTTCTTGATGTTGATGCGGGCGCTCTCCGCCTCTTCACGGCTGCGCTTGTTGAGCAGGACCTGGGTGGCGAATATATCGGCGGCGCTGGGGTTTTCGATGAAATAGACCTCCAGCTGCTTTTTGAGGAAGTCGGTCATGGCCTCGTAGATGAAGCGGTTGTTGATGGCCTTTTTGGTCTGGTTTTCGTACGAGGTCAGCGTGGACACCGAGTTGATGACCAGCACGAGGCAGTCGGCGACGTCCTGGAAGGTGATCTTGGATTCGTTTTTGGTGTACTTACCTGCGTTCTTGATGTAATTGTCGAGCGCACCCACAAAAGCAACCTTGACCGCGCGGTCGGGAGAGCCGCCGTGCTCCAGGTAGCTGGCGCAGTGGTAGTACTCCAGCATCTTTACCGTGTTGGACACGCAGAAGGTGAAATCTGCCTTGAGCTTGTACATGGGCTTGTCCTCGCGGTCGCGGCCCTGCGCCTCCAGATGCCAAAGCACGGGGGCGGTCAGCGCGGCGCTGCCCACCTGCTCGGTGATATAGTCGACGATGCCGTTTTCGTACAGATAAGAGGACTCGGCAAACGTGCCGTCCTCCTGCTCCAGGCGCAGATCGAAGCGAACGCCGGGGGTGACGATGGACTGACGACGCATGGTCTCAATGAAGAACTCGTGCGGAATGGCCACGTCGTTGAAGACCTCCAGGTCGGGCAACCAATGCTGGACCGTACCCGTGCGCTTTTCGCTTGCCTTGAGCTTGCGGGTGGTCAGCGAGCCTTGTACCTCGCCTTTGGCGAAGTGGATGGAATACTCGTTGGTCCCGTCGTAGGAATAAACGTGCATGAACTCGGAGGAATACTGCGTCGCGCAAGCGCCAAGGCCGTTCAAACCCAGCGAGTACTCGTACGCACCGCCCTCGTCGTTGTTTTCATATTTACCGCCTGCGTACAGCTCACAGTAAATCAAATCCCAGTTCCAGCGATTTTCGCGCTTGTTGAAGCCCAGCGGAACGCCGCGTCCGTGGTCGTCGACCGTGATGGAATGATCCTTCCATGCCGTGACGGTGATGACGTTACCGTTGCCCTCACGCGCCTCGTCGACGGAGTTGGAGAGAATTTCGAAGAAGGCGTGCTCGCAGCCCTCCAGACCGTCCGAGCCGAAAATGACGGCGGGACGCTTGCGCACGCGGTCGGCGCCCTTGAGCGATTTGATGCTGCTGTTGTCGTATTTGGCCGAGTCTGCCGCTGCAGGCTCGACGACGGGAGCCTCCGTCTTCGGAGCTGCCTTGGGCGCGGCCTTTTTTGGCTTTGCGGGAGGCGTTTCGATCTCCAGCTGTACGATATCAATGTCTGCTTTCTTTTTTGCCATAGTGGTTATATATATTCCTTTTCTTTATTTTCGTAGTCAGGGGTCACAGTACCTCGCTTGCATAGACGAGGTGTGTTTGAATGTTGTCAGTTGCCTGCTCGCAGATCTCAAACACGCGGGCGCAGCGGCGTTCGTCCTCCTTGGTGCCGCGGAAGCCGATGGCACCGTCAAAGCACAGCTTGATGCCGCAATACTCGGCGGCAAAGTTATCGTCGTGCATATGGCCGCTGACGATGGCGCGGACGTCACCGCGCTGAAGGACGGTCGAGAACAAGCCCGAGTTGAGTGAGCCGGAAAACAGCGTTTCGAGCGCGTTGCCCTCAAGAGAGGTGCGCTCGGGATTTTTCATGCAGATGCCAAACTCCAGAATGGGGGCGTGCATGAGCATCAGCGCGTCGACGGGCGCGCCGTTATAGGCTTCGAGGGCTTCGGAGGTGTCGTAATACCAGCGGAGCTGATTAAAATGGACGAAATCCCAATGCGAGGTGCCGTAGGGAAGGTCAGGCGCCGTGTGCGCCGCGCGCAGATTGACGCCGTTTCTCAGCTTCAGGCGGTCGGAGAGATTATGGGTATCAAGCCCCCAGACGGCAAAGGCCACGCGGCTGTCGTCCGACGAGCGGATGGGCAAGAGAAAATTGGATACGCCGTCCACGCCCGCCTCGGTATGAGCCGAGACGCAATGGGGGTAGGATTCAAATATCGACTGCATCAGATAACGGTCCATAAGAACGTCGTGGTCGTGGTTGCCGTAGACGTGGGCCCACGGAATGCCGCGGGATTCCATCGGCGCGGAGAATATGTCCAGAAATTCGCGCAGCTGCTCGACTGTTGCCTCGGGTATCTCGTTCCAGATGTCACCGCCGAGCAGGACCAGATCGGGTTGCTCGCGTTCGATGATACCGTGCATGGCGGCGAGGGTGCGGGGATCGTAGTTGGCGGTTTGATGCAGGTCGGAAAAGCAGCAGATTTTGAAGCTGCCGTTCGGGCGGAATTTCAGAGGTTTCTTGGGGGAGATATAAGGTTTTAGCAAATCGGGTGTGGTCATGGGGCACCTCAGGGGGGAGATTTTGGGGGGTGGCTAAATCTTTTACTGCTTACTCCTACGGACGCTCACACTGTGCTTCGCACGCGCTCGCGGCTTGTTTTTTTATGTTCATTCTTTGCCGCGCGGCAAAGAACGAACCAAGAAAGCGCGCCAAAGGCTGCCGCCTTTGGAAACTGCTTCCGTGCCGCTCTTCAAAGCGGGTTAGGGAGAAAGACATATAGTTATTAAGTGCATCGCTCGCCGCGCAGCTACCACGAGCGGCAAATATGGTGGGGCAAGAGGTCTTGCGGGTTTCTTAAGGGCATTAGGCCTTGAATGAAATTTTGCGTTCTATGGGAAGAATTTTGCTTGCAAAATTCTTCGGGAGCGGGCAATTTAACTTTCCCATAAGCACTGAATTAGATACCCGCGTTGTTTTCTTGGTTCGTTCTTTGTCGGATGACAAAGAATGAACATAAAAGTCAGTACAGATCAGCGCGCGACACGGAGTTCGTATTTCTACGGGAAGAATTTTGCATACAAAATTCTTCGGCAGCGGGTAACTGAACACCCCACAAGCACAGAATTAAATGCCCGCGTTATGATCGTCAAGAGGAGAAGACGTGGAAAATTTGGTTTTCCCCTCATCTCTCTTCGCCTTGCCACCACGAGCGGCAGGCAAAAAAGCAAGTTCGGTGTAGGGGGCGGCGCCTCGACGCCCCGTTTTCAGGGCAATTCAAATTTTGTGGAGAAGAAGGGGTAGGGGCCCCACTTCTTGCGGTAGTATCTATGGGGTAGCGCAGTTCTTCCCCTGACCGAGTTAGGAGAAGTCATTTCGGCTACGCTCCTGTTTTTTTTATTAAAGTTCTTGAGGGGGTGTGGGGGAACTTCTTTCAAGAAGTTCCCCTGCGCGTTCTTCTTTATCTCACTTAATCTTCTGCTGGTTACACCAGATCTTCATAATCAGCTTGTGGGGCAGGAACTTGACGAGTGCCACCTGCAGCTTGGGGTACTTACCGTGGATGGACACGTCCTTGCCCTTTTTCATGTCGCGGATCGCCTGCTTAACGACGCCCGAGGCCTCGTACATATAGTTGTAATAGGAGATGGTATCGTCCGTCTTGGCGCGATCGAAGAACTCGGTCTTGACCCAGTAGGGGCAAACGGCCATGACGCGGATGCCGCGCGACTTCCACTCGACGTTCAGCGCACGCGAGAAGGACAGCACGAACGCCTTGGTCGCGGCGTAGACGTTGATGCAGGGAACGGGTTGGAAGGAGGACAGCGAGCCGAGCTGATAAACGCGGCTGCCTTCCTTCATGTAGGGCAACGTCACGTAGGTCATGGACATCAGCGCGCGGGCGTTGAGGTCGACCATGTCGCACTGGGCATCCAGTGATACGTCGGCAAAGGCCTGGAAATGGCCAAAGCCTGCCGCGTTGACCAGCACCGCCACCTCGGGCTTGTGCTCTTCAAGCAGCGCCTTGTATGCGTCAATGCTCTCGCGCTTGCCAAGATCCAGAGGAATGGCGCGCACCTTAGCTTTCACGGATGCCTGAAGCTCCTCCAGGCGTTCCTTGCGACGGGCGATCAGCCACAGCTCGTCGAACTGCTCGCTCTGATCAAGCTGGGTGACAAATTCGCGTCCCATACCCGAGGACGCACCGGTAATAACGGCGATTTTCATGATAATACCTCTTTCGTTTTAATCGTTGGATGTTTCGCTTACCGTAGAAGGCGCGTTACGGCCGGGCCACGTGTAAATGAGCGATTGGATGCCGGCGATGATCCATTTGAGGA